>CAVXBJ010000087.1:0-23182 GCA_963759915.1 uncultured Actinomycetota bacterium | reverse complement strand
ACCTCTGAAGAGCTTTCGGAGGATCCGGTACGCACTGCCCGGCAGAGCCCGCCGAGCCACCGGCTCAGAAGAGCTTCCGGAGCTGCTCGTTGAGCGCGAGCACCGCCATGAAGCCGAAGAACAGCGTCGACCAGACGAGGGCGGCAACCCGGTAGCTGCGGACCTTGATGCTGGCCGGCAGAGCGGTGCGGTTCATCACCAGCAGCAGGATCGAGTACATGAACATCATCACCCCCGCCGTGCAGCCCGAGATGACCAGCAGCACCAGCGGCTGATCCAGGCCGGCCAACAGGATCGCGATGCCGATCCCGACGATCGCCAGCACCAGGTACGTGTACAGCCGGCTCTCGGTGACCTCCCGGTCCCGCAGGTAGGTCGACTTCAGCACGTCCGCCATCAGCCGGGTGGTGTAGTCGACGATGCCGACCGCGGCGGCGAACAGCGAGAACGCGCCGATCGCCCAGAACAGCACCGCGAACCACCCGCCCACGGTCTCGGCCAGCACCTGCCCCTCCGTCTGCAGGAAGCTGATGTTGTTGGCCACGTCGTCGCGGCCGTACAGGGTCGCTACAGCCAGCAGGGAGGTCGCGGTGATGGTCAGGATGGTGATCAGCACGAAGGTCGCGAGCTGCTCCACGTTGGCGAACTTCCACCACCGCTTCCAGCGGTCCCGGTTCTCCGGGGTGTCGGGGAACACGTAGGCCCCGGTGAACCGGGCCGCGTGCTTCTCGCCGGTGATCGGGCTGACCAGGCTGGGCACGTGGATCCCCATGCCGAAGCCCTTGTCCCGGATCCAGTTGCTCTGGCAGAGGTTCTGCCCCCCGCCGGCGCCCGCGTACGCGATCGCGCCCATCATCAACGCGAAGCCCAGCTCGGCGGGGAAGCGACCGAAGCTCGTCACCGCCTGGGGCAACTGGGCCCAGGTGTCCCCCTTGACCACGAGAGCGAGGGCGACGATGAAGAAGCCGCCGATGAGGATCACCTTCACGGTGATGAGACGCTCGAGAGCCACGTAGATCCGGGGGGCCAGGGTCAGGATGAGCGCCACCACGACCAGGATCGCGATGGCGATCCAGCGGGCCGAACCGCCGAAGATGTAGGACAGCATCGCCGCCGAGCTGGTCGCCCAGCCGGGCCAGAGGTTGGCGAAGTAGGCCATGATCGCGAAGACCAGGCCCCAGTGCCGCCCCAGCCGGTTGAAGCCGGTGAGGGCCGTCTCCCCCGTGGCCAGCGTGTAGCGCTCGATCTCCATGTTGAGGAACCACTGCGTCATCACGCCGACGACGGCGCCCCAGAGGAAGACCAGCCCGACCTGACTGGCGATGTAGGGCCACAGGATGAACTCACCGGACGCGAGGCCGACCCCGGCCCCGACGATGCCGGGTCCGATGATCTTCAGCCAGCCCGACGGCGGCTCCGGCAGGTCGGCGACCTTGGGTGGGCCGAGGTGCTTGGTACCGAGCGTGAAGCCGGTCTCCGCGGGGTCGATGTCGAGCGTCTTGCCGATCGAGGTGTCACTGGACATGCGCACGCCTCCTTGCGTGATGCAGTGAAGTTGACACCGTAAAGGCAGCGCGGCCGGCTGTGAACCCTCCGGGGTGGGTCCCCGACCGAATTCCGCGGGTGTGGCAGCACCCGCGGAGCTGGTCAGCCGCGGTGGTGCACCCGGGTCAGGGCCTCCTGGGCCACCCAGTGGCGGCTGGAGTCGGGGGCGGTGATCTCGCAGACCAGGGTGTCGTCGATCACCGACGTCGCCCGGATCACCGAGACGTGCGAGGGCGGGATCTTCCGACCGTCGTCCAACGCGATCGGTGCGGCCGGCCGGACCGGCGTGCCGACGGCCAGCGGCTTCGGCTTGAGCAGCCACATGATGATCAACAGGATCGGTCCCAGGATGATGCCCAGGACCAGGAACAGGCGGTCGTCGTAGCCCTTGCGTCGCGCGTCCCAGGCCGCCGCGATGCCCGCCGCGACGTAGAGCGCCACCAGCAGCACGTCGGTCACGCCGCAGGGCCGATGATCAGGCAGCTGCCGCTGGCCGTGGCGATGATCGCGCCCGCGGCATCCCGGACGTCGCCGTCGGCGAAGGCCACCCGTCGACCGGGCTTGGTCACCTGGGCGTGCGCGGTCAGTGTGCCGCTGGCCGGGGTGACCGCGCGCAGGTAGCTCACCTTGATCTCGATCGAGGTGTACCCCACCCCGGCCGGCAGCTGGGTGTGCACCGCGCAGCCGAGGGCGGAGTCCAGCAGCGTGCAGACCAGACCGCCGTGGACCATCCCGATCGGGTTGTAGTGCGACTCGTGCGGCTCGCAGGTGAACCACACCTCCCCGTCGGCGATCCGGGAGAGCGTGAAGCCGAGCGTCTGGGCGATGGGCGGCGGCGGCAGCCGACCTTCGATCATGGCGGTCAGGTAGTCCCGCCCGGCGAGTCCCCGACCGGCCGCGGCTCCGACCGAGGGGTCGTGCCAGGTGATCTCCCGGCTACGCTCCTCGCCCCAATCGGCGGGCGGGTCGGCGGGCGGTTCGGCGGACATGCAGGCGAGCCTACTGAGGATGCGTCCGGAACAAACGGCGCACAATGGTGGCGTACTCACCACGCGATCGCGCCGACTGATCTCGGTCAGGCCTCGCGCAGGCGCCGGACCACGAGCAGCAGGGCGCCCGCCGCGCCTCGGGTGAGGACCACCGTCGCCGACGCACTCCCCCGCAGCTTCAGACGCTTCCGCAGGGCCGCCGGGTCGAGGTCCAGGCCCCGCTTCTTGATCTCCAGGGTGCCGATCCCGCGTTCGCGAGCCCAGTGCCGCAAGGTCTGCTCGGTGTACGGATGGACCTCCAGCACCTCGAAGGCGGTCGCGTACGGAGTCGGGCGCACCGCGTCGGCGGTCAGGTAGGCGATGTCGGGGTGCAGCAGCCGGGCGTCCAGGGCAGCGCCCAGCTGGGCGATACCGCCGGCCCGGGTCACCGCACCGGCGGGCTCGTACAGCACCGAGGAGACCGGTCCCACCGACAGCGCCGCAGCGTCCGGATCGATGACGAGCCGGTCGTCGGGCAGCAGCAACGCCACCCTGGTGTCCGGGTGCGACCCCGCTCCGGCCCACAGCGCCACCTCGACCGTGTCGCCGCGCTCGCTCACCCACTCGGCCTCGACCCCGGTCGGGATCGCCCGGTGCGGCAGCCCCGGTCCGAGCTTCACCCCGGCGACCCAGCGCCCGGTCAGCAGGGTCTCGACGAACGACCACGGTGGGCTGAGGTCCTCGATCCGCCAGCTCCGACCTCGGCTCGTCCGCCGGGCCGGGTCGGCGAACGCCGCGACGCCCGGACCACCCAGCAGCGCCGGCGCCAGCTCGACCGCGTCTCCGACCATCACCTCGGCCCGGTCGCCGAGGTTGGCGTGGGCGATGGCGGCGGTCTCGGGATCGGCGTCCACGGCGATCACCTCGAGCCCGGCGTCCAGCAGCGCGAGTGCGTCGGCCCCGATGCCACAGCCCAGATCGACCACCCGGCGTACGCCGGCGGCGACGAACCGGTCCGCGTGGTGGGCGGCGACGGCAGCCCGGCTGGCCTGTTCCAGACCGACCCGGGTGAACAGCAGCCCGTCGGCGCGATCACCGAGCTTCGCCCGGGCCGCGCGGCGGAAACCGACCTGGGTCAGCGCGGCGGCGGCCACGTCCGGTGGGAACCGTGCCCGCAGCGCACTCGCCGCGGCCAGGCTGTCCGGGTCGGGTTGCGCGGCCGCGGCGGCCAGCGCCTCGACGCCGACCGGGGTGGCGAGCAGGTGCGTCTGCGGTCGGCTCACAGGCAGATGCGACCGACCGGCAGCCGCGAGTCGGCCCCGATGTCCGGCGGCGACGGTGCCGCGCCGGCGGTCACCACTGCCGAGCCGAGCGCCGCGATCATGGCGCCGTTGTCCGTGCAGAGCGCAGGCCGGGGGGTACGCAGCCGGATGCCCGCGGCGGCGGCTCGCTCGGCCAACAGCTCACGCAGCCGCCGGTTCGCCGCAACCCCGCCGCCGATCAGCAGATCCGTCGCACCGGTCACCTGGCAGGCATCGATCGCCTTGGCACTGAGCACGTCGCAGACGGCCTCCTGGAAGCTGGCCGCCACGTCCGCGGTCGGTACGTGGCGACCCTCGGCCTCGGCCGTCTCCACGTACCGGGCGACCGAGGTCTTCAGACCGGAGAAGGAGAAGTCGAAGCGGTGCCGCTCCAGGTCGCGTCGGCTGGTCAGGCCGCGGGGGAAGGCGATCGCCGTCGGATCACCGTCGGCCGCGGCCCGGTCGATGTGCGGACCACCGGGATACGGCAGCGACAACAGCCTGGCCACCTTGTCGTACGCCTCCCCCGCCGCGTCGTCGATCGTGCTACCGAGCTCGGTGATCGAGCGGGCGACGTCGTCGACCTGCAGCAGCGAGGTGTGGCCACCCGAGACGAGCAGCGCCAGGCACGGTCGGGGCAGGGGCCCGTGCTCGACCAGGTCGACGGCGACGTGCCCGGCCAGGTGGTTGACCCCGTACAGCGGCTTGTCGAGCGCGAAGGCCAGTGCCTTCGCGGCCGCCAGCCCGACGACCAACGCCCCCATCAGCCCCGGTCCGGCGGTGACGGCGATGCCGTCGATCTCGCTGAGATCGATGTCGGCGGTCTCCTGGGCGCGACGCAGCGTCGGCAGCAGCGCCTCCAGGTGGGCCCGGCTGGCCACCTCGGGCACCACACCGCCGAAACGGACGTGCTCGGCGACGCTGGACGCGACCTCGTTGGCCAACAGCTCGGTGCCCCGGACCACCCCGACACCCGTCTCGTCGCACGAGGACTCGATGCCCAGGATCAGCGGACCGCTCATCAGGCACTCTCCTTCGTCGGCGGGTCGGTGGCCACCGGCGGGGTCCAGGCGGGCAGGTCCCACAGCCGCAGGATCAGGGCGTGCCGACCCGGCCCGTAGTAGTCGTCGCGAGCGGTGAGCTGCTCGAAGCCGAGCCACTGGTACAAGGCGATGGCGGGGTCGTTGTCCCAGGCGACCTCGAGCATCACCGACCGGGCCCCGGCATGCCGGACGGCGGTCAGCCCGGCCACGACCAGGGCCGCGCCCACCCCTTGCCGGCGGTGCCGAGGGGAGACGACCAGGCGGTGCAGATCGGCGACGTCACCCACCGTCTGCAGCGCGATCACGCCGACCGGGACGTGCCGGCGGGCCAGCAACGTGGTGCGGCCGTCGCCCAGCAGCTCGCCCTGCCAGCTGCGCTCGCTCCACTGCTCGTTGGGGGTGAAGCCCGCGTGTCTCCAAGCCCATGATCCCGGGGAGGTCGTCGAGCCGGGCAGCCGCGATGCTGACACCGGAGGCTGCCGCGTTCACCGCGGCCCCCGGCGGACCAGGACCGACTTGCGCCGGCCGGGCTCGGCGGCGTCGGGGCGCCGCAGGTAGAGAGGCTCGACGCCGGCGTCGGCCAGCTGCGGTCCCGCAGTGGCCAGCACCGCCGGATCCAGCTCGCTCGGACCGGCGACGACCTGCAGCCGGTCGGGGTAGAGCAGCGTCCCCGGGCCGACGGTGGGAAGCCGCGGCACGTCCTCGGCCGGGCTCACCGACGGGCCGTCGAGGCGGGTGCCGGCCCCGTCGTACCGGGCCCAGTAGACCTCCTTGCGGCGGGCGTCGGTGGTCACCAGGAACTCCCCGCCGGGCCGGGTGACCGCGTACTGGGTCGCGATCACGTCGAGTGAGCAGATGCCGTGCAGCCGAGCACCGGCGACCTCGGCCAGCACCCGGGCGGTGACGATGCCGACCCGTAGACCCGTGTACGGCCCGGGCCCCAGCCCGACGACGACGTCGGTGAACTGGGTGACGGCCAGGCCGGCCTCCCGGCAGACCTGGCGCACCAACGGGGTGAGCTGCTCGACGTGGGCCATCCGGTCGGCGACCCGTCCGATACCGACGGTCTGGCCGTCGACGGCCAACCCCACGCAGACGACGGTGGCGGTGTCGATGCCGAGCACCACGGTGCGGTCGCGTGCCTCAGGCATGGTGGCTCCGGACCGCCAGAGCGCGCAGGTCGACGGCCGACCAGCGCTCCCCCACCGGGCGCAGGATGACCAGCCGGCTGTCGGGGTGCTCGTCGCCGCCGGTGGGGTGGGCGGAGCGACGGATGTCGATCTCGAGCCGGTGATCGGCGAGTCCCTCCGCCAGGCCGGCGCCCCACTCGACCACGGTGACGGCGTCACCAGCGGTCGCGTCGAGGTCGAGGTCGTCGAGCTCCTCGGCACTGGTCAGCCGGTAGGCGTCGACGTGCACCAGGGCGGGTCGATGCGAGCGAGAGGGGTGGATCCGGGAGAGGACGAAGGTCGGCGAGATCACCGCACCCTCGCTGTCCAGGCCGCGCCCGATGCCCTGGGTGAGAGTGGTCTTGCCGGCCCCGAGGTCCCCGCTGGCGATCACCAGGTCACCGGGGCGGAGCAGCTCGGCGAGCCGGACACCCAGGTCCTGCATCTGCTCGGCGGTGGGGACGTCGACGACCACCGGCAGCGACCGGGCCAGCACGACCCCGTTGCGGGCGGGTCGGTCGACGGCGAATCCGCGGTGCTGCCAGAACGCGATCAGCTCGGTGATCTCCTCCCGAGCGAACAGCTCGGCGGTCACGAAACCGAGCTCGGCCGCGTAGTCCAGGGCCGCATCGACCATCGCGGTGGCGATCCCGTGGCGCTGGAAGGCCGGGTGGACCGACACCCGGTGCCAGCTCACCAACCCGGGACGCTCGAGGTCGGGGTGCAGCAGGATCGAGCCGGCGGGGGCGCCGTCCACGGTGGCGTAGATCCCACCGCCGGCGGCCAGCTGGGCCGCGATCGACTGCGGAGTCTCCTCGATCGCGGTCGACGGCGGGTCGAGCGGAGGTCGAGCCCCGAACGCGGCATGGATCACGTCCACCATCCCCGGCGCGTCGGCGGCGGTGGCCACCGACACCACCAGGTCGGCCACGGAGATGTTCACCGACGGAAGGCTAGTCGGCCGCGGCGGGTGCCGGCGTCGGCGTCTGCTCTGCGTACGCGGGTGGGTCACTCGGGAGCGAGCAGCGTGCGGCCGTCCTCGGTGATCACCCAGCCCGGGTTGTGCGCGATCTCCCAGGGATGACCGTCGGGGTCGAGGAAGATCCCGGAGTAGCCGCCCCAGAACGTGGCCGCCCCGGGACGCCCGATGGTGCCCCCGGCTCGCTCGGCGGCGGACAGCACGGCGTCGACCTCGCTGGGGGTCCGGACGTTCTGGGCGAGGGTGACCCCACCCCAGCCGCCGGCGTCGACCACGGCCGAGTCCTCGGCCAGCTCGGAGCGCCCCCAGAGCGCGACGACCAGACCGCCGGTCTGGAAGAAGGCGACGCCTTCGGCGTCGCGATTCGCCTGCCAGCCCAGGGCTTCGTAGAACTCGGTCGCCCGTTCGAGATCGGCCACCCCCAACGTCACCAGACTGAGTCGCTGTTCCATGACGCGTGACGCTAGCGGGACGGTCCGACAGGACCTGGTCGACCAACGCCGACGCCCCGCTCCACCCGGCGACGCCCCCTCTGCGGAGGGGGCGTCAGCGGTGGAACGGGGCGTCAGCGGATGGAGCTCCGGGCGCGTCGGTCAGTAGCGCGGGCGCCGACCGGCGGAGCCGCCGCGGAAGTTCCCACGGCTGCGGTTGCCCTGTCCCGGGTGGCGCTTGGCGGCGCGAGCCGGCGGCGCGACGAGCTTCTCGAACTCCTGCTGGGACACCGCCGGGCCGCTGGGAACCCGGGAACCGGTGGCGGCCACCACCAGGGTGTCACCCGGCTCGGCGTTCAGCGGGACGGTCTGGACCCCGGCCTGGCGGGTGAGGCGCTCGACCTCACGGCGCTGGTGCGGCAGGGCCAGGGTCACGACGACCCCGGTCTCGCCGGCCCGGGCCGTACGACCGGCACGGTGCAGGTAGTCCTTGGGCCCGGCCGGCGGGTCGACCTGGAGGACCAGACCGATCTCGTCGACGTGGATGCCGCGGGCCGCGACGTCGGTGGCGACCAGCACGGGCAGGCGCCCGTCTTTGAAGGCACCGAGCATCCGGGCGCGCGCACCCTGGGTCAGTCCACCGTGCAGCGCACCGGCGAGCACGCCCGCCTCGCGGAGCTGCTCGGCCACGCGGTTGGCGCCGAGCTGCGTGCGGACGAAGATGACCGTACGGCCGTCCCGGCCCGCGATCTCCGCCGTCACGGTCGCCTTGTCCGACGGGCGGACGAGGAGCACGTGGTGCTCCATCGAGCCGACGCTGGCCTGGGCCGAGTCGACCTCGTGGGTGACCGGATCGGACAGGTAGCGCTTGACCAGTCGGTTGACGGCCCCGTCGAGGGTGGCCGAGAACAGCAGGCGCTGTCCACCGGCCGGGACGGTGTCGAGGATCTGCGTCACGGCGGGCATGAAGCCGAGGTCGGCCATGTGGTCGGCCTCGTCCAGCACGACGACCTCGACCCGGGTGAGGTCGGCCGCACCCTGGTCCATCAGGTCGATCAGGCGGCCCGGCGTGGCGACGACGATGTCGACGCCGCGCTCGAACGCCTTCAGCTGCGGACCGTACGGCATGCCGCCGGCCACCAGCGTCAGGCTGAGTCCCTGGAGGCGGGCGAGCGGCGCCAGCACGTCGGCGACCTGGAGCGCGAGCTCACGGGTCGGCACCAGCACCAGAGACCGGGCGCAGCCCGCGGGGGCGTTCGAGCCGGACAGGGTGGTGATCATCGGCAGCCCGAAGCCGAGCGTCTTGCCCGACCCCGTCTGTCCACGTCCGAGCACGTCCCGGCCGGCCAGGGCGTCGGGGATGGTGGCGGCCTGGATCGGGAACGGCTGGGTGATGCCACCGGCGTGCAGCGCCGAGACCAGCACCTTGGGCACACCGAGCTCGGCGAAGCCACCGGAGGTCGGCAACGCCGTGGTCGACATGGTCGAGATGTCCTGCGTCGGCGCCTCCCAGCTCATCTGGTCGGACTCGGGCGCCGAGGACTCGCCGCGACTCCGGTCGGAGCGATCGGACCGCTCGTAGCGGGGGCGATCGTCGGAACGCCGGTCCTGCTGGCGCGAACGGTCGTACGACGGACGGTCGCTGCTGGAGCGGTCGTACGACGGACGGTCCGACCGCGAGCGATCGTAGGACGGACGATCGCTGCTCGACCGGTCATAGCTCGGACGGTCCGACCGCGAGCGATCGTACGACGGACGGTCGCTGCTCGAGCGGTCGTACGACGGCCGATCCGACCGCGGGCGATCGTAGGACGGGCGGTCTGAGCGCGAACGGTCGTACGACGGGCGGTCGCTGCTCGACCGGTCATAGGACGGGCGATCCGAGCGCGAACGGTCGTCGCGACTGCGATCTCCGCGGTAGCCGTTGGACGGGCGATCGCTGGAGGAACGGTCATTGACCGGCCGATCGCTGCGATAGCCGTTGGACGGACGATCGTTGTTCTCGTACCGGGGACGGTCGCTGCGCTCGTAGCGGGGACGGTCGTCGCTGCGGTCGGTGCGCGGGCGATCGTTGCGGTCATACTGGCGAGGTCCGGAGCTGCGGGAGTCCGAACGCTGGCCGTCGCGACGCTCGTAGCTGCGCCCCTCGGAACCGCGGTTGTCGTTGCTGCGCCCTTCGGAACCGCGGTTGTCGTAGCTGCGGCCCTGCGAGCGGGGCGTGTCGGAGCGGGGGTCCTCGTACTGGCGGCCGGAGCTGCGTCGCGGCGGACGGTTGCTCTCACGGCGCTCGGCCGCAGACCACCGCTGCTTGGGGGTGCCGTCGGCCTTCACGCTCTTGGCGCCCTTGGTCGTCGACTTCTTGTTGTGGGCGCGCGCGGACGCACCCGAGGTCTTGCCGGACATCTCGGTCTCACTTCTGGCCCATGAACTGGGCTGGTTGGTAGGCACGTCAACGGCCATGGACTTCACAACCAGCTGGGCGGGAGACGAACCTCGGTGCCATCGTCGGCACGCTCACGGCCCGGACAGGCAGATCACCGACCCGGGAGAGACCATCATATCAGGATTACGAGAAGGGTCCCGCCACGGCGAACGAGGTGGTAGGGGCCTCAGCCGTGATGACCCCAAGGATCCGTGACGTGACAGGTCCGCACTCACCGAGCCGGTCCGACGCGGCGCCAGATCGGAAGGTTCATCCCCGCCGACGAGGTCGGCCGAGGCGCTGCCGGCGAGAGGCGAGGAGGACTCCCCCGCCGCCGACGAGCAGGATCAGACCCAGCACGATCGTCCCGGGTCCGACCGGGGAGCCGGTCGAGGCGAGCGAGTCGCCGGAGTCGCTGTCGTCCGTGGCGTCATCGGTGTAGTCGTCGGGGTCGGAAGTCGTCGGCGTCGGACTGGGTATCACGATCGGAGCCTCGACGGCCCGGACCGTGACCGAGGTCGGAGGGCCCGTACCTCCGTCCTTGTCCGTGGCGGTGAACGATGCGTCGTAGTCGCCGGCGGCCGCGTACGTGTGAGTGACCGGCGGGTCGGCCGGACCCACCACGCTCACGACGCGCGATCCGTCGCCCCAGTCCACCGTGTACGTGAACAGCGCGGCCATATCGGCCGAAGACGGGTCGTCGGCGCCGACCTTGATCGTGAACGGCAGACCGACCGTTGCCGTGAGACCGCCCGTCAGGACCGCGGCCGGCGCGGTGTTGGTGACGGTGAGGGTCGCAGCCGCTACGAGCCGCTCGGTCCCGGAGCTGATCTGGACGCGATCGGATAGACTGGTCGGAGCCGCGCGCCCGTCGTCGATGCCGAGACCTCGAGCTCGGCCCAGGTCAGCGTCGGGATCCACCCCGGTAGCATCGCTGAAGTCCCCGTCGTCGTCGAGGTCCCACTGGTAGTCCACCGGTCGGTCGAGGCCCGCGCGCATCGAGGGTCACGCTCCCCCCCTCGGCGATCGCGTACGGGCCGCCGGCGTCGGCGAGCGATCTTGACTACGCTGTAGTTCAGGTGCCGGTGCTGGCAGGTAGAGTCGGTGCCGCTGTACTCGGCGCGGATCACTGGGTGCCCGCCAGCAGCGTGCTGGTGGTGTACGTGACCTGACCCGCCGAGTCGAGATCATCCGCGACCAGCTGCGGCGCTCCGTCCACGTAGATGGTGACCGCACCCTCGCCGACCGGGTCGGCTCCTGCAGACACAGTGGCCGTGAAGGTCACCGGTAGGCCGAAGGCCGCAGGATTGCTGCTGGAGGAAAGCGTCACGGTGGTAGCCGCCTGGTTGACACGTGGGCGTCTGTGCCGGAGCTGACCGCATAGTCGTCGGTGCCGGAGTAAGTCGCCGTGATCGTGTGCGTCCCAACGGTCAGATCGTGCGTCGTGCAGGTCGCCGAGCCGTCGGTCTGCAGCTCACTCTCCTCGCAGAACACCGTGCCGCCCTCACTGAAGGCCACGGTTCCCTCACCGAGCGGGATCCCACCCGTCGCTGACCTGTGCCGTGAAAGTCACGAGCTGGCCGAACGTCGACGGATCGGGGATGGTCGCCAGCACAGTGACCGTCGGCGCCTTCTCGACGACCTGGTCGAACGTGCCCGAGCTGCCGGCAATCTCGGTCGTCCCGGAGAAGGTGGCCGTGATGGTGTGCGCACCCGCCGACAGGTCGTCCATCTGGTAGGTCGCGATCCCAGTCGGCCCGAGCACCAAGGCATCGCCCAGATCGATGGTGCCGTCCCGGAACTGCACCGTGCCACCGTCCACCGGCTGACCGCCGCTGGCGACGATAGCGGTGAAGGTCACCGGGTCGCCGAAGTCGACGGGGTGCCGGTCGAGGAGACGACGGTCGTCGACACCGCTTGTCCGACGACCTGGTCGAGGCTGTCGGAGCTCGCTCCCAGGGCGGCCGTGCCGAGGTACGTCGCCGTGATCGTGTGAGCTCCGACCGTCAGCGTCGAGGTGCTGGAGGTGGCGGTGCCGCCTCGGCCAGCGGCACCGGTGCGCCGAGATCCGTCACCCCGTCACGGAACTGGACCGAGCCACCGGTCGCCGGGGCGCCCTCGGCGGTGACGGTGGCGGTGAACGTCACGCTCTCCCCGGACCTCGATGGATTCAACGACGAGGTGATGTCAGTCGTGGTGAGGATCTTGTCGACCGCCTGGTCGAGTTCGTCCACGCTCGCCGCGTAGTCCGTCGAGCCGCCGTAGGTGGCGGTGATCTCGTGCGCCCCGGCCGGCAGCGCCGCAGTCGTGAAGGTCGCCTGGCCCGAGCCGCTCAGAGCGGCCGGTCCGCCGGCGTCGGTCCCGTCGACCGCGAACTGCACGGACCCGGTCGTCAGCGGACCACCGCCGTCGGTCACCGTCGCGGTGAAGGTCACCGAGTCACCGACGTCCGAGGGTGGTGAGCGAGGACGACAGTACGGTCGCCGAGGCGGCTCGGTTCGACGACCTGGCGTCACCGCGCCGGAGCTCTCGCCGAAGGTCTGCGCCTACCGGAGTATGCGGCGGTGATCGTGTGCGAGCCGACCGCCAGCGCCGACGTTGTGAAAGTGGCCACGCCCGTCGTCGTCCACGTTCACCGGCGTGCCCAGGTCCACCGCCCCGTCACTGAACTGGACGGTGCCCTCAGTCACCGGGTCGCCGTCGGAGTTGGTCACCGCTCGCGGTGAAGGTGACCTGCTGGCCGAAGGTCGAGGGGTTCGGGGAAGTGGTGAGTGCAGTCTCGGTCGGGTCCTGGGAGGTGATGGTCAGGCACCAGCCGCCGTCGATGGAGCCGATGTCGCCGTTCGCGTCGTCGACGCACCCAGAGGCTCCAGGTGCCGTTGGCGCTGCCGCCGTTGAATGTGGACAGCGCGGTCGCGCCACTCAGCGCCGGAGCCGGCGAGGGGAAGGTGTCCATCTGGATTGTCCGGGTCCAGATCGTCGGTGGGCCGGTACGTGCCACTGACTAGCGGGTTCGGCACGGACCCGCTCGCCGATCGTCGAAGTCGACATCGACGTTGCTGGCCGCGCTCTGGCCGCCGGCATCACTGAGCAGGATGACGTTCCTGGCCGGCGTCGGCCCGGACAGCAAGATGTCGAAGTCGATCGGCGCCGTGTGGGACAGACCCTTCAAGGACGCGGTGACCTTGGTGACCTGACCGGGCAGCCCGGTGACGAAGATGTTCGACGGATAAGGCGTCGCGGCGCCGGCGCTGGTGCCTGGATCCGTGATCGCACCCGGTGTTACAGAACGTGTTGCCGGTGACCACGGTCGCGTTGTCCACCCGCTGCGATCACGTCTGTCGTTGCTGGTCAGGAACCCCGTGGCTCCGCTGTACGTGGCCCGGATCATGTGTCCCCTCCGTCGAGCGCGCTCGGTCGGATCGCTGGCGACGCCCGGAGGCGCTCAGCGGACCGGAGACCCGAGGCTGGCGCCAGTGGTCTCGTCGACGAACTGGACAGTGCCCTGCGTTCACCGGAGGCCCCACCGGTCCGCACAGTCGGCGGTGAAGGTGACCGGCTGGCCGGTGGTGGATGTGGCATCGGAACGTCGTCACGGTCGTCGTGGTGGTAGCGGCCGTCCATCGCGGTGGTGATCTCGATGCTCCACCCGCCGGCCATTGTGCCCGTCTCGTCCAGGACGTCGTCGACGACGTACAAGGACCACGTGCCGTTGGCCGAGCTCAATCCGGTGAAGGCCCCCGCCAACGTGGTCTGCGACGAGGGCGTCGGTGCTGACGCCGGGAAGGTGTCCGTAGCGCCGCCCGCGTTCGTGTTGGTCGGTCGATACGTCCCCGACGTCACGGTCAGCTGCGCGGGCACGACCGAGTCGGCCGTGTCATCGAATGTGAGCGTCTGATCGCTGATGGTGACCAGCTGGTCCGGATCGCCGACATCGGAAAGCAGCACCAGGTTGGACGTCCCGTCGGGCGCCACCACCATCGCATCGACGTCGCCAAGGCCTCCGTGGCTCAGCCGGTTGAACGTCACCCTCACCTTCGTGACCGCACCGGCCATTCCCGAGACGGCGATGGTCGAGGGATACGGACTAGCCGGTCGGACGCCGGTCCCGTTGGTCCCCGGGATAGCGATCGAGGCCGTGTTGCTGAACCGTCTTCGGGCCGTCGGCGGCCGCCCGTACGGGCACACCGAGCACGATCCCCAGGGACACCACCAGGCTCAGCAGCAGCGGCACCAGCGAGCGTCGACGACGGGCGCGCGGAAGGGTGCCACGGCTCATCGCGCGACCGCCCTTCTGCAGTCCGCGCACCCGATTCGGGTCTGGCGGACATTCATGTTCGAGCGGCAGACTATTGCTCGCTCGGGTCGCTTGGCCAGAGCTCGACCACTCTCATCTCAGGAGCACCGCCATGTCCGAGCCCTTTCTCGGTGAGATCCGCGCTTTCGGTTTCAACTTCGCGCCCCAGGGCTGGGCGCTCTGCCAGGGTCAGACGATGTCGATCTCCCAGAACAGCGCGCTGTTCTCGCTCCTCGGCACCATGTACGGCGGCGACGGCCGCGTCACCTTCGGACTGCCGGATCTCCGGGGCCGGTCGGCGATCAGCTTCGGACAGGGGCCCGGGCTCAGCAACCGGACCCAGGGGGAGCTGGCCGGCGAGGAGCAGGTGACGCTGAACGCGGGGCAGATCGCGCCGCACACCCACGGGGTGACCGCCTCGTCCCAGGCGTCGGGCAAGAGTCCCGCCAACTCCGTGCCCGCCTACACCGCGGACAGCTCGTCCTACGGTGGCGCGACCGACCTGACGATGAACCCGGCGATGATCAAGCCGAACGCCGGCGGCCAGCCGCACGACAACATGGCGCCCTACCTGGTGATCAACTACTGCATCGCGACCGAGGGCATCTACCCGTCCCGCCCCTGATCTCCGAGCTAGGCGAGGTGGCGGCGGACCCGCGTGAGCAGGTCCGCCAACACCTGGTTGAAGATCTCGTGGTGCTCGATGATCCCCATGTGGCCGCAGTCAGGCAGGCGACGGACGTCCGCGCCCGGCAGCAGCTCGATGATCTTGTCGGTGTGCTTGATCGGGGTGATCGCGTCGTCCTCGCCCCCGATCACGGCCGTCTCGACGGTGGCCAGCACGTTGAACGCGTCGTACTCGTCCAGCTCCGCGAACGCCGGATAGAAGTCGCTGATCACCGACATCGGGGTCTGCCCGAGCATCTGGTTCATGAACTCGACGTAGCTGGGCGGGACGTCGGAACCGTACGAGCCCTTCTTCGTGAACACGAAGCTCAGGTCGGACCCGGCGGTCCGGCCGCGTTCGACGACCTCGGGGATCCGGTTGAGGGCGGCCATGGTCGGCTGGGCGATCCGGCCGAAGGTACGCCCCGGCAGACCGCGGATCGGTGAGTAGTCGGCCATCTCCCCGGCCGCGGTGGAGAAGAGGGCCACGCCGCGGATCCGGGTGCCGAACAGCTCGGGATGGGTCAGGGCCAGGTGCATGATCGTCATGCCACCCATCGAGTGACCGACCAGCACGACCGGTCCGTCACCGACGACCTCGTCCAGGACCTGGAGCAGATCCTCGGCCAGCTGCGGCACGCGGCACAGCTCCCCCGCCGACCGGCTGGAGCGACCGTGCGAGCGCTGGTCGTACAGCACGATCCTGACCTTGCCCCGGAAGTGCTTCCGCTGGAAGTGCCAGCAGTCCAGGCTCAGGGCGTAGCCGTGCACCAGCACGAGGGTCAGCTCGTCGTCCGGACCCGCCGGCGACGCACCCCCATCGGCCGGCAGCTCGTCCACCTCCGTGTGAAGCCGGACGCCGTCGGGGGTCACCACCTCGGGCCCGCTGGAGCGGAGCGAGAAGAACGGCTCGTCGTCGGCGGCGTCGTCACGTTCGGCGTGCAGTCGCTTGGAGACGATCCGCCGCTCCAGCTCGAGCCCGAGCGCGATGCCACCACCGGCCAGGGCCAGCACGCTGGCCGCCAGGCCGAACGCCCCCGCCCGGTTGCGAGCCGGACCGGCGGCCTTGGTGACCGCGGCCCCGGCGGCGGCCTGCTTGGCCGCGCCCCGGGCGACCACCGTGGTGGCCGCGCTCTTGGCCACGGCCGCCTTCGAGCCTGAGCCCTTCTGGGCCGAGCTCCTCTGGGCGGAGATCTTCTGGGCGGAGATCTTCTGGGCTGGGCTCTTCTGGCCCGCACCCTTGGCCACCGGGCCCTTCGCCGCCGGGCCCTGCGAGACAGCACCCCCGGAGGCGGCCGCCTTCGCAACCGGCGCCTTCCAGACCGGGGGCAGCTTCGGCTCAGCCACGATCACGTCCCTCTCCGCGGTGGTAGATCCGGGGCACCCGGGCACCGATCCGGGTGACGATCTCATAGCCGATGGTGCCGCACCACGCGGCCCAGTCGGCCGCGGTCGGTTCACCATGATCACCGGCACCGAACAGGGTGACCTCCTGACCCACCTCGGCGCGCGTGTCGTCGTCGCCGAGCTCGATCATGAACTGGTCCATGCAGATGCGACCACGGATCGCGGCGCGTCCGTCCCGCCAGGCGACCTCGGCGGTGTTGCCGGCGTGCCGGGGGATGCCGTCGCCGTAGCCGAGCGGCACCAGGCCCAGGGTGGTCGGGGCCGCCGCGTGCCAGGTGTGCCCGTAGGAGACACCCGCCCCGGCGTCGACGACCTTGACGTTCGCCAGCTGCGCCGCAGCCGCATCACCGGTCGGAGCCGGACCCCGGCCAGGGCGGCGACGCCGGGGTCGGGATCGATCCCGTACGCCGCGATGCCGACCCGCACCAGGTCGTAGCGCGCCTGCGGCAGCAGCAGGGCGCCCGCCGAGTTGCTCAGGTGGCGCACGCTCGGGGTCAGCCCGGCGTCCAGCGCGACCTGGTACGCCACCTGGTAGGCCATCTGTTGATCATGGACCGAGGAAGCCCCCGGCTCGTCGGCGGCCGCCAGGTGCGACCAGACCCCGACGACCTCCGCGGCTCCGAGCTGCTCGGCGTGCCGGGCGGCACGGCACACCGCCGGCCAGGCTCCCGCGGTGGCCCCGTTGCGGGACAGACCGGTGTCGATCTTGAGATGGACCCGCGCCCGGCGCTCCATGATCCCCGCCGCCGCGACGATCGCCGCGATCTGCTGCTCGGACTGCGCGGACACGTCGACGTCGACGGCCACCAGCGGGGCGAGGTCGGTCTCGGGTCCGTACAGCCAGGCCAGCAACCGACCCCGGTCCCCCGCCGCGCGGAGAGCCAGCGCCTCCTCGGGGGTGGCCACCCCGAGCCAGTCGGCGCCCGCCTCGCGGGCCACCCGGGCGCACTCGACCATCCCGTGCCCGTACGCGTCCGCCTTCACCACGACCATCACGGCGGCCGGGGCGACGTGGGCCCGCAGCGTCTCGATGTTGGCCACGAAGGCGTCCAGATCGATCAGGGCCGACGCCGTCCGCGGGTCGATGGCCGGACTCATCGCGGGCTCCTGGTCCGACCGAGCTCGCCGATCACCGCGGCGCAGTGCCGGGCCAGCTCCTGCGGCGGCAGCGGACCCGGGAAGCGCGCGGCGGTCATCGCCTGCACCGAGGCCGCCAGCACCGCCGCGGTCCGCGCGCCGACACCGGCCGCCAGCACGGCGGCGCACAGCCCACCGAGGACGTCGCCGGAGCCGGCCTGTCCGGTCCAGGCCGGACCGGGCACCGCCACCTCGACCGTCTCGGCGCCCGGTGTCGCCACCAGCTGGGTCGCCCCCTTCAGCAGCACCGTGGCACCGGTGCGGTCGGCCCCGGCCCGGACCGCGGCCACGCGGGTCGGCCGTCACGTCGCCGCGGTCGCAGTCCAGCAGCCGGGCCAGCTCCCCGGCGTGCGGGGTCAGCAGGGTCGTGCCGGGCAGCAGGTCCGGCAGGTGCCGCAGGCCGTCGGCGTCGATCACCACCGGCACCCCGGAGTCGATCAGCCGGGCGATCACCTGATCGCCGTCGGCCCGGTCGCCCCAACCGGAACCCACCAGCCAGGACTGCACACGGCCCTCGGCGAAGACGACGTTCGGCAGCTCGCGACCGATGATCTCCGCCGACGCCGGCGCGCCGCGGTAGCGGACCATGCCCGCTCCGCCGTAGACGGCGCCGAGCGTCGACAGCACACCGGCACCCGGGTAGGCCTGCGAACCGGTGTCGACGCCGACCACCCCGCGGGCGTACTTGTCGCTGGTCGGTCCGGGAACCGGCCAGTGCGTCGCGACGTCGGCGGACTCCCAGGCGACCAGGGCGGGTGCGGTACCGGTCGTGTCGAGTCCGATGTCGACGAGCTCGATCACCCCGGACCGGCTGGCCGCCGGCTCGATCAGGTGACAGGGCTTGTAGGTGCCGAACGTGACCGTCCTGCTCGCCCGGACCGAGCCGCTCGGTGCCTGTCCGGTGTCGGCCACCACGCCGGACGGGAGGTCGACCGCGACGATCGGGATGGTCCGCGCCGCTGCGGCAGCGACCAGTGCGGCCAGCCGATCCGGCAGCCCCGGACGCCCGCCGATGCCGAGCACGCCGTCGACGACCAGATCGACCCCGACCAGGTCATGATCACCGAAGGCGTCCCCCTCCACCAGTCGTCCGCCGGCCGCCAGCAGCGACGCCAGACCCGCCGCGTGCGGCTGCCCGAGGGCGCGGACGGCGGTCACCGCGCAGCCCCGGCGGGCCAGCCGCTGCCCGGCGTACAGCGCGTCGCCGCCGTTGTTGCCCGGCCCGACCAAGATCACCACGCGAGCGCCGTAGACGGTGCCGCGGGTGCGGGCGAGCAGGTCGGCGGACCGGACCGACAGGCCGTGGGCGGCGCGCTGCATCAGCGCGGCGTCACCGACCACCGCCATCGCGGCGGCTTCCAGGGCACGGGTCTGGGCGACCGTGTACGCGTAGCGCACGGTCTATCCCTCGCAGACGACCATCGCCGAGGCGATCCCGGCGTCGTGGGACAGGGACAGGTGGACGCTGCCGGACGCCGAGGGCCCGGGCCCGGTTCTCGACCGTACCGGTGATCACGAAGTACGGTCTCCCGCCCGCATCGGTCTGCACCTCCGCATCGTGCCACGCCATCCCCGCCGGGGCGCCGAGCGCCTTGGCCAGGGCCTCCTTGGCCGCGAACCGGGCCGCCAGCGACGCCACCGAGCGCTCGGCCTCCAGCGGCGTGAACAGCCGCTGCACCATCCGGGGGTGCGCTCCACCGCTTCGGCGAACCGCCGTACGTCGCACACGTCGATGCCGATCCCGACGATCACGGCCGCTCCGTCCTCGGCTCGCCGATGATCATGAGATACCGGCTGATCATGGTCGCCCCGCCATCACGACCCGGACGCCGACTGGGCCGATCACTCGACCGTGACGGACTTGGCCAGGTTGCGCGGCTGGTCGACGTCGTGACCCTTGCGGGTGGCCAGCTCGCAGGCGAACACCTGCAGCGGCACGATCGCCACCAGCGGCTGCAGCAGCGTCGGCACCTTGGGCAGGGTGATGACCACGTCCGCGTACGGCGACACGTCGTCCCCCTCCTCCGCCAGCACGATCGTCCGGGCCCCGCGGGCGCGGATCTCCTGGATGTTGGAGACCACCTTGTCGTGCACGCAGGTCACGGCCCTGGGGCGGCATCACGACGAAGACGGGCAGCTGGTCCTCGATCAGGGCGATCGGGCCGTGCTTGAGCTCACCGGCCGCGAAGCCCTCGGCGTGGATGTAGGCGAGCTCCTTGAGCTTCAGCGCACCCTCGAGCGCCACCGGATACCCCACGTGACGGCCGAGGAACAGCACGGACGGCGCGTCGGCGAAGTCGGCGGCCAGCCTCGAGCACCCCGTCCAGGTCGGCCAGCTGGCGCTCGATCGCGGCCGGGATCTTCTCCAGCTCGTCGATCAGCGCGGCGATCTCGTCACCGAACTTGGTGCCCCGGACCTGGGCCAGATAGAGCCCGAGCAGGTAGCAGGCGACCAGCTGGGTCAAGAACCCCTTGGTCGACGCCACCCCGATCTCCGGGCCGGCGTGGGTGTAGATCACCGCGTCGGACTCGCGCGGGATGGTCGAGCCGTTGGTGTTGCAGATCGCCAGCACCTTGGCCTTCTGCTCCCGCGCGTGCCGGATGGCCATCAACGTGTCGGCCGTCTCGCCGGACTGGGAGATGCTCACCACGAGGGTGCTGGGTCCGACGATCGGGTCGCGGTAGCGGAACTCGCTGGCCAGCTCCACCTCACAGGGGATCCGGGTCCAGTGCTCGATCGCGTACTTCGCCACCATGCCGGCGTAGAACGACGTACCGCAGGCGATGACGATGATCTTGTCGACCGCCCGCAGCTCCTCGGGAGCGATCCGGATCTCGTCCAGCCGCAGCGCGCCGGTGGCATCGTGACGCCCGAGCAGCGTGTCGGCGACCGCCTTCGGCTGGTCGTAGATCTCCTTGCGCATGAACCAGTCGAAGCCGCCCTTCTCGGCGGCGGAGAGGTCCCAGGACACGTGGTACGGGTGCACGGTCGCCGGTTCGCCGGCGAAGGTGATCACCTCGACGGCGGTCGGAGTGATCGTCACCACCTGGTCCTGGCCGAGCTCGATCGCCTCCCGGGTGTGCTCGATGAAGGCGGAGACGTCGGAGGCCAGGAAGTTCTCCCCCTCACCGACCCCGACCACCAGCGGCGAGTTCCGGCGCGCGGCCACCACGGTGTCGGGCTGCTGGGCGTCGACCGCGACCAGGGTGAAGGCACCCTCGAGCCGGTTGCAGACCGCGCGCAGCGCCTCGGTCAACCCGGCGCCCTTCTCGACCTCCAGCCCCAGCAGCTGGGCCGCGATCTCGGTGTCGGTCTGGGAGACCGGGGTGATGCCGGCCTCGGCGAGCTCGGCGCGGAGCAGCGCGAAGTTCTCGATGATGCCGTTGTGCACGAGGGCGACGCGGCCGTTCGCCGACGCGTGCGGGTGGGCGTTGGTGTCGGTCGGGCCGCCGTGGGTGGCCCAGCGGGTGTGGCCGATCGCCAGACCGGTCACCGGGAGGGGGTTGTCGGACAGCTCCTTCTCCAGGTTGGCGAGCTTGCCGGCCCGCTTGGCCAGCCGGAGCTCACCGTCGGCCACGGCGCAGACGCCCGCCGAGTCGTAGCCCCGGTACTCCAGCCGACGGAGCCCGTCGACCACGACGTCCACCGCCGACTTCGGGCCCGCGTACCCGACGATTCCACACATGGCGAACACTGTACGGGCTCGGTGGCGGCCGATCCGGGTTCTCGACAGCCCGGTCGGCGCGGGCGTACGACTCCCCGGTCGTGGTCACAGCACGGTTGCCAGCGGCTGAACAGATAGTGTGACGGGCGTGACAGCAGGCCAGCTGGGGCACGTCGCCGGGCCGTACCTGGAGCGGCGACGGGCCGACTGGGCCGAGCTGGCCGCCACCGCCCCGATGACGTTGGACGCGGCCACCCTGGAACGCCTCCGCGGACTCAGCGATCCCACCAGCCTGACCGACGTCCGCGAGGTCTACCTGCCACTGACCGGGCTGCTCAGCCGCTACGTCCGCTACACCGGCGAGCTGCACGCCGCCACCAACGGCTTCCTCCAGCTGACCGCGGCCAGGACCCCGTTCGTGATCGGTGTCGCCGGCTCGGTGGCGGTGGGCAAGTCCACGACCGCCCGGCTGCTCCGTGAGCTGCTGGCCGCCTGGCCCGAGCACCCCCGGGTCGAGCTGGTCACCACCGACGGCTTCCTGTTCCCCAACGCCGAGCTCGAGCGGCGGGGGTTGATGCATCGCAAGGGCTTCCCCGAGTCGTACGACCGGCGCGCCCTGCTCCGCTTCGTGATGGACGTGAAGTCGGGAGCGGAGGTGGTCAGCGCTCCGGTCTACAGCCACCTGGTCTACGACATCGTGCCCACGCGAGCGGGTCCGGGTGCAGCGGCCGGACATCCTCATCGTCGAAGGACTGAACGTGCTGCAGCCCGCGCGGGTCCGGGCGGACGGCACCACCGGGCTGGCGGTGAGCGACTTCTTCGACTTCTCCGTCTACGTCGACGCCGACCCGACCGACGTCCGCCGCTGGTACGTGTCGCGGTTCCTGTCCCTGCGCGAGACGGCGTTCCGTGACCCCCGCTCGTACTTCTCCCGGTTCGCCGAGCTGAGCGCCGAGGAGGCCGTCGCCCGGGCCGAGTCCCTGTGGGACACCATCAACGGGCCGAACCTGGCGACCAACATCCTGCCGACCCGCGGTCGCGCCACCACGATCCTGCGCAAGGGCCCCGATCACCGCGTGGAATGGGTCCGGATCCGCAAGGTCTGAGGCAGCCCTCTCCCGGTGCGGATCGGACCGACTGCGCGGGTGAGGTGTCCACCGCGGAGTCGGCCGTCGACGGTGCCGCCGGTCGACCCGATCGAAACCTGCGCGACGAGATGTATCAACCTGTGCGGGGCACGTCTCTTGTCCATCGAGTTCGCTCACCCGGGGCCGGCCAGATGTTGCGCAGCCGACCGATGCGATGCGGGGCGCACTCGCGCAACGCCAGGATTCACGACGGTGGGATGCGGTTCAGCGATGGGGGCTGCGCCGCATCCCACCCACCGGGGGGTACGTGGATTCGCAGGGGTCGGTGGCCGGGCGTATCGGGGGACTCGCGCAGTGCCGCAGTGAACGTCATGGGACCGGTCACTTTCCCGAGTGATCGGTCCCGGCGCACGCCTCCGCGGGTTCCGCGACGATCAGGCCGATCCCGGGACGACCGTCCGGCACGACGACGGCAACCCCTACGCTCGCGGCCATGAGCACTTCCTCCTCCGGCCGCCCGTCCTTCGACATCTCCGCGGGGGCCGCGATCAAGCTGGGGTTCTTCGCCGCCCTGGGCGCCACCTTGTTCAGCCTGATCCTGACCGTGGTCGCCGGCGTGATCGGCGTGGTCATCGCCCTGATCTTCGGCACCAGCCTGTTCGCGCTGTTCGGCAACTGAGGGCGCGTCCGCGGCGGTCTTCTCGCGCCACTTTCGCACTCCGCTGGTGCTGCAGCACCAGCGGAGTGGGACTGGTCGGGCCCTTGCCACCGCGCGGGCGCTGGAGCACCAGCGGAGTCGGGCGGGAGTCAGCTGCCGGCGGGCGAGCAGGATGACGCGGGGCCGGGCAACCGGCCGTGGCTCGATCCGGGGAAAAGGCCGTCAGAGGGCGAGTCGCTCGCGGACGACGTCCGCCAGCTGCCGGGCGACCTCGTCGGCCCGGTCCAGCGTCTCGGCCTCGACCATCACTCGCACCAGCGACTCCGTGCCCGAGGGACGCAGGAGCACCCGCCCCGTGCGCCCGAGCTCGGTCGCGGCCGCCTCCACCGCGGCGGCCAGCACCGGG
>CAVXBJ010000086.1:0-11571 GCA_963759915.1 uncultured Actinomycetota bacterium | reverse complement strand
AGCGCAGTCGCTGAGTCGTCAGTTCCGCCGTCGAGCGTGGCGCGAAGGGTGACGGTGTAAGTAGTAGGTCCGTCGTCGATTCCGAGAACCTCGAGCTGAGCCCAGCTGAGTGTCGGCGCCACTCCGTTAGCGTCGGTGAAGTCGCCGTCACCGTCGACATCCCAGGTGTAGGTCGCACCATCAGTCGAGCCCGCCGCATCGAGTGTCAGGCTCCCTCCCTCAACGACGCCGTAGGGCCCGTGGGGGTCGGCGACCGGTCGCACGATGTGGTTCACGGTGGCGGTGCTGGCGGAATACCTGTCATTCTGCGCATAGGTGGCAACCACGGCGTGGCTGCCAGGGTCGAGCGCGTCGTCATCGAAGCTTGCAGCGCCTGAGAGATCGACCGGCACCGGGCCGCCCGAGATCGGCACACCGTCGATCGTGAAGGTGATCGAACCGATCGTCACAGGATCTCCGGCAGGATCGGTCACGACAGCCGTGAAGGTCACCGAGTCGCCCGGGTCGGACGGATTGGGCGCGGACTGCAGCGCCGTGTCGCTGACGATCCTCTCGACCACGTGGACGAGGGCTCCCGTGCTCGTCGCATACTGATCGGTCGCGACGAGGGTCGCCGTGATGGGGTGCGTCCCCGCCGCCAGCGACGTCGTCGTGAAGCTCGCTGTGCCACCAGAACCCAACGTTCGCGTCCCCAGGAGTGCGCCGTCGTCACGGAACTCGACCGTCCCGGATGTGACGAGAGCACCGCCCTCCTTCACCGTTACCGTCGTCGTGAAGGTCACAGACTGATTGACATCGGATGGGTTCGGGTCCGAGATCACCGCCGTGGTTGTGGGCACCAGACCAACGACCTGGTTGACGACGATCGAGGTGCTCCCGGCGTACTGCGGGGTCTCGACGAACCTCGCCGTGATCGAATGCGCCCCGGCCGTCAGCGTCGAAGTGGTGAAGGGAGCCGTACCGCCCGCGACCAAGGACACCGTGCCCAGCGGTGTCACGCCGTCGCTGAACTCCACCGACCCCGACGTCAACGGGTCACCATCGGCGTCGGTCACCGTCGCGGTGAACGTCACCGATTCACCCACCTCAGACGGATTGTTGTCCGAGACCAGCACGGTCTCGGTCCCGATCCGGGCGACCACCTGATTGAGGTCGTCCACGCTCTCCGCGTACTCCGCCGTCTCGACGAACCTCGCCGTGATCGAATGCGCCCCGGCCGTCAGCGTCGAAGTGGTGAAGGGAGCCGTACCGCCCGCGACCAACGACACCGTGCCCAGCGGTGTCACGCCGTCACTGAACTCCACCGACCCCGACGTCAACGGGTCACCATCGGCGTCGGTCACCGTCGCGGTGAACGTCACCGATTCACCCACCTCAGACGGATTGTTGTCCGAGACCAGCACGGTCTCGGTCCCGATCCGGGCGACCACCTGATTGAGGTCGTCCACGCTCTCCGCGTACTCCGCCGTCTCGACGAACCTCGCCGTGATCGAATGCGCCCCGGCCGTCAGCGTCGAAGTGGTGAAGGGAGCCGTACCGCCCGCGACCAACGACACCGTGCCCAGCGGTGTCACGCCGTCACTGAACTCCACCGACCCCGACGTCAACGGGTCACCATCGGCGTCGGTCACCGTCGCGGTGAACGTCACCGATTCACCCACCTCAGACGGATTGTTGTCCGAGACCAGCACCGTCTCGGTGAGCCCGAGGTCGACGACCTGGCTCAGCGTGGCGTCGCTCTCGCCGAAGCCCTCGACGCCGACGAAGGCCGCCTCGATGGTGTGCGACCCCACTGTCAGCGTCGACGTCTGATAGGTCGCCACACCCGAATCGTCGACCGCGACCGGCGTGCCCAGGTCGGTGCCGCCGTCGCTGAACTGGACCGATCCCTGGGTGACCGGGGCGCCGTCGGCGGTGACGCTCGCGGTGAAAGCGACCTCATCGCCGAAGGTCGATGGGTTGAGCGAGGACGTGAGGAGTGTCTCGGTCTCCACCTGCGCAGAGATGGTCAGACACCAGCCGCCGTCGATGGAGCCGATGTCGCCGGTCGCGTCGTCACGCACCCAGAGGCTCCAGGTGCCGTTGGCGCTTCCCCCGTTGAATGTGGACAGCGCCGTCGCGCCACTCAGAACCGGAGCCGGCGCCGGGAACGTGTCCGTCTGGTTGTCGGGGTCCAGATCTGTCGGCCGGTACGTGCCACTGACCAGCGGGTTCGGCACTGACCCGGTCGCCGCATCGTCGAAGTCGACATCGACGTTGCTGGCCGCGCTCTGGCCGCCGGCGTCACTGAGCAGGATCACATTCGTGGCCGGTGTCGGCCCGGACAGCAGGATGTCGAAGTCGATCGGCGCCGTGTGCGACAGAGCCTTCAAGGACGCGGTGACCTTGGTGACCACTCCGGGCAGGCCCGTCACGAAGATGTTCGACGGGGTGGGCGTCGCGGCTCCGGCGTTGGTCCCTGGACCCGTGATCGCCCCGGTGTTGCAGTACGTGGTGTCGGTGACCACCGTCGCGTTGTCCACCCGCTGCGACACCGCGCCGTTGCTGGTCAGGAACCCGGTGATCCCGCTGTACGTAGCCCCGATCTCATGGGTCCCTTCCGTCAGCGCATCGGTCGGGTAGCTGGCGATCCCGGAGGCGTCGACCGGCACCGGAGACCCGAGGCTGGCGGATCCGTCGAAGAACTGGACGGTGCCGCCCGCAGGCACCGGAGAGCCACCGGCGCGCACGGTGGCCGTGAAGGTGACCTGCTGGCCGGTGGTCGACGTGGCATCGGACGTCGTCACGGTCGTGGTGGTGGGAGCAGCCGCCACCTCAGTGGTGATCTCGATGCTCCACCCGCCGGCCATTGTGCCCGTCTCGTCCAGGACGTCGTCGACGACGTACAAGGACCACGTGCCGTTGGCCGAGCTCAATCCGGTGAAGGCCCCCGCCAACGTGGTCTGCGACGAGGGCGTCGGTGCTGACGCCGGGAAGGTGTCCGTAGCGCCGCCCGCGTTCGTGTTGGTCGGTCGATACGTCCCCGACGTCACGGTCAGCTGCGCGGGCACGACCGAGTCGGCCGTGTCATCGAATGTGAGCGTCTGATCGCTGATGGTGACCAGCTGGTCCGGATCGCCGACATCGGAAAGCAGCACCAGGTTGGACGTCCCGTCGGGCGCCACCACCATCGCATCGACGTCGCCAAGGCCTCCGTGGCTCAGCCGGTTGAACGTCACCCTCACCTTCGTGACCGCACCGGCCATTCCCGAGACGGCGATGGTCGAGGGATACGGACTAGCCGGTCGGACGCCGGTCCCGTTGGTCCCCGGGATAGCGATCGAGGCCGTGTTGCTAACGTCTTCGGGCCGTCGGCGGCCGCCCGTACGGGTACACCGAGCACGATCCCCAGGGACAGCGCCAGGCTCAGCAGCAGCGGCACCAACGAGCGTCGACGACGGGCGTGCGGAAGGGTGCCACGGCTCATCGCGCGACCGCCCTTCTGCAGTCCGCGCACCCGATTCGGGTCTGGCGGACATTCATGTTCGAGCGGCAGACTATTGCTCGCTCGGGTCGCTTGGCCAGAGCTCGACCACTCTCATCTCAGGAGCACCGCCATGTCCGAGCCCTTTCTCGGTGAGATCCGCGCTTTCGGTTTCAACTTCGCGCCCCAGGGCTGGGCGCTCTGCCAGGGTCAGACGATGTCGATCTCCCAGAACAGCGCGCTGTTCTCGCTCCTCGGCACCATGTACGGCGGCGACGGCCGCGTCACCTTCGGGCTGCCGGATCTCCGGGGCCGGTCGGCGATCAGCTTCGGACAGGGGCCCGGGCTCAGCAACCGGACCCAGGGGGAGCTGGCCGGCGAGGAGCAGGTGACGCTGAACGCGGGGCAGATCGCGCCGCACACCCACGGGGTGACCGCCTCGTCCCAGGCGTCGGGCAAGAGTCCCGCCAACTCCGTGCCCGCCTACACCGCGGACAGCTCGTCCTACGGTGGCGCGACCGACCTGACGATGAACCCGGCGATGATCAAGCCGAACGCCGGCGGCCAGCCGCACGACAACATGGCGCCCTACCTGGTGATCAACTACTGCATCGCGACCGAGGGCATCTACCCGTCCCGCCCCTGATCTCCGAGCTAGGCGAGGTGGCGGCGGACCCGCGTGAGCAGGTCCGCCAACACCTGGTTGAAGATCTCGTGGTGCTCGATGATCCCCATGTGGCCGCAGTCGGGCAGGCGACGGACGTCCGCGCCCGGCAGCAGCTCGATGATCTTGTCGGTGTGCTTGATCGGGGTGATCGCGTCGTCCTCGCCCCCGATCACGGCCGTCTCGACGGTGGCCAGCACGTTGAACGCGTCGTACTCGTCCAGCTCCGCGAACGCCGGATAGAAGTCGCTGATCACCGACATCGGGGTCTGCCCGAGCATCTGGTTCATGAACTCGACGTAGCTGGGCGGGACGTCGGAACCGTACGAGCCCTTCTTCGTGAACACGAAGCTCAGGTCGGACCCGGCGGTCCGGCCGCGTTCGACGACCTCGGGGATCCGGTTGAGGGCAGCCATGGTCGGCTGGGCGATCCGGCCGAAGGTCCGCCCCGGCAGACCGCGGATCGGTGAGTAGTCGGCCATCTCCCCGGCCGCGGTGGAGAAGAGGGCCACGCCGCGGATCCGGGTGCCGAACAGCTCGGGATGGGTCAGGGCCAGGTGCATGATCGTCATGCCACCCATCGAGTGACCGACCAGCACGACCGGTCCGTCACCGACGACCTCGTCCAGGACCTGGAGCAGATCCTCGGCCAGCTGCGGCACGCGGCACAGCTCCCCCGCCGACCGGCTGGAGCGACCGTGCGAGCGCTGGTCGTACAGCACGATCCTGACCTTGCCCCGGAAGTGCTTCCGCTGGAAGTGCCAGCAGTCCAGGCTCAGGGCGTAGCCGTGCACCAGCACGAGGGTCAGCTCGTCGTCCGGACCCGCCGGCGACGCACCCCCATCGGCCGGCAGCTCGTCCACCTCCGTGTGAAGCCGGACGCCGTCGGGGGTCACCACCTCGGGCCCGCTGGAGCGGAGCGAGAAGAACGGCTCGTCGTCGGCGGCGTCGTCACGTTCGGCGTGCAGTCGCTTGGAGACGATCCGCCGCTCCAGCTCGAGCCCGAGCGCGATGCCACCACCGGCCAGGGCCAGCACGCTGGCCGCCAGGCCGAACGCCCCCGCCCGGTTGCGAGCCGGACCGGCGGCCTTGGTGACCGCGGCCCCGGCGGCGGCCTGCTTGGCCGCGCCCCGGGCGACCACCGTGGTGGCCGCGCTCTTGGCCACGGCCGCCTTCGAGCCTGAGCCCTTCTGGGCCGAGCTCCTCTGGGCGGAGATCTTCTGGGCGGAGATCTTCTGGGCTGGGCTCTTCTGGCCCGCACCCTTGGCCACCGGGCCCTTCGCCGCCGGGCCCTGCGAGACAGCACCCCCGGAGGCGGCCGCCTTCGCAACCGGCGCCTTCCAGACCGGGGGCAGCTTCGGCTCAGCCACGATCACGTCCCTCTCCGCGGTGGTAGATCCGGGGCACCCGGGCACCGATCCGGGTGACGATCTCATAGCCGATGGTGCCGCACCACGCGGCCCAGTCGGCCGCGGTCGGTTCACCATGATCACCGGCACCGAACAGGGTGACTTCCTGACCCACCTCGGCGCGCGTGTCGTCGTCGCCGAGCTCGATCATGAACTGGTCCATGCAGATGCGACCACGGATCGCGGCGCGTCCGTCCCGCCAGGCGACCTCGGCGGTGTTGCCGGCGTGCCGGGGGATGCCGTCGCCGTAGCCGAGCGGCACCAGGCCCAGGGTGGTCGGGGCCGCCGCGTGCCAGGTGTGCCCGTAGGAGACACCCGCCCCGGCGTCGACGACCTTGACGTTCGCCAGCTGCGCCCGCAGCCGCATCACCGGTCGGAGCCGGACCCCGGCCAGGGCGGCGACGCCGGGGTCGGGATCGATCCCGTACGCCGCGATGCCGACCCGCACCAGGTCGTAGCGCGCCTGCGGCAGCAGCAGGGCGCCCGCCGAGTTGCTCAGGTGGCGCACGCTCGGGGTCAGCCCGGCGTCCAGCGCGACCTGGTACGCCACCTGGTAGGCCACTTGTTGATCATGGACCGAGGAAGCCCCCGGCTCGTCGGCGGCCGCCAGGTGCGACCAGATCCCGACGACCTCCGCGGCTCCGAGCTGCTCGGCGTGCCGGGCGGCACGGCACACCGCCGGCCAGGCTCCCGCGGTGGCCCCGTTGCGGGACAGACCGGTGTCGATCTTGAGATGGACCCGCGCCCGGCGCTCCGTGATCGTCGCCGCCGCGACGATCGCCGCGATCTGCTGCTCGGACTGCGCGGACACGTCGACGTCGACGGCCAGCAACGGGGCGAGGTCGGTCTCGGGTCCGTACAGCCAGGCCAGCAACCGACCCCGGTCCCCCGCCGCGCGGAGAGCCAGCGCCTCCTCGGGGGTGGCCACCCCGAGCCAGTCGGCGCCCGCCTCGCGGGCCACCCGGGCGCACTCGACCATCCCGTGCCCGTACGCGTCGGCCTTCACCACGACCATCACGGCGGCCGGGGCGACGTGGGCCCGCAGCGTCTCGATGTTGGCCACGAACGCGTCCAGATCGATCAGGGCCGACGCCGTCCGCGGGTCGATGGCGGGACTCATCGCGAGCTCCTGGTCCGTCCGAGCTCGCCGATCACCACGGCACAGTGCCGGGCCAGCTCCTGCGGCGGCAGCGGACCGGGGAAGCGCGCGGCGGTCATCGCCTGCACCGAGGCCGCCAGGGCGGCCGCGGTCCGCGCGCCGACACCGGCCGCCAGCACGGCGGCGCACAGCCCGCCCAGGACGTCGCCGGAGCCGGCCTGTCCGGTCCAGGCCGGACCGGGCACCGCCACCTCGACCGTCTCGGCGCCCGGTGTCGCCACCAGCTGGGTCGCCCCCTTCAGCAGCACCGTGGCACCGGTGCGGTCGGCCCCGGCCCGGACCGCGGCCACGGGGTCGGCCGTCACGTCAGCGCGGTCGCAGTCCAGCAGCCGGGCCAGCTCCCCGGCGTGCGGGGTCAGCAGGGTCGTGCCGGGCAGCAGGTCCGGCAGGTGCCGCAGGCCGTCGGCGTCGATCACGACCGGCACCCCGGAGTCGATCAGCCGGGCGATCACCTGATCACCGTCGGCCCGGTCGCCCCAGCCGGAACCCACCAGCCAGGACTGCACACGGCCCTCGGCGAAGACGACGTTCGGCAGCTCGCGACCGATGATCTCCGCCGACGCCGGCGCGCCGAGGTAGCGGACCATGCCCGCTCCCCCGTAGACGGCGCCGAGCGTCGACAGCACACCGGCACCGGGGTAGGCCTGCGAACCGGTGTCGACGCCGACCACCCCGCGGGCGTACTTGTCACTGGTCGGTCCGGGAACCGGCCAGTGCGTCGCGACGTCGGCGGACTCCCAGGCGACCAGGGTGGGTGCGGTACCGGTCGTGTCGAGTCCGATGTCGACGAGCTCGACCACCCCGGACCGGCTGGCCGCCGGCTCGATCAGGTGACAGGGCTTGTAGGTGCCGAACGTGACCGTCCTGCTCGCCCGGACCGAGCCACTCGGTGCCTGTCCGGTATCGGCCACCGCGCCGGACGGGAGGTCGACCGCGACGATCGGGATGGTCCGCGCCGCTGCGGCAGCGACCAGCGCGGCCGGCCGATCCGGCAGGCCCGGACGCCCGCCGATGCCGAGCACACCGTCGACGACCAGATCGACCCCGACCAGGTCCTCATCACCGAAGGCGTCCCCGTCCACCAGTCGTCCGCCGGCCGCCAGCAGCGACGCCAGGCCCGCCGCGTGCGGCTGCCCGAGGGCGCGGACGGCGGTCACCGCGCAGCCCCGGCGGGCCAGCCGCTGCCCGGCGTACAGCGCGTCGCCGCCGTTGTTGCCCGGCCCGACCACGATCACCACGCGAGCGCCGTAGACGGTCCCCCGGGTGCGGGCGAGCAGGTCGGCGGACCGGACCGACAGGCCGTGGGCGGCGCGCTGCATCAGAGCGGCGTCACCGACCTCGGCCATCGCGGCGCCTTCCAGGGCACGGATCTGGGCCACCGTGTACGCGTATCGCACGGTCTATCCCTCGCAGACGACCATCGCCGAGGCGATCCCGGCGTCGTGGGACAGGGACAGGTGGACCTGTCTCACGCCGAGGGCCCGGGCCCGGTTCTCGACCGTACCGGTGATCACGAAGTAGGGCCTCCCGCCCGCATCGGTCTGCACCTCCGCATCGTGCCACGCCATCCCCGCCGGGGCGCCGAGCGCCTTGGCCAGGGCCTCCTTGGCCGCGAACCGGGCCGCCAGCGACGCCACCGAGCGCTCGGCCTCCAGCGGCGTGAACAGCCGCTGCACCATCCGAGGGGTGCGCTCCACCGCCTCGGCGAACCGCCGTACGTCGCACACGTCGATGCCGATCCCGACGATCACGGCCGCTCCGTCCTCGGCTCGCCGATGATCATGAGATCCGGCTGATCATGGTCGCCCCGCCATCACGACCCGGACGCCGACTGGGCCGATCACTCGACCGTGACGGACTTGGCCAGGTTGCGCGGCTGGTCGACGTCGTGGCCCTTGCGGGTGGCCAGCTCGCAGGCGAACACCTGCAGCGGCACGATCGCCACCAGCGGCTGCAGCAGCGTCGGCACCTTGGGCAGGGTGATGATCACATCCGCGTACGGCGACACGTCGTCCCCCTCCTCCGCCAGCACGATCGTCCGGGCCCCGCGGGCGCGGATCTCCTGGATGTTGGAGACCACCTTGTCGTGCACGAGGTCACGGCCCTGGGGCGGCATCACGACGAAGACGGGCAGCTGGTCCTCGATCAGGGCGATCGGGCCGTGCTTGAGCTCGCCGGCTGCGAAGCCCTCGGCGTGGATGTAGGCGAGCTCCTTGAGCTTCAGCGCACCCTCGAGCGCCACCGGATACCCCACGTGACGGCCGAGGAACAGCACGGACGGTGCATCGGCGAAGTCGGCGGCCAGGCTCAGCACCCCGTCGAGGTCGGCCAGCTGGCGCTCGATCGCGGCCGGGATCTTCTCCAGCTCGTCGATCAGCGCGGCGATCTCGTCACCGAACTTGGTGCCCCGGACCTGGGCCAGGTAGAGCCCGAGCAGGTAGCAGGCGACCAGCTGGGTCAAGAACCCCTTGGTCGACGCCACCCCGATCTCCGGGCCGGCGTGGGTGTAGATCACCGCGTCGGACTCGCGCGGGATGGTCGATCCGTTGGTGTTGCAGATCGCGAGCACCTTGGCCTTCTGCTCCCGCGCGTGCCGGATGGCCATCAACGTGTCGGCCGTCTCGCCGGACTGGGAGATGCTCACCACCAGGGTGCTGGGGCCGACGATCGGGTCGCGGTAGCGGAACTCGCTGGCCAGCTCCACCTCGCAGGGGATCCGGGTCCAGTGCTCGATCGCGTACTTCGCCACCATGCCGGCGTAGAACGACGTACCGCAGGCGATGATGATGATCTTGTCGACCGCCCGCAGCTCCTCGGGAGCGATCCGGATCTCGTCCAGCCGCAGGGCGCCGGTGGCATCGTGACGCCCGAGCAGCGTGTCGGCGACCGCCTTGGGCTGGTCGTAGATCTCCTTGCGCATGAACCAGTCGAAGCCGCCCTTCTCGGCGGCGGAGAGGTCCCAGGACACGTGGTACGGGTGCACGGTCGCCGGTTCGCCGGCGAAGGTGATCACCTCGACGGCGGTGGGGGTGATCGTCACCACCTGGTCCTGGCCGAGCTCGATGGCCTCCCGGGTGTGCTCGATGAAGGCGGAGACGTCCGAGGCCAGGAAGTTCTCACCGTCACCGACGCCGACCACCAACGGCGAGTTCCGGCGCGCGGCCACCACGGTGTCGGGCTGCTGCGCATCGACCGCGACCAGGGTGAAGGCACCCTCGAGCCGGTTGCAGACGGCGCGCAGTGCCTCGGTCAACCCCGCACCCTTCTCGACCTCGAGCCCCAGCAGCTGGGCCGCGACCTCGGTGTCGGTCTGGGAGACCGGGGTGATGCCGGCCTCGGCGAGCTCGGCGCGGAGCAGCGCGAAGTTCTCGATGATGCCGTTGTGCACCAGGGCGACGCGGCCGTTCGCCGACGCGTGCGGGTGGGCGTTGGCGTCGGTCGGGCCGCCGTGGGTGGCCCAGCGGGTGTGGCCGATCGCCAGACCGGTCACCGGGAGGGGGTTGTCGGACAGCTCCTTCTCCAGGTTGGCGAGCTTGCCGGCCCGCTTGGCCAGCCGGAGCTCACCGTCGGCCACGGCGCAGACGCCCGCCGAGTCGTAGCCCCGGTACTCCAGCCGACGGAGACCGTCGACGACCACGTCCACCGCCGACTTCGGGCCCGCGTACCCGACGATTCCACACATGGCGAACACTGTACGGGCTCGACGGCGGCCGATCCGGGTTCTCGGCAGGCCGGTCGGCGCGGGCGTACGACTCCCCGGTCGTGGTCATCAGCACGGTTGCCGGCGGCTGAACAGATAGTGTGACGGGCGTGACAGCAGGCCAGCTGGGGCACGTCGCCGGGCCGTACCTGGAGCGGCGACGGGCCGACTGGGCCGAGCTGGCCGCCACCGCCCCGATGACGTTGGACGCGGCCACCCTGGAACGCCTCCGCGGACTCAGCGATCCCACCAGCCTCACCGACGTCCGCGAGGTCTACCTGCCACTGACGGGGCTGCTCAGTCGCTACGTCCGCTACACCGGCGAGCTGCACGCCGCCACCAACGGCTTCCTCCAGCTGACCGCGGCCAGGACCCCGTTCGTGATCGGTGTCGCCGGCTCGGTGGCGGTGGGCAAGTCGACGACCGCCCGGCTGCTCCGTGAGCTGCTGGCCGCCTGGCCCGAGCACCCCCGGGTCGAGCTGGTCACCACCGACGGCTTCCTGTTCCCCAACGCCGAGCTCGAGCGGCGGGGGTTGATGCATCGCAAGGGCTTCCCCGAGTCGTACGACCGGCGCGCCCTGCTCCGCTTCGTGATGGACGTGAAGTCGGGAGCGGAGGTGGTCAGCGCTCCGGTCTACAGCCACCTGGTCTACGACATCGTGCCCACCGAGCGCGTCCGGGTGCAGCGGCCGGACATCCTCATCGTCGAAGGACTGAACGTGCTGCAGCCGGCGCGGGTCCGGGCGGACGGGACCACCGGGCTGGCGGTGAGCGACTTCTTCGACTTCTCCGTGTACGTCGACGCCGACCCGACCGACGTCCGCCGCTGGTACGTGTCGCGGTTCCTGTCCCTGCGCGAGACGGCGTTCCGTGACCCGCGCTCGTACTTCTCCCGGTTCGCCGAGCTGAGCGCCGAGGAGGCCGTGGCCCGGGCCGAGTCCCTGTGGGACACCATCAACGGGCCGAACCTGGCGACCAACATCCTGCCGACCCGCGGTCGCGCCACCACGATCCTGCGCAAGGGCCCCGATCACCGCGTGGAATGGGTCCGGATCCGCAAGGTCTGAGGCAGCCCTCTCCCGGTGCGGATCGGACCGACTGCGTGGGTGAGGTGTCCACCGCGGAGTCGGCCGTCGACGGTGCCGCCGGTCGACCCGATCGAAAGATGGGCGACGA
>CAVXBJ010000085.1:0-64153 GCA_963759915.1 uncultured Actinomycetota bacterium | reverse complement strand
GCTGGCCGCCGGGATCGACCCGTCGCCGTTGGTCGTCTTCATCCAGTCGCACGTGCCCGAGCACACCCAGCTGGCCTGGGTGCTCGAGCTGCCTGACCGGCTTCGGTCAGGCGAACCGGATGACCCAGTTCAAGGACAAGGCCGCGAAGGCGGGCGCGACGGCCGAACGTCGGGCTGTTAGTACCCGATCCTGATGGCCGCCGACATCCTCCTCTACCAGGCGGACAAGGTGCCGGTCGGCGAGGACCAGCGGCAGCACCTGGAGCTGACCCGGGACCTGGCGGTGCGGTTCAACGCCCGCTACGGCGACACGTTCACCGTCCCCGGGTCGCGCATCATCCGGGCGGTCGGCAAGATCCAGGACCTGGCCGACCCGACGGCCAAGATGAGCAAGTCGGCCGCCTCGCACGCCGGGCTGATCAACCTGCTGGACGAGCCCCGGGTCAACGTCAAGAAGATCAAGTCCGCGGTCACCGACTCGGACCGCACGATCGCCTTCGACGAGGCCGCCAAGCCCGGGGTGTCCAATCTGTTGACCATCCTGGCCGCGCTGACCGACAACCCCGTCGACGCGCTGGTCACCCAGTTCGAGGGCCGCGGCTACGGAGACCTGAAGGGCGCGGTGGCCGAGGCCGTCAGCGACTTCGCGACACCGTTCCGCGAGCGGACCCTGGAGCTGCTCGGCGATCGGGCCGAGCTGGAGACCATCCTGGCCGACGGGGCCGAGCGGGCCCGCGACGTCGCCGCCAAGACCGTCGCCGACGTGTACGCGAAGGTGGGGCTGCTGCCGGCCCGCTGAGATCCGGGTCGTCCGGCGGGAGCGTGACCACGGTGCGGACCGACGCGGCGGACTGGCTGGCCTACTGTCTGGCCAAGCCGGGCGCCTGGCGCGACGAGCCGTGGGACGGTCAGGTCGTGGTCAAGGTCGCGGAGCGGATCTTCGCCTTCCTCGGCCACGCGCCCCCGGTGGTCTCGATCGGCGTCAAGTGCGGTGATCGCGAGGTCGCCGACCTGTGGCTGGAGCGCCATCCCGGTGCCGGTCGGTGGATGCCGCACCTCGGAGCGGGTGGGTGGAACTCCTACGTGGTGGACGCCCTGACCGAGGACGACGTGGCCGAGCTGATCGACCGGTCGTACGAGCTCGTGCTGGCGAAGCTGCCCCGGTCGCGACGGCCGGCCTGAGGGCTCAGACGAACAGGCAGAACGGGTGCCCACTCGGGTCGAACAGCGCCCGGACGTCGTCCTGCGGCTGGAACTCGGCGAGCACCGCACCGACCGAAACCGCCCAAGCGGTGGCCGCGTCGAGGTCCTGCACCCAGATGTCGAGGTGCTGGGTCGCGTTCTGACCGTCCTCGACCGACGGCCACACCGGCCGCCGGAATCGCCGTTCGCCCTCGAAGTTGAGCGTCGGCCCCGGCGCGCCGTCCGCGGGGGGCTTCAGCTGGGCCCAGCCGGCATCCTCGCCCTCGGGCGGGTCGTCGCCGGTCACCCGCCAGCCCAGCAGCTCGCGGTAGAACGCGGCCAGGCCGTGGGGGTCGTCGGTGCCGACGGTGATCGAGGTCAGCTGCAGCTGGGGACGTTCCATGCCCACCTTTTCTACAGGCTCGGTGGGTCTACAGCTCGATCGTCGGGCTGACCACGGTGTGCGGCGAGCCGGCGGCGTCGGTGGTGTGCAGGGCGAACTTCGCCAGACCGGCCGGCAGGTTCTCGATCACGAAGCGACCGTCGTCGTCGGCGTGCGTGCCCCGCGCCTCGTCGGCGAGCAGCACCTCCACCAGCAGCCCGGCCCCGGGGGCGACCCAGCCGTCCACCCGTACGCTGCCGTCCGGCTGCGGGCTGATCGTCACCATCGTGGTCACGGTCTCCGCGGTGAACGTGATGGTCCGGACGGACTCGGTCGAGGCGCTGCGGGCGCCGCTGGCGGCCAGATCGAGCTGGGTCAGCGTGGCCAGCTCGGCGTGCAGGGCGTCCAACGTGATCTCGAACTGGATCCGCTCCACCAGACCCTCCGGCACCGGATCGGTCTGGTCGTAAAGCACCTGGAGGGAGTCGAGCAGCGCGTAGTCCGCCTCGGTCAGCGGTTCTGCGGCCAGGGCGAGCTCCGGGTCGTCGGCGGTGACGTCCTCGCCGTCCCGGCCGGGGCCCTGGTGGTCGTAGGTGTTCATCGTGCCTCCCAGGCGGGATCGGCGGCCAGGACGAGCCGGAGCTTGGCCAGGCAGCGGCCCCGGGTGGGTCCGATGCTGCCCTGCGGCATCCCGAGGGAACGGGCCAGCTCTGCGTAGTCGGGGCGGTCGGCGAACGCGATCACCCGCAGCAGGGTCTGACACCGTTGGGGCAGCGTCTGGATGTGCTGCCACAGCCTGCTCTGGGAATCCGCGGCCACGACGTCGTCCTCCACCGACTCCTCGCTCGGCGTCTGGTCCTGCCCGATGGCGGAGTCGAAGTCCTCGGGCCGGACCCGAGCGGCGGCCTTGGCCACGCGCCAGGCCTCGCGCCGGGTGGTGACGATCATCCACTGCAGGACCGCCTGCGGCTCTGTGATGGTGTCCGCCTTGCGGACCAGGGTCAACCAGACCGTCTGCAGCACGTCCTCGGCGGCCGCGGTGTCCAACCGGACGGCGCGCACGGTGTGCCAGAGAATCGGGGTGAGCGTGCGGACGAGGTCGGCCATCACCGCCTCGTCGCCGGCGCGGTAGGCCGCGAAGAGGCGGCCGGCGCGGGTCGCCAGTCCGTCCTCCAGCTTTCCGGGCATCGGAGGTCTCCGTTCGTCGGACCGGTCGGGCACCGGCTGGTGGGGCTGCTGTCGTGAAGACCTCGGATTCGTGCTCATACCTCTTCGATGAGTCTGCTCGGTCCGACCTGATACATCCAGGGTCAGCGCACCACCAGAACGGCTGCCGCGCATCCGGCTCCCGCCGTGCGAGGATCGTGCGCGACCGAGATCCGATCCGACGGCAGCTGGAGGAGCCCTGACCGCGAACCCCGATCCCGACGGGTCCGTGCTGCTCACCTCGACCGACGTCGAGGAGCTGCTGCGGGCCGCCGTCGACCACGGCGGTGGCGCCCTGGTGAGCTGGCAGCTCGACCACGTCGACGCGCACCCGCAGCGCTCGACCACCGCGACCTACACAGCCGTGGTCGACTGGCCGTTCGGCCGTCGCAACGAGCTGCTCGGGGCCAGCGTCCGGGCCGGTGGACGGACCGAGACCGACGAGCGTGCCGTCATCTTCGCGGACGGGCTCCGGGAGGTCGCGGTCTGGCTCTACCCCCGCGACCCCGACCTGCCGGGGCTGATCCGGGCCGCCTACCCCGAGCAGGTGGCGGCCCTGCTGCACGCGTACGAGGTCACGCCCGAGCTGCTCGAGCCCGACCAGGTCGAGCTGGAGATGATCGGCTACCGTCCGCGACGCCGGGCGGTGCTGCGCGCCACGGTGCCGATCGGCGGCCGCCGCTCGGTGTTCTACATCAAGGTGCTCCGGCAGAAGCTGTTCGAGCCGACCCTGCGCCGCCACCAGCTGCTGCTGGGCGCGGGACTGCCGGCCCCGCAGGTCGCAGCGGCGACCGACGACTGCCTGCTGGTGCTGCCGCAGCTGCCGGGCCGCCCGCTCGCCCAGGCGATCTTCGACCCCGAGCCGCCCTGCACCGCCGAGCAGCTGGTCGGTCTGCTGGACGCGATGCCCCGCGAGGTCGCGACCCTGCCGCGGCGGAACCCGTGGACGGACGCCATCGACCAGTACGCGGCGATGGTTGCCGCCGCCCTGCCGCCGCTGGAGGCCCGGCTGCGGTGGCTGGTCGACCAGGTCCGGGGCGGACTGGCCGGTGTCGAGCCCGGCAGCGAGCCGACCCACGGTGACTTCCACGAGGGACAGCTGTTCGTGGCCGAGGGGCGGGTCACCGGGTTGCTCGACATCGACACCGTCGGTCCCGGTCGCCGTGCCGACGACCTCGCCTGCCTGGTCGCCCACCTGTCCACCGTGCAGCGGATGAGCACCGTCCAGGCCGCCCGGGTCAGCCAGCTCGTCCGGACCTGGATGCCGGTCTTTGACGCCCGGGTCGACCCGGTGGAGCTCCGGCTGCGGGCCGCCGGCGTGGTCGTCTCCCTGGCCACCGGCCCGTACCGGGGCCAGGAGCCCCGCTGGGAGGCCGAGACCGAGCAGATCATCGACGCGGCCGAACGGCTGGTCCGCAGCGCCGGCTGACGCCCCGGCTCTGCCGCGGCACGCTGAGGCCGGGCTGGCGCCGGTGAGCGCGGACAAGTTGTCCGTGGTCGGAAAGTCCGGGCTACCGGCCGGGCTGCGGCGCGGAAATGTCGTCCGTGGTCGGAAAGTCCGGGCTACCGGCCGGGCTGCGGCGCCGAGAAGTCGTCCTTGGTCGGAAGATCGGCGCCGCCGGCAGGCCACGAGGATGAGAGCACTCTCATCCTGATCTCCCGGGTGCCTCATCCGGGCGCGGTTGGCTGGGGTCATGCGTACCCGAACGAAGTGGATCGTCGCCGGCGGTGCCGCGGCGCTCGTCATCTCGCCGGTGGCCGCGGTGTACGGGTCACCGACGCTGGACGCCGAGCTGGAGCAGAGCGGACTGGTGGTGGACGCCGAGGCCGCCAACCGGGCGAAGCTCGCCCGGGCCACCCCGACGCCGGCGGCCACGGCCCCGACCACGGCGGCGGCGGCAGGCGACTCCACCGCGAAACCCAGCGCCACCCCCAAGCCCAGCAAGAAGAGCGAGCCGTCGGGCAAGAAGACGGTCTCGGCCGCCAGCCCGATCAGCCCGAAGTCGCCGAAGTCACCCGACACCCCCGGCTGAGCGACACACCCCGGCCACGAGCAAGGCTCAGACCGACAGCCGGTAGCCGGCTCCGCGGACGGTGGCGATCCGGTCGCTGCCGATCTTGTTGCGCAGGTAGCGCACGTACACGTCGACCACGTTGGAGCCGGGGTCGAAGTCGTAGCCCCACACGCGCGACAGCAGCTGCTCGCGGCTGAGTACCTGGTTGGGGTGCCGCAGGAACGTCTCCATCAAGGTGAACTCCCGTGCCGACAGCTCGACCGGCGTGCCGGCCACCGCCACCACCCGCGTCCGCAGGTCCAGGCTCAGGTCGCCGTGGCTGAGCACCACCGACTGGGCCGGGGCGGTGTCCCGCAACCGGATCCGGACCCGGGCCAGCAGCTCCTCGAACCTGAAGGGCTTGGCCATGTAGTCGTCGGCGCCCCCCTCCAGTCCGGCCACCGTGTCGGTGACCGAGTCCCGAGCGGTCAAGATGATCACCGGCAGGGTCGAACCCTGTCCCCGCAGGGCCTCGAGCACGGCGAAACCGTCCATCAGCGGCAGGCCGATGTCCAGCACCATCAGGTCGAACTCGCCGGTGCACGCGTAGTCCAGGGCATCGGGACCGGTGCGGGCCACGGTGGTGGACAGACCCGCCGCCCGCAGGCCCTTCTCGACGAACGCGGCGATCCGCGGCTCGTCCTCGGCGATCAAGATGGCGGCCATGTCACGGTCTCCCTCGTCGTCGGCGTGCTCGTGAATGGCTGCTGGGCGGTCTGGGGCCGTACGGGCGGGTCAGGATCGTGCTCCGAGCGGGCGAGTCCGGCCTCGGTGTCGGACTCGGCTTCGCCGTCGAAGGACCGGCCGGACCGGGGCAGGCAGAGTGTGAAGGTCGAGCCGACGCCCACCTCGGTCGCCAGGGCCACCCGTCCGTGGTGGGCCAGCGCGATCGCATCCACGATGGCCAGGCCCAGCCCCGCGCCGTCGTCGGTGCCCGGCGCCTGCGTACCGGTCGGGTCGGTCCCGCGCCCGAACCGCTCGAAGATCCGTCCCCGGTCATCGGGAGCGATCCCGGTGCCCTCGTCGCGCACCCACAGTCGCACCTCGGGCCCGTAGATCCGACCGCCGAGGGCGATCACCGAGCCCGGTGCGGTGAACTTGAGCGCGTTGGCCACCAGCTGGATCAGGGCCTGCGCGATCCGCTGGGGGTCGAGGGTCACGACCTCGTTGCTGGTGGCCTCGATCAGCCAGCGCCGGTCGCCCAGGGCGATCACCTTGTCGAGCACCCCGGCGAGCAGATCGGCGACCACCACCGGCTCCGGCTGGACGAAGTCGGGCCGGCGGGCCTTGGCCAGCATCAAGATCTCGTCGACCAGGCGGCGCATCCGGTCGAGCTCGTCGATGGCCAGGTCGCGGGTCTCGATCACGTCGGCCGGGTCCTCTGGGTCGATCAGCTCCAGATGACCACGGACGATCGTGATCGGGGTCTTGAGCTCGTGCCCGGCGTCGTCCAGCAGCCGCCGCTGGTTGTCGAAGGAGGCTGACAGGCGATCCAGCATCGCGTTCATCGTGCGACCGAGATCACCGACCTCGTCCTTGCTGGCCAGCTGGTCGACCGGGATCCGCTCGCTCAGGTCGGTCTCGGTGATGCGCTGCGCCGTACGACGCAGGGACCGGAGCGGTGACAACAGCTTGCCGGCCACCTGGTAGCCGACGATGCCGATCGCCACCAGGGCCACCAGCGCGACGCCCGCGTACGTCAGGTGGGTGCGGATGATCGGCTGGAACGCGAGCCGGACGTCGACGGCGGCCACGTAGTGCCCCAGGTCCGGGGAGCCCTTCACCTGGACGGGGATGGACATGAAGGCGATGTCGGGATGACCAGCTGTCGAGATCCGTTGCAGCACCACCGGCCGGCCGGGGCGCACCGCGGCGGCTGCGGCGATCAGCTCGGGGTCGTCCTCCAGCGACTTCTGGCTCGGCTCCTCCGAGCTGGGCACCCACTCGACCTTCCCGTTCACCAGGCCGATGATCGCCTCGTCGGGATCGGGGACGGAGCTCTTGATGGCCAACCACAGCACGTCACCCGGACCGGTGATGGTGCGGCCGGTCTCCCCGCGACCGGCCAGCGCCGCCACGGTGTTGATCTCCTCGTTCTCCTGCAGCAACGAGTTGCGGATGTTGTCCAGCGTCTGCTCCCGGGCGATCAGGTACGACACCCCACCGGCTCCGAGCATCCCGATGGCGGTGGTCACCAGGACGGCGGTGAGGATGCGGGCGCGCACCGAGAGGGGCCGCCACGGCACGGGTCGCTGGGCGGTGAGCCGCGCCGAACGCCCGGCGCGGTCCCGGGTGCGGTCGGCAGGCATCATGCAAGCATGCCAAAGTCGTGAGCGCGTCGAGATGAGCCGGCGGTGAGAATGCTCTCATCAAGCCGGCGGGGCACGGTCAACGAGAGGACGACGATGCGAGGTCAGACCGAGTCGGGCACGCCGTTCGAGCCGGTCTACGGACCGGAGGCGCTGGACGACTTCGATCCGGCCACCGCGCTGGGGGCTCCGGGGGAGTACCCCTACACCCGGGGCGTCTACCCGTCGATGTACACGACGAGGCCCTGGACGATGCGGCAGTACGCCGGTTTCGGCACCGCCGCGGAGTCCAACGCCCGTTACCTCGAGCTCATCGCCCACGGCACCACCGGGCTGTCCGTCGCGTTCGACCTGCCCACCCAGATGGGCATGGACTCCGACGCCCCGCTGGCCGGTGGTGAGGTCGGCAAGGTGGGGGTGGCGATCGACTCGATCGAGGACATGCGGACCCTGTTCGCCGGCATCCCGCTCGGTGAGGTGTCGACGTCGATGACCATCAACGCGCCGGCCGCGGTGCTGCTGCTGCTCTACACCCTGGTGGCCGAGGAGCAGGGGGTCGAGCTGTCGACGCTGACCGGCACCATCCAGAACGACATCTTGAAGGAGTACATCGCCCGGGGCACCTACATCTACCCGCCGGCGCCGTCCTTGCGCCTGGTCAGCGACACCTTCGCGTGGTGCCGCGAGCACACGCCCCGGTGGAACACGATCTCCATCTCCGGCTACCACATGGCCGAGGCGGGGGCGACCCCCGCGCAGGAGGTCGCGTTCACCCTGGCCGACGGGATCGCCTACGTGGAGGCGGCGCTGGCGGCCGGCCTCGCGGTGGACGACGTCGGCCCCCGGCTGTCGTTCTTCTTCGTCTCCCGCACCACGCTGCTGGAGGAGGTGGCCAAGTTCCGCGCGGCCCGGCGGATCTGGGCGCGGATCATGACCGAGCGCTTCGGCGCGCGCGACCCGAAGTCGGCGATGCTGCGCTTCCACACCCAGACCGCCGGGGTCCAGCTGACCGCCCAGCAGCCCGAGGTGAACCTCGTGCGGGTCACGGTGCAGGCGCTGGCCGCGGTGCTCGGCGGCACCCAGTCGCTGCACACCAACTCCTTCGACGAGGCGATCGCGCTGCCCACCCAGAAGTCCGCCCGGCTCGCGCTGCGCACGCAGCAGGTGCTGGCGTACGAGACCGACATCACCGCCACGGTGGACCCCTTCGCCGGGTCGTACGTGGTCGAGTCGCTGACCGACGACCTGGAGGCCGAGATCGAGCGGCTGATGGGGGAGGTCGCCGACCGGGGCGGGGCGGTGGCCGCCATCGAGGAGGGCTACCAGAAGGGTGAGATCGAGCGGTCGGCGTACGACGTCACCCGCGGTGTCGACGCCGGTGAGCGGGTGGTGGTGGGGGTGAACCGCTACCAGCTGGCGAAGGAGGAGCCGTATGATCCGCTGCGGGTCGACCCGGCCATCGAGGCCGCGCAGACCGAGCGGCTGGTCCGGCTGCGGGCCGAGCGCGATCAACCCGCGGTGGACGCCGCGCTGGCGGCGGTCCAGGCGGCGGCCGCGGGCACCGCGAACGTGCTGGTGCCGCTCCGGGAGGCCCTGGCGGCCCGGGCCACGGTGGGTGAGGTGTGCGACGCTCTGCGCGACGTGTGGGGGACCTACCAGCCGACTGAGCGGTTCTGACCGATCACGCCAGCGGGCAGGGGGTAGGAAACACAGTCCGCCGACTTCGTGATGGAGGTGGCCCTGCCCGAACCGGTGGCGGGAGCCGTGCAGCCGCTGGAGGTGAACGGGTTCGAGAAGATCCTCCTGCGGGCCACCGATCGAGCAGCTGTGGAGCCAACCGCCAGACGATTAAGCAATCTGCTTCAGGCTTTGGAAGTGAAGGTCTACACTTCACCCATGCTGGTGTTCACGCTCATCGGGGACCTGGTCGGCTCGCGGCGGTCCACGTCACGGGCGGCCGCCCAGGCCGACCTCGAGGCAGCCCTGCGGGCCACGAGCGCTGTGGTCCCGCCGGTGGACCGGCTCGAGGCGACGGTCGGGGACGAGTTCCAGGGCGTGTACGCCGACCTCGGTCAGGCGACCCTGGCGTCGCTGCTCGTCCGCCTGAACCTGCCCGCGCCGATGGATGCGCGTTGTGGCGTCGGGGTGGGCGAGCGCGAGGTCTTCGACGCCGACCGGACGCCGATGCTGCAGGACGGCGAGGCGTGGTGGGGAGCTCGCGCCGCCCTGGAAGCCCTGAGCGAACCGCTGGGTCGCAGCCGGCGCACTGCCTACGACGACCGGTACGCCGTGGACGCCGCGGGGCCGGCGGCGCTGGTCAACGCGTTCCTGACCGTCCGCGACGCCCTCGTGGACCGGCTGAACGACCGGTCGCGACGGATGCTGCGGCGCTCCCTGGAGGGGGCCAGCCAGCATCAGATCGCCGCTGAGCAGGGGATCAGCGACTCCGCCGTCTCCCAGGCCTTCGCCAAGGGTGTCAGTGCCGTCCGGGATGCTCAGCGCATGCTCTCACCCGCGTCGGCTCCCTCGCCGTGACGGCGCTGGCCGTCTGGCTGCTGCTGGTCGCGGGGCTGGACCTGGTCCGGTCCCGACTCCGGTTCCGGCTGACGGCCCTGGTGGCGGTGGCGGGGGCCGGTGCCGTCCTGTCGCTCCTCGTCGCCGCCGCCGCCGTCCGCCCGGTCGGCGCCGGCTGGGCGGCCTGGGTCGTCGCCGCCGTCGGGATCGCCGGCTGGGTCGCGGGATCGGGTGTCGCCACCGCGCGCTTCGGTGGACTGCCCACCCCCGGGGTGCCGGCCCGATTCACCCCGGTGCGTGCCGCCGTCGTGGCGTACGCGTCGGTCGTCGCGGGTGTCCTGGCGTTGCTGCTCGCCGGGTCCGCCGCGGGCAGCGCCGCGTTCCTCACCGCCGGTCTCGCCCGGTCGGGACTCGGCCACCTGCCCGCCGAGCGGGTGCTGCTGGTCGTCGCGGCCCTGCTGGTGCAGATCTCGACCGCCAACGTGATCGTCCGGTTGCTCCTCGACCTCGTCGGCGTGCCGGCCAGCGACAACGAGAAGACGCTGCGCGGCGGGCGGGTGCTCGGCCCGATGGAGCGGCTGCTCATCCTCGGGCTCGGGGTCGGGGGGAGCCTCACCGGGGCGGCGATCGTCGTCGCCGCGAAGTCGCTGCTGCGGTTTCCCGAGCTCCGGGTTCCCCGCGCCGGCGACCCGGGCTACGGCGGGGCCAGCGACATCACCGAGTACTTCCTGGTCGGCAGCTTCGCCAGCTGGTTGGTGGCGCTGAGCTCTGTCGCGCTGATCGCGCTGTCCGCCGGCTGAGCAGTCGACGGCTCCTCGCGCCGCCTGAAGCTCGGCGCGCTGAAGCACAGAGCTGAATCCTGCCGTGGTGAAGCCCATCGCTAAAGCCTCCGCGCTTAAGCCTCAGCAGCTAAAGCCCGGCCTTCTCCAGCGCCTCTTCGTACGCCTCGAGCGCGTCGCCCTCCGACAGCCCCGAGGCGACGGCGCTCTCGTACACCTTCTCCAGGCTCTCGCCGACCTCCTCGTAGCGCGCCAGCCACCGCTCCTTGTCCAGCCGCCAGTACCCGATGATCGTGAAGCGCTCGGTCGGCCAGCCGAGCTCGCGACGGACGTACTTGCGCACCGCCCGCGACTCGGCCGCCTCGCCCGCGAACCAGAGGTAGCCGGGTCCCTCGGGCAGCTCGATCTGCCGCAGGGCCTCGAGCAGGCGGCTGGGGCCGTGGCCGTTGCCGCTACCCGGCAGCCAGGTGCAGGTGGCGTCGGCGGGGCTGTCGAGCGGTTGGGTGTCGGACGGCTCGGTGACCTCGGCCAGCACCAGCGCCCGCTGCCGGGCCGGTAGCTCCTCGAGGATCCGACCCAGGGCCGGCAGGGCGGTCATGTCCGCCATCAGCAGCTGCCAAGTGGTCTCGGCGGGCGGGGAGTACCAGCCCTTGGCCGGGCTGAGGTAGACGACGTCACCGGCACGGGCCTGGAGCGCCCAGCTCGCGGCGGCGCCGCCCTCGTGCCGGACGAAGTCGATCACCAGCTCGCCGCTGGCGGGATCGACGCGGCGCACCGTGTAGCTGCGCATCTCCGGCTCGTCGTCGGCGGGGTAGTCGAGCGTGCCGTCGTCCTGGCGGACCGGCGCCGGGGCCCCGCGCTCGCCCGGGCGGGGGAGCACGACCACCAGTCGCTCGTCGGGGTCGCCGCTGCTCACGAAGCGACGCAGGTCCTCGCCGCCGAAGACGATCCGGATCATGTTCGGGGTCAACGCCACCACCTCGCGGACGTCGGCGCGGTAGTAGTCGGAGTAGTAGCCCACCGGGGACCTTTCGTCGGGTTCTGTAGCGGTCCGTAAGGGCAGCCTATCCTTTCTTCGCGCGGACCACGTGTCAGCGCCTCGACCGGAGCAGGCCGCGGGAGTGAGAAACTGACCCGGTGCAGGTGCAGACGTCCACGAGCTCGCGGCTCCAGCTGATCCAGGAAGAGACCGATCGCCGGTACGACGATCTGGTCACCCTGCGTCGCGACATCCACGCCCATCCGGAAGTGGGCCACGAGGAGTACCGCACCACCCAGCTCGTGGTCGACACCCTCGCCCGGGCCGGACTGCAGGCCGAGGTGCTGCGGGTCGGCACCGGGGCGGTCTGCGACATCCTCCCGGACGGGGTCGGGTCGCCCGACGACCTCGTCGGGCTGCGGGCCGACCTGGACGCGCTGCCGATCCAGGACGGCAAGAACGTGCCGTACCGCTCGGTCACCGACGGGGTCTGCCACGCCTGCGGCCACGACGTGCACACCTCCGTGGTGCTCGGGGTGGGACTGGTCCTGGCCCGACTCCGCGAGGAGGGGCAGCTGCACCGCGGTGTCCGGCTGATCTTCCAGCCGGCCGAGGAGACCAGCCCCGGGGGGCGGTCGACGCGATCGCCTGCGGGGTGCTGGACGGGGTGAGCGAGGTGTACGCGCTGCACTGCGACCCGCGGACCGAGGTGGGCCAGATCGCCCTGCGGGTCGGCCCCATCACCTCGGCCGTGGACCAGGTCACCGTCACCGTGACCGGCACCGGAGGTCACACCTCGCGTCCGCACCTGACCGCCGACCTGGTCGGGGCCCTCGGGGCGCTCGCCACCGAGACCCAGCTGCTGCTGTCCCGACGGGTCGACCCGCGCAGCGGGCTGTCGATGATGTGGGGCCGGATCCACGCGGGCTCGGCGGCCAACGCCATTCCCCAGGTCGGTCAGATCGAGGGGACGCTGCGAGCCCTGGACGAGAACGGCTGGCGGACCGGCCAGCAGCTGATCCCCGAGCTGATCAGCCAGATCGTCCAGCCGTTCGGGGTCGGGGTGGAGGTCTCCGTCACGGCGGGGGTGCCGCCGGCCGTGAACCACCAGCTCGGGGTCGAGCGGCTGAGCCAGGCCGCCGGGTCCGTCCTCGGTCCGCGCGGGCGTGACCGCCACCGACCAGTCGCTGGGTGGGGAGGACTTCGCCTGGATGCTGCGTCAGGTGCCGGGGGCGATGGCCCGGCTGGGCGTCCGTCCCGTCGGCCGGTCGTCGGTCGCCGACATCCACCAGCCCACCTTCGACGTGGACGAGGAGTGCCTCCGGGTCGGTGTCGCGACGCTGGCTGCGGTCGCGAGCCGACCGAGCCGAGCCCGTCGACTGAGTCAAGGGTGGATCCGTGCACCAGGTCCGGGCAACGGGGCAAGATTTCCCAGATCGTTACGCGGATTGGCAGCAATCCCTGAGGGTCCGGTTAGAGTCTGTGAGAATCATGGGCCGGACCGACGATGCGTGCGGTCGTGAGTTCACCGGACAACAGATTGTTTCGTTCCATCCTGCCGAGGAGGCATGAGAGTGAAGAAGACTTTCCTGGGCCTGTGCGCCGCCGCTGCTGCGGCGACGCTGGCTCTCGCTGGCTGTGCGCAGGCACCGGGCACCGAGGGCGGCGGCTCGTCGGCAGCGCCGAGTGGTGACACCAGCGCCGCCGACGGGTGACTTCAAGGCCTGCATGGTCTCCGACTCCGGTGGCTTCGACGACAAGTCGTTCAACCAGACGTCGTACAAGGGACTGACCGACGCCAAGGACCAGCTCGGCATCGCCACCGGTGAGGTCGAGTCCGCCACCAACGCCGACTTCGCGAGGAACATCCAGTCGATGGTCGACGCCAAGTGCAACATCATCGTCACGGTGGGCTTCCTGCTGGCCGACGACACCTTGGCCGCGGCGAAGAAGAACACCGACATCAAGTTCGCCATCGTCGACTCCAACGACGCGAAGTTCGCCGGCGTGACCAACCTCAAGCCGCTGGTCTTCAACACCGCGCAGTCCAGCTTCCTCGCGGGCTACTTCGCCGCGGGCATGACGCAGACCGGCAAGGTCGGCACCTTCGGCGGTCTGAACATCCCCACGGTCACGATCTTCATGGACGGCTACGCCCAGGGCGTGGCCTACTACAACCAGCAGAAGAGCAAGGACGTCTCGGTGCTCGGCTGGAACGCCGACAAGCAGGACGGCACCTTCGTCCAGTCCGACAAGCCGTTCGAGGACGTCAAGGGCGGTGGGCGTGCGGCCCAGGGCCTGACCAGCCAGGGCGCGGACATCATCTTCCCGGTGGCCGGTCCGGCCGGTGAGGGCGCGCTGCAGACCGCCAAGGCCAGTGGCGGCAAGGTGAACGCCATCTGGGTCGACACCGACGGCTGCGTCAGCGCACCGAACTACTGCGCCAACATCATGACCAGCGTCTACAAGGGCATGGACGTGGCGGTCTTCGACGCGATCAAGGCGGCCCAGGACGACTCGTTCAAGCAGCGATCCGTTCGTCGGCACCCTGGAGAACGAGGGCACCGGGCTGGCGCCGTTCCACGACTTCGACGCCAAGGTCCCGGCCGAGATGAAGACCGAGCTCGACGCGATCAAGGCGGACATCATCTCCGGCAAGATCAAGATCGAGTCGAAGTCCCAGCCGACTTCCTGATCGCCCCGACAGACGAAGGGAGACCCGCCAGGGTCTCCCTTCGTCGCCTTCGGCGCCGACTCCTGCAAGGATCGCCCCAGACCCGCAGCCTGTGAGGAGGACTCGACCGTGAGTGTTGAACCCGAGCCGGACACCCCTGACCCCCGGGGGCTCCGGCTTCGCGGGATCACCAAGCGCTTCGGCTCCCTGGTCGCCAACGACCACATCGACCTCGACATCCGGCCGGGGGAGATCCACTGCCTGCTGGGCGAGAACGGTGCCGGCAAGTCGACGCTGATGAACGTCCTGTACGGGATGCTGCAGCCCGACGAGGGTGAGATCACCATCGACGGTCGTCCGCACACCTCCCGCACCCCGAAGGAGGCGATGGCCGCCGGGATCGGCATGGTGCACCAGCACTTCATGCTGGTCGAGGTCTTCTCCGTGGCCGAGAACCTGATCCTGGGGCGGGAGCAGACCACCGGCGGGGTGCTCAACATGCGCCAGGCCCGGAAGACGGTCCGCGAGCTGTCGGATCGCTACCGGCTGTCCGTCGACCCGGACGCCCTGATCGAGGATCTGCCCGTGGGCATCCAGCAGCGGGTGGAGATCTTGAAGGCGCTGGCCAACGACGCCACCTACCTGATCTTCGACGAGCCGACCGCGGTGCTCACCCCCCAGGAGATCGACGAGCTGATCACGGTGATGCGCTCGCTGCGCGACGAGGGCAAGGCCATCGTCTTCATCACCCACAAGCTGCGCGAGGTGCGCGCCATCGCCGACAAGATCACGGTGATCCGGCGCGGCAAGGTGGTCGGCACCGCGCAGCCCACCGACTCCGAGGGACAGCTGGCCGAGCTGATGGTGGGCCGGGCGGTGAATCTGCTGGTCGCCAAGGAAGCCCCGCGGCGCAGCGACAACCCGCGACTGGTGCTCGCCGGCATCTCGGTCGCCAACACCGCCGGCGCGCTGGTGGTGGACGGGCTCGACCTGGAGGTGTCGGGCGGCGAGATCGTCTGCATCGCCGGGCGTGCAGGGCAACGGCCAGACCGAGCTCGTGGAGGCCCTGCTCGGTCTGATCCCGATCAGCCAGGGCACGGTGACCCTGGACGGGCGCCCGATCACCAAGCACACGCCCGAAGCAGAGCATCGCCGACGGGCTGGGCTTCGTGCCCGAGGACCGCAAGCACGACGGTTTCGTCGGGTCGTTCTCGGTGGCGGAGAACCTGGTCCTGAACCGCTTCGACGAGCCACCGTACGCGAAGGGTCCGGCGCTCGATCTGGCCGCGATCCGCAGCAACGCCGAGGACCGGGTGGCCGAGTTCGACATCCGGACGCAGTCGGTCGATGCGCCGCTGACCTCGCTGTCCGGCGGCAACCAGCAGAAGGTCGTGCTGGCCCGCGAGCTGTCCCGACCGCTGTCGGCCCTGATCGCCAGCCAACCGACCCGCGGGGTCGACGTCGGCGCGATCGAGTTCCTGCACGGTCGGCTGGTCACCGAGCGTGATCGCGGCACGGCCGTGGTGATCGTCTCCACCGAGCTGGACGAGGTGGTCGCCCTGGCCGACCGGGTCGCGGTGATGTACCGCGGCCGACTCGTCGGCATCGTGCCGCCCGACACCTCCCGTGAGGTGCTGGGTCTGATGATGGCCGGGGTGCCGACCGAGGAGGCCTTCGCGGCCGCCTCGGTGACCACGGCCGCCGAAGAGGACGCGACGCTTGCGAAGGACGCCTCGAGCGGGAGGTGGGACATGAGTGAGCCGATCGCGGCGCGCCGGTCGACGCGGGCCCCGCCGGCAGATCCCGTGGATCGACGTGATCACCACGGTGGCGGCGATCGTGCTGGCGTTCATCGTCGGCGCGATCTTGATGATCGTCTCCGACACCGAGGTCCGCTCGACCTACGCCTACTTCTTCGCCCGACCCTCCGACGCCCTGACCGCCAGCTGGGACAAGGTCAGCAGCGCGTACGGTGCGCTGATCGCCGGCTCGCTGGGGAGCTGGCAGGCCATCACCGAGACCACCGCCCAGGCCGCCCCGCTGATCTGCGCCGGTCTCGGTGTCGGGCTGGCGTTCCGGGCCGGGCTGTTCAACATCGGCGCCCAGGGGCAGGCGATCTGGGGGGCGATCCTGGCCGCGTACGTGGGCTTCACCCTGCACCTGCCGCCGGTGCTGCACCTGCTGGTGGCGGTCGTCGCCGGCGTCGTCGGTGGCGGCATCTGGGGCGGCATCGTCGGCTGGCTGAAGGCCCGCACCGGTGCCCACGAGGTGATCGTGACGATCATGATGAACTACATCGCCGCCGGTCTGCTGGCCTACTTCCTCACCACCGCGGCGTTCCAGCGGCCCGGGCGGACCGATCCGATCTCGCCGATCATCGACTGGAACGCCACCTTCCCCCGGTTGACCGGCAGCCAGCTGCACCTCGGCTTCGTGGTCGCCCTGGTCGCCGCCGCGGCCGTCTGGTGGATCCTCGACCGCTCCACCATCGGCTTCGCGATCAAGGCGGTGGGCGCCAACCCGCACGCCGCGGCCACGGCCGGGATGAGCGTCGGCACCACCACCATCATCACCATGACGCTGGCCGGGGCGCTCGCCGGCCTGGCCGGGGTGCAGGCGGCCCTCGGCCCGAGCGCGTCGGGGGTGCCGGTGCCGTTGTCGGCCGGGATCGTGGGCTCCATCGGCTTCGACGCGATCACCGTCGCCCTGCTGGGCCGGTCCAAGCCGCTCGGCACGGTGCTCGCCGGCCTGCTGTTCGGAGCGCTGCACGCCGGCGGGCTGGCGATGCAGAGCGTGGCCCAGACCCCGCTGACCCTGACCACCGTGCTGCAGGCCCTGATCGTGCTGTTCGTGGCCGCGCCCGCGCTGATCACCACGATCATCCCGTTCGTCAAGACCCGCAAGGTCCGACCGGTCGGACCGACCACCGAGGGAGGCCTGGCATGAGCCGCCCCGACCCGACGCACCGACGCGCCCGACCACCGGCGGGCCGGCCACCGACCGGACCGACACCGAGATGCAGTACATCGAGTCGGGGGAGAAGCGCCGTCAGCGACTCTCCACCGGTGTGCTGATCGGGGTGGTCGGGGTGCTGCTGCTGGTCCTGCTCCCGTCCACCACCGGGATGGCCCGGTTCGCCCTGTCCGATGCCTTCGACGAGGTGCAGCTGCCCACCGTCGCGCTGCCCGGGGTGGTCACCGTGCTGGCCTGCGCGCTGCTGCTGCTGGCGGCCGCGGTCGGCTTCCTCTCCGGCCGGATGGCCGGGCGGTGGCCAGCCATCGCCGGCACCATCGCCGGCCTGGCCCTGGTCGTCGGGTTCCTCACCTGGGCCGCCGCCGGCCGGGATCTCCCGTTCCCGGTCAGCAACCAGTTCGCCGGCACCCTCTCGCTGGCGACACCGCTGGTCTTCGGGGCGCTCTGCGGCGTGCTCTGTGAGCGCGCCGGGGTGGTGAACGTATCGATCGAGGGCCAGTTCCTGGCCTCCGCGTTCGCCGCGGCCGTGGTCGGCAGCGTGACGCAGTCGGTGCCGATGGCCCTGCTGGCGGCCATGATCGCCGGCGTGGCGATGGGTGCCCTGCTCGCCCTGTTCTCGATCAACTACCTGGTCAACCAGGTGGTGCTCGGGGTCGTGCTGAACCTGCTCGCGGTCGGCGTCACCGGGTTCTTGTTCGACCAGCTGGTCCAGCCGGCGTCGGCGGAGTACAACAACGCCCCCGTGCTGGAGTCGATCCCGATACCGCTGCTGTCGGACATCCCCTTCTTCGGCAAGGTGCTGTTCAACCAGAACATCCTGGCCTACCTCGCCGGTCTGGCGGTGCTGGCGGTCTGGCTGATCTTGTTCAAGACGTCCTGGGGACTGCGGGTCCGCTCGGTCGGCGAGCATCCCGAGGCCGCCGACACCGTGGGCATCAGCGTCCGGGGGATCCGCTGGTCGGCCGTGCTGGCTGGAGGCCTGCTGGCCGGGCTCGGCGGCTCCTTCTTCACCCTGGCCTCCACCGGCTCCTTCAGCAAGGAGTTCACCGTCGGCAACGGCTTCATCGCCCTGGCGGCGCTGATCATGGGTCGGTGGCACCCGGGCCTGGCCGCGCTGATGGCGCTGTTCTTCGGCTTCGTCACCCAGATGGCGTCCCAGCTGCAGACCCTGAGCACGCCGATGCCGAGCCAGTTCCTGCTGATCCTGCCGTACGTGGCGACGATCATCGCCGTCGCCGGACTCGTCGGACGGGTGCGCGCACCGGCCGCGGACGGCATCCCGTACGAGAAGAGCTGAGGTCTCGCTGATGTCCGGAATCGACTGGGACGGCCTCCGCAAGGTGGCCCGGGCCATCACCAAGCGGGCGTACGCGCCGTACTCGGAGTTCCCGGTGGGGGCCGCGGCGATCGTCGACGACGGCCGGATCGTGGTCGGCTGCAACGTCGAGAACGCCGCGTACGGGATGACGCTGTGCGCCGAGTGCGGACTGGTGTCGGCGCTCTACGCCGGCGGCGGCGGCCGGCTGGTGGCCTTCACCTGCAGCAACAGCCTCGGCGAGCGGCTGATGCCGTGCGGCCGGTGCCGGCAGCTGCTGTGGGAGCATGGCGGACCCAACCTGTTGATCGACACCCCCAAGGGCATCCGGCGGATGGAGGAAGTGCTGCCGCTCGCCTTCGGCTCCGACGATCTCGACCGCGTACGGAAGGAGACCCGATGACGGTCCCGCTGCACCTCATCCGCGCGGCTCCCAAGGTCTCCCTGCACGATCACCTCGACGGTGGGCTGCGACCGCAGACGATCATCGAGCTGGCCGCCGAGATCGGTCACGAGCTGCCGGTCACCGAGGCCGACGGCCTCGCCACCTGGATCCACGACGCGGCCAGCTCGGGCCCGCTGGAGCGCTACCTGTCGACGTTCGTGCACACCGTCGCGGTGATGCAGAGTGCCGACAACCTGCGACGGGTGGCCCGGGAGTTCGTCGAGGACCTGGCCACCGACGGGGTCGTGTACGGGGAGACCCGCTGGGCCCCGGAGCAGCACGTCGAGGGCGGACTCACCCCGGCGCAGACGGTGGAGGCGGTCCGGGACGGGCTGGACGAGGGGATGGCCGCCGCCGCCGCGGTCGGGCACCCGATCGTGGTCCGCCAGCTGGTCACCGCGATGCGCCACAACCGTCCGTCCCGGGAGATCGCCAACCTGGCGATCGACTACCGCGAGGACGGTGTCGCGGGCTTCGACATCGCCGGCGCGGAGGCCGGCTACCCACCGACCCGCTACCTCGACGCCTTCGACTACCTGAAGCGCAACAACGCCTTCTTCACCATCCACGCGGGCGAGGCGTTCGGGTTGCCGTCGATCTGGGAGGCGGTGCAGATCTGCGGGGCCAACCGTCTCGGCCACGGGGTGCGGATCATCGACGACATCACCCTCGGGCCGGACGGCAAGCCCAAACTGGGTGATCTGGCCGCCTACATCCGGGACCAACGCATCCCCCTGGAGATGTGCCCGTCGTCCAACGTGCACACCGGTGCAGCGGCCTCCATCGCCGAGCACCCGATCGGTCTGCTGCGCCAGCTCCGGTTCCGCGTGACCGTGAACAGCGACAACCAGCTGATGAGCCGGACCACCCTGTCGCGGGAGTTCGCGTTGCTGTGCGAGGCGTTCGACTACACCCTGGACGACGTGCGCTGGTTCACCATCAACGCGGCCAAGAGCGCGTTCTACCCGTTCGACGTGCGGCTGCGACTGATCGAGGACGTGATCAAGCCCGGTTTCGCAGCGTTGGGAGCCCCTGGATGAGCGGGGCCACGCGGGTGACGCTGGGATCCCTGTTCGGCGACGCGATCTCGATCGTCACGACGCTGGTCGCCTGATCCTGCTGATCAACATCGCGCTTGCCATCGTCACCATGTTCCTCGAGCGGCGGGACCCGGCTCGTTGTGGGCCTGGATCCTGGTGATGACCCTCCTCCCGGTGGTGGGCTTCGTCCTCTACGTCTTCGTCGGCCGACGGCTGACCCAGGACAAGGTCTTCGCCCTGCTCGAGGGCACGCGTACCGACTTCGGCGAGATGACCAGCGAGCAGCGGCGGGCGATGACCACCGGGCGGTGGTCCGACCAACAACGTCGCCCGCCGCGAACTACCCACGTCGTCGAGCTGTTGATCAGCGACGACGGTGCGCGGCTCAGCGAGGACAACCGACGTCACCGTCTTCCACGACGGCCGGGAGAAGTTCGACCGACTGCTCGCCGACATCTACGCGGCCACCGACCACGTGCCACGTGCTCTACTACATCTTCCGCGCCGACGAGCTGGGCACCCGCATCATCGACGGCCCTGACCGAGCGGGCCCAGGCCGGGGTCGACGTGCTGTGCTTCTGACGCCATGGGCGGGCAAGGACGTGCACAAGAAGCGACCTGGCCCAGCTCCGGGCCGCCGGCGGCAAGGTCGCCGTCTTCTTCCCCAACAAGATCCCTCTTGATCAACTTCCGGATCAACAACCGCACCCACCGCAAGCTGGTGGTGATCGACGGCCCGATCGGCTACGTCGGCGGCTTCAACGTGGGCGACGAGTACCTCGGCAAGAACCCCAAGTTCGGCTACTGGCGCGACACCCACCTGCGCGTCACCGGGACCGCGGTGTCCGGCGATCCAGCGCCGGTTCCTGACCGACTGGAACGCCGCCGCGGTGCCCGCGGACCGCGTCAGCTGGCGGGACGGGTACTTCGTCGAGCCGGCCGAGGCGCCGGGCGGGTGGCCCTGCAGATCGCGGCCAGCGGTCCGGACTCGTCCTGGGAGCGGATCAAGTTCGGCTACATCAAGATGATCGACTCCGCGCGACGGTCGGTGTGGATCCAGTCGCCGTACTTCATGCCCGACTTCGCGGTCCTCGACGCGCTGAAGATCGCCGCCCGCTCCGGGCTGGACGTGCGGCTGATGATCCCGGACAAGCCCGACCACCTGCTCGTCTACCCGGCGACGTTGAGCTACGCCGACGAGCTGGCCAGGCCGGCGCGCGCATCTCCATCTACCGCAACGGTTTCCTGCACGCCAAGACCGTGCTGGTCGACCACGAGATGGGCTCGGTCGGCACCGCCAACATGGACTACCGCAGCTTCCGGCTCAACTTCGAGGTCAACGCGTTCTTCTACGACGCCGACCTGGGAGGCAGGCTCCGCGACGTCTACCTCGACGACCTGACCCTGTGCACCCCGTTCGACCGCTCGAAGGCCTTCGGCAACCGCTACGCCTGGGCGGTCAAGGAGGGTGTGTCCCGGCTGGTGTCACCCCTGCCTGTGAGTCGGTACGGCGTCCGTTCGCTGGCGGGCGGTCGGGCTCTGAGCATCCCGTCCGTGGATGGAAATTGTCGGTCCGGGCGGGTCTGGGGTGTGGGCAATTACCGTCCGTGGATGGAAATTGCTGGCGGGCTGGGTCGGGGGCGCGGCAATTGCCGTCCGCTGATGGAAATTGCCGGTCCAGCCGGGCGGCATGGCTCAGGTTCTGCCCGTGGACGTCCTGCCGGGGGCTGGTGCGGCGTTCTAGGGTCGTCCCGTGGACGAGTACCTTGCCCTGAACCGGGCCATGTGGGACGAGCGGGCGCCGGCGCACGCGGCGTCGCCCGACTACGGGGTCGAGCGCTACGTCGTCGATCCGACCCACCTGTCCGACGTGGTCAGCTTCGACCGGCCGCGGCTGGGGGACCTGACCGGTCTGCGGGGCGCGCACCTGCAGTGCCACATCGGCACCGACACGCTGTCGCTGGCGCGGCTCGGCGCGACGATGACCGGTCTGGACTTCTCCACCGCCTCGGTCGAGCAGGCGCGCGCCCTGGCGGCCGCCACGGGGACGGAGATCGACTACCACGTCGCCGACGTGTACGACGCGGTCGAGGTGCTCGGGGCGGAGGCGTACGACGTCGTCTACACCGGGATCGGGGTGCTGTGCTGGCTACCCGACGTGGCGCGCTGGGCCCAGGTGGTGGCCGGTCTGCTGAAGCCGGGTGGGCGGTTCTTCATCCGGGAGGGACATCCGGTGCTCTGGGCGACCGACCTGGACCGGATGGACGGGTCGCTGGTGATCGACTTCCCGTACTTCGAGCGCACCGAGCCGACCATCTGGGACGAGCCGGGCACCTACGTGAGCACGGAGACCGAGTTCGCGCACACCCGATCGGCGGAGTGGAACCACGGCCTCGGTGAGATCCTCTCCGCGGTGCTCGCCGCGGGCCTCACCATCACCGGTTTCGAGGAGCACCGCAGCGTGCCCTGGCAGGCCATGCCGGACATGGTCGCCGGTGAGGACGGGGAGTTCCGCCTGCCCGAGCGAGTGGACCGGATGCCGTTGACGTACACCCTGCAGGCGGTCAGGCCCGCCTGACGTCCACCGGCGGTGCGTCGGCAGCTTCCAGGAAGTCGGCCAGGTCGCCCCACAGCGCGGTCCGCAGCGCGAGCGGCATGCCGTTGTTCGCACCGGACGGTCCGGGCAGGACGAAACCGGGCACTCCGGCCACGGTCCAGTCGAGCTCGCCGTAGCTGCGGGGGAGACGCTGACCCGCGCCGCGGGCGTACCAGGTGGCGGCCGTCTTGCTCACGAAGGCGACCACCTGCGGCGCCACCCATCGGATCGCGGTGTCGAAGGGGCCGCGGTGGATGAGGATCTCTGGCTCGTGCCCGACCCGCTGGACCCGCTCGATCACCAGGTCGGTGAGCCCGACCCCGAGCTCCGGCAGCCGCTCCGCCCGCTCCGGATCGAGGCGCTCGGCGACCAGACCGCCCGCGTGCAGGAGCTCCCAGAACCGGTTGCCGGGGCCCGCGTAGGGCTGCGGCGGTCGGTGACCCCGTCCGACGGTGCCGGCGATGATCACCCGCAGACCGGGCCGGAGCAGCCGGCGATCGGGCTCGGTGGTCGCCGGCACTACCGTCCCCCCGGTCACGGCTGCGACTGTACGTGGCCGGTCGACGAGGCGGGAAACGCGGTTCGGGGGTCCGTCTCGCCGCACTAGGCTGAGCCATATGAGTTCTCGCGTGTTGACCGCTGTCGCGTGGCCGTACGCCAACGGCCCGCGTCACATCGGTCACGTCTCCGGTTTCGGTGTCCCCTCCGACGTCTTCTCCCGGTTCATGCGGATGAGCGGCCACGACGTGCTGATGGTCTCCGGTACCGACGAGCACGGCACCCCGATCCTGGTCCAGGCCGAGCGGGAGGGTCTGACCACCCGCGAGACCGCCGACAAGTACAACCGGGTGATCGCCGAGGACCTGCAGGGTCTCGGGTTGTCGTACGACCTGTTCACCCGCACGGTCACCCGGAACCACTACCGCGTGGTGCAGGACGTGTTCAAGGGGCTGTACGACAACGGCTACATCGTGGCCAAGCAGTCCAAGGGTGCGGTCTCGCCGTCGACGGGCCGGACCCTGCCCGACCGCTACATCGAGGGCACCTGCCCGATCTGCGGCTACGACGGCGCCCGCGGCGACCAGTGCGACAACTGCGGGAACCAGCTCGACCCGATCGATCTGATCAACCCGCACTCCCGGATCAACGGCGAGACGCCCAAGTTCGTGGAGACCGAGCACCTCTTCCTGGACCTTCCGGCCCTGGCCGGCTCGCTGGGCAGCTGGCTGTCCTCGCGCACCGACTGGCGCCCCAACGTGCTGAAGTTCAGCCAGAACCTGCTGCAGGACCTCAAGCCGCGGGCGATCACCCGGGACCTCGACTGGGGGGTGCCGGTGCCCTTGGACGGGTGGTCCGACCAGCCGATGAAGCGCCTGTACGTCTGGTTCGACGCGGTGATCGGCTACCTCTCGGCCTCGGTCGAGTGGGCCCGGCGGACCGGTGACCCGGAGGCCTGGCGGAAGTGGTGGGAGGACCCGGACGCCCTCGGTTACTACTTCATGGGCAAGGACAACATCGTCTTCCACTCCGTCATCTGGCCGGGCATCCTGCTCGGTCACAACGGGCAGGGTGATCACGGCGGCCAGGTGGGTCCGCTGGGGGAGCTGCGGCTGCCCGACGAGATCGTCTCCAGCGAGTTCCTGACCATGAGCGGGTCGAAGTTCTCCACCTCCCGCGGCCAGGTGATCTACGTCGGGGACTTCATCGAGGAGTTCGGGCCGGATGCGCTGCGCTACTTCATCTCGGTGGCCGGTCCGGAGAACCAGGACACCGACTTCACCTGGGACGAGTTCGTCCGACGCAACAACTTCGAGCTGGCCAACGAGTGGGGCAACCTGGTCAACCGGTCGGTCTCCATGGCGCACAAGAACGTCGGGGCGATCCCGGCGGCCCTCGACCTCCGAGACGCCGACCACGAGCTGATGGGGGCGTCCCGGCAGGCGTTCGACACCGTCGGCGCGCTGTTGCGGCGCAGCCGGTTCAAGCAGGCCATCGGTGAGGCCATGCGCGTGGTCGGGACGGCCAACAAGTACATCTCCGACAACGAGCCGTGGAAGCTCAAGGACGACACCGCCCGTCGGGACACGGTGCTGCACACCGCGCTGCAGGTGGTCTCCGACGCCAACACGCTGCTCACGCCCTTCCTGCCGCACGCGGCGCAGCAGGTGCACGAGGCCCTGGGCGGCTCCGGCGTGTGGGCGGCGCAGCCGGAGATCCGTACCGTCTCGGAGGAGGGCGGCCCGGACTACCCGGTGCTGATGGGCGACTACGCCGGGGAGCAGGCGCGCTGGGCCTCGGTCCCGATCGAGCCCGGCAAGCCGTTGGCCAAGCCGTCGCCGCTGTTCGCCAAGCTGGACGAGAAGCTGGGCGAGACCGGACCGGACTTCGCCCGCCTGACCTGACTGCCTGACTGCTGACCCCGCCCAGCTGCGGACGCTGTGACCGGCGCCGCGGTCGCGGCGGGGTTGCTCCGTGCTAGCATTTACATAGTCAGGCTAAGTAAATGCTCGTTGGAGGTCCTGCTCGTGTCCGCGCATGTCGCATCCCCGTCCCTGCTCCGGCAGCCGAAGGCCGTCTGGGCCGTCGCGTTCGCCTGCGTGATCGCCTTCATGGGCATCGGTCTCGTCGACCCGATCCTGCCGGCGATCAGTGCCGACCTGGGGGCGACCGCGGCGCAGACGATGCTGCTGTTCACCAGCTACCTGCTGGTCACCGGTCTCGCGATGTTCTTCACCAGCTTCGTGTCCAGCCGGATCGGTGCCAAGCGGACGCTGCTGGCCGGTCTGGCCCTGATCGTGGTCTTCGCGGCCCTCGCCGGGGCGTCCGACAGCGTCGGCATGATCATCGGTTTCCGGGCCGGCTGGGGTCTCGGCAACGCCTTGTTCATCTCCACCGCCCTGGCCACGATCGTCGGCGCGGCGAGCGGTGGGGCCGACAGCGCGGTGATCTTGTACGAGGCCGCGCTCGGTCTCGGCATCGCCGTCGGGCCGCTGCTCGGTGGCGCGCTGGGCAGCATCTCCTGGCGCGGGCCGTTCTTCGGCACCGCCGCCCTGATGGCGATCGCCCTGATCGCGTTGACGTTGATGCTCGGCCGGGAGACCACCAGGCCCGAGCCGGTGGCCCTCACCGCCACCTTCCGCGCCCTGCAGCGGCCGGCGCTGCTCACCCTGGGACTGGCCGCGCTGTTCTACAACTTCGGCTTCTTCAGCCTGCTCGCCTGGAGCCCCTTCCCGCTGGAGGCGGCCGCGCACGCCGCGGGCATCACCGAGTTCGGGGCGCACGAGCTGGGGTTGATCTTCTGCGGCTGGGGGATCGCGCTGGCCGTCACCTCGGTCTTCGTCGCCCCGGTGCTGACCCGGCGGTTCGGGCGTCGTCGCACGCTGTACGCCATGCTCGCAGCCCTGGCCGTGGTGATGGCCGTCCTGGCCGTCGACGTCGCGAACCTGCGGGTCCTGATCGTCGGGATCGTGGTCGGCGGGCTGTTCCTGGGGGTGATGAACACCGTGCTGACCGAGTCGGTGATGGAGGCCACCGATCTGCCGCGGGCGGTCGCCTCCTCGACCTACAGCGGTGTCCGGTTCGTCGGTGGGGCCGCGGCCCCGGCCCTGGCCGGAGTGATCGCCACGGCCCTCGGCTACGGCGCGCCCTACTGGATCGGCTGCGCCGGGCTGCTGATCGCGGCCGGCATCCTGTTCGTCGGTCGGGCCCACCTGGTGCGGATCGACAGCCACCGCACCGAGGACGCACTCGACGAGGCGGTCGCTCTCACGGCTGCCGACGCCTGAGCCGGCGTCTCGACCCGCTCACCGTCGGGGCGTCACCTTGTAGATCGCGTCGCCGCTCCCGTTCGAGGTCGTGAAGTAGAGCGCACCGTCGGGGCCCTGCTGCACGGTGCGGATCCGACCGTGACCGGTCAGGATGGTGGCCGCGCGCTTGGTCTTGCCGGACTTGGACACCGTGAACACCATCACGCCCTTGCCCTTGAGCTTGGCCACCATGAGCTTGCCGTTCCAGGACTGCCACCCCGCACCGGTGACGAAGGTCGCCCCGCTGGTCGCCACCGTGGGCGAGCCGGACTTCCACTTGGCGCTGTACGCCTTGGGGTAGCGCTTCTTGTCCGTCATCGGGTGGTTCTCGTTGTACCTGCCACCCGTCGGCGACCAGCCGTAGTTGCGGCCCCTGAGGATGCGGTTCACTTCGTCGTCGCGAGCCGGTCCGTGCTCGGCGGTCCACAGCTGGTTGTTGCTGGCCCGGAAGGTGAGGCCCTGCACGTTGCGGTGCCCGTACGTCCACACGTAGCGGGCGTTGCCGCCCTTGGCGTAGAACGGGTTGGTCCGGGGGATCGAGCCGTCGCTGCGGATCCGCAGCACCTTGCCGCCGAGCGACTTCAGGTTCTGGGGGTTGGTGCCGACCACGGCGTCGCCGGTGCCGATGTAGAGCATGGTGGCCGACCGGAACCGCAGCCGGCAGCCGGAGTGGCGTCCCGACGTCAGCGGGATGCCGCTGACCAGGACCTTGACCTTGACGGCTCTGGTGTCGGAGGTCAGGCGCCACTTCCAGACCTCGACGTCCTTGGCGCTGCCGTTGCTGTTGGCCACGGCCATGCAGGTGTAGAAGTACTTGTTCGTCGACGCCTTCGGGTCGGCGACCATGCCCAGCATGCCGGATTCGCTCTGCGCGAAGATCCTCGGCAGCGGCAACGAGACCGGCTGTGGTGCGGCCGAGCCACGTTTCGACCACACCCCGCCGCCCCGCTGGTCGAACAGCAGCAGCGAGCCCACCCACGTGACGTCCCAGGGCAGTGACAGGTTGCCCACGACCTTGGTGACGGTGAGCTTCGGGGCGGCGGCCTGGGCCGTCGAGGGGGCCAGCGAGGACCCCAGGGCGACGGCGGCGGAGACCAGGGCGACGAGAGCGGTACGGACGGTAGCTGCGCGCATGACGACTTCTTCCAGATGCATTCGGCCCCCGAGCCAGGCACAGCGTAGCGCCGGGTGGCCCCGGTGGTGCCAGCCCCCGCCGTGTCGTCCGCGTCAGCGAGGGACGCTGCCCACCGCGCACCAGGTGAAGGCCTCGAGACGGAACGAGGCCGAAGGGCTGCCGAGCAGCTCGAAGCTGCGGTCGCGCACCCGGTCGCGCTGGTCCTCGGTCATCCGCCGGTACTGGGCGCCGACCGGACCGGCGCCCCCGGTGAAGGAGGACCACCAGTCGTCCAGATCGGCGTACTCCGCGGTGGCGCGCAGCGACGACTCGGTCACGCCGTCCAGTCCGGCCGCCTCGAGCAGTCCGGCCAGCTGGCCAGATCGCCGCCCGAACAGCTCGTCCTCGCCCACCGCCGCCGGGTCGACGCTGAACACGGCCTCCCAGAACGTCGTGATCAACGGCATCCGCTCCAGATCCCAGAAGCAGAGACCGATCCGGCCGCCGGGTCGGGTCACCCGTCGCAGCTGCTGGGCGGCGCGGGTCGGGTCGCTCAGGAAACCGGAGATGAGTGACCCCAACGTGACATCGAACTCGTCGTCCCCCCACGGCAGATCCTCGGCCGCCCCGGCGCGGACGTCGACGCCGGGATGGCGCTCGCGGCACGCCGCCACGAACGGCGGCGACGGGTCGACCGCGGCCACCCGCGCCGGACCGAGCCGCCGGACCAGCTCGGTGGTGAGACCACCGGGTCCGCACCCGACGTCGAGGGCCCGCAGTCCCGGGGCGACCCGGGCGGCGTCGGCGAAGGCCACCGACAGGGTCGGAAGGTAGCGCCCCATCAGCCGGTCGTAGGCCTCGGCCGCCACCGCGAACAGTGGTCCTGCATCCTGCTCCGTCATCGAGTCCCCTTCCCCCCGTGGAGTCGCGTCGACCCCCTTCAGGCTAGTCCCGGAAGGCCGTACGGTGGGGTGAACCGTCCGGGGACGAAGCCAGTCGCGCGTCGAAGCGAGGATCCATGGCACGTCAGCGAACAGTCGGTCTCATCGCCACCGGTCTGGTGGTCGTGCTGGCGTTCACCGCCCTGTTGGCCCCGGTGGACGCCACGTTGCCGGCGCGGGGCTGGAGCGCCGGGGTCGACTCCTGGATCACCGACCTGAACACCGACCAGCGGCTCGCACCCCAGCCCACGCTCCGGTGGCAGGCCGGTGCCGGCGGGACGGACGCGATCCGGATCGACTCGACGCGGCGCTACCAGACGATGACCGGTTTCGGTGCCTCGATGACGGACTCGTCGGCGTACGTGCTCTCCGGTCTGCCGGCGAAGACGCGGAGAGCGATCATGACCGACCTGTTCTCCACCCGCGACGGCATCGGGCTGTCGATGCTCCGGCAGCCGATGGGCGCGTCCGACTTCGCGGTCGGCCAGGCGTACTCCTACGACGACCAGCCGGCCGGGACGACTGACCGCGACCTGTCCGACTTCAGCATCGCCCACGACCGTGCGTCCATCCTGCCCCGGCTCCGGGAGGCGTACGCGATCAACCCGAAGATCAGCTTCATGGCCAGCCCGTGGAGCGCACCGGGTTGGATGAAGGACACCGACGCCCTGGTCCAGGGCTCCCTGCGGGAGAAGTACGAGAAGGCCTATGCCCAGTACTTCGTGAAGTTCATCAAGGCCTACGCGAAGGCGGGCATCCCGACCGACTACGTGTCGCTGCAGAACGAGCCGCTGTACGAGCCCGAGGACTATCCCGGTATGGGGGTGATGCCCGACCAGGCGGCGCGCTTCCTCGGCCGCCACCTGGGACCGGCGCTGGACCGGGCCGGGCTCGACGACACGACGATCCTGGGCTACGACCACAACTGGGACATCACCGACTACCCGGAGGCGATCTACCACGATCAGCGGGCCGCCCGCTTCGTCCCCGGCACGGCCTGGCACTGCTACGGCGGCCAGGTGTCGGCGCAGTCGGTGTCGCACAACAACTACCCGCACGCGCAGGCGTTCCTGACCGAGTGCTCGGGCGGGGAGTGGCAGGGCACGCCCGACGAGGCGTTCGACCTCACCATGGACTCCGTCATCGGCGTGCCGCGCCACTGGGGCCAGTCCGTGATCTTGTGGAATCTCGCCCTCGATCAGCTGAACGGTCCGTTCATCGGGGGCTGCACGACCTGCCGCGGCGTGGTCACGGTGCACGACGACGGCACGGTGACCAAGAACCTGGAGTACTGGGCGCTGGCGCACGCGAGCCGGTTCGTCCCCCCGGGCGCGGTCCGGATCGGCTCTTCGCAGCCGGCCGGGTCTCCGGTGAGCAACGTGGCGTACCGGAACCGCGACGGGTCCCTGGTGCTGGTCGCGCACAACCAGGGCCACCAGAGCCAGACCTTCGACGTCGTGGTCGGCGACCGCCACGTCAGCGCCACGCTGGCTCCGGGCGCGGCGGCGACCTACTGCTTCCGGGCTCCGGACCGGCTCGCGCCGGCCGGCGACCTGGGCTGGGTGGACCTCGACTACGGACGCGGTCCGCAGGACTCCCCGAGTGGTCGGCTGACCGCCAGCGTCGGACCCGACGTGATCGCCGCGATGAGCCAGGTGAAGCTCGGCGACCAGTGGCTGGCGTACGCGCTGCCGTACGGCGCCGAGCTGCGGCGCTCCGGTGCCGCCACCGCGCTCGACCGCTCGGGCTGGACGATGAGCGCGGCGGGGGTGACGCCGACCGGGGACGACCCGCTGGCCCACCTGACGGATGGGGACCTCGAGACCCGGTGGAGCTCCGGCGAGGGACAGGCCGAGGACATGAGCCTGACGGTCGATCTCGGCCGGGCCCAGACCTTCACCGAGGTGTCGCTCGACGTGGGGGCGAGCGCGGGGGACTACCTGCGCTCCTCCGTGGTGCAGGTGTCCGATGACGGCGCGAGCTGGCGGTCGGTCGCGCGCGCGCCCGGGCGGCCCGGCGAGATGATCATCGCGCTGCCGGAGACGACGGCCCGCTACCTCCGCCTCTCCAGCGGGACCAGCTCGGGCAGCTGGTGGTCGATCGCGGAGCTGAATCTCCGGCACGGCGACCTGACCCCCGGTACCGGTCCGGTCGGCTGGGATCTGATCCGCGACAGCGGCTCACTCAGCGACGGCTCGCGGGTGGTCGGCTACTACAACGACGGTCGCCGGGTCCAGCACGTGCCCTGGCCGGTCACCGGCTTCGGGTACGACTACCGGCTGCCGCCGACCGCCGCCGCCACCTTCGTGATCATGGCGTCCTGAGCACGAGGGGTGGCCCGGGCGCGGCTCAGGACAGGCGGAACGGATCGGCCGGGTAGACGCCGAGCACCTTCACCTCGGTGGTGAAGAAGGCCAGCTCCTCGAGGGCGCGCGACAACCCGAGGTCGTCGGGATGACCGTCGACCTCGGCCAGGAACTGGGTTGCGGTGAACTCGCCGTTCACCATGTACGACTCCAGCTTGGTCATGTTGACACCGTTGGTGGCGAACCCGCCCAGCGCCTTGTACAGGGCGGCCGGCAGGTTGCGGACGTTGAAGATGAACGAGGTCACCACCGGGCCGTTGCCGGCGGCCGCCTGGACGAACTCCGGCGACAGCAGCACGAACCGGGTGGTGTTGTGCTCCTCGTCCTCGATGTCGCGGGCCAGCACCTCCAGGCCGTAGATCTCGGCGGCCAGGGGCGGGGAGATGGAGGCCTGGGTGACGTCGTTGGCTTCGACGATCTCCCGCGCGGCGCCGGCGGTGTCGCCGGCGATCAGGGGCCGCCAGTGGTGCTCGGCGATGATCTTGCGGCACTGGCCGAGGGCGTGCACGTGGGAGTGGACGGTCCTGATGGTCTCCAACGTGGTGCCGGGGACGCCCATCAGGTGGAAGCGGATCCGCAGGAAGTGCTCGGCGATGATGTGCAGCCCCGAGCCGGGCAGGAAGTGGTGGATGTCGGCCACCCGGCCGGCGATGGAGTTGTCGATCGGGATCAGGGCCAGGTCGGCCTCGCCGGTGTCGACCGCCGCGAACACGTCCTCGAAGGAGGCGCAGGCGATCGCCTCGGCGTCGGGGTAGTGCTGCACGCAGACGATGTGGGAGTTGGCGCCGGGCTCGCCCTGGTAGGCGATCCTCAGCCGGTTCATGGCAGTCACGAGGACCTAGTGTGCATCCTTACCTCGACGACGCGGAGGGCTTCCCGCAGGCTGACCGGTCGACACCCGAGTGCCAGCGAACGGGCGCGGATGGCGGGCTCGGCCCGGTAGAGCGCGAGCCCGCGTCGGAGCAGCACCCCGATCGGCTTGCGGTGCTCCCGGACGTCGCGGGCGAACCGCAGCAGCATGGTCAGCACCCGGGGCCGTTTCAGGTAGAGCGCGTCACCGAGCACGCCGGCCTCCCGGCAGGCCGCGACCAGGTCGGCGGCGAACAGGCCCTCGGCGACGAAGCAGCGGGAGCCCTCGAGATCGAGCGCATGCCGTCCGACCCGACGGCTGGTGGCGATGTCGTACGCGGGCACCGGTGCCTCGCCGGTGCTGCAGAGCGAGACGATCGCCGCCAGGGCACCGTCGGTGTCCCAGCTCGCGATGTCGTCCCAGTCGACGATGCCCAGGGTGCGGGGGAGCCCCGGGTGGTCGAGTTCGAGGTAGAAGTCGTCCAGCCGCAGCTGCGGGCAGTCCGACAAGGCGGCCACGCGCGACTTCCCGCTGCCGGACGGGCCGGCGAGCAGCACGACGGTGGCCCGGTGCGACCGAGGGGCCGGCGGAGGAGGCGGAACAGACACCTCAGTACGCAGAGCCACCCGCGAGCGACAGGGCGCCGGTCGGGTGCCAGACGGTCTTGATCTCCAGGAAGGCGCGCAGCCGGGCGGTGCCCGGGGCGGCGGCGAAGTCCGGCGTGCCCTGGGGTCGGTAGACCCGTGTGACCGTGCCCGACGCGGCCCGTTCGAGCGCGGTGGCCAGCTCCACGTCGGCGCCGGTCAGGTCGAGGGCGTCGACGTCGGCGTGGGCGGCCAGGTGCGGAGCGATCTCGGCGCTCGACCCGGTGAGCAGGTTCACCACACCGCCCGGCACGTCGGAGGTGGCCAGCACCTCACCGAAGGTGACGGCGACGTACGCGTCGGGCTCGGCGGCGATGACGACGCACGCGTTGCCGCCGGCCAGGATCGGCGCGATCACCGAGACCAGACCGAGCAGCGGAGCACCGGTCGGGGCGATCGCCGCGACCACCCCGGTCGGCTCGGGCGCGGAGTAGGAGAAGTAGGGCCCCGAGATCGGGTTGCTCGACCCGAACACCGCCGGGAGCTTGTCGGTCCAGCCGGCGTAGTGCACGAGCCGGTCCACCGCGGCGTCGACCTCGGTGCCGCCCGCCGACGCAGCCGCGCCACCACGGGTGAGCAGGTCGACGAACTCGGCCCGCCGGCCGTCCAGCATCTCCGCGATCCGGTAGATCACCTGCCCCCGGTTGTACGGCGTCGCCCCCGACCAGGCGCCGAACCCCTTGCGGGCGGCGACCACGGCGTCCCGGGCGTCCTTGCGGGAGGCCCGCGCGGCGTTGGCCAGCAGCGCGCCGTCGGCGTCCCGGAGCGGATAGGTGCGGCCCGACTCCGACCGCGGGAACTTGCCCCCGACATAGAGCTTGTACGTCTTGGGCACGGCCAGGTGGCTCATCGGCGACCCTTCCTTCCGCTGCGGGACGACGGCAGCACCGGTTCGTCGTCGGTGTCCAGGTAGGCCGCCATCCCGGACGGGCCACCCTCCCGGCCGAAGCCGGACTCGCCGTAGCCGCCGAACGCCGCGGCCGGGTCGAAGCGGTTGAACGTGTTGTCCCAGACCACGCCGGCCCGCAGCCCCGCGGCCATGCCCATCGCCCGCGAGCCCTTCTCGGTCCAGACCCCGGCGGACAGCCCGTACGGGGTGTTGTTGGCCTTGGCCAGCGCCTCGTCGGGGGTGCGGAAGGTCAGCACCGTGAGCACCGGCCCGAAGATCTCCTCGCGGGACACGCGCATCGACGAGCTCGCCGCGGTGATCAGGGTGGGTGGGAAGAACCAGCCGCGGTCGGGCAGCGGGCACGACGCCGACCACACCTCGGCACCCTCGTCGCGTCCGGCCTGGGTCAAGGTGGTGATCCGCTCCAGCTGTCGGGCGGAGTTGATCGCCCCGACGTCGGTGTTCTTGTCCATCGGGTCACCCACCCGGAGCGTCTCGACCCGGGCCCGCAGCAACGCCTGCAGCTCCTCGGCGATCGACTCCTGCACCAGCAGCCGGGAGCCGGCGCAGCAGACCTGGCCCGCGTTGAAGAAGATGCCGTTGACGATGCCCTCCACGGCCTGGTCCAGGGCGGCGTCGGCGAAGACGATGTTGGCCCCCTTGCCGCCGAGCTCCAGGGTGAGCTTGCGCCCGGTGCCGGCCAGGCTCTGCTGGATGGAGCGACCCACGGGGGTCGAGCCGGTGAAGGCGACCTTGTCGAGGCCCGGGTGGTTGACCAGCGTCGAGCCGACGTCACCCGCACCGGGGATGATGTTGACCACACCGGGCGGCAGATCGGCATCGGCGATCACCTCGGCGAGCACCAGGATCGACAGCGGAGTCGTCTCGGCGGGCTTGATCACCACGGTGTTGCCCGCCGCCAGCGCGGGAGCGATCTTCCAGGCCGCCATCAGCAGCGGGAAGTTCCACGGGATCACCTGGCCGGCGACCCCGAGCGGTTGCGGGTCCGCGCCGACGCCCAGGTGCTGCAGCTTGTCGGCCCACCCCGCGTGGTAGAAGAAGTGCTGCGCCGCGGTGGGCACGTCGAAGTCGCGGGTCTCCTTGATCGGCTTGCCGTTGTCGAGGGTCTCGACCACGGCCAGCTCGCGGGCCCGCTCGGCGATGCCACGGGCGATCCGGAACAGGTACTTGCCCCGCTCCGCGCCGGACATCGGCGCCCAGACCTTCTCGTACGCCCGGCGGGCCGCGGTCACGGCCCGGTCCACGTCGGCGTCGTTCACCGTCGAGACCGTCGACAGCTGCTCGGCCGTGCCGGGGCTGTGGGTGATCAGGTCCTCGCCGCCGCCCTCGACGAAGGTCCCGTCGATGAACGGCAGATAGCGGTCCTTGATGGCACCGATGGCGGCCGACTCCGGCGCGGGGGCGTACTCCCAGTCCATCAGCGGTCCTTCCTACGGTCGGTGGCCATGATCCTCAGTCCGTCACGACGGAGTCGCGCATCAGTCGAGTGTGACGTAGTCGGGTCCGGAGTAGTGCCCGGACAGCTGGCTGCGGCGTTGCATCAGCAGGTCGTTCAGCACCGAGGAGGCGCCGAACCGGAACCAGTACGGATCCAGCCACTCGGGTCCGGCGACCTCGTGCACCGCCACCAGATAACGGATCGCGTCCTTGGTCGTCTTGATCCCGCCGGCCGGTTTGACCGCGCGCTGCTGCCCCGTCTGGTCCCGCCAGTCGCGGACGGCCTGCAGCATCACGTGGGTGACGGGCAGGGTCGCCGCCGGAGCGACCTTGCCGGTGGAGGTCTTGATGAAGTCGCCGCCGGCCAGCAGCGCCAGCCAGGAGGCGCGCCGGACGTTGTCGTAGGTGGCCAGCTCACCCGTCTCCAGGATCACCTTGAGCCGGGCGTTGCCGCAGGCGGCCTTGACCTGCTGGATCTGGTCGAACACCACCCCGTACCGACCGGCGAGGTAGGCGCCCCGGTCGATCACCATGTCGATCTCGTCGGCCCCGGCCTGCACCGCCAGCCGGGTGTCGGCGAGCTTCACCTCGACGCTGGAGCGGCCCGACGGGAACGCGGTGGCCACGGCGGCGACCTTCACACCACTGCCGCGGACCATCTCCACCGCGGTTGCGGCCAGGTCGGGGTACACGCACACCGCAGCGGTCCGCGGCACCTCGGGGAACTCGGGATCGGGCAGCATCGCCTTGCGGCACAGGTTGCGCACCTTGCCCTCGGTGTCCGCCCCCTCCAGCGTGGTCAGGTCGACCATCGAGATGGCCAGGTCGATGGCCGCGAGCTTGGCGCTCTTCTTGATCGAGCGGGTGGCCAGGCCGGCGGCCCGCTGCTCGACGCCGACCGGATCGACGCCGGGCAGCCCCTCGAGGAACCGCCGCAGCGACGTCTCGCTGCGGACCGCGTCCTCCAGGTGGGCCGGCAGGGGGACGGTCGATGTCATGGAGCGATCCTAGGCTGATCCCCATTCGTACACCTTGCGAGCGGATCGGGTTGTCTACTGAGACACTGGGCAATGCCCCCCGCGCCGGGCTACGTTGCCTGCCATGAGCCAGAGTTGGTCCTTCGAGACCCGTCAGATCCATGCCGGCCAGGAGCCGGACTCCGCCACCGGAGCCCGGGCGCTGCCGATCTACCAGACCACGTCGTACGTGTTCAACGACACCGACCACGCCGCGAACCTCTTCGCCCTGAAGGAGTTCGGCAACATCTACACCCGGATCATGAACCCGACCACCGACGTGGTGGAGAAGCGGCTCGCGTCGCTCGAGGGTGGGGTCGGCGGGCTGCTGACCGCGTCCGGGCAGTCGGCGGAGCTGCTGGCGCTGCTGAACGTGGCCGAGACCGGGTCGCACATCGTGGCCAGCCCCTGCCTGTACGGCGGCACCTACAACCTGCTGCACTACACGTTCCCGAAGATGGGGATCCAGGTGTCGTTCGTCGACGACCCGGACGACCTCGAGTCGTGGCGGTCGGCCGTCCGACCGAACACCAAGGCGTTCTTCGGCGAGACGATCTCCAACCCGAAGCAGGACATCCTCGACATCGAGAACGTGGCCGACCTGGCCCACGAGGTCGGGGTGCCGCTGATCGTGGACAACACGGTCGCCACCCCGTACCTGATCCGGCCCCTGGAGTGGGGCGCCGACGTGGTCGTGCACTCGACGACCAAGTACCTCGGCGGTCACGGCACCGCGATCGGCGGCGCGATCATCGACGCCGGCCGGTTCGACTACGCCGCTGACCCGGACAAGTTCCCGCAGTTCAACGAACCGGACCCGAGCTACCACGGTCTGCGCTACGCCCCGGACCTCGGCGTCGGCAGTGCGCTGGGCGCCAACCTGGCCTTCATCCTCAAGGCGCGGGTGCAGCTGCTCCGCGACCTCGGCCCGGCGGCCGCGCCGTTCAACTCGTTCCTGCTGGCCCAGGGGATCGAGACCCTCAGCCTGCGGATGGAGCGGCACGTCAGCAACGCGGCACGGGTGGCCGAGTGGCTGTCCGGTCGGGACGAGGTGGAGAGCGTCGCGTACGCGGGTCTGAAGACCAGCAAGTGGTACGAGCTCGGCCAGAAGTACGCCCCGCTGGGGACGGGGGCCGTGCTGGCCTTCGAGATCGCCGGTGGGCTGGAGGCGGGCAAGCGGTTCGTGAACGCCCTCGAGCTGCACAGCCACGTCGCCAACATCGGCGACGTGCGCTCGCTGGTCATCCACCCGGCCTCGACCACGCACAGCCAGCTCAGTGAGGCCGAGCAGCGGAGCACCGGAGTGACGCCGGGCCTGGTCCGGCTGGCCGTCGGCATCGAGAACATCGACGACATCCTGGCCGACCTGGACGCCGGGTTCCGAGCCGCCAAGGAGGCCTGATTCCCGCCTGGCAACCCGGCGACCCGGTGGGTGACCGCCGGTTCGTCGAGCTGGGAACGCTCCCGCTGGAGTGGTCACCCACGGTGTGGGACGAGGGAGGGCTGCCCGGTGTGCGGCTCGCGTACGAGACCTGGGGAGAGCTGTCGCCGGAGCGGGACAACGCCGTGCTGGTGCTGCACGCCCTCACCGGGGACAGCCACGTCGTCGGCGCGGCGGGGCCCGGGCACCCCACGCCGGGCTGGTGGGGTCACCTGATCGGTCCGGGGCAGGCGCTGGACACCGATCGCTGGTTCGTGGTCGCCCCCAACATCCTGGGTGGCTGCCAGGGCTCGACCGGACCGGCGTCGGCGGCCCCGGACGGGCAGGCGTGGGGGTCGCGCTTCCCGCGGCTGACGACCCGCGACCAGGTCGCCGCCGAGATCGCCATGGCGGACCTGCTCGGCATCGACGCGTGGGCGCTGGTGCTGGGCGGTTCGGCCGGCGGCATGCGGGCGGTGGAGTGGGCGGTCACCGTGCCCGACCGGGTGCGGCGGCTGATGCTGCTGGCCACCACTCCGGCGGCGTCGGCGGACCAGATCGCGTGGTGTCACGCCCAGGTGCGCGCGATCACCGCCGACCCGGTGTGGGCCGGCGGTGACTTCCCCCGGACGGGAGCGCCGGGACCGGTCGCCGGCCTGGCCGTGGCCCGGCAGATCGCCCACATCACCTACCGCTCGGCTGCGGAGCTGGCGGTCCGCTTCGGTCGCGCGGACCAGACCGGGGAGTCGGTGCCCGCGGGGGGCCGGTACGCGGTCCAGAGCTATCTCGATCATCACGGGAGCAAGCTGATCGGCCGGTTCGACGCTGGCTCGTACGTGATCTTGACCGAGGCGATGAACAGCCACGACGTCGGTCGCGGTCGGGGCGGGATCGAGGCCGCCCTCGCCCGGATCACGGCTCGTACGATGGTGGCCGGCATCGACTCCGACCGGCTCTATCCCGTCGCCGAGAGCGAGCGACTCGCGGCCGGCATCCCGACCGCCGACCCGCTGGTGGTGATCCCCTCCGACCACGGCCACGACGGCTTCCTGATCGAGGTGGACGCCGTCGGGAAGCTGGTCGCGGAGCTGCTGAGCGAGGTCGAGACCCGGTGACGGTGTCCGGCGGTCGCAGGTCTGCGGTGGTCTGGCTCTACGGTGCCGACGCGGTCGGCAAATCCGCCGTGGGTTGGGAGGTCTACACCGGGCTGGCCGAGGCGGGGGAGTCCGTGGCCTACGTCGACACCGACTACCTGGGTTTTTGCAGCCGGCGCCCATCGATCAGGCCGCTGGTGGCGCGGAACCTGGCCGGGGTCTGGGTCGGGTTCGCCGCGACCGGCGTACCTGCTCGAGGTTCCGCATCGTTGACTGGAAGACCGCGCCGGTTCGAGCAGGCAATTCCTGAAGCAGAGTTCACCTTCTGCCGGTTGACGGCCCGCGCGGACACCGTGCGGGCACGGATCGTGCTGCGTCGCGAGGTCGAGGAGCGCACCCGGGTGGTGAGCCCTTGGTCGGCATCCGACGACCCGGCCGGCCGAGCGTCGCCCGCGAGGTCATCGACTCGGTGGCAAGCGCTCTCTGAGCGCTGGACCGTCTCCGCTGACGGAGCACCGGCCGGCACGGGCTACGTCCTCGATTCGACTGTCGACGGCCACCTCCTGCAGGAGCCCCCAGGCGAAGGTCAGCCTGAGCGACTGAGTGTCCGGCGCCGGCCACCAGAGCACGGTGCGGCTGGTGAGGGTGTCATCGCGGTGCTGCGCGAGGTGGGCGGCCGTGTCGGCCACCACCAGCGACCACGGCGACGGCGGCGCCGTGCTCGAGGGAAGAGCGGTCGCTCGCGGTCGCACGCGGACGAGCTCGCTGGTCAGCACGGTCCCACCCGGTGCGCTGAGCACGCACCAGCGCAGCTCGGGCCACAGGTACGGCAGCCGCCAGCGCTGCTCGCGGACCGGTCCGTACGAGGTCTCGCGCTCCGCGTCGGACTCCGGCGGGCCCAGGGCGGCGCGGTAGCCCGCGATCCCGTGATCGAAGCGCGCGGACCGCTGCAGCTGTTGCCACCGGTGGTGGGCCGCCCGCTGCTGGGCTCGGGTCGCCCCCATCTGCGAGCGCGCGGCGTTCACCAGCGACGGTTGGAAGTCCTCCATCCGGCGCAGCAGCATGAGCTGGAACTCCCAGGGTCCGAAGTCGCGCACGGTCAGGCGGCCTTCGCGTCCTCGGTGGCGCGAACGGGCATCCGGAAGAGGGCTTGGACGCACTCCTGGCGGTCGTAGCGTTGGCCGCGCCAGCGGGGTTGGATCCGTTGGGCGTCGGGGTGGTGGAAGCCGTCGACGTCGTTGATCGTGGCGGCGGTCTCGGCCCGGGTGCGGGCGTCGCTGTGAGTGTCGGCGCGCTGGGTGAGGAAGTTGAGCAGGCCCTCGGCGGTGTACCAGTCGCGGTGGGGTTTGCCGTCGGGCATCCAGAACTCCCAGGAGCGTTCTTGGCTTCGGCGGATGGTCATCTGGCCTTCGTGGACGGTGGTGTGGTGGAACTGGCAGAGCAGGATCAGGTTGTCCAGGTCGGTGGGGCCGCCGTCGGCCCAGTGGCGGAGGTGGTGGGCTTTCAGGTGGCGGGTCTGGTGGCAGCCGGTGAACTGGCAGCGGCCTTGGTCGCGGATCATCAGGGCGCGGCGGAGGGTCCGGGTGACGAGGCGGCGGGTGCGGCCGAGGGCGAGGACACCGCGGTGGGTGTCGAGGATGGCGCCGAGGAGGTCGGTGTCGCAGGCGAGCTTGCGGGCGGTCTCGGGTTCGATCCCGCCGACGCCTTGGAGGTGGCAGGTCGGATCGGCGGTGGTGGGCGTTCCCGCGGGAACGTCCCCAGTCTGGTGGTGGGTGGTGGTGTCGGGCGTTCCCGCGGGAACGTCTCCGGGGTTGGCGGGCTGGCTGGTGAGCTGGTCGGCGTGGACCTGGACGACGACGAGGGAGCGGTCTTCGCCGGAGCGGTCGTCGGGGGCGGTGTGGAGGAACACGCGGGCGAGGTCGAGGATCGCGTCGGCGGACGTGTAGGCCGGCGTGGTGTCGGTGTCACCGGCCGTCGGGTGAGTGCGACTGCTGCCGGCGTCGGGCTTACTGCCAGTGTCGGGCTCGGGGTGCGTCCCGTACTGGTCCTTGGCGGCATTGAGGGCGGCGAGCAGGGTGGCGGCGTCTTCGGCGGGGAGGCGGAGTCGGACGTCGACGGTGCCGTTGTCTCGGATGGTCCAGGTCAGTCCGCGGTCGCGTTCTTGTGTGATCCGGGTGCCGGCGGCGGTGCGGTAGCCGGCGATGGTGGTGGCGAGCTGGGCGGCGGTGGCGGTGAGGGCGAGTGCGCAGAGCTCGGCGTCATCGACGTGGTCGACGACGCGGGTGGCTTCGCGGACTTTGGAGTAGGAGAGGCGGCCGTCGCGGAACGCGGCGCGGATGGTGGGCATGCGGCGGAGGGCGCGGGCGACCCGGACGTGTTCGCGGGCGGTGCCCGGTGACATGGAGCAGGCCCAGGACAGCCAGTGCGCGAGGGACTTCACGCCGTCCCACCAGCGGACGGCGTTGCCGGCGTCGAACTCGCCGATCAGCTCCAGCAGCTGGCATTCCGACTGCGCGGCGAGCCCGGCGGCGGCGCAGATCTTGCCGCCGAGCGCTTCCGCGTCCGGGCAGTCCAGCTCCCCCGAGTCGGACACGTCGACCACCCGCCTTCCCCAGATCCGTTGTCTACAGGGGAATCTACGGATGGGCGCTGACAGCGCCCATCGGTGTGCCAGCTCCGGGGGTGAGCATCAAAACTAGTGTCGATCCAACATAGTGTAGTAACGTCACGATATGACCGAACCGGTGGCGATCCTCGACCGGCTCCTGCACATCTCCCTGCTCGTCCAGCAGGATCTGTCCGGAGCCTTCGACGGGACACCGCTCACCACCTCGCGCGTGCACTGTCTCTGGGAGCTGAGCCGGTCGGGTCCCTCGACCCAGGCCGCGCTGGCGTCGGCCCTCGATGTCACCCCGCGCACGGTGACCAGCCTGGTGGACGTGCTCGAGTCGACCGGCTACGTCGTACGCCGTCCACACCCCACCGACCGGCGGGCGGTGCTGGTCGCCCTCACCGAGCTGGGCCAGCAGACGATGGCGAGGATGGCCCGGGAGCGGGAGCAGCTGGCTGCCGACCTGGTCGGCGATCTGGATCGCCGGCGTCTGGAGCAGCTCGCCGGGGACCTGTCGCGGATCGCGGAGCGACTGGACCTGCTGATGACTGCCGCCGCGGCGGGGGCGGACCGGTGACCCCACCGGCGGGAGCCGCGGCATGAGCACCGTCACCGTCGCGCCCCAGCGGCCTCGGGTCTGGTCACGGTTGCGCTGGCTGCTGGGGCGCGCCTGGGCCATGGAGATTCACGGGTACCAGAGCATCTACCGCTTCGTGTTCCGCCGCCCCCGCGTCCCGGCCGGCGCCGTCGGCTTCGCCTACTCCGCGCCGATCCTGTCCATTCTCATCGTGCTGACCGTCGTTTCCGCGGTCGAGCTGGTCGTCGTCGACCTGATCGTGCACCGCTGGGCACCCGGACTCCGGGTGCCGCTGCTGGTCCTCGGCGGATGGGGACTCGTCTGGCTGATCGGTCTGCTGCTCGGTGTGCTGACCCGACCGCACGCGGTGGGTCCGGACGGGGTCCGGGTGCGCTTCGCCGCCGACGTCGACATCCCTGTGTCGTGGGACGACGTCTACTCGGTGGGCCGTCGTCGGCGTACGCGCAGGGACGGCGAACCCGCTCTGATCGTCGACGACGACGGGTCAACCACCCTGCACGTCCGGGTCGGCGACGAGACGAACCTCGAGATCGTGCTCGAGCGCGACCTCATCGTGCCGACGACCCGCGGTCCGGAGGTCGTCCGACGGATCGCTCTGTACGCCGACGATCCCAAGGCCTACCTGGACGAGGTGCGCCGCCACATCGGTTGAAGCCCAAGAGCGTTCAGCTGAAGGCGGCCACTCCGGTCAGGGCCTGGCCGATCACCAGCTGGTGGACCTCGGAGGTGCCCTCGTAGGTCAGCACCGACTCCAGGTTGTTGGCGTGGCGGAGCACCGGGTACTCCAGGGTGACCCCGTTGGCGCCCAAGATCGTCCGGCACTCCCGGGCGATGGTCAGCGACTCGCGGACGTTGTTGAGCTTGCCGAGACTGACCTGCCGCGGGTCGAGACGATGATCATCCTTCAACCGGCCGAGGTGCAGGGCGAGCAGGAAACCCTTCTGCAGCTCGAGAGTCATGTCCGCGAGCTTGGCCTGGGTGAGCTGGAACGACGACAGCGGTCGGTCGAAGACCTCGCGGGTGCCGGCGTAGTCGATCGTGGTCTCCAGGCAGTCCCGGGCGGCACCCAGGGCTCCGAACACGATGCCGAACCGGGCTTCGTTCAAGCAGGACAGCGGTCCCTTGAGGCCGACCACGTCCGGGAAGACCGCGTCGGCGGGCAACCGGACGTCCTCGAGCACCAGCTCGGAGGTGATGGAGGCGCGCAGCGAGAGCTTCTTGGTGATCTTGGGAGCGGAGAAGCCCGGGGTGCCGGTCGGCACCACGAAGCCCCGGATGCCCGCCGGATGATCACCGTCCGCGTCGGCCTTGGCCCACACCACCGCGACGTCGGCGACCGACCCGTTGGTGATCCACATCTTGGTGCCGTTGAGCACCCAGTCGTCGCCGTCGCGGCGGGCGACCGTCCGCATGCCGGCCGGGTTGGAGCCGAAGTCGGGTTCGGTCAGACCGAAGCAGCCGATCTTCTCCCCGGCGGCCAGGTCCGGCAGCCAGGTCAGCTTCTGCTCCTCACTGCCCCAGCGCCAGAGCGCGAACATGGCCAGCGAACCTTGGACCGAGACCAGGCTGCGGACACCGGAGTCACCGGCCTCCAGCTCCAGGCAGGCGAGCCCGTACGAGACCGCGTTGGTGCCGGCGCAGCCGTACCCGTCCAGGTGCATGCCGAGCAGACCGAGCGAGCCGGCCTCCTTGACGATGCCGAGGTCGATGTCGCCCCGTTCGTACCAGTCGGCCACGAACGGCTTCACACGCTGGTCGACGAACTCGCGGACCGTGGCCTGGATGTCGCGTTCGTCCGGCGACAGCAGGTGGTCGACCTTCAACAGGTCCAGGGGAGCGATTCCGGTCATCTGCGATCCATTCCGACCACCCGCTGGGCGGCCTTCTCGATGTCGTCCTCGCCCAGCAGCACGTGCTGAGCGGCGGTTCCCAACGGTACGAAGGAATCGAGGCTCGACACCCGCGCGATCGGTCCGGTGAAGCCGTGCTCGACCAACCCGGTGACGATGCCCTCGCCGACCCCGCCATCATGCCGCGTCTCGTCCACCACCAGCACCCGGCCGGCCAGCTGCGCCTCGACCAGCACGTCCTCGAGCGGCAGCGGCGCGAGCCAGCGCAGGTCGCAGACCCGGGCGTCGATCCCCTGGTGCCGGAGGCGCGCGGCCACCCGGAGACTCATCGGCACCCCGTTGCCGAAGCTGATCATGGTCAGGTCGGCCGTTTGCGGGCCGTGGCTGCGGGCGCGGCCGATCGGCACGTGGTCACCGTCGTCGACCGTCAGCCAACCCTCGTCGCCGGGGGAGTGCAGATCGCGGGAGCGGTAGAGCGCGATCGGCTCCAGGAACACCGAGACCGTCCCGTCGGTCGCGGCCGCGGCGACGCAGGTGCGCAGCAGGGCGGCGGCGTCGTCCCCCCGACTCGGGCAGGCCACCACCAGACCCGGGATGTCCCGCAGCACACCGACCGCGTTGTCGTTGTGGAAGTGCCCGCCGAAACCCTTCTGGTAGGCCAGTCCCGCGATCCGCACCACCAGCGGGTTCCGGTAGCGACCCTGGGAGAAGAACGACAGGGAGGCCGCCTCCCCGCGCAGCTGGTCCTCGGCGTTGTGCAGGTAGGCCAGGTACTGGATCTCCGGGATCGGCAGCAGCCCCGCGAGGCCGGCGCCCAGCCCCAGACCGAGGATCGACTGCTCGTCCAGGATGGTGTCGAACACCCGGGCCCGACCGAAGCGGCGGGCCAGCCCTCGGGTGACTCCGTAGACGCCGCCCTTGGTGCCGACGTCCTCACCGAACACGGTCACCCGGTGGTCGGTCTCGAGCAGCTCGGCCAGGGTCGCGTTGATGGACTCGGCGAGCGTGCGCCGTGGTCGCTCCCGCCCCGCACCGGCCGCCGCCAGCCGGGCCGCCTCGCGCGCCACCGCCGCCGGTCGGCGGGGGGAGAGCGGCGCCGTCACCTCGGAGCCGGACCGCAGCAACGCGGCGCCCGCCAGCTCGGCGATCGTGGTCTCGACCTCGGCCCGGACGGCGTCGACCCGGGCGAGCAGGTCGGACACCGTCGCCCCGCGCTGCTCGAAGGGCGCGGGCCGTGCCCAGGATCGGATCGGCGGCCAGCTCGGCCTCCACCGCCGACGGCGGGCGGTAGGAGATCTCGACGTCGCTGCCGGCGTGGCCGAGATAGCGCACCGTCCGCAGGTGCAGGAAGACCGGCGTCCGCCGCTCGCGGGCCACCGCCGACGGCATCGCTCGATCGCGGCACGGGCCGACTCCGGGTCGGCCCCGTCCACCGCCACGTAGGTCAGGCCGGGCCGGGAACCGTACGCGTGCTCGATCCAGCCGGTCGGCGTCGGCACCGAGATGCCCAGACCGTTGTCCTCGCAGACGAACAGCAGCGGGACCGGCAGCCCTCGGAAGGACGCGTTGAGGGCGCTGGTGATCGCCCCGGTCGCGGTCGAGTGGTTGGCCGAGGCGTCGCCGAACGAGCAGACCACGACGCTGTCCGGTGGCCACTCCGACGCGACCCCGAGCCGGTACGCCCGCGACAGGGACAGCGCCAGACCGACCGCCCGGGGCAGGTGCGAGGCGATGGTCGACGTCTGGGGGATGATCGCCAGGTCGCCATGCCCGAACACCTTGTGCCGGCCGCCGGCCATCGGCTCGTCCGCGGCCCCGAGCAGGCCCTGCAGGACGTCGCGGACCGGGGTCGAGCCGGTCACCTGGGACGCCCGGGCGCAGTAGAAGCCGCCCGATCGGTAGTGCAGCAGGGCCGGATCGGTCGGCCGCAGCGCCAGCGCCACCAGGGCGTTCGCCTCGTGCCCGGCCGAGGCGATGGTGTAGAAACCGCGTCCCTGCCGCTGCAGCCGGCGGGCCGCCAGGTCGAGCTCACGGCTGCGCAGCTGGGCCTCGTACAGACCCCACCACCACGCCACCCCCGAGCTGTCAGACGCTGCGGTCGCCGGCATCACCACAGGGTCCGACAGGTCGGAGAGGGCGGCGCGCAGGTGCGCGTCGAGAGCCTCGTCGGGGGTGGCAGCCATCAGTGCTCGTCGGGGACGGTCATCAGGGGCAGGAGATCAGCCGTCGAGCCGGAAGTCCAGCTCCGGGACGAGCTCGACCACGTCCATCTGCGCCTTCTGCAGCCGACCCGAGAAGTCCCAGTTGACCGACTGCCAGCGGGTGACCTGATCGAGCACCCAGATGCCGGACTGCCGTGACCCGTTGCCGGACTTCCCGTTGCCGCCGAACGGCAGGTGCGCCTCGGCGCCGGAGGTCGAGTTGTTGATCGACACCATGCCGGCCCCGATCCCGTCCCGGAAGGCGAACGCCTCCTGCGGGTCGGTGGTGTAGATGGCCGAGGACAGTCCGTAGCCGGGGGCGTTGGCCAGGTCGATCGCCTCGGCCAGCGAGTGGTACGTGGTCACGCCGACGATCGGCCCGAAGGTCTCCTCCTCGAACAACCGGTCCCCGCGCCGGACCCCGTCGACCACCACGGGGTGGTAGAACAGCCCGTCGCCCACCTCGCCCACGAAGCCGTGTCGCGGGTTCTCCACGCTGATCCGGCCGATGGCGGCCTGCGGGCGGTGGTGCGGTTGGATCCAGTCCAGGTACTCCTCGTAGCGGTCGGCGAACTTCGCGTCCAGCATCGGACCCATGAGCACGTCCTGGGTCGGGTCGCCGACGCGGGCGGCCGAGACGGCCGCGTTGAACCGGCTCAGGAACTCGTCGTGCACGTCCGCGTGCACGATGACCGTGCCCAGGCTGGTGCAGCGCTGACCGCCGGTGCCGAAGCCGGAGAACAGGGCTCCCTCCACGGCGAGGTCGAGATCGGCGCTCGGGGTCACGACGAGCGGGTTCTTGCCACCCAGCTCCAGGCAGGCGGTCTGCAGGTGCCGGCCGGTCAGCGCGCCGATCTCCCGGCCCACGGCGGAGGACCCGGTGAACCCCACCTTGTCGACGAAGCCGGCCTCGAGGGCCGCGTCCAGTCCGGCGAAGGTCGCCGCGCCGTCGGCGTGCACGATGTTGAGCACACCGTCCGGCAGGCCCCCGCCGCGGACGAACAGATCGTGGAAGGCGGCGGCACTCGCCGCGGCGTACTCCGCCGGCTTCCAGACCACGGTGTTGCCGGCGAGCAGGGCGGGCACGATGTACCAGGACGGCACGGCGACCGGGAAGTTGCCGGCCGTGATGATCGCCATCGTGCCGACCGGCTTCCGGAACGTGAAGAGCTGCTTGTCCGGCATCTCGCTCGGGCACGGTCTGCCCGTACAGGCGCCGACCCTCGCCGAGGAAGAAGTCGCAGGTGTCGACGATCTCGCGGACCTCGCCGAGCGCCTCGGCGTACGGTTTGCCGATCTCGGCGGTGACGATCCGGGCCAGCGCCTCGGCGTTGGCCTCGATCAGCCGGCCGATGTGCGCGATGGCGCGGCCCCGCACCGGGGCGGGGACCGCCGCCCAGCCGGCCTGGGCCTTCTTGGCCGACTCGGCCGCACCGACGAAGACCGACGCGTCGGCCAGGCTGACCTCGGCCGACGACCTCGCCGGGACGGGTCGGGTTGGTGCTGCTGATCGTCGTCGAGCCGGTGACCGGCTGACCGTCGACGACGGACGTGACCGTGCGGATGGTGCTCACTTGCTGCTCTCCTCCAGGTGGTGCTGGCTCTGCTGATCCGAGTACGCGACTCACCGCGCGCGCCACGGCGGACACGGCCTCGTCGATCTCATCGTTGCTCACCGACAGTGCCGGGCGGAACCGGATCGACCGCTCGCCGCAGGGCAGCACGATCACGTGCTCGCGATCGTGCAGGTCCGCGACCACGCGGTCCCGGACGGCGCGGTCGACCAGGTCGACGGCCAGGAACAGCCCGCGGCCGCGGGCGTTGCCGACCTGATCGCGGTGGGCGTCGGCGATGGCCTGCAGCCCGGTCAGGAAGTGCGCGCCCTTGACGGCCGCGGCCTCGATCAGACCCTCGGTCTCGATGATCTCCAGGATCCGGCGGGACCGGACCATGTCGACCAGACCGCCGCCCCAGGTGGAGTTGATGCGACCCGAGACGGCGAACACGTTGTCGGCCACCTCGTCGACCCGGCCGCCGGCCATCACGCCGCCGAGCTGGGCCTTCTTGGAGAAGGCGACGATGTCCGGGCTGCACCCCCAGCTGCTGGTACGCCCACGCGGTGCCGGTGGTGCCCATCCCGGTCTGCACCTCGTCGAAGATCAGCAACGCGTCGTGATCATGGACGAGCTGCGCCATCCGGCGGAAGAACTCGGGCCGGATGTGGTTGTCGCCGCCCTCGCCCTGGATCGGCTCGGCGATGAACGCCGCGATGTCGTGCGGGTGCGCCTCGAACGCCGCTCGTGCTTGTGCGTAGGCACGATCCTCGGCCGCCTCGATCTCGGCCAGGTGCTCGTCGAGCGGGAAGGTGATCGCCGGCACGTCGATCCGCGGCCAGTCGAACTTCGGGAACCGGGCGGTCTTGATCGGCTCGGTGTTGGTCAGCGACATGGTGTAGCCGCTGCGACCGTGGAACGCCCGGGTCAGGTGCATGATCTTGGTCCCGAGCTCGGGTGAACGGCCGGCGGCCTCGTTCTGTCGGCTCTTCCAGTCGAAGGCGATCTTGAGCGCGTTCTCCACCGCCAGCGCCCCGCCCTCGACGAAGAACAGGTGCGGGAGCGCCGGGTCGCCGACCACCCGGGTGAACGTCTCGACGAACTCCGCGTACTCGGTGGTGTACATGTCCGGGTTGGCCGGCTTGTTCACCGCAACCTGGGCCAGCTCGGCCATGAACGCCGGATCGTCGACGATGCCGGCCGGGTTCAGCCCGAGCGGGGCGGAGGCGAAGAAGGTGTACATGTCCAGGTAGCGCAGCCCGGAGCGGGCGTCGACGATCCGCGAGCCGCGGCTGGCCTGGAGGTCCAGCACCAGCTTCATGCCGTCGGTCAGCACGTGGGCCGCCAACGACTCGTGGACCTCGTCGGGACTGATCTGTACGCGTTCGGCCATCGGGCACCTCCTCGTCGGGGGCAGGCACCGCATGGTCGCCCCAAGAACTTCGATGCCGAAGATCGTAGCGTCAAACTGCTAGGTAGCGCGAATATTCGTGGTCAACGCGCCAGGATGGGTCAGGGTCTTTCGCCGCGGGACGCCTTGTCGACGATGGCAGCGATCCGTTTGGCCTTGGTCTCCGGCAGCTTGGCCAGGGCGATCATCGCCAGGGCGTTCTTGCGCGCACTGGGCGGGAACGAGTCCCAGGCGGCCCGCGCGGCGGGCACCGCGTCCAGGGCCACGGTCAGCGCAGGCGCCTCGATCAGGTTCTCCGCGTCGTCGAACAGGGTCCACATCCCCGACGCCTTGGCGGCCTCGATGACGGCCCGGCCGGCCGGCTGGATCCGCCCGGCGGCCTCGAGCTCGGCGACCCGGACCTGGTTGGTCCGCGACCAGCCGCTGCGCGGGTTGCGCGGTGTCCACCGCTGCATGCCACGCGTCTCGTCGAGCGTCTTCGCCTGCCCGTCGATCCACCCCCAGCACAGCGCCTCGCGCACCTGGTTGTCGTACGTCAGGTCGGTGCCGGCCGGCTTCCGGCGCGGCCCGACCAACCAGATGCCGGTGGCGGTCGCGTGGTGCTCGGCGAGCCAGTCGTGCCAGTCGGCGAGCGAGTCCGGGCTCGAAGCGGTCGGACTCGGGTGGAAGCGGGATGGCCACGGAGCCGACGCTACTGGTGCGCTGCTGACAGTTCCGCCCGCTCGTCCTCGAGCCGGGGGTCACAACCCGAGCGACGTCGACATCTCCGCCCGCAGCTCGGCCAGCAGGGCGCGCGCCCGCCGGCCCGGTCCGTGGCCAGGTCCACGGACTCCGCCAGGGGCACCCGGGCTTCGAGGTAGCACTTCAGCTTGGGCTCGGTGCCGGACGGTCGGACCACCACCGTGACCCGCTCGCCGGCCAGCAGCACGCCGTCGGTCGGCGGCAGCTCGTCGGTGCCGGCGGCGAGGTCGATCACCTGGACGGGCTCGGCCCGCCAGGGTGGTCGGCGGCTGCGTCCGGAGCCGGACCATCGCGGCCCCGATCAGGGAGAGGTCCTCGACCCGGACGGACAGCTGGTCGGTCTCGTACACCCCGTACGTGGTGGCGATCTCGTCCAACCGGTCCGCGACCGTGCGGCCGTCGGCCTTGAGACCGGCCGCCAGGGTGAGGACGCGGATCAGGGCCGAGATGCCGTCCTTGTCGGGTACGGCCTGCGGATCCACGCAGTAGCCGATCGCCTCCTCGTAGCCGAAGGCCAGCCCGGGCACCCGACCGATCCACTTGAAGCCGGTCAGCGTCGCCGCGAACGGCTGCCCGTGGGCGGCGGCCATCGCCGCCAGCAGCGAGCTGGACACGATCGAGCAGGCGTACGTCCCCTCGACCCCGCGGCGCAACGCGTCGTCGCCGAGCAGGGCCCCGAGCTCGTCGCCGCGCAGCATCCGCCAGCTCCCGTCGATCGGCGCGGCGATCGCGCAGCGGTCGGCGTCGGGGTCGTTGGCCACCACCAGGTCGGCGCCGGTGCGGACGGCCAGGCTCAGGGCCAGGTCGATCGCCCCCGGCTCCTCCGGGTTGGGGAAGCCGACGGTGGGGAAGTCGGGATCGGGTTCGGCCTGCTCGGCCACCACCTCGGCACCGGTGAAGCCGGCTCGGGCGACGGCCTCGGCGACCACCCGGCCACCGACGCCGTGCATCGGCGTGTAGACCCAGCTGAGGTCGCGGGGCGCACCGGCGGGGACGAGGGAGGTGACCCGGGTGAGATAGGCCTCCACCAGCTCGTCACCCAGCTCGACGTAGTCGTCGCTGCGCGGCACGTCGGACAGGTCGCGACGGGTGATCTCCTCGATGCGCTCGGCGATCTCGTCCGTCGGCCGGCGGCACGATCTGGGAACCGTCACCCAGGTACACCTTGTAGCCGTTGTCCTGCGGCGGATTGTGCGAGGCGGTGACGACGACACCGGCCACGCAGCCGAAGTGCCCGATGCCGAAGGCGACCACGGGCGTGGGAGTCGGCACCGGCACCAGCAACGCCCGGAAGCCGGCCCCCGCGAAGATCTCGGCGGAGTCGCGGGCGAACACGTCGGACTTGTGCCTGGCGTCGTGCCCGATGATCACCGTGCCGCCGGCCAGCCCGCGGTCCAGCAGGTACGCGGCCAGACCGGCCGCGGCCTGACCGACCACGACCCGGTTCATCCGGTTCGGGCCGGCCCCGATCGCTCCGCGCAGGCCGGCGGTGCCGAACTGGAGGCGGCCGCGGAAGGCGTCGGTGAGCTCGGCCGAGGGACGCGTCCGAGCCGGCCGTCGATCTGGTCCAGCAGGCTGGCCAGCTCGCCGCGGGTGTCCGGATCGGGGTCCTGGGCGGACCAGGCGGCGACCGCGTCGGCCAGGCCCGCGGGGAGCTTGCTCCCCGGCTCGAACGACCCGGCGGGGAGCTCGATCACAGGCGGGCCGCCAGGCCGGCGAGCAGGCTCCTGAGCTTCGGCGCCGCCTGCAGCCCGGCCTCGATCACCTCGCCGTGGCTGAGCGGGGTGGGGGAGATGCCGGCGGCCAGGTTCGTCACCAGGGAGATGCCGAGCACCTCCAGGCCCGCCTCCCGGGCGGCGACGGTCTCCAAGGTGGTGGACATTCCGACCAGGTCACCGCCGAGCACGCCGGCCATCCGCACCTCGGCCGGCGTCTCGTACGACGGCCCGCGGAACTGGACGTAGACCCCCTCGGGCAGATCGGGGTCGATCTCGTGCGCGATGTCGCGGAGCCGAGCGGAGTACGCCTCGGTCAGGTCGATGAAGGTCGCCCCCCGCAGCGGGCTCGCGCCGGTCAGGTTGATGTGGTCCTTGATCAGCACGGGGGTGCCGGGCGCCCAGTCGCGGTTCAGCCCACCGCACCCGTTGGTCAGCACGATCACCTCGGCGCCGGCCGCCGCCGCCGTCCGTACGCCGTGCACCACGGCGTCGACCCCGCGGCCCTCGTAGAAGTGCGTGCGCCCGGTGAAGATCCCGGCGATCTTGCCGGCCGGGGTGCGGACCACGCGCAGGGTGCCCCCGTGTCCGACGACGGACGGTGCGGAGAACCCGGGCAGATCGGCCAGCAGCAGCTCGCCCACGGTCTCGCCCAGATCGTCAGCGGCGGCCGACCAGCCGGAACCCAGCACCATGGCCAGGTCCAGTCGGGTCAGTGTCAGACGTTCCAACAGATCCTGCGCGGCATCGGTGGCGGTCGTCTTCGGATCCGGGTCGGACGGCATTCCCGCACTCTAGCCAGAGCCCGGCAGGGTCGGCACGGTGCTCGCTCCGGTCACGCCATCACCAGCCGCTGGAGCAGGAGCGCGAGCGGAGCTCGGTCACGTAGTCGACCGGGGCGCCCGCCGCCTCGGCGGCGTCGGCCAGGATCCCGAGCGTCCGGGCGCTCGGCACACCACCTTCGAAGTCGTTCAGCACGTAGACCCAGGCGGTCAGCTCACCCTCCAGCGTCGCGACCCGGACCCGGACCTTGCGGTAGAGCCCGGAGTCGGCGCTCTCCCAGCTGTCCAGCGCCGCCTCGTCGGCCTCGGTGACGTCGTAGAGGGCGACGTAGACCTGGGACTCCGGATCCTCGACCACCGTGGGCAGCGAACCGTCCCAGCCGTCGCCGCCGAAGGTCAGCCGCCAGCCGGTGAGCCAGCCGGTGCTGCGCAGCGGCGAGTGCGGGCAGCGCGACGTCATCTGGGTGGGATCGAGATTGCTCCCGTACGCGGCGTACTGCACGGCGACGAGGGTATCGAACCCTGCGTACGGTGCGCGGGAGCGACGACTGCGCGTGGGAGGATGCGCGGGTGACCCGTGTAGTCATCATCGGCGGCGGCCCCGGCGGATATGAAGCGGCGCTCGTCGCCAGCCAACTCGGGGGAGAGGTGACGCTGGTCGACACCGATGGTCTGGGTGGTTCGGCCGTGCTCACCGACTGCGTGCCCTCCAAGACGTTGATCGCCACCGCGGAGGTGATGACCGGGGTGGCGGAATCGACCGAGCTCGGCATCCGGTTCGGCGGCAAGGACGCGTTGGACGCCGAGACCGTGGTGCACGTGGACCTGGCGGCGGTGAACGAGCGGGTGCTCGAGCTGGCGGGACGGCAGTCCATCGACATCACCCGGCGTCTGACCGACCAGGGCGTCACCATCCTGCAGGGACGGGGTCGTCTCGACGGCAAGGAGCGGGTGATCGCCGAGACCGCCGACGGCGAGGTCGCCCTGGACGCGGACGTGATCTTGGTCGCGACCGGGGCCCACCCGCGGGTGCTGCCCGACGCCGTGCCCGACGGCGAGCGGATCCTCACCTGGACGCAGGTGTACGCGCTCGACGCAGCTGCCCGAGAAGCTGATCGTGGTCGGCTCCGGCGTCACCGGAGCGGAGTTCGCGAGCGCGTACGACGCCCTGGGCGCCGAGGTGGTCCTGGTCTCCTCCCGGGACCGGGTGCTGCCGGGGGAGGACGCCGACGCCGCGCAGGTGCTCGAGGACGTCTTCCAGCGACGTGGTCTGACCGTGCTGTCGAAGTGCCGGGCCGAGTCGGTGACCCGGGACGGTGACCGGGTGGTCGTCCGGCTCAACGACGGCCGCGAGATCGTCGGCTCCCACTGCCTGCTGGCGGTGGGGTCGATCCCGAACACCGCCGAGATGGGACTGGAGGAAGCCGGTGTCACCCTCGACAAGGGTGGCTTCATCGTCGCCGACAAGGTGTCGCGGACCTCGGCCCGTGGCGTCTACGCGGCGGGGGACTGCACCGGGGTCCTGATGCTGGCCTCGGTCGCCGCCATGCAGGGCCGGATCGCGATGTGGCACGCTCTCGGCGACGCGGTCGCTCCGCTGGATCTCAAGATCGTGTCCAGCAACGTCTTCACCGCCCCGGAGATCGCCACCGTGGGCATGAGCCAGGCCCAGGCCGACGTGGCCCTACCGAAGGTCGCCACGGTCAAGCTGGCCCTGCAGGGCAACGCCCGGGCCAAGATGCAGGGTCTGCGCGAGGGCTTCGTCAAGGTGTTCTGCCTGCCGGTCACCGGGATCGTGGTCGGCGGGGTGGTGGTGGCTCCCCGGGCCAGCGAGCTGATCTACCCGTTGGCGATCGCCGTCTCCCAGCGGCTGACGGTGGACCAGGTGGCGGGCTCCTTTACCGTCTATCCGTCGGTCTCGGGATCGCTGGCCGAGGCCGCCCGTCAGCTGCATCTGCACGGCAACGACCTCGTACCCAAGGAGTGACATGCCTTTCATCACCGTCGGCCAGGAGAACACCGCCGACATCGACCTCGCCTACAACGACCAGGGCAGCGGCCAGCCGGTCGTCCTGATCCACGGCTTCCCGCTCAACGGGGCGTCCTGGGAGAAGCAGGCGAACGTGCTGCTGGAGGCCGGCTACCGCGTCATCACCTACGACCGCCGTGGCTTCGGCAGCTCGTCCCAGCCGTCGGTCGGCTACGACTACGACACGTTCGCTGCGGATCTGGCCACCATCCTCGACGTCCTCGACCTGACCGACGTGGTGCTCGTCGGCTTCTCGATGGGCACCGGCGAGGTGGCCCGCTACCTGTCCCGCTACGGCAGCGACCGGATCGCGAAGGCCGCCTTCCTCGGTTCGCTCGAGCCGTACCTGCTGATCACCGACGAGCACCCCGACGGCGCCGGACCGCTCGAGTTCTTCCAGGGCATCTCCGACAGCGTCAAGAAGGACCGGTACGCCTTCTTCGCCGGGTTCTTCGCCGACTTCTACAACCTGGACGAGAACCTGGGCTCGCGGATCAGCGAGGAGGCGCTCCGCAACAGCTGGAACGTCGCCGCGAGCAGCGGTGCGTACGCCGCGGCCGCCGCCCCGCTGACCTGGCCGACCGACTTCCGGGCCGACATCGACGCGATCACCGTGCCGGCGCTGATCGTGCACGGCACCGCGGACAACATCCTGCCGATCGACAAGACGGGCCGGAAGTTCGCCGAGCTGTTGCCGGACGCCACCTACGCCGAGATCGAGGGTGCGCCCCACGGTCTGCTGTGGACCCACGCCGACGAGGTCAACGAGCACCTGCTCGGCTTCCTGGCGAACTGAGGTCCCACGGACGCCCCTCGTGGTCCTCGGCACGTTGCCCTTGTCCACCTGAGCAGAATCAACGTGTGACTTCGGGGTGCTGGACGCACCCCGAGCTCACGTTGTCGGCGTCCAACTCGACGGGAGAGCACCCATGGCTTGGCAGGCGAGCGCGCTCGACCTCGCGCCGGTCTCGTGGGCCGAGGGCCCCGAGGCGATCAGCGGGCTGGCCGAGCTGCTGCGGGACCGCACCTGGACCGCCCTCACCGGCGCCGGTGCCTCCACCGACAGCGGCATCCCCGACTACCGGGGACCGACGTCGATCCGCGCCACGCCGATGCAGTACGCCGAGTTCGTCCGCTCGACGTCCGCGCAGCAGCGCTACTGGGCCCGCTCCTACCTCGGTTGGACCCGGATGGGCCACGCGCACCCCAACGACGCTCACCGGGCCCTGGTGGACCTGGAGTCGGCCGGGCTGATGGGGGTCGTGACCCAGAACGTCGACGGTCTGCACAGCCGGGCCGGCAGCCGGACGGTTGTCAACCTGCACGGCGAGATCGCCTGGGTGGTCTGCCTGGACTGCGGCGACCGGACCCGGCGGGCCGAGGTCCAGCGGCGGTTGACCGACCTGAACCCGGGCCTCGAGGGGCAGCCGCCGGCCGAGCACGCCGAGCTGCGCCCCGACGGCGACGCGGTGGTGCAGGAGTGGCAGCACTTCGTCCTGGCCGACTGCTCGGCCTGCGGCGGCCGACTCAAGCCCGATGTCGTCTTCTTCGGTGAGTCGGTGCCCAAGGACCGGGTGCGGTTCGCCTACGACCTCGTCGACGCGGGCGAGGTGCTGGTCGTGCTCGGGTCCTCGCTCACGGTGATGTCGGGACTCCGGTTCGTCCGCCATCTGGCCAAGCAGGGGCGGGACGTGGTGATCGTGAACCGCGGCGTGACCCGGGGCGACCCGCTGGCCACGGTCAAGATCGACGGCGGCTGTGCGGAGACCCTGGTGCCGCTGGTGGACGCCCTGCGGTTCTGACTCAATCGCCGAAGATGTCACCGAACATGTCGCCGAGGCCTTCGCCCAGACCACCGATGCCGTCGCCGATGCCCTCGCCGATGTCGCCGATCCCTTCGCCCACGCCGGCGAACATGTTGCCGCCACCGCCGAACAGGAAACCGCCGATCAGCGCACCGGTCAGCAGGTCGCTGCCGTTCCAGCGGCTGTAGTATCCCTGGGCCCAGGGCGCGTAGGCCTGACCGCCCTGCCAGTAGGGCACTCTCTGGGCGCCGACCTGCACCGTGCGGATGTAGGGATCGGCACCGGCCAGCACCCGTTCGGCGTCGGCGGGACAAGCCGGCACGGCTCGAGCCGCGCCACCGGGCGGGGCCCAGTCGACGTCCTGCGACGACGGTCCGTGGGCCGGGTTGAAGAAGCACGGCGGGCGCTTGGCCGGCAGCGGCTGGTTGTTCACCCGGGCCTTGACGCACGCGATCGCGTACCGCCCGTCCTCCAAGATCTCGGTGACGTGCTTGATCTCGTCGGGCACCCGGACCTGGTCGAGCGACATCTTCGCGTTCTCGTACGCATCCAGCGCGCGCTGGTAGTCCTGCTGCATCGGCTCGTCGAGGGGATGACCGGAGACGTCGATGTCGAGGCGCTGGAGCTCTTCCCCGAACTTGGTCACGTCCTCGTCGGCGGCCCGCTTCGAGGTGGACAGCTGGTTCTCGATCTCGGCCTGCTGCTCGCTCTCCCGCTGCCGGACCGCTTTGCGACGGTACAGCAGCGTGCCACCGACCACGGCGGCGACGATGAGGAGGACCAGCACTTCAGTCATGGGCTCCAGTCTCTCCCGTCAGTCCTGGACATCGGACCGCGCCGGGCCTTTCTTACTCAGTTTTTGGGGCCTCGGCGTCGTCCGGCGCCCGGTTTCAGGCGTCGACGATCCTGCACACCACCGAGCCGCTGGTGACGGTGGCGCCCGCCTCCGCACTCAGGTCGCTGACGATGCCGGCCCGGTGGGCGTTCAGGGGCTGCTCCATCTTCATCGCCTCCAGCACGACCACGAGATCGCCCGCCTCCACCGCGTCGCCCTCGGCGACGACCACCTTCACGATCGTGCCCTGCATGGGCGAGGTCAGCGCGTCGCCGGACGGTCCGGCGGCGGCGCCTCCGCCGCCCCGGCGACGGGCGGGCTTGCCGGCCGCCGAGCCGGTGCCGCCGCCGCGCCCGGACCCCCCACGCCCGGACCCCCCGAGACCGGACCCCCCGCGCCCGGACCCCCCGCAGCCCGGACCCCCCGAGCCCGGACCCCCCGAGCCCGGACCCGCTGAGCCCGGCCGGCAGCACCACCGCCAGCCGCTTGCCGTCCACCTCGACGACGACCGTGGTCTTCCCCTCGGCCGGGCTCGCGTCGGACGCGGGCCCGTCGTACGGGGGGATCTCGCCGGAGAACTCGGTCTCGATCCAGCGGGTGTGCACACCCAGCGTGCCGCCGGTGGCGGTGAACGCCGGATCGTCCAGCACCGCCCGGTGGAACGGGACCACGGTCGGCATCCCCTCGACGACGAGCTCGGCCAGCGCCCGCCGGGCCCGGGCGATGGCGCTCTGCCGGTCGGCTCCGCTGACGATGATCTTGGCGATGAGGGAGTCGAAGGTGCCGGGCACGGTCATCCCGGCGCGGTAGCCCTCGTCGACCCGGACACCGGGACCGCCCGGCGGCTGCCAGGCGGTCAAGGTCCCCGGGGCGGGCAGGAACGTGCGCCCCGCGTCCTCGGCGTTGATCCGGAACTCGATCGCGTGGCCGCGCAGCTCGGGGTCGTCGTAGCCGAGGGCTTCGCCCTCGGCGATCCGGAACATCTCCTTGACCAGGTCGAGACCCGACACCTCCTCCGAGACCGGGTGCTCCACCTGCAGGCGGGTGTTGACCTCGAGGAAGGAGATGGTGCCGTCCTGGCCGACCAGGAACTCGCACGTCCCGGCGCCGACGTAGCCGGCCTCGGCCAGGATCGCCTTGGAGGCGGTGTAGAGGCGGTCGACCTGCTCCGGCGACAGGTACGGCGCGGGCGCCTCCTCGACCAGCTTCTGGTGACGGCGCTGCAGCGAGCAGTCCCGGGTGGAGACCACCACGACGTGTCCGTGGGCATCGGCCAGGCACTGCGTCTCCACGTGCCGGGGGCGATCCAGGTAGCGCTCGACGAAGCACTCGCCCCGACCGAACGCGCTGACCGCCTCCCGGGTCGCGGACTCGAAGAGATCGGGGATCTCGGTCAGCTCGCGGGCGACCTTGAGCCCACGGCCCCCGCCCCCGTACGCCGCCTTGATCGCGATCGGGAGCCCGTGCTCGGTGGCGAACGCGATGATCTCGTCGGCGTCCGCCACCGGTTCGGGGGTGCCGGGGACCAGCGGTGCACCCACCTTCTCGGCGATGTGACGGGCCTTGACCTTGTCGCCGAGCGCCTCGATGGCCGCGGGCGGCGGACCGATCCAGATCAGCCCGGCGTCGATCACCGCCCGGGCGAAGGCGGCGTTCTCGGCCAGGAACCCGTACCCGGGGTGGACCGCGTCGGCGCCGGAGCGCCGGGCCACGGCGATGATCTTGGCGATGTCCAGGTAGCTGTCGCCGGGTGTCGCTCCGCCCAGCGCGTACGCCTCGTCGGCCAGCTGGACGAACAGCCCGTCCGCGTCCGGCTCGGCGTACACGGCGACGCTGCCGATGCCGACGTCCGCGGCCGCCCGGATCACCCTGACCGCGATCTCTCCCCGGTTGGCGACGAGCACCTTGGTGATGGGCCCTCGGATTCCGGGCGCCGGGCTGATGGGCACGGGGGGAGCATAGTGCTCGGTCAGCGGTGCCTGGGGCTCCCCGGGAGGCGCTCGCGCGCCAGGGCGAATCGCACCGTTCCGCCGGGACGGAGCTGCCCCGCGTGATCGGCGTCCCGGTCGGTCAGCACGGCGATCACGGGATAGCCCCCGGTGACCGGGTGGTCGGGTCCGAAGATGAGCGGTTGCCCGGAGGACGGCACCTGGATCGCGCCACGCACCATCGCCTCCGACGGCAGCTCCTCGGTCGTCGACCGTTCGAGCGGTCCACCGTCGAGGCGTACGGCGACCCGGTTGGAGTCGACTCGACACCTGCCACTGGGTGGTCAGCAGCGGTCCGCCAGGCGTCGTCGGTGAACCAGTCCCGGCGCGGCCCGGGCAGCACCGCCAACGTCGTACGGGGTCGCTCGACCGGAGCCTGGTCGGTGTCCGGCAGTGGATGGTGCGGATCCCCGACGGGCAGCTGCGTGCCAGGCACCAACGGCTTCGGCCCCAGTCCGGACAGCACGTCGGTCGATCGGCTGCCGAGGGTCGTGGGAGCCCGGATGCCGCCCCGGACGGCCAGGTAGCTGCGGAGTCCCTCCGCGCGGGGCCTCGATCGCCAGCGTGTGCCCGGGGCGCAGCGGCAGCGACGTGTGCGAGCCCACCCGGGTGCCGTTCACCAGCACCTCGGTCGGCGCTCCGGTGACCGCGACCCAGTGCATCGCCGAGGCCGTCACCACGAGGCCGCCGAGGACGCACTCGATGGCGGCCGCATCCTCGGGGTTGCCGACCAGCCGGTTGGCCAGCCGGAGCGCCGCCCGGTCGGCCGCCCCCGACGGGGAGACACCCAGGTGCGCGTGGCGTTCTCGGCCCAGGTCCTGCAGCAGCGCCTGCGCCCCTGTCCGGTCGACGACCAGCACGTCAGGCGCCGTCGGCGACGAAGCGGACGACGGTGCCCGGCTGCAGCAGCGCCGGCGGGGTCCGGTCCAGGTCCCACAGCGACCGGGTGGTGTGCCCGATCAGCTGCCAGCCGCCGGGACCGCTGCGAGGGTAGATGCCCGACCACACGTCGGCCAGCCCGACGGCCCCGGCCGGGACCGAGGTCCGCGGGTGGGTCCGGCGTGGCACCCGCAGGGTGGTGTTCTCGCCGTGCAGGTAGCCGAAGCCGGGTGCGAAGCCGCAGAAGCCGACGGTCCACGACCTGCCCGGTGTGTGCCGCGATCACCTCCTCGGCGGTCAGGTCGACCAGCTCGGCCACGTCGGTCAGGTCCGCGCCGTCGTAGCGGACACCGATCTCCACCTCGGCGGCGCTCCCTCCGGCGGGGCTCACCGGCTCGAGCGTCCAGCAGCTCGCGCCGCCGCTGCGGACTCAGCGGCTGCGCCGATCGCAGGAAGATCGTCCGCGCCCCGGGCACGATCTCGGTGACCTCGTCGAGGTCGAGCTGCTGCAGGGCGCGCAGCACACCGACCATCTCGGTCAGGTCCTCGCACTCGAGCAGCAGCCCGCGTTCGCCGTACGGCAGCAGCCGCCGGCTCATCCGCGGACCTCGACGAACGGCACCAGCTCGATCCCGGCGTCGAGCAGGGCGGCGCGGACCGTCGCTCCCATGGTGACGGCGTCGGGTGAGTCGCCGTGCAGGCACAGCGAGTCGGCGACTCCGGAGCGGGCGGCATCGACGGCGCGCTCGGCGGCCAGGTCGACATCGGTGATCATGGCGTCCGGGTGGCGGCGGTCGACGAGTCGGCCGTCGGCGGTGTAGTTGCGGTCGATGAAGTACTCGGTGACGGTCCGCAGTCCCTGACGTGCCGCGATGTCCAGCACAGCCGAGCCGGGGAGACCGAGCAGCGGCAGCCGGTCGTCGAGGGACACGACGGCCTCGACCACGGCGGTCGCCTGGTCCTCGTGGTCGACGATCGCGTTGTAGAGGGCGCCGTGAGGCTTCGACGTACGCCACCGCGCCACCGACCGAGCGGGCCAACGCATCCAACGCCCCGATCTGGTAGACCACCGCGGCAGCAAGGTCATCGGCCGCGATGTCCAGGAAGCGGCGGCCGAAGCCGACCAGGTCCGGATAGCCGACCTGGGCCCCGATCACGACGCCCCGCTCGACCGCGGACCGGCAGGTGCGGCGCAGGGTGGTCGGATCGCCGGCGTGGAAACCGCAGGCCACGTTCGCACTGGTGATCATGGTCAGCATCACGTCGTCGTCGCCGAGACGCCAGTGCCCGAAGGACTCCCCGAGATCGGCGTTCAGATCGACGGGCATCCCGCCATTGTGGCAGCGCGGTCCGGACGGGAGCGAGGAGAGGTCGACGGTAAAGGGTGTGGGGCCTCGGGGGAGTATGAGTCTCCCGAGGCCCCACGGTGGTGGCTCGAACTCTGACGGCTCGTGCCGATCGGTCGGGACGGACGGTTCCGCCACAGCGTCAGACTGTGCCGCCGTCGGGTTTCCCCGCCGGTGTGAACCTCGTCCTGGCGTCCGATCCGCATCTCCGAGGAGGTGCGTAGGAGATGTCTACTCCTCTCCTGCGGCGTGGCGCAAGGGGTCCGCGGGACCAGTTCGTTCCGGTCGCCGGGAGCGGCTCTTGCGCGCTAGCCTGGCGAACGTGGAACCGGAGCCGGACACCAAGGACTGGACCTGGACCCTGAGCCGTCGCTGCGAGCAGTGCGGTCTCGCAGCGGGCGAGGTCTCGATCGGCGAGGTGCCCGAGCGGGCCTTCGTGGCCGCCGAGGAGTGGGTGGCGATCCTGCGCTCCAGCCCGGCCGTCGCGACCCGCCCGGATCCCAGCGTGTGGTCCCCGTTGGAGTACGGGGCGCACGTGCGCGACGTCTACCGGCTCTTCGACCAGCGACTCGCGCTGATGGTGACCGAGGACGAGCCGACCTTCGTCAACTGGGACCAGGACGAGACCGCCCTGGAGCAGCGGTACGCCGAGCAGGACCCGGAGGTCGTCGCCGACGAGCTCGAGGCCGCGGCCCTGACCTTCGTCGCCCGGGTCCGTGCGCTGCGGCCCGACCAGCTCGACCGACGCGGGTCCCGTTCGAACGGGTCCGAGTTCACCGTGGTGACGCTCTGCCAGTACTTCCTGCACGACGTGATCCACCACCTGTGGGACGTCACGGGGCAGGGCGACGCCACGACGTCCCTCGAGCTGGGCTGACGTGGCGGGCGGCTACCGGCTGGACGAGGAGCACGAGGACTTCCGTCGGGTGGTGGCCGACTTCGCCGAGAAGAGGCTGGCGCCGCACGTCGCCGACTGGAACGCCCAGGGCGTCCTGCCGCTGTCGGCCGTCCGGCAGATGGGCGAGCTGGGGTTGTTCGGTCTGGGTGGGCCGGAGGAGTACGGCGGTGCCGGCGACTTCACCAGCCTGTGCGTGGCCATCGAGGAGATCGGTCGCGTCGACCAGTCCCTCGGTATCACCCTGGAGGCGGGGCTCGGGCTCGGCGCGAACCCGATCGCCCGCTTCGGCACGCCGGAGCAGAAGGAACGGTGGCTGCCGGATCTGCTGGCCGGACGTGCCCTGGCCGCGTTCGGACTGACCGAGGCGGACGCCGGGTCGGACGCCTCCGCGACCCGGACCCGGGCCGAGCTGGTGGACGGCACCTGGGTGCTCAACGGCAGCAAGCAGTTCATCACCAACTCGGGGACCGCGATCACCTCGGTGATCACCGTCACCGCCGTCACGGGTCGACACGACGACGGGCGGCCGGAGCTCTCGACGATCATGGTCCCGGCCGGTACGCCCGGTCTCACGGTCGGACCCGCGTACGAGAAGCTGGGCTGGCACGCCTCCGACACCCATCCGGTGATCTTGGAGGACGTCCGCGTCCCCGAAGATCATCTGCTCGGCGTCCGCGGCCGCGGGTACGCGCAGTTCCTGTCCACGTTGGACGACGGGCGGATCGCCATCGCCGCGCTGGGACTCGGCTGCATCCGCGCCTGCCGGGATCTGGCGCGCGACCACGCGTTGCAGCGTCACTCGTTCGGCGGACCGATCGGTCGCAAGCAGGCGGTCGCCTTCATGATCGCCGACCTGGACGTGATGACCCACACGGCGGGCCTGCTGGTCTACGCGGCGGCGCAGCTGAAGGACGATCAGGCGGCGCATCCCGAGGTCGATCCGGCCGAGCTGAAGCGGGCCGCGGCGATCGCCAAGCTCTACACCTCCGAGTCGGCCGTGACCGCCACCCGACTGGCCACCCAGGTGTTCGGGGGGTACGGCTTCATGGAGGAGTACCCGGTGGCGCGCTTCTACCGCGACGCCAAGGTGCTGGAGATCGGTGAGGGCACCTCGGAGATCCAGCGTCTGCTGATCGCGCGGGGCCTGGGCCTGCCGGTGGAGTGAGGACGGGGCCTGCCGGTGGAGTGAGGCCGGCCTGCCGGTGGAGTGAGGTCGGCCGTGCTACTACGGTGAGTGCCCATGGCGGAGCAGACGACGGCGAACGACGTGCCCACTGTCCTGGTGGTGATGGGGGTGTCCGGCACCGGCAAGTCCACCGTCGCCGGTCTGCTCGCCGACCGACTCGGCTGGGACCTGGCCGAGGGTGACGACCTGCATCCGCTCGCGAACGTGGAGAAGATGCGCGCCGGTACACCGCTGACCGACGAGGACCGCTGGCCCTGGCTGGACAAGGTCGCCGCGTGGATCCGCACCCACACCGACGCGGGGACACCGGGCATCATCACCTGCTCGGCCCTGCGCCGGACCTACCGCGACCGACTGAGCGGACCGGGGGTGGTCTTCGTGCACCTGGCCGGCACCCGCGAGGAGATCGCCGCCCAGATGTCGAAGCGGTCGGGCCACTACATGCCGTTGAGCCTGCTGGACTCCCAGCTGGCCACGCTGGAGCCGTTGGAGCCCGACGAGAACGCGGTCGTGGTCAGTGTCGACCAGACGATCGAGGACGAGGTCACGGAGATCCAGTCGAAGCTCGGGATCCGTTCAGCACCGGGCTGACGGGGCCTCCTCAGCCGCCGCCGAGCGACGGTGCGCCGCGACCTCAGCGTGTCCCGCTTCCCGGCGGAGCCGTGGTGCCCCTCGGGGTGATCCGTGGGGTCGTGTCGAGGTGGACGCCGGGTTCGGCCCCCTCGATGGTGGCGAACAGTCGCCGCGCCACATGGGCTCCGTAGCCGCGGACGTCGTGACTCATGGCGGACAGCTGCGGGTAGGTGGACCGGCACAGCAGGGAGTCGTCCCAGGCGAGCAGGCTGAGGTCAGCCGGGACCGCGACCCCCATCTCGTGGGCCACCCCCAGCGCCAGCACCGCACCCAGGTCGTCGTCGAACAGCAGAGCGGTCGGTCGCGGACGGGTGGTGACGATCTCCCGGACGGCCGAGCGCACCACCTCCATCGCGAAGCCCGTGGTCCAGGTGCGCACCTCCAGGTCCGCGTCGGCGGCGGCCCGGTCGAACGCCCGCTGGCGGGCCGCGATGTGGGCGAGCTCCGGCGGACCGGCGATCCGCGCCAGCCGGCGATGACCGAGCGCGGCGAGATAGCGCACCGCCTGCGTGACGGCGGCCTCGTCGTCGGTCCAGACGCAGGGCAGTCCCGCCGCCTGGTCGGGGGGCCCGGCGACGACGACCGGGAAGCCGTACGCGGGCGCGGCCGCCACCCGCGGGTCGTCCGCCGCGATGTCGACGAGGATGACACCGTCCACCCGGCGGGACCTCGTCCAGGTCCGGTAGACCGCCAGCTCGGCGTCCCGATCGGGCACCACCTGCAGCAGGAGACCGAACCCGCGCTCGGCGAGCACGGACTCGATGCCGGAGATGAACTCCATGAACCACGGCGCCACCCCGAACGAGTCCGCGGTCGAGGTGGGGAGCACCAGGCCGATGGTCTCGCTGCGGGAGCTCGCCAGCCGTCGCGCCGAGCTGTCCGGCAGCCAGCCCAGGGCCTCTGCAGCCGCCAGGATGCGCCGCGCGTGGTCGCCGAGACGCTGGGGCGGCCGTTGAGGGCGAATCATGCCGCACTGATCCAGACCCTGACCCGTCGGCGACGTCCCTGATCGTGGGTCGGCCGAGCCCCCGCGGTGTCGTCACGAG
>CAVXBJ010000084.1:0-13573 GCA_963759915.1 uncultured Actinomycetota bacterium | reverse complement strand
GGCCGCGAGGATCGCCCCACCCTTCGCGGGCACGTTGCCGGCACCCTCCGCAGTGGGAGAAGATCTTCTTGACCGTGCGGGCCCGGCGCACGTACGCATCACCCAGTGGGCGCGACCCTCGCCTCCGTCATCGCCGTTGGCCCTGTCCTCGTCCTCAGGTGGACGACGCGAGCTCGGCCCCGAGGCGCCCCGCCGGGCCCGCGACCTGGCCACCGCCCGCTGCTCGCTTCTCGGCGTCCTTCGCCGCCTTGCGCGCTGCCTTCTCGGCGTCGCCGGCAGAATTGCTCACATGGTCACGTCCTCGACGGTCTCGGCGGGCGCGGGCGCGGGGGCGGCCGGTGGGGACGGTGTGCCGGGTACCGGGGCACCGGCCGACCCAGCCCGGGCCGGGTCACCACGACGGCGGACGCGAGCTCGCGACCATCCGCCAGCGCGGCCTTGACCGAGGCGCCGTACGCGTCGACGTACTCCTGACCGGACTGCTCCTGCACGGCCGCCATGATCTCGTCGGTGACGTAGCGCAGCACGTTGCGGTCACCGGCCGCGGAGGCGTACCGGCCGAAGTCGATCGGCGCCCCGATCGCGATCTTCGCGCGTCGGTAGTAGGGGATGTTCAACCGTCGGGTTCGCTGGACGCGGGTGTCGCGGATGCCGACCGGGATGACCGGCACCTGGGCCTGCAGGACCAGCCGGGCCACCCCGGTCTTCCCCTTGTAGAGGCGCCCGTCCGGCGAGCGCGTGCCCTCGGGGAAGATGGCGAGCAGCTCACCGTTCTTCAGCACCTGCAGCACGCTGTCCATGCTGCCCGCGCTGGCGCGACCGCCGGAACGGTCCATCGGCACCTGCCCGACCACGGTGAGGAACCAGGCGACGAGACGCTTGGCCGGCCCGCCGCCCTCGGCGAACAGCTCCGCCTTGCGGGAAAGTCAGCGTTGCGGACGACGGCCGGGACGATGAAGGTCTCCACGGCCGAGGTGTGGTTGCAGACCACGATGGCGGGCCCGGACCCGGGGACGTTCTCCCGACCGGTCACCTTGGGTCGCCAGACCAGCCGAACGACCGGCAAGAACAGCGACCACTTGAAGATCCAGTAGAACAACGCCCCTCCAGAACCCTGATTCAGCGTGAGCCTAGTGGATCGGGCGCGCCCGCTCGCGGCGTCTGTGCCACCATGCGCACGTGACGTCCGTGCTGGGCCAGGCCCTCCGACCCGTCGTCCGGCTCGTCGACCGGTTCCGTGGCCGCGTGGACGACCCCGCCCCGCCCTCCCTGGCCGACGATCCGGCGATCCAGCCGTACGAGGCGGGCGACGGACGGGACGGCGTGCTGCTGGTCGACGGTTTCACCGGCACCCCGCAGTCGATGCGCCCCTGGGCCGAGCACCTGGCGGCGGCGGGCTTCGCGGTCTCGTCGCCCAGGCTGCCGGGGCACGGCACCCACTGGAAGGAGCTGAACCAGACGGCCTGGACCGACTGGTACGCCCACGCCGACGGCGCCTTCGCGCCCTCCGGGCCCGCTGCGACCGGGTGTTCCTCGCCGGGCTGTCGATGGGTGGGGCGCTGAGTCTGCGCCTGGCCGAGCAGCACGGGGACGAGGTGGCGGGGCTCGTGCTGGTCAATCCGGCCATCCACATCGCCGATCCCCGGATGAAGATCCTGCCGGTGCTGCATCACGTCCTGCCGTCGCTGGCCGCGATCGGCAACGACGTCGCCGACCCGAGCTCGCGCGAGGTCGCGTACGACCGCAACCCGCTGCACGCGCTCCACTCCCAGACCTACCTGGGGGCCGACGTGGTGGCGCACCTGGACCGGGTCACCCAGCCCCTACTGGTCTTCCGCTCCGAGCAGGACCACGTGGTCGACCCGTCGTCGGTCGCGATCCGGAAGGAGCGGGTCGGCTCGGCCGACGTGGAGTACCGGACGCTCACGCGGAGCTACCACGTCGCCACGCTGGACTACGAGGCCGACGACATCTTCGCCGCGTCGGTCGAGTTCTTCCGCCGCCTGTCCGCCTGACGCGGAAAGTCTCAACCTCATCTCAACCTCGACGGCGTGTCGCGTTGCATAGTTCGTCGAATTGACCCTCGTGACCTTGCCGTGACCAACGTTGCGTGGTTAGCCTCCTGAGGAAATCTCAGTCTCCTGTGACTGAAGTGACCAAAGGAGTTGTCCATGGCCTCAGCCGGCCGTCGCGCGATCACGGTGATCGCCGCCCTGGGCAGTGCTGCAGCCCTCTGTGCCACCTCGGGGGTCTCCACGGCGGAGGCCGCGTCCAGCTCCGGGGTCGCGACCACGACCGTGAACATCCGGACCGGAGCGAGCACGTCGTCGGCCGTCGTCGGCCGCCTCATCCGCGGTCAGAAGATCACGGTCACCGGCGCCGCCTCCGGTGACTGGGTGAAGGTCCGGTTCCGGAGCGGCACCGCCTACATGGACGGCGAGTACCTCGACCGCTCCGGCGCCCGACCCGCCGCGCCCAAGCGGCTCCCGACGGCCGGCACCCGGATCGCCACCGCCGAGCTCAACATCCGCTCCGGCGCGAGCGCCCGGAATCGGGTGGTGGGTGAGCTGGCCGAGGGCAGCGTCATCACCCTCACCGGTCGGTACGGCAGCGGGTACGCCGAGTTCCGGCACCAGGGCTCGCTGCGCTGGGTCTACGCGGCGTACCTCGCCGAGGCCGTCGGCGGCTCCGTCAGCCCGTCCCCCGGGGGCGCACCCGTCGCGAGTCCGATCGTCCAGCCGGCGCCGGTCAGCGGGTCCACCAAGGGGGAGATCGCCCTCGCGTTCGGTCGGGCCCAGCTCGGTGAGCCGTACGTCTACGGCGCCACGGGTCCGAATCGCTGGGACTGCTCCGGGCTCACCCAGGCGGCCTGGCGCGCGGCCGGGGTGTCCATCCCGCGCACCACGTACACGCAGGTGAAGGTCGGTCAACGAGTCGCGCGAGCAGACCTGCGGCCGGGCGACCTGGTCTTCTTCTACGGCTCCCGCCCCAGTCACGTCGGTCTGTACGCTGGCAACGGGATGGTCCTCAACGCCCCCCGTCCGGGCAAGACGGTCTCCTACAGCAAGATCAGCTCGATGCCGTACGCGGGTGCGGTCCGCCCGGGCTCCACACCGTCCCGAGAGCGTTCCGAGAGGCTTCGTTCGCTCATGACCGACGCCGACGACAAGGAGTCGGTGGACCGCGCGTTCGCCGAGCTGGTCGCCGGTTTCCATCTGACCGCGGACCGGCCCGATCACGAGTGGGACGGCCCGACCACCGGTCGTACGCCGGCGCCCGGCTCCGTCTTCGAGGTCCCGACGCCACTGCCTCCGGCCGCGCCACCACCGGCCCTCCCTGCCCCGGACCCGAACGCAGACAGCGAACCGCAGCCGGCCGACCGTTTCGACCCCGGCCCACCGCCCCCGCTGCCGCGACCCGCCTGGCCCGTGCTGGTCGGCTGGATCGGTCTCGGGTACGCGATGCTCGACCGTGCTGGCGATCGCCATCGGCATCGCGCTCCCGCAGTGGGCGGCCGGGGCCGGCATCCTCGGCTTCGTCGGGGGCTTCGCGCTGCTGGTCAGTCGCCTTCCGCGTCAGCGTCCGCCCGACGCAGGAGACGGCGCCGTCCTCTGAGCCGCAGCCGGCGACCGCGGCCCGGCCAGAACCGCCGCGATCGGCCATCGGCGGATCGAGGACCGCGTGCCGCGCCAGGTCCGCGGCGCCGATCAACCCGGCGTCGTTGCGGAAGTGCGCCAGCTCCAACCGGGCCTGCTGCCGGAAGCCGCGGCCGGTCAGCGTCCGGGCGAACATCTGCCGCGCCGGCTGCAGCAGCAGGTCCCCCGCCGCACTCACCCCGCCGCCGATCACGACCAGGTCGGGATCGAGCGCGGCGGCCAGGTTGGCGATGCCCTGCCCCAGCCACTGTCCGACGTCGGCCAGCAGCTCGATCGCGGTCTGCTCGCCCTGGAGGGCGGCCGCGGTCACCCCCGGTCCGGTGATCTGGTCCGGGTCGCCGCCCAGCATCTCGAGCAGGCGGTAGGCCATCGGCGAGTTGCTCCGCGCGAGCTCGCGCGCCTCCCGGACCAGGGCGTTGCCGGAGGCGTACTGCTCCCAGCACCCGCGGTTGCCGCACTGGCACCGGTGACCGCCCGGGACGCTGATCATGCGGCCCCACTCCCCCGCCATCCCGTAGGTGCCGCGGAACAGGTCTCCGTTGATCACCAGCCCACCACCGATGCCGGTGCCCAAGGTGATGCAGACCATCACCGACGAGCCCCGACCGGCGCCGAAGCGGTACTCCGACCAGGCCGCCGCGTTCGCGTCGTTGTCGACGATCAGCGGGAGATCGATGCGCTCGTGCAGCCGGTCCTTCAGCGGTTCCTCGCGCCAGGCCAGGTGCGGTGAGAAGCGGACGATGGACTGGGTGTTGTCCACCCAGCCGGCAGCGCCGATCCCGACCGACTCGACGCCGGCGTGCCGGGACCGCAGCTCGGTGACCAGGTCGACGATGGCGTCCTCGACCGCCTGGGGGCTGTGCGAGGGGGTCGGCACCTGCAGCCGCTCGGCGATGGCGCCCCGGGCGTCGACCACACCGGCGGCGACCTTGGTGCCGCCGATGTCGATCCCGATGCTGAGCGGTCGTTCGGTGCTCGGCCGGGCCGCCGCGGGCCGGGGCGACGGGTCGTCGGCGGCCGGCCCGGGCGTGACGTTCAGCCCTCCACCCGCTGCTTGAGGTCCTTCAGCGCGCCGTCGATGATCGTCTTCTCGGCCTTGCGCCGGAACATCCCGATCATCGGCATCCGCACGTCCACCGACAAGGCGTACGTGACCTTGGTGCCCTGGCCGGACGGGGTCAGCTCGTACGACCCGTCCATCGCCTTGAGCAGCTGACCCTCGACCAGGCTCCAGCTCACCGAGTCGGTGAGCCAGCGGTAGGCCAGCGTGTAGTGATCCGACACCACGGAGTGCTCGAGCTTGATCTTGACGTGGTCGGGCTTCCCGTCCGGGTGCGTGCTCACGATGTCGACCTGCTTCATCGCCGACACCCACTCGGGGTAGGACGCGACATCGGCGATCACCGCCATCACCTCCGCGGGCGAGGCCGCGATCTCGATGCTGTCCCTGGTCTGATCGGCCACTTGGACCCCCTTCCGCAGCGGGTCTCACGCACCCGCATCTCGACCTCACACAGTAGCGACGTCGGACAGCCCCAGGGCAGTACGGAGCACGCGACGCGCCCGGTCGGCACCGTAGCGGTCGCCGACGAACACGCGACCGGCGGCCCCGAGCTCGCGGGCGTGGGCCGGATCGGCGAGCAGATCGGCGAGTCGGGTCGCCAGCTCGTACGGGTCGTCCGGGTCGACGACGTAGCCGGTGCGGCCCAGCACGACGGTCTCGGGTGCGCCGCCGGAGCGACCGACCACCACGGGCAGTCCACAGGCGGACGCCTCCAGCGCCGCCAGCCCCAGCCCCTCGGGATCCAGTCCCGCCAACCTGGTCCGGACGGGGAGGGCGAACACGTCGGCCCGACGCAGCTGATCCAGCACACCGGCCGGACCCAGGGCCCCGGTGAACGTCACCCCCCGCAGACGCGAGCGGCCTACCTGCCGTTCGAGACTGCTCCGCACCGGACCGTCGCCCACCAGCACCAGCTCCGGCCCCGCCACCGACGACCCCCGCCCCAGCAGACCCCAGGCGTCCAGCAGGGTGTCGAACCCCTTCCGCCGCACCAACCGCCCGACCCCCACCACGCGTTTTGTGCCGCCGTCCACCTCTATTCTGGTTCCTGCTCCAGAACGTGGGGAATCGCCGGGCCGGAAGACGTCCAGATCCACCGGCGGTGGCAGTCGGACCAGCTTCGCGCGACCGGCCGGACTGAGCGCCGACGCGATCCGTTCCGACACGTAGTCGGAGATCGTGGTCAGCACATCCACCTCGTCGCCGATCCGGCGGAGCAGGGTCCGCGAGCCGGGCACGGTCGCCCACCAGGTCTCGTGCCCGTGGGTCAGGGCGACGATCCGGTGTGCTCCGGCCGCCCGCAGGGTCGGGGCGAGCAGGGCGAGGGGCGCCGCAGCACCGAACAGCACCCGATCGGCTCCGCTGCGGCGGAGGAGATCGACGGCGGCGCGACCGACGGCAGGGGTCGGCAGCAGCGGTCCGGGCAGGCGCTCGACCGGATAGGGCGCTGCGGCGTCCCCGTACGCCGACCCCGCGGCCGTCGAGGTCAACACGGCCACGTCGTCGTCGAGGAGACGGCACGCCAGTGCCACGAAGGACTCGATCCCCCCGATCCGCGGCGGGAAGTCGTTGGTCACCACCAGGGTCGTCACCGCGCCGCCAGCTCGCTGAGATCGGCTCGCCAGCGCTGCCGCAGCGCCCGCTTCGTGGTGCCGATCTTCTCGGCCGCCTCCTCGAGGGAGGCACCGCCGTCGACCGCTGCGTAGAAGCGGTTCAGGGCGTCGTCGCCGTACGCCATCGCGATCGACCGGGTGGCCGTCCAGGCCAGGTCATAGGTGAGGTCCAGGTCGGCCGCCTCGGGGCCGAAGTCGTCCTCGACGGGCCAGTCGCGCGGGACCCCGTCCCGTCGGACGGCGTCGCGGACCGCCTCCGTCGCGGGGACGGCGCCGCTCGGGTGGGCCCGGTAGGCGATCCGGTCGGCGTACCCCTCGACGAGCCACGTCGGCGCCGGCGACCCGGGCGACCGGGTGGCGACGTGGACGGCCTCGTGGGTGAGCAGCACGTCTCGGCCGAGAGCGCTCAGCCGGGCGGTCGCCTCCGGATTCACGACGACGTGGATCGGGGCGGTGCTGGTGTCGGCACCCATCGGCCACGCCGCCGCAGCAACCTGCGCGTACGAGGTGGCGGGCACCCCCAGCGCCCGCTCGAACGCCGCCCGGCTCCGCGGGAGCTCGACGACCAGCGGACCGTCCTTGTCACGCTCGGCGACACCGATCCGCTTCCGGACCGCCCGGCGCGCCGCCGACGCCTGCTCGAGCCAGTCGGGATCGTCGTCGTCGGTGAGCAGCACCGTCGCACCGTCGCGCCGCAGGTGCACCGGCTGTTGCCACCAGATCGGCGCCGGCGAGCCCGCGCCCGGGCCGTCGGTGTCGCCGGCGAGGCGGAGGGTGGGAGCGCCACCGGCGACCGCGGGCTCGTCGACGAAGGTCAACCAGATCTCTTCTTCGGCCGTCCGCGATTCGTCGGGGAGCGCCCAGCTGAGGGTGACCGACTGCACCCAGGCGTCCGGCCCGAGCACGGCGCGGCGTGCGTCGGACAGGCTCGCTTGCCCGGACCGCACGGTCCAGCGGAGTGACGTCCAGTCGATCCGCGCGAGATTGGCGGACCAGACCGCGGCGCGACCGGCGAAGACCTGGTCGCGCGACGACACGAACTCAGCGGTGCTGTCGCCGCGTCGCCCGGCGGTGACGATGTCGTCGACCAGCCGTTGGGCGCGCTCGGTGCGGGTGTCTGTCCGTGTGGTCGGTGTCGGACTCGGCTGCGTACCGGCACGAGGGGCCACCAGCGAACAGGCGCCCAGCAGACTGGCGAGCAGCAGCCCGATCACCACGAAACCGACCGAGGTCGCTGACCGGACCCCTCGGTGCAGGGTGGCGCTCAGCCCGGTCGGCGGGCGCCGGCGAACGGCATCGAGTCGAGCGAGGCGTACTCGACGGTCTTACCGGGCCGCGGTGAGTGGACGATCTGCCCGTTGCCGGCGTAGAGGCCGACGTGACTGATCCCGCTGTAGTAGAAGACGAGGTCGCCCGGCTGCAGCTCCGACTTCGAGACCGATCGGCCGACGCCGATCTGGGACTGCGACGTGCGGGGCAGCGAGACGCCCGCCTTGGCCCAGGCGGCCGAGGTCAGGCCCGAGCAGTCGTACGCGTTCGGACCGGCCGAGGCATACCGGTACGGCTTACCGAGCTGGGACTTCGCGAAGGCCAGCGCCCGCGCTCCCTTGCTCGAGCCGTCCACGACCGTGTCCGTGGTGGTGGAGGAGGTCGAGCCCGGGGCTGAGCCCTCGGCGGCGGCCTGAGCCTCCTCGCGGGCCTTCTGCTCCTCCGCGGCGATGCGCTGCCGCTCTTCCTCGGTGAGCTTGGCGAGCACCGCCTTGGACTCGGCGATCTTGCTGTCGGAGGAGGACCGGAGCTTGTCCAGCTCGGCCTGCTCCTTCTTCAGCTGTGCTGTTTCGGTCTCGGTGGAGCGCTCGAGCTCGGTGAGCTTGGCCTGCTCCTCCTGGTAGTCCTGCAGAGCGGAGTTCTGGTTCTCGCTGACCTTCTCGACCGTGGAGATCTGGCTCAGGAAGTCGTCGCTGTCCTCGCTCAGCAGCAGCTTGGCCGCGGCATCGAGATGACGATTCTGGAACTGCGCCAGCGCGACCTGGCCGGCCTGCACCCGAAGCCGTTGGACCTTGGCGGTCTGGGTCTTCACGTCGGCCTTCTTCAGCTTCAGCTGGGCGGCGCTCTGCGCCAGGCCCTGCTTGACGCCCACGTACTCCTGGTCGATCGCCGCCGCCTCGGTCTCGAGCTCGGCGATCTGGGCCTTGGCCTCGTCGACCGTCAACGGCGGGTCCGCCTGCGCCAGCTGAGGGGTCGCCAGGAAGGCACCGGTCAGAGCGAGCGCGGACAGGCCGAGGGCGGCAGTGCGCGCGAATCTGCGCAGTCGTCCCCCGGATTGGACGGCCTCGGAACACCATGAGGTCACTTCCAAAGGTTAGGTCACGGAATGGTCACTGCAAAATCGTTCTCACAGGTTCACAGGCTCCTGACAGGGACCGCGCTCACCCCGACTCGGTCCACTCCAGCGGGCTCTGCACCGCTTGCACCCGGCGGGCACCCGGCACCAGCCGAAGCGGCGGGACCAGGCCTGCGGTGGCCAGCGCCGCCAGCGCCTGCTGCTCGTCACCGTCCAGGTCCACGCCGTGCTGGGGAGATCCCAGCAGCACCGTGACGACGCAGTCCGAGCACGCCGGCCCCCTCGCCACGCACGAGTCGCAGTCCACATGCACCGTGTCCATTCGAATCTCCCCATCCCACCTCGTCGCCGGCCCACCAGGGGTGGGAACCGATCTGGGTGTCACCCTGCACGACCCCTCTGACAGTGTTGGTTCAGGTCACTCGCATCGCGCCCTTTGACTCCGTCTTCCCTTCCTCGCTCGCAAACGAAAAGCGTGTTTGCTCCCTCGTCGGTCCAGACGGAGTCGGCGCTCCCGCTCCTTCCCGGGTCGTACTGGTACTGGTCACTCGCATCGCTCTCTCTCGGAGTCATCGCCAGACCGGGGTCCGCGGCGTCCCTGCACCCGGACAGTGCCGACTGCGCGGAGCGGCCGGCGGGACACTGGGGGCATGACGGATGCGCGCGATCCCGATCGGTACGCCCACGGCCATCACTCCTCCGTACTGCGATCGCACCGGTGGCGGACGGCCGAGAACTCTGCGGCGTACCTGCTCCCCCACCTGCGTGCGCAGGACCGGCTGCTCGACGTCGGCATGGGGCCGGGCACGATCACGGTCGACCTCGCCGAGCGTCTGAGCGAGGGATGGGTCACCGGCATCGACAGCGCCGAGGCCGCGGTCGCCGCGACGCGCGAGCTGGCCGTGGAGCGAGGGGCCGAGCGGATCACGGTCGAGGTCGGCAACGTCTACGCCCTCGCGTACGCCGACGACAGCTTCGACGTCGCGCACGCCCACCAGGTGCTGCAGCACCTCTCCGACCCGGTGGCGGCGCTGAGGGAGATGCGACGGGTGGTGCGCTCCGGCGGGCTGGTCGCGGCCCGGGACGCCGACTACGACGCCATGACCTGGTACCCGGTCGATCCCCGGTTGGACCGCTGGCTGGAGCTCTACCACCAGGTCGCCCGGGCCGCCGGCGGCGAACCGGACGCGGGCCGGCGGATGCGGCAGTGGGCCCAGCACGCCGGCTTCGGCACGGTGACCTACAGCGCGTCCACGTGGTGCTTCGCCAACCCCGAAGACGTCGCCTGGTGGTCCCAGACCTGGGCGGAGCGGGTCGTCCGCTCGGACTTCGCCACGCAGGCGCTCGCGACGGGACTCGCGGACGCGGCCGAGCTGGCCGAGCTCTCGGCCGGCTGGCGCCAGTGGGGTGAGCACCCCGACGCCTGGTTCGCCGTCCTGCACGGCGAGCTGCTGGCCGAGGTCCCCTGACCGCTGTCCCCGGGGCTCATCGTTCGCGACTCCCCGGTGGCATCCGGGGCGAAGTCCACGCTCGCCCACCCACCGTCCGCGACTCCCCGGTGACATCCGGACACCGTTCCGAAGGCGCGCAGCGAGTGAGCAGAGGCTGCACCCCGTGAAGGAGCGTGGCACGCCGACTCTGTGCTGACGACGCGCACGACGAGACGCTTTTCCTCGGCGGGCGAGGAGGAAGGGCAGAGTCCCAAAGGCGCGCAGCGAATGAGCAGAGGCTGCACTGTCGGTGGCTCCCTCTAGTTTTCGCGTCATGATCGCGACGAGGGCCACCGCGCCGGGGGCGAGCCTCCAGGACTCCTTCGAGGACCTCGGCACGCACCTGTCGCAGGTGACGTTCTGCGTGGTCGACCTCGAGACCACCGGTGGGGCCGAGACCGATGCGATCACCGAGTTCGGGGCCGTGAAGGTGCGGGGCGGCGAGATCCTCGGCCGGTTCCAGACCCTGGTCAACCCGAAGGGGCAGATCCCCCCGCTCATCGCCGTGCTCACCGGCATCACCAACACCATGGTCGCTGATGCGCCGCCGTTGCGTCAGGTGCTGCCGGCGTTCCTGGCCTTCGCCGAGAACACCGTGATCGTGGCGCACAACGCCCCGTTCGACACCGGCTTCCTGCGACGGGGCTGCGAAGCCCTCGGTTATCAGTACCCGAAGTGGCCCGTCCTCGACACGGCCTCGCTGGCGCGCGCCATCCTGCTCCGCGACGAGGTGCCCAACTGCCGCCTGGCCACCCTGGCCGCCCACTTCCGGTCCGTCACCACTCCCAACCACCGGGCGCTGACCGACGCGGAGGCCACCGTCGACGTGCTGCACGCCCTGATCGAGCGGGTGGGGAACCTGGGGGTGCAGACGATCGAGGATCTCCGCGAGTTCACCCGGCGCGTGTCACCCCAACGCCGGGCGAAGCGGACCTGGGCCAAGGACCTGCCCGAGCAGCCGGGTGTGTACCTCTTCGTCGCGGAGCGCGACGGCAGCCGTGAGGTGCTGTACGTGGGCACGTCGCGCAACATCCGGCGTCGGGTGCGGACCTACTTCACTGCGGCGGAGAAGCGGCCGCGGATGGAGGAGATGGTCAGGGTCGCAACCGGGGTCGAGGCGGTGCCCTGCGCCACCGCGCTGCAGGCGGAGGTCATCGAGCTGCGCCTCATCGCCAGTCACGCGCCGCGCTACAACCGTCGTTCCAAGTTCCCCGAGCGGAACCTGTGGATCAAGATCACCGAGGAGGCGTATCCCCGGCTGAGCGTGGTGCGAGCCGTGCGGGACGACGGCGCCACCTACTTCGGACCGTTCCGGCGACGGAAGTCGGCCGAGGAGGTCGTCCTCGCCGTGTACGACGGGTTCCCGATCCGGCAGTGCACCCAGCGACTGAGCACCCGCCGGCCCTCCCCCGCGTGCGTGCTGGCCGACCTCGACCGCTGCGCGGCTCCCTGCACCGGGGCGATCTCGGTGGACGGATACGCCGACCTGGTCGAGCAGGTCCGCTCGGCGTTGGCCGAGGACGTACGCCCCGCGGTTCGGGGTCTGCGGGAGAGGTTGCAGCGGCTGGCCGCCGAGCAGCGGTTCGAGGAGGCGGCCGCGATCCGCGGCCGGCTGGACAGCCTGATCCGGACCGGCGCCCGTTTCCATCGGGTACGGAGTCTCGCCGCCTGTCCCGAGATCGTCGCCGCCCGGCGCAACGGCGACAACTGGGAGATCCACGTCATCCGGTACGGCCGGCTGGCCGCGGCGGGAGTGGCTCGTCCGACCGACGTTCCCCAGGCCATCGCCCGGGCCGTGCGGGCCACGGCCGAGACCGTGCTGCCTCCGGTGGGTCCGCTGCCGGCCGCCGGGATCGAGGAGACCGAACGGATCGCCGCGTGGTTGGAGCAGCCGGGGTCGCGGCTGATGGAGCTCACCGGCGACTGGGCGTGGCCCCTGCATGCCACCCTGGATCACCCGAGCCTGGTGTCGGAGCTGGACGTCGGCGCCGGCCGCGCCGCGCTCTGAGGTCGACGCGTCCCGCGCTCGGGCGGCGGCGGTCGCCGACTGGGGCGCGCATCCGAGGTGCGGCTACCCGTCGACCGGGGACGGGAGAAGGGCCGGAGGACCCGTGTCCTTAGGATGTCGCTCATGCTGACCGCGATCGTCTTCGTCAAGGCCGACGTGGCCCGGATCCCCGAGATCGCCGAGGAGATCGCCGCCCTCCCGGGCGTCAGCGAGGTCTACTCGGTCACCGGTGCGATCGACCTCATCGTGCTCGTCCGGGTGGCCGGCCACGAGCAGGTGGCCGACGTGGTCGCCGACCGGCTGAACAAGGTGGTCGGCGTACGGGAGACCGAGACGCACATCGCGTTCCGGGCCTACTCCAGCCACGACCTGGAGGCCGCCTTCTCCCTCGGCGAAGCGTGAGCACCGCCCCGCCGACCACGCGGGTGCCGCGGCCCCTGCTGATCGTGCTCGGGGTCCTGGTCATCGCTTTCGTGGTCTCGCTCGTGATCGTGATCTCGGTGGCCCGGCCCCCGTCGTACGAGCCGGTTCCGGTGCCGAGCGCCAGCCGGGTCTGAGACGGGACTCGCGCGACACTGACCGGATGTCGCCGCGACGTCACCACGAGTGGTCCGACGACCCCGCCGCCCCACCAGAAACCACCGCCGAGCCACCAACGGCCACCCACGACCCCGCCGCCCCCACCAGAAACCACCGCCGAGCCACCGACGGCGGTGCGAGAGTCACCAGAGAGCGATCTTGGCCACCACCAGGCCGAGGCAGACGGCGACCAGGGCGAACATGCCGACCAGCTCGATGGCCATCCGGTTCTGGCGGGGGGCGTACGCGAGGATCGCGCCGGACACCCCGCCCATGATGATGCCGCCGATCAGGCTGACCCAGCCGAAGCTGGAGAACCCGACGAGCACCGCGTAGAGGACGAGGAGCACGAGCAGTCCGATGTCCGGGCGCACGTCCTCACCGGTCTTGGCCTTGCCGATCGTGTTGGCGGCCAGCAGACCGACGATCGCCGACGCCGCCCCCACCGACCAGGAGGAGGCGGGTGCCAGCAGGAAGAACAGGGTCGCTCCCCCGAACCCGGAGGCCAGGAACAGCAGACTGACCCGCCAGCTTGCCCAGCTCCGACTCCAGCGCGCATCCAGGGCGAGCCAGAGCACCAGCAGGTTCATCAGCACGCCCAGCAGCTGGCCCGAGACGAACGACGTCGTCACCAGCCGCCAGAACTGGCCCATCGCCACGTAGCTGTTGCTCATCGCGAGCAGGCCAGAGGCCAGACCGCCGGTGACCAGGTCGAGCAGCCAGACCGCGACGAAGGTGCCCATCAGCACCTTGGTCGCGAGCGCCCCGCCGGGGCGCACGGCCGCGCCGAATCGCGTCCGCGGCCTGCCGGACGCTCGCA
>CAVXBJ010000083.1:0-24448 GCA_963759915.1 uncultured Actinomycetota bacterium | reverse complement strand
GCGCGGACGCCCATATGCTTGTCCGTTGTGGCACTCACCATCGGCATCGTCGGTCTCCCCAACGCGGGCAAGTCGACCCTCTTCAACGCTCTGACCCGCAACGACGTGTTGGCGGCGAACTACCCGTTCGCCACGATCGAGCCCAACGTCGGCGTGGTCGGCGTGCCCGACCCTCGGCTGGCGGTGCTGGCCGAGGTGTTCAGCTCCGAACGGGTCGTGCCCGCGACGGTGAGCTTCGTGGACATCGCCGGCATCGTCCGCGGCGCCAGCCAGGGGGAGGGGATGGGCAATGCGTTCCTGTCCCACATCCGCGAGGCGGAGGCGATCTGCCAGGTCACCCGGGTGTTCACCGATCCCGACGTCACCCACGTGGACGGCAAGGTCAATCCCGGCAGCGACATCGAGACCATCTCCACCGAGCTGATCCTGGCCGACCTGCAGACCCTGGAGCGGGCCCTCCCGCGGCTGGAGAAGGAAGCCCGGATCAACAAGGACAAGGTGGCGGCCCTGCAGGCCATCAAGGAGGCCCAGGAGGTGCTGGACAGCGGTCGTGACGGTGTTCGCCGCCGGCCTGGATCTCGCGCCGCTGCGGGAGCTGTTCCTGCTGACCGCCAAGCCGTTCATCTACGTCTTCAACTGCGACTCCGACGAGCTGGCCGACGAAGACCTGAAGGCGCGGCTGCGCGAGCTGGTGGCACCGGCCGAGGCGATCTTCCTGGACGCCAAGATCGAGTCCGAGCTGGTCGAGATGGAGCCGGACGAGGCCCGCGAGTTCCTGGCCGAGATGGACGTGGCCGAGCCCGGTCTCGACACCCTGGCCCGGGTCGGCTTCGACACCCTCGGTCTCCAGACCTACCTGACCGCCGGACCCAAGGAGTCCCGGGCCTGGACGATCCCGAAGGGCGCCACCGCACCGGAGGCCGCCGGGGTCATCCACACCGACTTCCAGAAGGGCTTCATCAAGGCCGAGGTGGTCTCCTTCGACGACCTGGTCGAGGCCGGGTCGATGCAGGTGGCCAAGTCGCGCGGCAAGGTGCGGCTCGAGGGCAAGGACTACGTGATGGCCGACGGTGACGTGGTGGAGTTCCGCTTCAACGTGTGAGCCCTGGTGCGGTTCAAAGGGTGTCGAGACTTCACTCCGCATACGGTCCGTCAGAAGTTTCGGCAGGACCGGGCCGGATGCTGACCGGGCTGCGATCGATCGCGCCGTTTCGAGGCCGATCCGGACGGTGCTGCAACTCGGCACGGCTTTGACGTGACCCTCGGCGGCCGCAGAGACGAGCGGCGCTGGGCCTTCACCATCGGTAGGTTCCGCGGACGCTACATGAGGCGATGCGTGCAGACGCCGGCGTTGATGCCGGTGCATGCTGGTGCTGTGTCAGCGAGCAATCGGGAGAGGTGGGATGACGCTTCCCGAGACTGACCTCCATCGCATCCGCGTCTGGGCGCGGGAGCGCGTGCCCGAGCACCTGTGGGATCAGGTCAAGGTCGAGGCTGACGTCTCCGACCGCCATGTCGACATCGTCGAAGTCCGGCCACCGTGGGACGGAGTCGGCGAGGACACGCGCTTCCCGATCGCGCGGCTGCGCTACACCAAGGCGACCGGCCTCTGGGCGATCTACTGGCGCGACCGCAACCTGAAGTTCCACGGGTACCACCGCAAGCGCCCGACCAAGAACCTCCAGGCGCTTCTCGACCACATCGGCACCAGTGGCGACCCGATCTTCTGGGGGTAGCGAGCGGGCCATGGGAATGTCGGTATGACGGAGGATGACCTCAGCTCTACGTGAACTGAGGGCCCCGATGATTTCGTCGCTGCTGATAGCCCAGCCGTAGTAGCGAATTCCCATGCGTCAGAGGGTGGCGGTGAGGTCTGACAATGCAGATCGAACCGGCCGGACGACGTTCGGCTGCCGTGTGGCAGTCTGCCGCTGTGACCCTGCCTCGCCCCGAGATCGACCCCGACGGACTGCTCGAGTACTCGGTGGTGTTCACCGACCGCTCCCTGAACCACATGTCGACGCGCTTCGTCGGCGTGATGCAGGACATCATCGACGTGCTGACGACGACGTACCGAGCCGAGACGGTCGCGGTGGTCCCGGGCGGTGGCACGTACGCGATGGAAGCGGTCGCCCGCCAGCTGGCCACCGGACGGCGCTGCCTGGTGGTCCGCAACGGTCTGTTCTCCTACCGCTGGTCGGCGATCTTCGAGGCCGGCGCCATCCCCGCCGAGACCGTCGTCTGCCGGGCACGCCAGACCGCTGACGAGGCACAGGCGCCCTGGACCCCCGCGCCGGTCGCCGACGTGGTGGACGCCATCGAGCGGCAACGCCCCGAGTTCGTCGTCGCGGCCCACGTCGAGACGGCGGCGGGGATCCTGCTGCCCGACGACTACCTCCGTGCCGTGGCCGCGGCGACGCATGCCGTCGGCGGGCTGATGGTGCTGGACTGCGTCGCCTCGGGCGCCCTCTGGGTGGACATGATCGACCTCGGAGTCGACGTCCTGCTGAGCGCACCGCAGAAGGGCTGGAGCGGCACGCCGTGCGCGGGTTACGTGATGCTGAGCGCTGCGGGCCGGGACCGGGTCATGGCGACCACCTCGACCAGCTTCGCCGTGGACCTGCAGAAGTGGCTGACGATCACCGAGGCCTACACGCAGGGACAGACGCCGTACCACGCCACGTTGCCGACCGACGGTCTGGCGCACAACGCCGCGCTGATGCTCGAGACGCGCGACCTCGGGCTGGACACGCTGCGGGCGGCCCAGGTCCAGCTCGGTACGCGGGTCCGGACGCTGCTGGCCGAGCGCGGCTTCCCGTCGGTGGCCGCGCCGGAGTTCGCCGCACCCAGCGTGGTCGTCGCGTACACCGACGATCCCGAGATCCGCACCGGGGCGAAGCTCAAGCAGCACGGCCTGCAGATCGCCGCCGGAGTTCCGCTGATGTGCGGTGAACGGGACGACTTCTCCACGTTCCGGGTGGGGCTGTTCGGTCTCGACAAGCTCACCGACGTCGACGGGACGCTCGCGCGGCTCGCCGAACGCCTCTGAGCCCGTCAGGCAGGCTCAGTCCAGACAGAACTCGTTGCCCTCGGGATCGGCCATGGTGATGAACCCGTTCTCCATCGGCGGGTTCGGCTCGATCCGGTAGAGCTTGGAGCCGCCCAGCGCGACCAGCCGCTCGCACTCGGCCTCCAGCACCGCCATCCGCTTGCCGCCGGCGAGCCCGACCGCCGTCCGGACGTCCAGGTGCAGCCGGTTCTTGGCCGTCTTCGGCTCGGGCACCTGCTGGATGAAGATGCGTGGGCCGACTCCGTCCGGGTCGACGATCGCCGAGCGGGAGTTCCACAGCTCCTCGGGGACGCCGAAAGCGGTCAGCGCCTCGTCCCAGGACGCGAAGCCCTCGGGTGGGGCCTCGACCACGTAGCCCAGGGCCTCGGCCCAGAAGTCCGCCAGCGCTCGTGGGTCGGCGGCATCGAAGGTGATCTGGATAGTCTTCGCCATGCCTTCACGGTGACACGAGGCACCGACAAGGAACCAGGGGAGGGGCGGCGCGGGTGCTGGTGCTGCTCCCTCCGTCGGAGACCAAGCGAACCGGCGGTCGCCGTACGCCGCTGGACCTGCGACGGCTCGCGCTGCCCGCGCTGACCCCGCAGCGGGAGGCGGTGATCGACGCCCTCGGCGCCTTGTCGAAGGATCCTGTGGAGGCGGCGAGGGTGCTCAAGCTCAGCCCGCGCCAGCTCGACGACATCGCCGCCAACGCCGCGTTGCGCACCGGCCCGACGCTGCCGGCGATCGACCGCTACACCGGTGTCGTCTACGACGCGCTCGACGCCGGCTCGCTCGATCCGGCGGCCCGCCGCTGGCTCGGCCGTCACGTCCTCATCCACGCCGCCGCGTTCGGGCCGGTCGGTGCGCTGGACAGGATCCCGACCTACCGCCTCGGTGCCACCGCCGGCCTGCCCGGTCTGCCGCCGCTGCGCCGGGTCTGGGCCGAGCCGATCGCGACGGCTCTCCTCGCCCGGGACGAGCCCTTCGTGCTCGACCTGCGCTCCGAGGGCTACGTCGCGCTCGGTCCGCTCCCGCCGACGATCCCCTCCGCGTACGTCCGGGTCGTCACCGCGGGCGAGGACGGCACCGTGCGGGCGCTCAACCACTTCAACAAGGCGACCAAGGGCTCCCTCGTCCGCACCCTCGCCCAGGCGCGGCCCGCGGTCCGCACGCTGCGGGGTCTGCTGCGCTGGGCCTCGACCGCCGGGATCGCCCTGACCCGGGAATCGGACGGGGTGCTGCACTTGCACGCCGGGGGGTCGGCGCCATGACCTACGCTCCTGCCATGACCCTCACCGGCGGCTGGGCGCGACTCGCGCGAGCCGGCGTGTTCGGTGGGGCTTCGCTGTTCCTGGCCACGGCCGGGCACGTGGTCGGCGGCGGCACGCTGCCGGGCGCCGGGCTGCTGGCCCTCACCGCGGTCGGATTGGCCCTGCTGTCGGTCACCCTGACCGGGCGTCGGCTCCGGTTCGGGGTGCTGCTGGCTGCGCTCGGACTGGAGCAGGTCCTGCTGCACCTGCTCTTCCACGCCTCCACCACGGCCGCGACCTGTGCGGCCGTGGCCATGCCCGGGCACACCATGTCCGCGGCCGTGTGCGGGACCGGTACGGCGACCGCGACGAGCTGGTCCATGGTGCTCGGTCACGCCGCCGCGGTGCTGGCCACGGCCTGGTTGCTGGCCCGCGGGGAGCGCTGGCTGTGGGGCGTGGCCGACCGGCTCCGCCGCTACGCCGGAGCCGCTCCGGGTCGGGTCCGGCGGCCCCGCCCGGTCGTCGTCGCCGTGCTCTCCGCGTTCCTCAGCCCCACCCGCTGGGTGCTCACCGGTCCGCGAGCCCCACCGATCGCCTGATCCGACCCCCACGAGCCCGCCCGGCCGGGCAGCGCTCGTACGCGTGCCGTCGCAGGCACCCGTTCCCGTACGCCTTCGGGCGTCGTCAGATCTGTGTGAAAAGGACCATCTCGTGAACCATCTCTCCACCCGCCCCCCGTCCCGGTGGCGTCGACCTCTGCTCGTCCTGGCCGGGCTCGCCACCGCGGGACTGGCCCTGCTGCCGGCCGCCACGGCGTCGGCGCACGTCCGCGTCACCCCCGACAACCCCACCAGCGGAGGGTTCAGTGCCCTGACCTTCCGGGTGCCCAACGAGTCAGCGACCGCGGGTACGGTGAAGCTCACCGTGAAGCTCCCGCAGGACACGCCGTTCCTGTACGTCAGCACCAAACCCGTCCCCGGGTGGACCGCCGACGCCGCGAAGTCGAAGCTGGCGAAGCCGGTCGAGTCGTACGGGACCACGCTCACCGAGGCGGTCAGCGAGGTCAGCTGGACCGCCGACAAGGGGGTCTCGATCGGCCCGGGGGAGTACCAGGAGTTCTCCCTCTCCGTCGGCCCGCTGCCCGACCCGGCCACGATCCTGCTGCCCACCACCCAGACCTACAGCGACGGCACGGTGGCCGCCTGGGACCAGCCCACCCCGGGCTCCGGTGAGGAGCCGGAGCGACCCGCGCCCGCGCTGGTGGTCGTCGCGGCCACCGGTGCCGACGCCCACGGCGGCGCCCCCACCTCGGACGAGACATCGGCGCCCGGTCAGGCCGGCTCGGCGGCCGCGTCGACGAGCGCGGCCGATCCAGTGGCCCGCGCCCTCGGCGGTGTGGGACTCGTGGCGGGTCTCGGCGCCCTGGTGTTCGCGCTCCTCGCCTGGCGGCGTTCCTCCGGAACCGCGGCCGGCTGATGAGCGACGACTCGATGCTCGGTCAGCGCAGGCTGTGGGTCGTCGCGCTGCTGACGGCCGTCGTGTTCACGGTCCTCGGCATCCCGCAGCCGGCGTGGGCGCACAACGGCCTGGTCTCGAGCTCTCCCGCTGACGGCTCGACGGTGGCCGAGCCGCCTCCGTCGATCGTGCTCACCTTCAACGAACCCGCGATCAAGACCGGGACCAAGGTGCTGGTGACCGGTCCGGACGGTGCGGTGGCGGCGGGTGCTCCGGAGCTGATCGACAACACCGTCGAACAGGCGCTGCAGCCGGAGCTGCCGGCCGGGGAGTACACGGTGGAGTGGCGGGTCACGTCCGCCGACGGTCATCCGATCAACGGTGAGTTCTCGTTCCGGGTGCGAACGGGGTCGGTCACCACGCCCACACCGGAACCGACGACCGGGAGCACGGGATCGCCGACGCCGAGTCAGACCGCATCGGCGAGCGATCTGCCGACCACGGTCGCCACCCCGCCCGCTCAACCGGTGGACCAGGATCCCGGTCCCCGGTCGGGCTGGTGGTGGCTGCTGGCGGTGGTGCCGATCGGACTGGCCGCTGTGCTGGGCTGGCGCTTCAACCGGCGCCCCTGAGGGCCCGGGGCTCCGGGAACCCCTAGGTGCTCGGAGCCCCCGGGTTGTGCGAGGAGCGTTGCTCGAGGAGGGTGTCGAGCTTGGCCTCGAGCCGGGCGACGGTGGCCCGCAGCTCCGCCTCGTTGGAGCTGACCGTCGACACCCGGTCGACCAGCCAGGACGCGAAGGTCGCCGTCACCGTGCCGAGCAGGGCCACCCCGCCGATCGGTGCGGGTGTCCCAGCGCTCCCGCTGGGCGGCTCGCTGCTGAGCCCTGTTCTCGACTGCTCCCGGTGCCGCCGTGCTCACGCGCCCTCCGGATGGCGCTCCAGATGGGCCAGTACGGCCGCGGCCAGCTCGTCGGGACGCTCGTCGGGGATCCAGTGCGACGCCCCGGTCAGCTCGACGAAGGTGTAGTCGCCGTCGACGAAGTCGCGGGTCCGCTCCGCGGCCTGCCGGCCCAGCGCGGCGTCGCCGTCACTCCACACGTACAGGCTGGGGACACGCACCCGGCCGGCTCCCGGAGCCCCCTTCACCCGCATCGTGCGGTACCAGTTCACGGCACCGGTCGCGGTGGCCCGATCGCTGAGCAGCCGCCCCATCGCCGCCGCGTCCTCCGCCCCGCTCGCGGCGAACATCCGCCGGGCCAGCCGACCACCCCCGGCGCCGAGCAGGGTCTCCGGCAACCACGGCAGCTGGAAGAGCAGCATGTACCACGACCGCAGGGCCTGGGGACCCTTGAACGCCTCCCACAGCGCGGCCGGGTGCGGCGTCGAGGCCACGGAGACGGTCCGGACGCGGTCGGCGTGCCGGGAACCGAGGTACCAGGCCACCGCACCGCCCCAGTCGTGCCCCAGCACGTCGAAGCGGTCCCAGCCGGCCGCGTCGGCCAGGGCCAGGACGTCGCCGGCGAGCTTGTCCATCGTGTACGCCGACACCTCGCTCGGTCTGGCCTCGGGAGAGTAACCCCGCTGCTCGGGAGCGAGCACCCGCACGCCGGCGGCCGTCAGCCGGGCCGCCACCCGCTCCCAGCTCAGGGCGGTCTGGGGAAAGCCGTGGAGCGCGATCACGGACCGTCCGTCGGCCGGGGTCGTCAGAGATCGGCCGTCGGCCGGGCCCCAGTCGTGCACGCGGAAGCGGAGTCCGTCGTTCTCGAAGGCGGTCAGCGGAGCGGTCATCGCGGGCTCGTCTCGGTCGTGATCATCGGGTTCGCACTGATCGACATGGGTCCTCGGTCAGTAGTAGTCACGGATGTGGAACTGCCGCCCCCCGAACAGCGTGTCCCAGACCGCATCCTGCTCGGGCAGGCCGCCGGTGAGCAGACCCGCCCAGCGCAGGTTCGCGCATGATTGCACCCCGGCGTACAGCAGGGCCAGACCCCGGGGATGGAACGTCCGGTCGTCGGTGTGGTCCTCGGCCACACAGGTGCCGACCCCCTCGGCGACCTCCCAGCGGTACGCACCGGCGATCGGTTTGGTGCCCTCGCCGGCGGTGCCGTGCGCGCTGACCCGGAAGCCGAGGCGGGCCGACAGGAACCACGGGTACGCGCGCCGGGAGAGGGCACCGGGCACGTCGAGGATCGCGAGCATGTACGGGTCGCTGGACACCGTCTCCCAGGCCCGGCCGGGCAGGAACAGGCGGATGGGGTCGTCGCCGGAGGTGTCGATCTTGGTGCGTGGCGCCACCGAGGAGAAGCTGCCGAGCGTCCGCAGCAGGGCCCGGTAGCCGTCGGCGGACAGGGCGAGCAGATCCGAGACCTCGAGCGTGCCGCGATCGTCGTAGTGCTGCCCCCGGTCCCAGGACGCGTAGCCGACCACGCGGCCGTCGCCGTCGACGGCCACGGTGATGCCGTCGAAGTCGTCCAGCAGCTCGGTGTCCGTGGTCGGGAACGAGACCCCGCGCCGGGTCAGCGGACCGTTCTGCGCCGCCGCCCAGGTGTCGTACACCTCGCGGACGGCCGGCAGATCGGCCGGCCCCGCACGTCGAGCCGACACCCCGACCGGAGGTGCCACCTCGGCCAGCTGGGCCGTGGCGATCGCGATGGTCCGGTAGTCGCTGACCAGCTCGTAGCCGAACCGCCGGTAGATCCGCGCCGCGGTCGGGTACAGCCCCGAGACCACCGCACCGCGTTCCCGGGCCGCGCGCAGGGCACCGGCGAACAGCGGGGACAGGGCGCCGCGGCCCCGGTCCTCGAGGCCGACCGTCACCCCGGCGATCCCGCAGGTCGGCACCGGGACGCCCCCGAACCAGGAGTCGTACGCCCGGTCGGCCAGCCGCCCCACCAACCGGTCGCCGGCGAACACCCCGTGGAAGACGCGGCCGGGCTGAGCCAGGGTGGCCGGTTCCGACGGCGGCGAGCTCGGCATGCCGAACGCCTCGAAGCCCAGTGTGCGGGAGGCCTCGGCGTCGGCACTCTCGAGTGGTCGGACGGTCAGTGCATCGGACGGCATGGCTCCATCATTTCCCGAGTGCCGCCGGCGCAGGAGGTCTACCCTCAGGGGCATGAGTGCTGCTCCGCCGGCGGGCGTGCTGCCGAGCGTCCCGGAGGACTGGGACACCGCGCTGGCGGTCGTCGCCCACCCCGACGACATCGAGTACGGCGCGGCGTCCGCAGTCGCCCGCTGGACGGACCAGGGGAAGTCGATCAGCTACCTGCTGGCCAGTCGCGGCGAGGCCGGCATCGACGGCATCGCCCCCGAGGTCGCCGCCCCGCTCCGGGAAGCCGAGGAGCGAGCGGGCGCTCGCGTGGTCGGCGTGGAGACGGTCGAGTTCCTGAACCACCGCGACGGCGTGATCGAGAACAGCGTCGAGCTCCGTCGCGAGATCGTCCGGGCCATCCGCACCCACCGCCCGCAGGTGCTGCTCACCGGCAACTACGACGTGAAGATGGTCAACGGGATGACCAACCAGGCCGATCACCGCGCGGTGGGGCTGGCCACCCTCGACGCCGCGCGCGATGCCGGTAACCGGTGGATCTTCCCGGAGCTGATCGCCGAGGAGGGACTCGAGCCGTGGGGCGGTGTGCGCTTCATCCTGGTGGCCGGCAACGGCACCCCCAGCCACGGCGTCGACGTCAGCGGCGAGTGGTTGCGGCGGGGGATCGAGTCGCTGCGGGCCCACGCGCAGTACACCAGCGGCCTCGGCCGTGCCTCTTCGACCCGGCGCCGTTCCTGAGCTGGTTCGCGCGGCAGGGCGGAGCGGCGCTCGGGGTCGACGCGGCCGTGCTCTTCGACGTGCACTGGATCGTCCCGCCCGGGCCACCACCCTGGGTCACTGCCGAGGCTTGATCGCGGATTAGGGTCGAGCGGTGCCTTCCAGTGACACCGATGCGACCAGCACCCCTCCGCTCAGCCTGACCCGGCGTGAGGCGGAACGGCGCTCCGCGACGATCGGCGTCGAGCACACCGAGATCACCCTCGACCTGACCCGCCCCGGTCCGACCTTCGACGCCACCAGCGTGATCCGCTTCCGTCTCCGCGAGGGGGTGGCACCGGGTGCGGAGACCTTCCTCGACTTCAAGGGCGAGCAGCTCGTCTCGATCGAGCTGAACGGCGCGCCCGTCGATCCCTCGACCTGGCGGCAGGGTCGGATTCCGCTGACCGGACTGCACGAGCAGAACACGGTGCGGATCGCCGGGACGATGGCGTACTCCTCCGACGGCGAGGGACTGCACCGGCACACCGACCCGGCCGACCAGAAGACGTACCTGTACGCGATGTCGTTCCTCGCCGCCGCCCCGCGCTGGTTCGGGTGCTTCGATCAACCGGACCTGAAGTCCACCTACGTCATCGACGTCACCGGACCGGTGGACTGGACGGTGCTGGGCAACGGTCCGAGCACGCTGCTGGAGCCGGGGCGGTGGCAGATCCGGCCCAGTGCCCCGCTGTCCACCTACTACGTCACGCTGGTCGCCGGCCCGTACGCGTCCAGCTACCGCGAGCACGACGGGATCCGTCTCGGCTTCCACGCCCGCGCCTCGCTGTCGGCGTCGCTGGAGGCGGAGGTGTCGGACCTGTCCGAGGTGACGGCGGCGGCATTCGACTTCTACCACCGGATGTTCGGGGTCCGTTACCCGTTCGGTGAGTACCACCAGGCGTTCGTGCCCGACTTCAACGCCGGCGCGATGGAGAATCCCGGCTGCGTCACCCTGCGCGACCAGTACATCTACCGCGGCCGGGCCACCCGCGCCGAGCGCGCGTCCCGGGCCGGGACGGTGGCCCACGAGATGGCGCACATGTGGTTCGGTGACCTCGTCACCATGCGCTGGTGGGACGACCTGTGGCTGAACGAGTCGTTCGCCGAGTACGCCGCCCACCGCTGCTGCAGCGAGGGCACCGCGTACCCGCTGTGGACCGAGTTCGGAGTGGCTCGCAAGGACTGGGGGTCGGTGGCCGACCAGTCGCCGTCGACCCATCCGGTGGCGGGCAACGGGGCCGTCGACGCCGACTCCGCGCTGCAGGACTTCGACGGCATCTCCTACGCCAAGGGAGCCGCCGTCCTCAAGCAGCTGGTCGCCTACCTGGGCGACGAGGTCTTCCTGGCCGGGCTGCGGGACTACTTCGAGACCCACGCGTACGGCAACGCCGCGCTGGCCGACCTGCTCGCCGCCTGGCAGCGGGCCGGGGCCGCCGATCTGGACTCCTGGGCCCGCGACTGGTTGCAGACCTCGGGTCTGGACACCCTGTCGATCGCGGGACACGAACTCGTGCGGCGGCCCCCGGAGGGCTCCGCCGTCACCCGCCCGCACACCATCGCGGTGGCCGCGGTCGGTGCGGACGGGATCGAGGTGGCGCGCCAGCAGGTGACCCTCACGGGGGAGCGGCTCGAGCTGGAGCTCGCCGACGGCGGAGCCACAGCGGTGCCCGGCGACGGGACCGTCCTGGTGGCCGACGCCGATGACGGCACCTGGGCCAAGATCCGGTTCGACGCCGAGTGGACCACGATGGCGGAGCTGCTCCCGAGGATCGAGCTGCCCGCCACCCGGGTGGTGGTGCTGAACGCCTTCCGCGATGCGGTGCGCGGCGGGGAGGTCGATCCGGGTCTGGCCCTCGAGGCGCTCCTCGCGACGGCCGCCGTGGACGACGAGGACGTCGTCGTGGGGTCGGTGCTGCGGTTCTGCACCGAGGTGCTCGCGGCGGGCTTCACCGCCGTCGACCGGCGGTCCGAACGGCTCGCCCGCGTGCACGAGACGGCGCGGGCGGTCACCGACCGCGCCGGGCAGGGCTCGGACCGTCAGCTGCTCGGCTTCCGGTACGCCATCGCGAGCTGTGCGGACGCCGCGGTGCTCCGGGCCTGGCTGGACGGTAGCGATCTCCCGCCCGGTCTGCCGCTCGACCCCGAGCTGGTCTGGTCGCTGGTGGTGCGGCTCGCCGAGGTCGGCGGCGATGCCGACGCCATCGACCACGCCCTGGAGCGCGACCCGTCGGCCGCCGGCCGCGTGCACGCGGCCAGGGCTCGGGCGTCGCTGCCCGACCCGGCGGCGAAGGAGGCGGCGTGGTCGGCGCTGATCGGGCTGTCGGAGATCCCCGCGTCCGAGCTGTACGCGGTGGCCAAGGGTTTCTTCCGACCGAGCCAGACCGCGCTGACGGGCGCGTACGTGTCGAGGTTCTTCGTCGAGATGCCCGGCACCGCGGAGTTCCGCAGCGGCTGGGCGCTGGGTCAGATCGTCTCGGACGCCTTTCCACTCGCGCACTCGTCGGCGGACACGCTGGAGCTCGCCGAACAGGCGCTGGCGGGGGAGCTCCCCGCGGCGGTTCGTCGGTCCCTGACCGACGGCACCGACGTGCTGCGCCGCGCGGTGACCTCGCTGCAGCGCTTCGGCTGAGGCCGCCGGCGGCCCGAAGCCAGGCCTCCGGGGCCGCTCAGTCGCGCTCGTCCACCAGCTCGAGGTCCAGATAGCTCGCCAGGTCGCGGAGCTCGCGATCCACGTCCCGCGCGAGCGAGGCGGTCGGTGCGGTGTCCAGGTGGAGGGCGGGGACCCGCAGGGCCCCCACCGTGTGGTCGGCGGCGGCGTCGAGCTTGCCGATCAGCCGGTCTCCCCGCAGCACGGGCATCGCCCAGTAGCCCCAGCGGCGCTGGCCCGCCGGCTTGTACATCTCCAGCTGGTAGTCGAACTCGAACAGCTCGGCCAGCCGCTGCCGGTCGAACACCAGCCGGTCGAGCGGCGAGAGCAGCGCACACCGACCCCGGAACGGCTCGTCGACTCGGGCAAGCTGCTCCGGGTCGACGTACCAGGTGCCCCGCACACCCTCGACCCGCACGACCAGCGCTCCCGGTGGCGAGATCGCCGACGGGGTCCGGCGCTCGAGACCGAGGGCGGCGAGCCGGCGTCGCCGTCGCTCGGCCCTGGCGTCGACCAGGGACGGCGCGTCGGCGGGGTCGTCGGCCCAGATCCGCTCGGCCAGGTCCCAGTTGCGCTCCCGACCATCGCGCGAGGCCACCGCGACCTCCCCGCGGGACTCCATGATCTCCAGCATCTTCATCACGTTCTTCCCGTTGGTCCACCCGCTCGAGCGCCAGGGCACATCGCAGTTGTCGGGAAGAGCGCGGGCAGGCAACGGCCCTTCGCGGCGGAGCTCGTCGAGGATGACCTCCCGCGCCGTGGTGTTGGTCGCCAGCCAGGTCTGCGGGCCCTCCTGCCAGTCCTCCAGCGGTACGGAGTTCCGCCACGCCGCCATCTCTGCTCGATACAACGTGATGTCCTCGATGGGACGCAGCCGGTTCGCGATCTCCACGAGCGAGCCGTCGCCGACCGCAGCATCGAGATCGCCCTCCTCGAAGCGGGTCGCGCCGAGACGCGACCAGAGCACCAGACCGGGGTTGGTGGCCACCGCCACCGTGAGATCCACCTGCAGGTTGGTGAGGTGGCGGACGACCTCCAGCAGATCCGTCGGGCGCGGGGCGTCGAGGAGCTGCGCGCGGACGGCGATGCGCCGCGCCTGCCGTCGGCTGAGCTGCTCCACGGTCTCGGTCATCTCCCACCGCACGCTATCGCCGGCCACGGACAGCGACGTTCGAGCGAGCCGCCCCCGTTCCGACGTAGGGTCTGTCGGTGAGCGACACCACTCGTGACGACAACCGAGACAGCGACCATCTCCAGCCGGGCGAACAGATCGACGTGCGGAACAACCCCGAATCGCGGGCGGCCGAGGCCGACGCCCACACCAGCGTCGCTCGGGCCAGCGGCGGCGGGGCTCCGCCCCGCGATGCACCGGCCGCGGGCGAGGCGCCCGAGACGCACGACGGCGGCGCGGCGAGCGGCAGCCCGGTGGCCGGCGTGACGATCAGTGACGACGACCTCGAGGAGGCGGTGTCCGGCGACACAGGGCCGACGGGTGATGAGGGCCCGCGGGCGGGTCATGCCTGACCTCGCCTGACGCTCGGTCGATGACGGAGGGGTGACCGCCGGCCACCGGCGGGGTCGGCGCGCCCACCGCCCTCGTCGGTCCGGGCACGTGCGCCGGTGGGTGGCGGGAGAGGGATCCGTTGCCCGGCGTCACGGAGCGGGTCTCACCCCCCAGAACTCTTGGAGCCGCGCGGCACTTGCTCGCCCTTGCGCAACGCCGGCTCGAGCGGCGGGCGGACGGGTCGACAGATCCATCAGATCTGTGCCGAACGCGGCGAGGGAGTCGCTGTCCGGCATGATCACTTCGACTCTGCTGCCGCCGGTGGACAGCTCCTCGACCTGCGCGGCCAGCTGCATGCCCCAGCTCAACGGGTGCCGTGTTCTGCCGCCGAGCGGTGACAGCACCAGGACCCGCCCGTAGCCGGCGGCCAGGTCGGCGTTCTCGTTGCGTCGGTAGCCACCGTCGATGTACCGGCTGTCGCCGATGCGGTAGGGAGTGCCACTGGCGCAGCTCGCAGCGACGGCGTCCACCAGGTCGACTCCGCTGCGGCGGTCGAAGACGGCCGGTTCGCCGGTACGGGCGTCGACGGCGGTGATGATCATCGTTCGTGCGGGCCATTCCTGGCGGGGGAGCCGGGCCGCGACCGTCGCGCGCCACCGCGTCGACCAGGAGCCATCCGACGCGGCATCGAGCTCAAGTGCCGCGGCGCCCATCTTGCGACGCATGTCGGCCGGATCTGCAGCGGCAGCGATGATCCGGCCCGTTCGTTCCAGGTAGTCAGCCGACGGCCTTGCCGTACCGCGACCATGGTCGGACCGGGCGCCGCCGCCCCGTCGCGGGGATGGTGCCGAGAGGATGTCGGTCAGCAACTGGGTCGGACTCGCGCCGGTGATCTGCGCCGCCGCCGTCGAGCCGGCCGACGTGCCGATGATCAGATCGGTCTCGGTCACCTCCATCCCGCCGTCGAGGAGACCGGCGATGACGCCGATCAACCAGGCATTGCCGGCCGATCCGCCACCGCCGAGGACCAGTGCTCGCTCATCCGCAGCGCGTCGATGCTCGCTGTTGTGGACCTGCGATCGACCGTGGTCGGACCCCGGCAGGCCGACATCGGTTGACGGGGAGTCGAGCGGTGATGAAGGGGAGGTGATCACGGTAGGCGCCTTTCGCGAAACAGCCGGGCGGGCGCTCCCCGGTGGCGACTACTTCGGTCGCGCGGAGGTGTACCTCGGGAGAGCACCCATGACGGGTACGGCCTGCACGGGACTCACCTCCTGCCGATGGATCACGAACGCAGGGACGCTAGCACGCGAAGATGCGGTGCACCACAGGTTTCGCTGCCGTGTGGCGCACGCACGACGTGAGTGGTCAGCATCACCGCGCCCCAACATCCCTTCCCTGACGGGGATTCAGGGAGTTCGGTATGGTGTTCGAACGTGTGTTCGAGTAGAATCTGATCATGAGTTCGGAGGTCCCCGCAGAGCCGGCAGCCACGGCGCTGGAGGCTGCGGTGGACGGGGTCCGGACCGCCCTGGGGCATCTGATCAAGGTCGTCGACGACGGGGCCCTGTCCGATCTGGGCGCTCAGGGTCTGGTCGGGTTCCTGGCCGAGGTGGAGCAGGTCCGCAACGTGTTGCCGGTGGTGGATCGGGCGGCGATCCAGTACGGGATCGAGCAGGGGGTGCCGGCGGTGTTGACGGAACCGTCGATGGCCCGGGTGCTGATGACGGGGCTGCGGCTGTCGGCCGGGGAGGCGTTTCGGCGGGTGAGGTCCGCGGAGCACACCGCCGAGCGGCGGTCGATGACCGGGGAACCCCTGGGGGCGTTCCGGCCGGAGCTGGCCGCGGCGCAGGCCGAGGGTGTGGTGACCCCGGAGCAGGTCGGGTTGATCGATGCGGCGTTGCGGAAGGTCGACCACTGCGACCCGGCCGCGGTCACCGCCGGGGAGAAGCTGCTCGTCGACGCCGCACGCAGGCTGGGCCCGAAGGACCTGAGTGTGGTCGCGGCGCGGGTGGTGGACGCGATCGACCCCGACGGGGTCTCTCCCGGCGATGAGCGGGAGCACCGGGAGCGGCGGTTCTTCCACCTGAAGCACCGCGGCGACGGGTCCTGGGCCGGAGACTTCCGGCTGACCCCCGAGCTCGGGCAGAAGCTCCACGCGTTGCTGGGGCCGTTGATGACCCCGCAGACCACCCGCTACACCACCGACGACAGCGACACCGGGGATCTGGCCCAGCAGGTGGAGGCCGATACCCGGACCCACGGGCAACGGCGCCACGATGCGGTCGAGGCGATGGTGGACCGGCTGCTCCGCAGCGATGACCTGCCCGAGGCGGGTGGGATCCCGACCACCCTGTTGATCCACCTGTCCTACGCCGACTACCTGGCCGGGCAGGGGGTCGCGCGCTACGCCGACGGCACCCCGCTCTCCGTGCCGAATGCGCTCCGGTTGGCCGATCAGGCCGACGTGGTGTGGTGTGTGAAGCACCGACGGGGGCGGTGCTGGACCTGCACCGGACCCGCAGGATCGCGACCGAGGAGAACGCAGCGAGGCGCGTGCCTGGGCGCCGGGCGCCCCGACGAACCTCCGGTCGTGACCACTAGCGGAACGTCTCGAGGGTGATGGGGTCGGGTCGACCGTTGCGGAGAAGTCTGGCTTCCACCTGGTGGCGGTCGGCGATCCGGCTCGATTTGGCCACCCTCATCGAGCACCTGCTGGTCCGCGGGCGTCGGCGTGTGCTGCCGATCCGGATTCCGCGGTGCAGGGCCTTGCTCTCCGGCTACCGGCCGGACGAAGATGTGAGCAGCAGAGTCACCTCCTACCGAGCGCTGTCGGCGCGGCGGCTGGCGGCTGTGTACGCCTTCCGGGCGCCGAATCTCGTGACGTAGTGGGGTGACGTCACAATCTTGTTGCGCCTGAGGCCGAGTTCTCCCCAAGAGTTGCCGTAAATGCTTTCATGGCCTAGAAAGGGTTACCGCTCAGTAATTGAGTTGCGTACGTCAGCGCTATCGCGCGTCCTGACCCAGAAGGTCGACGCGAACTCGGAGGAGGACAGTTCATGCGAGGAAGAGCTCGCGCAGTTCTCGCCGTCGGCATCACCTCGGTCGCCATGTTGGCGGCCGCGTGTGGTGGTGGCGGGAGACCGACCCAGGGACCGACGGAGGGCGGAGGCGGCCGGCGGTGACATCATCATCCGGAGCTGCACCCCGCAGAATCCGCTGATCCCGGCGAACACGAACGAGGTCGTGTGGCGGCAACTTCCTGGACTCCGTCACGGCCAAGCTGGTGCACTACAACCCCGACACGGCGGCTCCCGGAGCTGGACATCGCCCAGTCGATCGAGACCAGCGACAACCAGAACTTCACCGTCAAGCTGAACCCGTACAAGTTCCAGGACGGCACGGACGTCAAGGCCAAGAACTTCGTCGACGCCTGGAACTGGGACGCGGACGGCCGCAACGGCCACCTGAACTCCTACTTCTTCGAGCCGATCGAGGGCTTCGCGCGACCTGCAGTGCGGCACGGACGCCGCCGGCGAGGCCGACTGCGAGGGCAAGGCCCCAAGGCCAAGGAGATGTCAGGCCTGAAGGTCGTCGACGACACCACCTTCACCATCAAGACCACCGGCAAGGTCTCCAACCTCCCCGTCCGGCTCGGCTACACGGCCTTCGCGCCACTGCCCGACTCGTTCTTCACGGACCCGGAGGCGTACGGCAAGAAGCCGTCGGCGCCGGCCCGTTCAAGGTCGACAGCGTCTCCGACACCGAGATCGGTGGTCAGCAAGTTCGCCGACTACTCGGGCAAGAAAGCCGAGCAGGTCGACAAGATCACCTTCCGGATCTACAACGACGACGGTGCTGCCTACAACGACGTCGTGGCCAACAACCTCGACTTCACCGACGTCATCCCGACCGACCGGCTGACCGGTGACCTCTACAAGACCGAGCTGCCCGACCGCAACGGGATCCGGGACACCGGCACGATCGCGACGAACTCGTTCTCTTCCATCGACGACAACTTCAAGAACAAGGACCTGCGCATCGCCTTCTCGATGGCCATCGACCGGGATCTGATCAACAAGCAGATCTACAACGGCACCCGGCCGCCTCTGGACGGCTTGGTCTCGCCCGTCGTGGACGGCTTCAAGGACGGCGCCTGTGGTGCCCCCTGCAAGTTCGATGCCGCCGCGGCCAAGGCGCTGTACGAGAAGTCCGGTGGCTACAAGGGCGGTCCGCTGACCATCACGGTCAACGCCGATGGCGGCCACAAGCCGTGGGCCGACGCCGCCTGCAACTCGATCAAGAACACTCTGGGTCTCGAGTGCGTGACGAAGACGACCCCGGACTTCAAGACGCTGCGCGACCAGGTCAACAAGCGAGAGATCAAGGGTCTGTTCCGTTCCGGCTGGCAGATGGACTACCCGTCGATCGAGAACTTCCTCGCTCCGCTGTACGGCAAGGACGCGAGCTCGAACGACACCGACTACAACAACACGGCGTTCGACGCCAAGCTGGCCGAGGCCGCCGCGGCCACCGAGCCCGGACGCAGGCGAACGCGCTCTACCAGGAGGCCGAGGCGCTGCTCCCCGAGGACTTCCCGGTGATGCCGATGTGGACTACTCCACGACCTCTCGGCTGGTCGGATCGGGTGTCCGACGTCAAGCTCGACCCCGTTCGGCACGTTGGACGTCAGCTCGATCACCGTCAAGTGATCGTGAGCCTCGAGGCTCGTTGAACGACAGTCGGCCCGCTCGGTACCACACCGGGCGGGCCGACACTATGTTGAGCACTGCACGCTTGCCGCACCCGACCGATCCCGGACCTGTCCGAGGTCGCGACCCTCTAGTCATGGTGCAGACCCGAAGGAGTGTGTGCGTGATGGGTAAGTACATCCTGCGCCGTTTGCTGCAGATGATCCCGGTCATCCTCGGCGTGACGTTCATCATCTTCGTGATGGTGTACGCGCTACCCGGTGACCCGGTTGCCGGTCGCTGTGGCGAACGGCCCTGCCCGGCGTCCTACGTCGCCAAGTTCAGGGCCGAGCACAATCTGGATCAGCCGCTCCTGGTGCAGTACGTCATGTACCTGGGCAACCTCCTGCAAGGCGACCTGGGCACCACCTTCACGGGCCGCGACGTGGCCCACGGCTCCTCATCCGCTGGCCGACGACGATCAAGCTGGCCCTGATGGCCATCACCGTCGAGATCGTGGTCGGGATCTCGGCCGGTGTGGTCGCCGGTATGCGTCGGGGCAAGTTCATCGACAGCCTGGTCACCGTCAGCACCCTGGTCCTGATCTCGGTCCCGATCTTCGTGATCGGTAGCCTCGCCCAGCTGATCTTCGGAGTGAAGCTCGGCTGGTTCCCGGTCACGTCGACGCAGGGCACCTTCTACCAGCTCATTCTGCCGGCCTTCGTGCTGGCGTCCATCTCGGTGGCCTACGTGGCTCGGTTGATGCGGACCAACCTGGTCGAGAACCTGCGGGCCGATTACGTGCGCACCGCGCGGGCCAAAGGTCTTTCCCACGGCCGGACGATCGGTGTCCACGCGCTGCGCAACTCACTCATCCCGGTGATCACCTACATCGGCATCGACCTCGGCGCGCTGATGGGTGGCGCCCTGGTCACCGAGCGCATCTTCAACGTCAACGGCGTCGGCAACTTCCTCTATCGCGGTATCCAGCAGAAGGACGGGTCGATCGTGGTCGGCACCATCACGATGCTGGTGCTGGTGTTCCTGCTGGCGAACCTCATCGTCGACGTCCTCTACGGCGTCCTGGACCCGAGGATCCCCAATGACTGAACCTTCTGCAGATCTGGCGCGAGCCTCGGTGGAGCCCATGCAGCTCGACGCCGGCAGCGGGCCGGAGTCGGTGATCCCGGCGAAAGAGACCGCGCCAGGGGTCTCGTTCGTTGGCGGCCGATGCCTGGCGTGAGCTCCGGCATCGTCCGATGTTCTGGATCTCGGTGGGCTTGATTGTGGTCTTCCTGGCCATGGCCACCTTCCCGCAGCTGTTCACGACGACCGACCCGACCTACGCCGACCTCAACAACGCGCGGCTCCCACCGTCGGGCGACGCCTGGTTCGGCTACGACGCGCAGGGGTACGACGTCTACGCCCGGACCATCTACGGCGCCCGGGCCTCGATCAGCGTGGGTGTGCTGGCCACCGTCTTCTCCCTCGTGGCGGGCGCGGTGCTCGGCGTGATCGCGGGCTACTACGGCGGCTGGCTCGACTCGGTCCTCGTCGCGGATCAGTGACATCTTCTTCGCCATCCCGCTCCTGCTGGGCGGCATCCTGTTCCTCTACACCTTCCCGAACGACATCGACACCCCGTTCGGCATCGCCGTCCGCAAGGTCGCCTTCGTCATCGCGATCCTCGCCTGGCCCACGATCGCCCGGCTGATGCGCTCCAGCGTGCTGCAGGTCAAGCCGAACGACTACGTCCAGGCGGCCCGGGCCCTCGGCGCCCCCGCTCCGGATCATCCTGTCGCACATCCTGCCGAACGCGATGGCCCCGGTCATCGTGGTCTCCACGATCAACCTGGGCGTCTTCATCGCCGTCGAGGCCACGCTGTCGTTCCTCGGCATCGGGCTTCAGCCGCCGACCATCTCGTGGGGTCAGCCGATCTCGGACGCCTCCGGGATCGGACTGATCCAGACCGCGCCGCACATGCTGCTCTTCCCGAGCATCTTCTTGTCCCTGACCGTGCTGGCGTTCATCATGCTGGGCGACGCGGTCCGCGACGCCCTCGATCCGAGGCAGCGATGAGCAGGCCTGACGATGAGCGGGGCAGCGGTGAGCGCAGAGATCGAGGTTCTCGAAACCGAGAGCGGGTGGCAGTCCCGCGATGGGATCCTGCTCGAGGTCGACGACCTCCACGTCGAGTTCCGTACCCGCGAGGGGGTCGCCCGCGCGATCAACGGCGTGTCGTTCGACCTCCGCGAGGGCGAGACGCTGGCCATCCTCGGCGAGTCCGGATCGGGCAAGTCGGTCACCGCGCAGGCCATCATGGGCATCCTGGACACCCCGCCCGGCTACATCACGGCGGCGAGATCCGCTACTGCGGTCACGACATGCTGACCTTGCCGGAGGACAAGCGGCGCCAGATCCGCGGGCCGGAGATCTCGATGGTCTTCCAGGACGCGCTGAGCGCGCTGAACCCGGTCTTCCCGGTCGGCTGGCAGATCGCGGAGATGTTCCGCAAGCACCGTGGGATGAACAAGACCGACGCCATCGAGCGGGCCGTTCGGCTGATGGAGCGAGTGTCGATCCCCGGCGCGCAAGCAGCGGGTCAAGGCCTATCCGCACCAGTTCTCCGGCGGCATGCGGCAGCGGATCATGATCGCCATGGCGATCGCGCTGGATCCCGGCGTGCTGATCGCCGACGAGCCCACCACCGCCCTCGATGTGACGGTGCAGGCCCAGATCATGAAGCTGCTCCAGGAGCTGCAGGACGAGCGGAAGATGGGGCTGATCCTGATCACTCACGACCTCGGGGTGGTGGCCGACGTCGCCGACCGGATCGCGGTGATGTATGCCGGTCGGATCGTCGAGCGGGCCGACATCTCCGAGATCTACCGGCAGCCGGCGCATCCGTACACGAAGGGCCTGCTCGACTCGATCCCGCGGCTCGACCAGAAGGGTCAGACCCTGGCCGCGATCGCCGGTCTGCCGCCGAGCCTCACCGCCATCCCCGTCGGGTGCCCCTTCAACCCCCGGTGCCGCTACGCCGAGGACGTGTGCCGCAAGGACCCACCGCCCGCACTCCGCGAAGTGATCTACGGACGGTTCTCCGCGTGCCACTTCACTGAGCTGCTGTTGGAGGGCAGCCCGGAGCTGAAGGTGACCCAGACCCTCGATGATGTCGAACGTGCGGTCGAGTTCGAGGAGGACCCGGGCAGCGGCTCAGTAGACGGCCAGGACGATCCGAAGGGAGTGCGCGAATGAGCGGCGAAGTGATCCTCCAGGCGGAGGATCTGGTCAAGTACTACCCGATCAGAGCCGGTGTCCTACGCCGCACCGTGGGTCATGTCAAAGCGCTCGACGGAGTCTCCTTCGACCTCCACAAGGGCGAGACGCTCGGCATCGTCGGGGAGTCCGGGCTGCGGCAAGTCGACCCTGGGCGAATGCTGATGCGGCTGGAGGAGCCGACTGCTGGGAAGCTGACCTTCGACGGCGTCGACATGTACGCCCAGCAGGGCGCTGCGATGCGCCGGCTGCGTCGCGACATCCAGATCGTCTTCCAAGACCCGTACACGTCGCTCAATCCGCGGATGACCGTCGGCGACATCGTCGGCGAGCCCTTCGAGATCCACCGTGACGTCGCTGCCCAAGGGCGGGCGCCGCAAGCGGGTCCAGGAGCTGCTGGAGCTGGTCGGTCTCAACCCGGAGCACATCAACCGCTACCCGCACCAGTTCTCCGGTGGGCAGCGGCAACGGATCGGCATCGCCCGCGGGCTCGCGCTGAACCCGAAGGTGATCGTCTGCGACGAGCCGGTGTCGGCGCTGGACGTGTCGGTGCAGGCTCAGGTCATGAACCTGCTGGAGGACCTGCAGGCGGAGTTCGGGCTGGCGTACGTCTTCATCGCGCACGATCTGTCGGTGGTCCGGCACATCTCCGACCGGGTCGGCGTGATGTACCTCGGCAAGATGGTCGAGCTGGGCGACGAAGACCAGATCTACTCCCACCCGACCCATCCGTACACGCAGGCCTTGCTGTCGGCCGTTCCGGTCCCCGATCCCGACGTTGCGCAACGTGCGTGAGCAGATCGTGCTGACCGGCGACGTGCCCAGCCCGGCCAACCCGCCCAGCGGTTGCCGGTTCCACACGCGGTGCTGGAAGGCGCAGGACATCTGCAGTGTCGATGATCCCGAGCTGAAGATGCGCCCGGACGGGAGCTCGGAGCACCTGTCGGCCTGTCACTTCGCGGAGGCGCGCGCCGTCGTCTGATCCGGGTCACCGGGTGAACGGGGATCGCGCTGTCGGCGTACGGACGTAAAGTGTTCGCCGTGACTTCGGCCGAATCCCAGCACCCAGTGGCGGAGCGCCCCGACCGGCGCCTGATGCTGGTGCACGCTCACCCCGACGACGAGTCGATCAACAACGGCGCGACCATGGCGCGGTACGTCGACGAGGGCGCCCAGGTCACGCTCGTCACCTGCACCCTCGGCGAGGAGGGCGAGGTGCTGGTGCCCGACCTGCACCACCTGGCCGCCGAGCACGGCGACGAGCTGGGCGAGCACCGACTCACCGAGCTCCAGGCGGCGATGGACTGCCTGCACGTGACCGACTTCGTCCGCCTCGGCGGCGACCACCGGTTCCGCGACTCCGGGATGGCCTGGGCGGGCGACGGCACCGCCACCGCCCGCGACACCCTGCGCGAGGGCATCTTCTGGACCACGGACCTGCTCCACCCGCCGCGAACGAGCTGGTGCCGCTGATCCGTGATCGCCGGCCCCAGGTGCTGGTCACCTACAACGAGATCGGCGGCTACGGCCACCCCGACCACATCCAGGCGCACCGGGTCGCGATGTACGGCTACCAGCTGGCCGCGATGCCGCACTACCGACCGGACCTGGGCACCGCCCTGGCAGGTCGACCGGGTGCTGTGGACCACCATGAGCGAGACGAGGCTGCGGGAGGGTCTGCGGGCCCTGCGAGCGGCCGGAGACACCGAGACCTTCGGTGGTCTGGACCCCGAGGGTTCGTTCGGCCCGATGGCTGCGTCCGACGAGGCGATCGCCGTCGAGATCAACGGCGGCGCCCTGGGTAGGGCGGAAGCTCGACGCCATGCGGGCGCACGCCACGCAGATCACCGCGGACGGGCAGTTCTTCACCGGCACCGCCATCCTGGGCGACACGATGTGGTCCCACGAGTTCTACCGGCTCGCGGCGGGCACGCCCTATCCCGACCCGACCCGCTGGGCCGACGACGTCTTCGCCGGTCTGAAGCTCGCGGGCTGAGGCTTGACCGCCAGGTCGGAGGAGTAGGGGTTGAGCGTCGGGTCCGAGGAGTTCCGCCACGCGCTGGCGCACTGGGCCACCGGGGTGGCGGTGCTGACTTGCCGCTGGCAGACGCAGCCGTACGCGTTGACGGTGACCTCGTTCTCCTCGGTGTCCCTGCACCCGCCGCTGGTGCTGGTCTGCATCGGGAAGCAGTCGCGCTTCCACCCGTTCGTCACCGCCGCCGGGGCCTGGGCCGTGTCCGTCCTGGGGAGCGATCAGGGCACCCTGGCCCGCCGGTTCGCGGCTCACGGTCGGGCGTACGCCACGCAGTTCGACGACGTGGAGACCACGGCGGCGCCCTCCGGAGCCCCGGTCCTGGACGGGGTCACTCGCCTGGCCGGACTGCCGCACCGTCGCGCTGCACGATGCGGGTGACCACACCATCGTGGTGGGTGAGGTTGTTCACACCAGCCCGCTGACGCAGGCCGGCGCCGCGGGCGACGAATCGCCGCGCCGGGAGCCCCTCACGTACTATCGGGGGACCTTCAGTGATGTCCCGGCACACTGAATCAGTGTCCAGATGACCCCATCCGCCTGCTCCAGGGGTCGAGTTGTGCCCGGCCGGCCGTGCGGAGGCCGTCAGGGGCCGCCACCCCGATGAGGTTGTGTTCGTGAGTCAGTCCGATTGGTCCGACGGGTCGTCCGAGGGCACCCTCTCACCCAGTTGGTCGTCCGACGACGGTCAGCCGCACGACCCCGACGCCACCCTCATCCGCGGGCCGCTGCCAC
>CAVXBJ010000082.1:0-44253 GCA_963759915.1 uncultured Actinomycetota bacterium | reverse complement strand
GACGACGCGGTCGCGGCGCCCCTTCAGCGCCCGGCCGACGACCTCCTCACTGTGGAAGGGCCCGTAGACCTCGGCGGTGTCGAGGTGGTGTACGCCGAGGGTCCAGGGCACGATGGATCGTGTGGATGGACTCGGCGTCGTCGACAGCTCCTTCGCTCGTGTATGTGCCGGCCATGGTCATGGCGCCGAGGCCCATACGGGAGACGTCGAGGCCTCCGAGGGAGACGTGCTGCATGGGTGAGCCTTCCTGAGTGCCGCTGGTGGGATGTGGTCAGTGGGCGACGAAGCCGCCGTCGACGGGTAGGGCGACGCCGATGACGAAGCTGGCGGCGGGGCTGCACAGCCACAGGACCGCGGCCGCGATCTCGTCGGCACGGCCGAGCCGGCCGATGGGCTGGTCGCGGAGGATGGCATCCATGGCCTCGGGTGGTCCTGGCCATGCGGCGCGCATGGGCGTATCGATCACGCCGGGGCAGACCGCGTTGATGCGGATGCCGCGGGGGGCGTACTCCATCGCCGTGCTGGTGGTGAGGCCGATGACGCCGTGTTTGGTGGCGTGGTAGCTGGCCCGTCCGGCTTGTCCGACCAGTCCGCCGAGGGAGGAGCAGTTGACGATCGCGCCGCTGCCTTGGCTGCGCATCTGACGCAGCTCGTGCTTGATGCAGGTCCAGATGCCGCGCAGGTTGATCGCGGCCACCTGGTCGAACGCCGCGATGTCTTCGTCGGCCAGGTCTCCGGACGGTCCGGCGATGCCGGCGTTGTTGAAGGCCACGTCGAGCCGGCCGAACTCGGCCACCGTCCTTTCGACCATGGCCGCCACCTGGCTTCGTCGGCGACGTCGCACAGCACGCCGATCGCCCGGTGGCCGCCATCGGTCAACGCCTGTGTCGCGGCGGCGAGCTGGGCCGCGTTGACATCAGCCAGGACCACGGCCGCGCCGGCCCCGGCGAACGCCTGCGCGGCAGCGAGTCCGATGCCGGAGCTGGCGCCGGTGACCAGCGCCACCTGGCCGCTGAAGTCGTAGGTGGGGTTCATGTCTGGGCCTCTCGAGCTGTGAGTGGATGGTGTGCCGGTGGCTGGCCGCACGCCCGACTGAACGCGAGCTCGATCGCATCGTGCGTGGTGGTCACGTCGACACCTGGCGTCCGCCGGTGATCAACCAGACGTTCTCCGTCAGGAGGAGCAAGTGCCTTCCGTGCAGTGATGTGCCGTGCGGCACGGAGGTCCAAGGGAAGGAGCGTGCAGGGGTCAGTCCCGCTCGGTGGAGTCGATGTTCGCCGCAGCGGTGGCCGGGGCAGGGTCGGTGTCCTGGGTGGCGGCCCAGGTGGCCAGGAGCTGGAGCCCGTCGTGGGACGGCGATCCGGGGGCGGCGGAGAACGCGAGCAGCTGCAGCCCGCGGTCGGAGGTGAGGTCCATGGCTTCGAAGGTGAGGTCGAGGTCGCCGACGACAGGGTGGTGGACGCTCTTGGTGCCGGTCCGGTGTTCGCGGACGTCGTGGGCGGCCCACCAGGTGCGGAACTGGTCGTCGCGGGTGACGAGCTCGCCGATCAGGTCGGTGAGGACCCGGTCGTACGGGGCACGGCCGGCCTCGGCGCGGAGCAGGGCCACGATCTGGCGGGCGTTGCCCTCCCAGTCGCGGTAGAAGGTCCGGGCGCGGGGGTCGAGGAACGTGAACCGTGCCGCGTTCACCGGGCGTTGCGGCAGCACGAACATCTCGGAGAACAGTGCGCCGCCGAGCCGGTTCGTGGCGACCGCGTCGAGCCGTCCGTTCTGGACGTACACGGGCACGGTGGTCATGGCGTCGATGAGCTGCTGCACGTTCGGCCGGACCTGTTGCGGCCGGGTCGGGCCGCGGCGACGTTGTGGGTCGGCACCCTGGTTGGAGGCCCGCGCCAGGTCGTACAGATGGGCGTGCTCGGCTTCGTCGAGCTGCAGAGCCCGGCTGATGCCGTTCAAGACGGCCTCGGACACACCAGTCGCGTTGCCCCGTTCGAGGCGCACGTAGTACTCGGTGCTCATGCCGGCGAGCAGGGCGACCTCTTCGCGGCGGAGACCCTTGACGCGGCGTCGGCCGCCGAAGTCAGGAAGCCCGGCCTGGTGCGGCGTCAGGCGTTCTCGACGTGAGGTCAAGAACTCGCGGATGTCGTCCCGGTGGTCCATGACTCGAATCTAGGGCGACCGAGACGATCCAGAGAGTGCCTGTCATTAACCCCATAGCCAGGGACTCCCAACGTCGGTCGACGAGGACTTGACTGGTCACATCCACTCCTGCGAAAGGCACGCGTTCTCATGTCTGACTCCACCGGTTCTGTCTGGTTGATCACCGGCGCCGCCCGCGGCATGGGCGTCGACCTGGCCCGGGCCGCCCTGCGGGCCGGCCATTCGGTCGTCGCTACGGCCCGGGACGCCGCCAAGGTCACCGCAGCCCTCGGCGTGCACCCCAACCTGCTGCCCGTGTCGCTCGACGTCACCGACCCGGATGCCGCGCAGGCGGCGGCCGACGCCGCGGTGGCGCGGTTCGGACGGATCGACACGCTGGTCAACAACGCAGGGAACTTCTACGCCGGTTTCTTCGAGGAGATCAGCGACACCCAGTTCCGCGCGCAGATGGAGACGAACTTCTTCGGCCCGCTGAACGTCACCCGGGCGGTCCTGCCCGTGATGCGGGACCAGCGCTCCGGCAAGGTCGTCACCATCACCTCCACCGCCGGCATCGTCGGCGGGGCGTTCTGCGCTGCCTATGCGGCGTCGAAGTTCGCCCTCGAAGGTTGGATGGAGTCGTTGCGGTTCGACCTCGAGCCGTTCGGGATCTCCACCACCGTCGTCGAGCCCGGCTTCTTCCGTACCGAGCTGCTCGTCGAAGGTGCCTCGTCGATCTGGCCGGAGCTGTCGATCGATGACTATGCCGAGCGGACCGCTCAGACCATCGAGGGGTGGAAGAGCATGAACGGCCAGCAGGGCGGCGATCCCGCCAAGCTCGCAGAGGCTCTGGTGCAGATCGTCGCCCTCGACGAGCCACCCCTGCGCTGGATCGCCGGCGCCGACGCTGTGGCCGCCGTGGAGCAGAAAGCCCACGAGCTTCTCGCCCAGGCCGACGCACACCGCGACCTCTCGTCTTCCCTCGACCACGACGACGCCTGAGACGAGATCCCCTTCCTCGACCGACAGGAAGGGGCCGGTTTCGGTCATCGGCTCGACCAGCTCGGTGATGTCCTCGACCGCCGAATCCCCACCCGACAAGGAAGACCTTCATGCCCTCAGATCTGACCGGAGCCGTCGCGTTGGTCAGCCGTGCCAGCAGCGACATCGGTGAGGCCACCAGCGATCAGCCCGTCCGATTGGCGCACGGACCGGCCTGGGCCAACCGGTATGCCCTGGCACCGATGACCAACAAGCAGAGTCACCACGACGGCACCTTGTCCGAGGACGAGTACCAGTGGTTGGTGGCCCGCGGTCGGGGCGGGTTCGGCGTGGTCAAGACCTGCGCCGCGTACGTGGCCGACACCGGCCGCACCTGGACCGGTCAGCTCGGTATCGCCTCCGACCTGCACCTGCCGGGCCTCACCCGGCTGGCGGCAGGACTGCGGGCAACCGGCACCCGATCCCTTGTCCAACTGCACCACGGCGGTCTCCGCGCCGACCCGGGACTGGCCGGTCGGGTCGTCGGGCCCTTCGACGACCCCCGAACCGGGACCACCGGGATGAGCACCGGGCAGGTCCAGGAGATGGTCGCCGACTATGTCGCGGCTGCGGTGCGGGCCGAGCGGGCGGGCTTCGACGGCGTCGAGCTCCACGGCGCGCACGGCTTCCTGCTGGCCCAGTTCCTCGACCAACGCAACGATCGCCGAGACGGCTATGGCGGTTCTCTCGACCACCGCCTGCGTGCCGTGGTCGAGGTGCTCGAAGGGATCCGGGTGGCCACCGGCGACGACTTCCAGGTCGGGATCCGGCTCAGCCCGCACGCCACGGGCAGCCCGCTCGAGGAAGGTCGCGAGGTGGCCCGGCAGATCCTCACCGGCGGGGTCGTCGACTTCGTCGACATGTCCCTGCGGGACGTGTACGCCACCATCCACGAAGGAGCAGACCTCGACGGCACTCTCCTGATCGACGCCTTCACCGGTCTGCCGCGCGGGGACACGGTGCTGAGTGTCACCGGTCGCGTGCTCTCGGTCGACGACGCGGCCTGGGGCCTGACCAGAGGCGCTGACGTCGCCGGCATCGGCACCGGCGCGATCCTCCATCACGACTTCGCTCATCGCGCGCTGGCCGATCCCAGCTTCCGGGCCCGGCCGCAGCCGGTGTCCCGCGACGTCCTGCGTTCCGAGCTCGTCGGGCCAGCCTTCCTGGACTACCTCGCCGCCGACTTCGACATTCTCGTCGCCTGACCCCCACCTGCCCGACTCCCACCCCCAGAACAGGAGCCGCTCAGCTGGGGACCTGCTCCGTCACAGGGTGGAAGCGAAGGGGTCGAAGTCGTCGGGCAGCAGGGGGACCGGTCCGACCGTGCTGGAGACCTTGACGAACTGCTCCGTCGCGGCCGACTCCTGCGCCGACAGCATGACGTCGACGCTGTGGTTGCCCAGCTCGCCGGAGGCGACGTGGGGCCGGCCGGCGGCGATGGAGCGGACCATGTCGAGCACGCCCAGGCCGCGGCCGACGACCGTGCCCTTCTCCTCCACCTCGACCCACGGCTGCTCGAACGACATGCCGTCGCGGAGCACGCCGAGCGGCTTCACGTACGCGGTCCGTCCGGTGAACTGGTTCGGATCGGGCAGCACGATGGAGCCCTCCGTGCCGTGGATCTCCAGGATCCCGTGGCGTTCCTGCGCGGAGTCGAAGCTGAGCAGGCTCTGGCCCTGCGCGCCGCCCTCGAACGCGGTCAGCACCTGGATCGTCGACGGCACCTCGACCGGGAAGAAGGTCCCGGCGTTCGGGCCGGTCCGGATCTCCCGCTGCTCCTTGGCCTTCCGGCCGACGGCGGCGACCCGGTCGACCGGGCCGAGCAGGCTGATGAGGGCGGAGAAGTAGTACGGGCCCATGTCCAGCAGCGGACCCGCGCCCTTGGCGAAGAGGAAGCCGGGGTTCGGGTGCCACAGGTCGGGTCCCTGGGTCTGGAACGCGGTCTGCGCGAACATCGGCTCGCCGATGACCCCGGCGGCGATGGCGCGCCGGGCGCTCTGGAAGCCCGGACCGAGCAGCGTGTCGGGGGCGGATCCGATCCGCACGCCGGCGGCCTTGGCCTGCTCGAGCAGCGCGGCGGCGCCGTCCCGGTCCAGGCCGAGCGGCTTCTCCGACCAGACGTGCTTGCCCGCCGCGATCGCGGCCGACGTCACCTCGATGTGGGCGTCGGGCGTGGTCAGGTTCACGACCAGCTCCACGCCCGGGTGGGCCAGGACGTCCGGTCCGCTGCCGTGCGCGGGGATGCCGTGCTTCTCGGCCTGGGAACGGGCGCGGTCGGCGATGAGGTCGCCGACGACCAGCACCTCGACGTCGGGGAACGAGTTGAGGTTCTCCAGGTAGGTGTCGCTGATGACACCGACCCCGATGATGCCGACGCCGACAGCGCTCATCGGGCGTAGCCGCCGTCGATCAGGAAGGCGTACGACGAGGCGATGTCGTCGAACACGTCCCCGGGGGCGTGGTCGTACTCGATGACGGCGTACTGCAGCGCGGTCGCGGCCTGCAGGGACTCCACCAGCGGCACGTCACCGTCGCCGGCGTGCCTCTGATCGAGGCTCGTCGACGAGAACGCCGGAGCGCCCGGGGCGAACGGGTTGCTGGCGGGGGCGACGCCGTCCTTGATGTGCAGCGCGATCAGCCGGTCACCCAGACTGGCGGTCAGCGCCGCGGGCTCCTGGCCACCGACGAGCGCCCAGAACAGGTCGAGCTCGATCGCGACGCGGTCCTCGGTCAGCGCGATGAACCGCTCGTACGCGGTCTGCCCGTCAAAGGAGGCGAGGAACTCCTGGGCGTGGTTGTGGTAGCCCACGGTCAGCCCGAACTGGGCCGCGACCTCGGCCATGGCGTTGATGCGGTCGGCGACGTCCTTCACGCCGTCCTCGGTGAGCCAGCGATCCGTCGGGACCATCGGGTCGATCACCGTGGTCATGCCAACCTTCGCCGCGGCCTCGAAGACGACCTGCGGCTCCGGGGTCGGGATGGAGCCGTCCGGCGTCCAGAGCGTGTCGGACAGCAGCGGGGCGTGGCCGGTGGGGGAGGCGAGGCCCGAGGCGTCCAGCGCCGCACGGATCTCGTCGGGGCGGCGCACGAAGTCGAAGGCCTCGACGTTCTTCAGGCCGATGGCGGCGAGTCGATCGAGCGACCCGTTCATGTCGGCGGAGAACTGCTCGGCGAGGGTGTAGAGCTGCACGGAGGCGACCGGGAGGGCCACGTTGTCCTTCTTCCCTAGATGGTGTCGGAGAGGTCTGCACCCCAGAGGTGCAGCACCACCATAGCAAAAACATCCGCATGGAGGTATTCGGCCTCCGATGCTCTACGATCGCGCTCATGGCCGACAGCGCTCCGAAGACAGCCCGGTCGCGGGGGGCGTACGCCAAAGGGGTGGCCCGGCGGCAGGAGATCCTCGACGCCGCCATCGGAGTCTTCGCCCAGCGGGGGGCGGACAAGACGAGTCTCCGCGCGATCGCGCAGGAGGTCGGGGTCACCCACGCCGCCTTGATCCACCACTTCGGCTCCCTCGAACAGCTGCTGGTCGACGTCTACCAGGAGTCCGCTCGCCGGCTCGAGCGCGACGCCCGTGGCGCCGACGACGTCACTCCGGTGGAGACGATGCGACTGTCGGCGGAGCGGAACCGCGAGGTGCCCGGCATGGTGCAGCTGTACACGACCCTCGTCGCCGCCGCCCTCGAGGAGGGACACCCGGCGGCGACGACGTTCGCCTCCGAGAGGTTCGCCGCCGCCCGGGCAGGGCTGGCCGACCAGGTCAGACGCCAGCAAGACGACGGCCGGATCCGCGCGGATGTCGACGCGGACCACGTCGCCGCCCTGGTCATCGCCGCCTCGGACGGACTCCAGACGCAGTGGTTGCTGGACCCGGAGGTGGACCAGGTCGGAGCTCTGGCGCTCCTCGAACGGCTGCTTGCTGGCGTACCGGGGTCCGAGGGTACGGACGGCGGGGGAGCGTCCCGGTGACCGTTGCTGGCTCGGTGGCGTGATCCGGTGCCGGCCGGTCCGGGGCTGGGCTTCGGCCGTCGGTGACTTCGTCGCGTGATCCGGTGCTCGTCCGCGGCTTGCCTTCGGCCGTACCTGGCTCGGTGGCATGATCCGGTGCTCGTCCGCGGCTTGCCTTCGGCCGTACCTGGCTCGGTGGCATGATCCGGTGCCCGTTCGCGGCCGGCCTTCCGCCGCCCGTGACTCCGTGGCGTGATCCGGCCGCCGGCATCGCCGAGCGCTGGCCGCCGGCCCAGGATCGCCGACCCACCGACCGAGCGAGGACCGACCGAGCGCCGACCAACCGAGCGACGACAGTCTCAGGTCGAGCTCGGCCAGTCAGCCCCGACCCGCTTCCAGGCGGCCTCGATCTGCGCCAGCACGTCGCCCGGGAGCGGGCCGCGCTCGACGATCGCGATGTTCCGGCGCAGGTGCTCGAGCCGCGCCGTCCCGGTGATCGCTGTGTGCACCCCGGGTGCGTACGCGCTGAATCGCAGGGCCAGCTCGTCCCAGGCCAGGCCGGCGGGATCGAGGGCCAGCTCACGCAACCGCTCCCAGTAGAGCTCGGCGTAGTCGCCGACCGGGCGCTCGTCGAACCGCCACGGGGCGTTGGCCAGGGGCCGCTTGGCGATCACTCCGAGCTCGGGGCGCCGGCCGACGACGTGGTGGAGGTTCCACTGATCGGCCAGGTTGACGCTGGTCTCGATCGACCGGAAGCGGCCCGAGTCCACGGCGTACGCCAGGTGCTCGTTGTCGCCGCTGTAGGCCGCGAGGCCGATCTTGCCGGCCGCCACGGCCGCGTCGAGGGCGTCCTGCAGATCGCCGCGTTCCAGGTCGCCGACCGGGCACGAGTGGAGGTGGAAGATCTCGATCCGCTCCGACCGGGTCTGACGCAGGGCACGGTCGATGCCGGCGGTGACGGCCGCCGGCGTCCAGTTCTCCGTGCCGGGGACGTCGTACCCACCCTTGCTGGACAGCACGAACTCGTCCCGCCGCCCGGCCAGGTGCCGGCCGATCCGCTCCTCGCTCAACCCGTAGCCGCGGGCCGTGTCGAGCAGTGTGACGCCGGCGTCGAGGGCGCCGTTGAGCAGTTGGGCAGCCTGGTCCTCGGTGACCGAGTCCTGGCCCACCTGGCCCGCACCCAGTCCGAGGGCGGAGACGGTCAGGCCGGTGGTGCCGAAGGGTCGTTGTTCCATGCCCCGAGTGTCACATCCGAACCGGAATCCCCCCGCGCCGCGTGAGCGGACACGTCCACGGTATCGGCGGTCAGCTCGTCACCGACGCGAACCCCCTCAGCCGAGTCATCGAGCACCGCCGCCGCCAGGGTGAGTCCGGCGCTCGCCGATGACGGCTGCTGTGCCGCCTCCTTGCGGAGCTCGGCAGCGATCGTCTCGAGGGCCGCTGCGATGTCGTCGACCTTGATCTGGTCGAGCACGTCGTCGCGCCGCTTCAGCCAGTCGACCAACCACTGCAGGGCCTCGTCCTGGCGACGCGAACCCAGCTCCTCGGGCAGATCGCTCGGTGATTCGAGTCGCGCCATCGTGTCCCCCTGCGGCCCGCTCGGCGGCGGACAACCTGTTCGACCGGCTCGTCGGGAACGGCCGCCCTCCGCTGGTGCGGCCAGCGCGAACCCCACGTGCCGAGGCCTCGACCCTACTCCGCCGCCGACAACTGAGTACGCGCTGAGCAGCAACCAAGAATGTGGCGACAAGACGCCCGTCCCGTCCGGAAATGCATCACGCGAGCCCGGTCGAGTGTCCACTAGGAGAAGGAGACGCACGGCGGTCGCGGCAGCGACCGACGAGCCCGGAGCACGTACCGATCGGGGAGGCAATGAGCACCCACGTCCATCGCGCTGGCGCCCACAAGATCGTCGTGCAGGACGAGACCGGGCGCGAGATTACCCTCGTCAGCCAGGACCACACCCTCGAGATCACCACGTCGGGGGCCGGCCCACGGCTGACCCCCCAGATGGCGCACGACCTGGCCGACGAGCTGCACCAGTGGGCCACGTGCCAGCAGACTGTGCGCAGCCAGGGGCACCGCCGGGCAACGGCCTCCGACGACGAAGCCACGACGGACCGGGCGCCGTCGACCGAGCCCGCCCCGCCTCCCCCGAGCTGAGTCGTCGACTGCCCGCTCCTTGACGGCGCTCGCCGCCGGGAGGATCGTGCAGGGCTGAGGGGGACTGGGCGATGACTCTGCCTGTCGAGCACCAGCCGGACGGGTCTGCGCCCGGCGACGAACGGCCGTACGCGACGGTGAATCCCGCGACGGGCGAGCATCTGCAGGACTTTCCGTACCACCGGGGCGACGAGCTCGAGGCGATGGTCGACACGGCCGGGCGGGCCTTCCGGAGCTGGCGGCAACGACCAGCCGCCGCCCGGGCCGAGGTGGTGGGGCGAGCAGCCGATCTGATGCTGGAGCGCCTGGACGAGCTGGCCCGCCTGCAGACGCTGGAGATGGGGAAGCCCATCAGCGACAGCCGGGGCGAGGTGGAGTGGGTCGCCGGCATCCTGCGATACTACGCAGACCACGGGCCCGGCTTCCTCGAGCCGGAGGCGCTCCCCGCCGAGTACGGTGCGTCCACCGTGGTGAGCGAACCGCTGGGTGTCCTGCTGGCCATCGAACCGTGGAACTTCCCGCTGTATCAGGCTCTTCGCGTGGCCGGGCCGCAGCTCGTCGCCGGGAACGTGGTGCTGATGAAGCACTCGGAGATCTGTCCCCAGTCGGCGCTCGCCGTCGAGAAGTTGTTCCGCGATGCCGGGGCTCCGGACGGGGTCTACACCAACGTGTTCCTCGCCGTCGCCGACGTCGAGCACGTCATCGCTCATGACGCCGTCCAGGGGGTGACCTTCACCGGCAGCGACCGCAGCGGTGCCGTGGTCGCCGAGCTCGCCGGCCGGCACCTCAAGAAGTGTGTCCTCGAGCTGGGTGGCAGCGACCCGTTCATCATCCTCGACCTGGAGGCGTTGGGCGGACTGGCGGGCACCGTGACCGAGGCGACGGAAGCCCGGTTGGGCAACACCGGCCAGAGCTGCATCGCCGCCAAGCGCATCATCGTCCTCGCCGAGTTCTACGACGACGTCGTCGAGGGTCTGGCCGAGCAGTTCGCGGGCGTACATCCGGGTGACCCGGCCGATCCGGCGACCCGACTCGGTCCCCTGTCGTCGCAGCGCGCCGCCGACCGCCTGGCCGATCAGGTCGCGGACGCGGTGGCGAAGGGAGCCCGGATCGTCACCGGGAAGGGTCGGGTCGACGGACCGGGGGCCTTCTTCGAGCCGACGCTGCTGACCGGCGTGACCCCGGAGATGCGGGCGTACCGGGAAGAGCTCTTCGGCCCGGTGGCCGTCGTCTACCGCGTCGAGGACGACGACGAAGCGGTCGCGCTCGCCAACTCGTCGCCGTACGGGCTCGGTGGCCACGTCTACGGCAGTGACGGCGAGCGGGCCCGGTCGGTGGCCGATCGGCTCGAGACCGGGATGATCGCGGTCAACCGGGGGATGGGGTCCAACGGCGACCTGCCTTTCGGCGGCGTGAAACGCTCCGGGTACGGCCGCGAGCTGTCGCACCTGGGGATGCTCGAGTTCGTCAACCGGCGGCTGGTGCTGGTCTAGGACCTCGACCGCGACGTACCGAGCGGTTCAGTTCGGTGGCTGACGCAGCTCGAACCCTGCGACGTCGAGTCGCACCGGCCAGCTCCTGATCTCGGCCGCCGTCGCTGCGGTGAGACCGCGGCCCCGGTCGAACCTGGTCGCGAGCGCGAGCTCACCACTGCCGAGGTACTGCAGCACCACCTGCTGCCAGGCGGCGTTGCGGCCGCGACGGACGGTCGCCCCGCGCGAGAGATCATGGGAGTAACCCCCCAGATCCACGACGAGCGGACAGCCGCGCAGGGTGTCACGCCCGACCACGCCGATGGCCAGCAGGTTGTTCGGGTCGTCGGACGTCAGGCATCCCGGCGCCGGTCGCACCACCTCGGCCAGCTCAGCCGGTACGGAATCACCCGAGCGGATCCGGGACAGCGCGAGCACGTCGATGACCAGGACGATGCCGAGGACGATCACGGCGGCAGCTCGCCGGCTGCCGCGGCCGGGTGGTGCGGTGATGACCCCGGCGACGACACCGGCCAACAGCGCCAGCGGCACCGCCACGTTCCCCAGGTAGTGCGGGAAGAAGATCGGCGAGACCAGCAGCAGTCCCACCGTGCTCGCCAGCAGCGGCACGACGACCCGGTGCGTCCTCACCCGCCACGCAACCACCGAACAGGCGATCAGCCCGACCAGGACCACGACCACCACGGCGACGGCGGCGCCGCCTTCGGTGATCCGCCCCATCGTGGCGATCTGCGCCGCCCGCCGCATGAGAGCAGCCCCTTGGTCTCGACCGACCTGATCGAGGACCACCATCCGCCACATCTCAGCCGGGGCAGCCAGGAAGAACGGCAGGCAGACGGCAGTGATCGCCAGGGCCCCGCCCACGGCAACGGCCAGGCCGCGTCGAAGGCCCAGGGCGATGACGGCGTAGACGCACACCACCGCCAGCGGCACCAGCCCCCAGATCTTGACCGTCGTGGCGAAGCCGAGGAGGGCTCCGGCGACGAGGGACGCGGTCACCGCCGGGTGCTTGTGGTCGGGTCTTCGTGGTTCCGCAACGACCTCTCTGATCACCAACAGCAGGGCCGCCGCGAGGCAGAGGTTGGCGAGGCCCTCACAGAAGGTGGTTCGTTCGACCAGGACGGCGCCGGGGAACACCGCGTACGTAGAGCCCGCGATGGCGGCCGCGAGCCTTCCCAGCGGAAGGAGGATGCCCAGGATGACCACGCTGGTGAGGGAGCCCGTCACCATCCAGGCGAGCCGCGACACCTCCCAGCCGCTGGTCTCGCCCACCCATCGGCCCAGCCCGGCCACCGGGGCCAGGGCCGCGAGGATCCCCGGCGGGTGGAGGAACAGGAAGTCCCGGTACGGCAGCTGACCGTGGACCAGGCCGACTGCTCCGGCGTAGTAGACGGCGTCGTCGTAGCTGATCACACCAGACAGCCCGCCGCCCCGCAGGACGGGCAGGAGCCGGTTCGCCAGGGCCACGGCGAACACGATCACGCAGAGGGACGCCACGGGCGGCGCTGCCAGACCGCGGACGCGCGGCGACGTCGTGGCCGCCTCTGCCGTCACGGGAACCCCCAGCTCTGGCCGCCCGCTGGCGAGTGGCCGTCCACGCCCATGGTTCACCTTCGGATCCGAGCGCGCCAGACCCGCGCCCACCACCCAGTGCGCCGGCGGATGGTGGTCGCCCATCGAGAAGTGCCGTACTGCGGCGCCCACCCCGACCGCTGACGCGCTCCTCAGGTGATCCACGCGCGTGATGCACCACGTGCGTGGCAGCCGCGAGGAGTTGCGTCAGCGTGGGTGGGGGATTCCGCCGACCCACCTGACCACGGGCAGCGACTCACCCGCGAGCGCGCTCGGGTGCGCTAGACATGTCCTGTGAGCAAGCGTGTCCTCATCCTGTCCGCCGGGGTCGGATCCGGCCACAACATGGCCGGCGGCGTCATCGAGCGCTACCTGAAGGCGATACCGGGTGTCTACGCCGAGATCGTCGATGTGCTCGAGCTCTCCAACGACGCGTACCAGTACCTGTACGGCAAGACCTACTTCAAGCTCGTCGACGCCGTGCCCTGGCTGGTCGGCTGGGGGTACGAGGCGAACGACCCGCCCTTCAAGCTGAAGAAGCCGGTCGAGATGTTCGACCGGATCAACACGATGTCCACGGTGCGGCGGATCCGCAACTTCAACCCGGACGTGGTCGTCTGCACCCACTTCCTGCCCGCCCGGCTGGCCGCGCTGCTGCTGGCCCGCGAGGTGATCACCGCACCGATCTTCGTGGTCACCACCGACTACGACTTCCAGGGACTGTGGCTGAACCCGCCGTTCAGCCGGATCTTCGTCGCCCGCGAGGAGACGAAGGCGTACATGGAGGCCATCGGCGTGCCCGCCGACCGCCTGACCACGTCCGGCATCCCGGTGCGCCCGTTGTTCGGGGAGCCGGTCGACGCCGAGGCCGTCCGGAAGCGGTACGACCTGGACGCCGCGAAGCCCCTGCTGCTGGTGTCGGCCGGGGCGGCCGGGGGCAGCTACACCACCGCGGCGGTGAAGCAGACGCTGCGGATGACCAGCGACTTCCAGGCGGTGGTGATCTGCGGCGCCAACGCCGAGCTGAAGACCGAGGTGGAGAGGCTCGTCACCGGTCGGGAGAACCAGTACCGGGTGCTCGGCTACTCCAGGGACATGCCCGACCTGATGCGGATCGCCTCGTTGTTCATCGGCAAGCCCGGCGGGCTGTCCTCCTCGGAGTGCATGGCCGCCGGACTGCCGATGGTGTTGATCAAACCCATCCCCGGGCAGGAGGAGCGCAACAGCGACTACCTGCTGGAGCAGGGCGCGGCGGTCAAGTGCAACTACGAGGGAACGATCGGCTACAAGATCGACGAGATCCTCAGCGAGCCGGGTCGGCTGGAGCGGATGTCGGCCAGCGCCCGCCGGGTCGGTCATCCCGACGCCGCGGCGACCGTGGCGGCGGCCGTGGCCTCCGACGACGCGCCACCGGTGTGGATCACCCGGGCCGCCCGGGAGTCGATCGTCGCGGCGAGCGAGCAGGGGATGTCGGTGGTCGACCTGGACACCGACCAGCGCCTGAAGACGCTCTACCACCAGAGCAGCGGCCGCTCCGCCGCGGTGATCACCAAGGAGCAGCTCGACTCCCTCGGCCGCAAGGTCAGCGCCGACACCTTGTCCCTGTCGGCCGACGACCTGGTCAACCAGCGCCGCTGGCGCCGGTCCGAGCCGGACCTGCTGCTCGAGCTGCGCCGGGCCATGGGCGACGCCACCGAGGTCACGTTCGACCTGCGGTAGGCGAGCGGTCGGTCGCGTCCAGGCTCGCCGCCGAGTGGCTGCTGACGTTTGGGATACCCCTCAGGGGTATGTAGTCTGGGAAGCGTGAGCACCCCGATGAAGATCGCGACGTACACGCTGGCGCTGGTCGTCGTGTTCATCGCCGCCCTCGAGCTCGGCTTCCGGGTCCGTCCCGTGGCCGGCGCCTCGGTCGAGGCGAACCCCACCGCCGGCAGCGCGCCCGGCGAGCACGGGGGAGCCGACCACGGTGACGGCGGGCACGCCGAGGAGGCACCGACCACCGCGTCGGAGCAACGGGCGCCGGAGGGGCTGGCCGCGACCGTCGACGGCTACCGGCTGACGCTGCTCACCCCGCGGCCCGCCGCCGGACCGACCACCGAGATCCGGCTGCTGATCACCGGCCCGGACGAGCGGCCCGTGACCACGTACGAGACGGCCCACGGCAAGCAGCTGCACCTGATCGTGGTGCGCCGCGACCTGGCGAGCTTCCAGCACCTGCACCCCGTCCTCGACCCGACCACGGGCGTGTGGACCACGACGATGGACACCTCGGCGGCCGGCACCTACCGGGTGTTCGCCGACGTCGTGCCCGCCGGCCACGACGGGCTGACCCTCGGCACCGATCTGGAGGTCGCGGGGAACCTCGCCCCCGAGCCGCCGGCGACGACCGAGCGCAGAACGGCCCGCGTCGACGGCTACGAGGTCCGGCTCACCGGTGACGTCCGCGCCGGGCAGACCGGCACCCTCACGGCGACGGTGACCAAGGACGGACGCCCGGTCACCGATCTCGATCCCTACCTGGAGGCGTACGGCCATCTGGTCGCCCTGCGCCAGTCCGACCTCGCCTACCTCCACGTCCATCCCGAGGGCCACCCCGGCGACGGGCAGACCACGCGCCGGACCCGACCATCGACTTCGCCGTCGACGTGCCGACCAGCGGGGTGTACCGGCTGTTCCTCGACTTCCAGCACGGCGGGGTGGTCCGGACCGCGCCGTTCGTGATCGCGGTGGAGCGCTGACATGACCGTTCCCGACCTCAGCCCCACCCCCCGGTCCGGCGCCGGGCGCGGTGACGCCACCTCCAGCGTCGAGCTGGCCATCGGCGGCATGACCTGCGCCTCGTGCGCGGCCCGGATCGAGAAGAAGCTGAACCGGCTGGACGGCGTCACCGCCGCCGTCAACTACGCGACCGAGAAGGCGACGGTCTCCTTCCCCGAGACCGTACGACCGGACGAGCTGATCGCCGTGGTGGAGCAGACCGGCTACACCGCCTCGGTGCCGCGTCCGGCGGTCGCATCCGCGCGACGGCTCCGACGCCGCGTCGCCGGAGACGAGCCGCGCGGCCGAGCTGGCGGCGCTGCGGCAGCGGCTGATCGTCAGCGCCGTGCTGTCGGTGCCGGTGGTGCTGCTGGCGATGGTCCCCGCCTGGCAGTTCACGTACTGGCAGTGGCTGTCGCTCACCCTGGCCGCACCGGTGGTCGTCTGGGGTGGCTGGCCGTTCCACCGGGCCGCCTGGATCAACCTGCGGCACGGCGCCGCCACCATGGACACCCTGGTGTCGCTGGGCACGCTTGCCGCCTTCGGGTGGTCCCTGGTCGCCCTGTTCTTCGGCACGGCCGGGACGCCCGGCATGCGGCACGGGATCGAGTGGACCCTGTCCCGGGGCGACGGACTCGGCTCCATCTACCTGGAGGCCGCCGCCGGCGTCACCACCTTCATCCTGGCCGGCCGCTACATCGAGGCCCGCTCGAAGCGGCAGGCCGGTGCGGCGCTGCGGGCGCTGCTCGAGCTGGGGTCCAAGGACGTCGCCGTGCTGCGGGACGGCGTCGAGGTCCGGATCGGGATCGAGCAGCTGGTGGTCGGCGACGTGTTCGTGGTCCGACCCGGCGAGGCGATCGCCACCGACGGCATCGTGGAGCAGGGCAGCTCGGCGGTGGACACGTCGATGCTGACCGGCGAGTCCGTACCGGTCGAGGTCGGGCCGGACGACCGCGTGGTCGGCGCCTGCGTGAACGTCGGCGGACGACTCGTCGTCCGCGCCACCCGGGTCGGTTCCGACACCCAGCTCGCCCAGATGGCCCGGCTGGTGGAGGAGGCCCAGACCGGCAAGGCCCAGGCGCAGCGGCTGGCCGACCGGATCTCCGGCATCTTCGTCCCGATCGTCATCGGGCTCGCCGTGGCCACCCTCGGTTTCTGGCTCGGGCTCGGCGCCGGTCCGACCGCCGCCTTCACCGCCGCGATCGCGGTGTTGATCATCGCCTGCCCGTGCGCCCTCGGGCTGGCCACGCCCGCTGGCGTTGATGGTCGGCACGGGCCGGGGTGCCCAGCTGGGCATCCTGATCAAGGGTCCGGAGGCGCTGGAGTCCACCCGGTCGGTCGACACCGTGGTGCTGGACAAGACCGGCACCGTGACCACCGGCGTGATGGCGGTGGCCGACGTGCTGACCGCCGACGGCGAGGACGCCGACCGCGTCCTGGCGCTGGCCGCCGCGGTCGAGCACGCCTCGGAGCACCCGATCGGCCGGGCGATCGCGGCCGCGGTCGAGCCGGCGGCGCAGCTCCCGGTCCGCGACTTCGCCAACCTGGAGGGCCGCGGGGTCCGCGGCGTGGTCGACGGACACTCCGTGCTCGTCGGTCGTCCGTCCCTGCTGGCCGCGGAGGGCTTGACCCTGCCGGCTGACCTCGGCGACGCGATCGAGCGGGCGCAGGCGGCCGGCCGTACGGTCGTCGCCGTCGGCTGGGACGGGGTCGCCCGCGGGGCGGTGGCGGTGGCCGACGAGGTGAAGCCGACGTCGGCCGCGGCGATCCGCCGGTTCCGCGACCTCGGGCTGCGGCCGCTGCTGCTGACCGGTGACCACACGGTCGTCGCCCGGGCGGTGGCCGCCGAGGTCGGGATCGCGGCCGAGGACGTCCGGGCCGAGGTGCTGCCCGCGGACAAGGTCGAGGTGATCCGCGCGCTGCAGGCGGAGGGCCGCAGCGTGGCCATGGTCGGCGACGGGGTCAACGACGCGGCCGCGCTGGCGCAGGCCGATCTGGGCATCGCCATGGGCAGCGGTACCGACGTCGCGATCGAGGCCAGCGACCTGACCCTGGTGCGGTCCGATCTGGGGGCCGCGGTCGACGCCGTACGCCTCGCGCGTCGCACCCTGACCACGATCAAGGGCAACCTGTTCTGGGCGTTCGCCTACAACGTGGCCGCCCTGCCGCTGGCCGCCGCCGGGCTGCTGAACCCGATGCTGGCCGGTGCCGCGATGGCGTTCTCGTCCCTGTTCGTGGTGACCAACAGCCTCCGGCTCCGCCGCTTCCGCGCCCTTGCCTGACGAGCCACCCGCCTCACGCTGACGTCGCTCGGGTTCGTGGGGGCTGCTCCATCTGCAGATGGAGCGACTCCCACGAACCCGAGCGACTCGGCGCTGGGGGTGGCTCAGAGCAGGGTCAGGGGCGGTCGATCCGGACCGCCGTGTACGTGGTGGTCGGGGTCGGCGGGGTGCTGAACCGGGCGTTCGGCAGGTAGAGGCTCTTCCCGTACGACGCGATGGTCGTCGGCACGTCGAAGTCGGCGGCATCGGTCAGTGTGGCGACCAGCCGGCCACTGCTGCCGGAGCGATCGAGCCGGACGACCGCCACCTGGTTGAGCCGGTTCTGCACCGCGTACAGGGTGCGTCCCTCCACCAGCAGCCCGTCGCCGTTGGTCAGCAGGGTGCCGCCGAGATCGACCTTGGTGGCCACCCCGGTCCGCGGGTCGACCCGGAACAGGAACCCGGTGTTGGACTGCACCACCAGCAGGGAGCGGCCGTCCGGGCTGACCGCGATGCCGTTGGCGTTGATGACGCCCGCGGTCTGCGTCCACTCACCGGTCAGCGGCAGCCGCTGGATCGCCGAGGCGGGGGCGGTCCGACCGTGCTTGGCCAGCGGCACCCGGTAGAGCACGGCGCGGTTGGAGTCGGTGAACCACGCGTCCCGGCGGGCCAGCACCACGTCGTTGACGAAGGACGGCCGTTCCGTCGTCGGGGCCGGGTCGGCCAGCGCGTACGAGACGAGCACCCGCCCGCTGCCGGACGTCGACCACCCGCGCGTTGCCGGCCGTGCCGCCGGACACGTAGAGCAGGCCCTGGCTGTCGGTCTTGAGCCCCACCGACGGCGTGCCCGGACCCTGGCTGATCACCCGCCCCTTGCCGGTGCGCAGGTCGGCCGCGTAGATGTCGCCGTCGGCGCGGGATCCGAAGTACGCGGTGCCCTTGTCCCGGCCGCGCTGGTCGATGGTGATGCCCTCGGGCTGGAACCCGTCGGGCAGGGCGATCACGTCGGGTGTCCGCTGGTCACGCGGCCGGGCATCGGCCGGCGCCGGCGGCCGGCACCAGGAGACCGAGCGTCAGCACCGACAGGGCCGCCCAGCGCAGGGCGCCGCGGTAGCGGGTGGTGGGGGATCCCGTGGCGAGGGACGAGGGCAGGGTGCTCGGGCGGGGCGTCGACATCGACGACTCCTCACTGCCGACCGGGGGTCGGCGATCGGGCCTTCCACGGTAGATCGGCCCGATCACTCCTCGACCACCCCCGCGTCTCAGACCGGGGTGACTCCGGTCCGCGCGGGTCCGACGCCGTCGGGTCCGCGGTTGCGGTCCCGACGTCAGTTCTCGTGGTCGAGACGATGCGGATTCGCACCTGCCCATGTCACCGCGACGCCGCGGCGGCCGCGTACGAGCACCGGGGTCACCCTGACCCGCCCCCGGAGTTCCGGTCGCTGACAGGATCTCCACAGCAACGGCGGGTTTCCTGGAGGGGTGCTGATGCCCGCCCGCCGCGACCGCTCCTCGAGCGCGCCCACCGTGGCGGCCGGCTCCGGCACCTACGACCTCGTCCTCGTCGGCGGGGTGCCCGGCGCGGGCAAGACCACGGCCATCGCCCTGGCGACCGACGATCTCGCCCACGTCGGCGCCATCGATCCGGAGCACGTCAGCTGGTGGCTGCGGCGCCGGCTGCCCGCCGGGGTCCCGTACCGGGCGTACCGCTGGGTCGTGCACCTCGGCCACACGCTCCGCGTCCTCGCCCACCTGCTCAACGGCCCGGTCGCGGGTCGCCGGCTCGTCATCCACGATCCCGGCACGCGGGCCGGTCGTCGGCGGCTGTTCCTCGGGCTGGCCCACCTGGCCGGGTGGCGCACGGTGCAGCTCTACGTCGACGTCGATCGCCCGCCGCCCAGGACGGGCAGCTGCGCCGCGGTCGGGTCGTCCGGTCCTTCGACGAGCACTGGCAGAGCTGGCAGCGGCTCCGGCCCGCGCTGATGGCGTCGCCGGATCGGGCGGCCACGCTCGCACACCGGGAACACCGCTCGTGGACGCGATCGCGCGGGTCGAGCCGGTCGTCCTCACCGACCGGGCAGACGCCGCCGACGTGCTGCGCCGCCTCTGCCGCGACTGACCGTCGCCACGTCGCGGCCCGACCCACCGCGCCGCGGGTCGGCCGGGCGGGCCTCAGTCGTCGCGGCGTCGCGCAGGACCCAGGCTCGGCAGCCAGAACGCCAGCAGGGCCACGATCGCGACCCCGGCCAGGGCCATCACCTGCGGCAGCACCAGGCCCAGTCCCTCGACCAGGCTCCCGGTCAGGGCGAGCAGCTGCGCGAACAGCTGGATGACCAGATAGCGGCGCAGCGGCAGCTCCAGCACCCGCAGCTCGATCCGGGCCAGCCAGGTCGCCTGCCCGGCGATCGCCGCGAGCTGCATCATCAGCGGCAGCCCGGCCACCAGCAGGGGCGTCCGCCAGGGCGCCGCCGGGTCGGTGTCGAAGACCATCAGCAGCCCCAGCACCATCAGCAGCACGCCGGTCACCAGCGTGCCCGGGGCGCAGGCGATCGCGATCAGCAGCGCGCTCACCACCACCCAGCCCGGCGGCCCGGTGACCACGAGCGAGGCGCAGAGCAGCCCGAGGGCCACCACGGCCAGTCGCAGCACGTAGCCGGGCACGGCCGCGCCCGTACGGATCCGGACGGCGGGGCGGTGTGCGTTGCTGCGGTCCGGCAGGTAGGCCAGCACCCAGCTGCGGGTACCGACCCAGAGCCGCTCCAGGCGCGAGCCGGGTCAGCGACGCCCGCGACGCCGGCGGGCGGCGGCGGCGCGTTCGAGGGCTCCGGCGCGCCGCTCATCGCCGCCCCCGCAGCTGACTCATCATCGCCAGCTCCAGCCCGGGATCGGTGGCCGGATCCATCCAGGCCAGCGTCTCCACCCCGACCGAGGCGAGCTGCTGGATCCGGTCGGCGCGCTCCATCGCGACGATCCGGTACGCGATGTAGAGCCGCTCGGGGATGCCGGAGATGAGCAGCCGCGGCAGGGTGTCGACGGCCAGCACCCGATGCCCGGCTCGGCGCCAGGTGCGCGCCATCGCCGCCGCGTCGTCGTCGAGGAAGGTGGAGAAGACCAGGATCAGCGCACCCGACGGCAGCCGCGGGATCCGCTGCCGCGGGGTCGGCTCGCCCTCGGGTTCGGCGAGGGCGAGCTGCTGGGTCAGCAGCTGGAGCTGGCGCCGACCGCCGGCCGGCGGGGCCGGTCGGCGCAGCTTGCCGAGGTCCTCCAGCCCGACCCGGTCGCCGGCGGACACGTACTGGCGGGCCAACGAGATGGCGGCGTGCCGAGCGATGTCCAACGAGGTCGACTCGTCCTCCCGGAGCCGGGCCGCGTCACCCCAGGTGCGCGACGCGCGGCCCGACCTGGTCGCGGGAGTCGATCACCAGCATCACCGTCGCGTCGGCGGTGGCGAAGGTCCGGCGGACGTACAGCCGGTTGATCGTCCGGTCCGCCCGGCCGGCGCGGTCGCCCCGGGCCGCGGCCCCGAACACCGCCGGAGCCGTGTTCAGCCGAGCGGTCACCCGCCAGTCGATCCGACGCAGTCGGTCACCCGGGGCGAACACCGCCACGTCGTGGAGGTCACCACCGGAGCCGGCGCGCCGCGACCTGTGCGGGCCGGTCAGCCCCTGCAGCCGGAACGGCAGCGGCAGCTCCTCCAGCGACCGCGCGTTGGGCAGGATCGTCATGGTCAGCGGCGCGGTCGCTGGCCGCGCCGGTGCTGGTCAGGGCGTCGGCCGCGACGGCGCGGTGGGCGAGCCCGAACAGCTCCCGTCGGCCGGTCCGCACCGTCCGCATCGACACCGTCCAGCGATGCGCCGTTCGGCCACGACCAGGGCGTCGCTGGGCCGGTGGCCGGGTGCGCGGACGCGCAGGGCGAGCGCGGTGGGCCGCTCGGCCGGTGCGATCTCGACCTCGCGCGTCCACCGTCCCGGTCGACCCGGTCGGCTGGTCGTCACCGATGAGCCGGACGGCCGGCACCCACCGGGGCCGCCGCGACGTGCCCCAGGCGAGACCGATCAGCAGGGGCGCCCCGATCGCCACCACATCGGGTCGTCGGGCGACGACGCCGAGCACCAGCAGCACCACCCCGCCGCCGAGCCAGCCGATGGCGGCGGGCGCGAGCCGCCAGCTCCGCACCCGCGCGGCGGCGGCCTCGTGCGACAGCGGTCTTCGGCTGGTCCTCGTACCCCAGCTCGGCCCCGAAGCTCATGGTCGGGCTCAGCGGCCGACGGAGGTCGGGCCCGGCACCTGGTCCAGCTGCGTGGCCACCACGTCCGCGGCCTGCAGCCCCGAGGCCCAGGTCTGGGGATTGAGGGTGATCCGGTGCGCCAGCGCCGCGACCGCGATCTCCTTGACGTCCTCGGGCAGCACGAAGTCCCGGCCCGACAGGACGGCGAGCGCCCGGGCCACCAGCAGCAGCGCCAACGAGCCGCGGGGTGAGGCGCCGACCTCGACGCCGGGGTGCCGCCGCGTGCTCGCGGCGACCGCCACGCAGTAGGTCACGATGTCCGGGCGCGACCTCGACGGCCTCGACCCCGGCCTGCATCCGCAGCACCGTGACCGGATCGACCACCGCGTCGACCGTGGCCTCCTCGGTGCGCCGGCTGAGACGTCGCGACAAGCACGTCGGCCTCCGCCAGTCGGCTCGGGTAGCCGATCGCCAACCGGACCATGAAGCGGTCGAGCTGGGCCTCCGGCAGGGGATAGGTGCCCTCGTACTCGACCGGGTTCGACGTCGCCATCACGTGGAACGGTCGGGGCAGCACGAAGGTGGTGCCCTCCACGGTCACCTGCCGCTCGGCCATCGCCTCGAGCAGCGCCGACTGGGTCTTCGGCGCGGTCCGGTTGATCTCGTCGGCCAGCAGCAGCCCGGTGAACACCGGACCGGGTCGGAAGGAGAAGACGGCGTCGGCCGGGTCGTAGATGTAGGAGCCGGTGATGTCGGCCGGCAGCAGGTCCGGGGTGCACTGCAGCCGCCGGAACTCCAGGCCCAGGGCGGAGGCGAGGCTGCGGGCGGCCAGGGTCTTGCCCAGTCCCGGCACGTCCTCGAACAGCACGTGGCCGCCGGCCAGCAGCGCGGCCAGGGCGATCCGCAGGGGCTTGTCCATCTCCACCACGACGGTGCCGACCCGCGCGAGCACGCAGCTGCGCGAGTCGGGCGACCTCGGGCACCGACAGCGGCGTCACCGGCTCGATCGGCTCGTCGCCCTCGACAGTCGGCGGTGGTGCTGGTGGTCATCGACGATCCCCCCTCGATCCGGGCCGAGCCGGCCCGCGCGTCTCCGTACCGAGCTTCTCGACGGCCGCGACGGCGGCCACGAAGTCGGCGTACAGCGGTCGTTCGTCCGGTTCGCTGACCACCCGGTACGCCCGCTCGCCCAGGGCGGACTGGCAGGCGAGGTAGTCGCGCGGGTCGTCCAGATCGAGCCCGCGCTCGCCCAGCCGGTAGCCGGCGATCGTCGTGCAGCCGACGGACGGACTGGCGCTGGACCCGCGACTCGTACCCCTGCATCGACCAGGAGAGCCGAGCCACCTCCCGGCGGGCCCCGACGTCGGAACGGGAGTCGCTCGCCGCTCCGGCCAGGCCTGATCGGCGTTGACGGCGGGCGCTCGACGCAGGGCGATGAGCGCCACCACGACCGCCGCCGAGCGCGAGGGCGTGGACGACGTCGAGGCCCATGATCCACAGCAGCGGCGCCCCAGCCGAGGAGCCCGCCGCGGAGATGCCCAGCGTCCGCCCGGTCCACCACCGACCGGTCGGAGTGCGTCGCCGCCCGGTCATACGGTGTGCCGCATCGCGGTGTCGAAGCCGCGCCAGGTCGCGGCCAGCTTGATCACCGCGGTGCGGGCGGTCCGGATGTCGTCGTCGGTGACTCGTGGTCGGAGAAGCGGGCGCGGTGGTAGAGCCGGAGCAACGTGTCCACCGAGCCCGCGGTCGGCCTGGGTGGACCGCAGCACCGCACCGGTGAACTCGGTGGGGCTGTCGGAGGGACGCCGGGGGACACCCGACGCCTGCGCCGCGTCCTCCAGCGCGAGCCAGCAGCGCAGCACGAGATCGCGGGGCACCCCGCCGGTCTCGGCGAGGATGCGCTCGGCCTCGTCCGCGCCGCGCACCAGGGCGGGCAGGTCGGGGTCGGCCGCGATCACCCCGGCCGGGGTGGTGTCGGGCTTCTCCTCGATCAGCACCGCCCGGCGGGGTCGGCGTTGCCAGAGCCAGCGGGCCAGGTAGCCCAGCCCGACCAGCACCGCCAGTCCCATCAGGGCGGCCAGGATGCCGGCGATCCACTGCTGCACGGCGCTGGCCTCGGACATCGGCGGTGGCTGCGTCGGCGGGCTGAGGGCCGGCTGGCGACACCAGTCGCGGGGACCGGCTGGGCGTCGCCGAACCAGATCCGCGGTTCCAGCGACCAGCCACCGGCCGTACCGGCGGCGAAGACCGCGAGCACGGCCACCGCCGCCGACCGCCACCAGGGCGGGTGTCAGCCGCGGCGTACGCGACGTCGCTGGCTCTGCCCCCGGCCCGGCCGACATGCGCTCAGGATAGGCGAGCGTGCACCCGGGACGAGCGGGAACGCAGCACTCTGCGTTCCCGGTACGTACGCCGGGCGACTGTCCCCGCAGTCTCCCGGCGCCCGCCGGGCCTGCCGGCATCGGGCCTCTCGGTGTCAGGCCCGCGTACCGGTCAGGCTCGCGGACGGTCAGCTCGCGGTCGGCCGGACGGCGGTCAGGCTCGAGTCAGCGGCCGGGTCAGCGTGAGCGGATCGGCCAGGCACGCGTCCCGGGCGGACATCGCCGCCCCGCGGACGACCCGTGGCTCCACGGTCTCCAGGGAGACCACCAGGGTGGCCGAGAAGGCAGGATCAGACAGCCGCTCGCTGAGTCGTGCGTCCATCGCCTCACGCAGGTACGGCGACAGGACGCCGACGTAGCCGCCGATGATCGCCGCGTGCGGATTGAGCACACCGAGCACGTCGTCGATCACTCCGCCGAGCGCGGAGCCGGCGTCGGCCAGCGTGGTCAGCACCTGCTCGTTCCCGGCCTCGGCCTCGGACCGCAGCCGGTCGATGGCCCCGGACGGATCGTCCCGTACGGCCTCGATGGCCGCCTCCATGCTCATCAGACCGCTGTGGCTCAGCAGAGCCTCCGGGCCGAGCACGGTGGTCAGGCAGCCCTTGCGGCCGCACTGGCAGTCGGTGGTCTCGCCGCCGACGTTGCTGTGGGCCAGATCGCCGGCCACGCCGTGGGCGCCACCGAAGATCTGACCGTCGACGATGAGTCCGCTGCCGATGCCGCGGAGCCCGCCGATGTAGACCGCCACCGAGTTGGGCGGCAGTCGCAGCTCGGTCCGGGTCGCGTACAGGCCCGCCAGCTGGCAGTCGTTGGCGACGCCCACGTGGATCCCGGTCAGGCCGGCTTCGGCCAGCACCTCCCGGACGCGTTCGCGCAGGCCGAACTCGACCCAGGGCAGGTCAGCGGAGTGTTCGAGCTGACCGCGGTCGCGGACCACGACGCCGGACGTGGCGACCTCGACCGAGATCACCTCGCGACCCGCGGGCACCTCGCCGAGCCGGCGGGTGAGCACCTCGCGCACCTGCTGGAAGGCTTCCTCGGGATCGGCGTCGGCGAGCTTGACCGGATCGTTGACCAGCCAGAGCTCCTCACCACCCATCGAGGTGGCCGCGATCGCGACGACGTCGTGGCTGATGTGCACGCCGAGCGCGCACCAGGGAGCGCCGTCGAGAGCGATCGGGCGGGTAGGCCGCCCGGCACCCGGACGACGCACCGGGTCCAGCTCTTTGACCAGTCGGCGGGACTTGAGGTCCCCGATCAGGTCGGTCAGTGTGGAGATCCCCAAGCCGCAACCACGAGCGATGTCGTGACGACTACAGGGTCCATGATCTCGGACGTAGCAAAGGACTTGGGTTAGGTTGCCGTGGCGCAGATCCCCCGATCCTCCGCTGCGTCGCGCTCCCTCAGGAGCCGGCGCATAAGGCATGTCCGAAATGCTAGTGGCTTTGCTGAAGCGGTTTTGTGAAACGGCCGGATCAATCTGATTATTTTAGCCTTCAACCGTGAGTGAGAGCGATGCCACGGTAGTTCTGGACAGTTTCTGTGTGACCCAAATCACATTACTCGTGAGTACGGCTGCGCGTCGACCTCGCCGGAGCGGGTAGGGGTGACCCGCTGAGGGTGTAAGCGCCGGCGCTGCGAGGGCCCGGTCCGGGCAGGCACGATGGGGTCCTCGCCTCGGCGGGGCGTCAGGCGGTGCGATCCGGCGACGCGGCTGCGCGGACCGGGCACCGGCCGGGCCGATCGGACACGGCCGAGGTGCGTCGGCCGAGGGTGCGTCGACCGGGGACGACACCCAGGTACGGTGATCCGACCATGACCGTTCTCGATGGAGCTCCGCGCTCCACGGTCACGCGCTCCGCGGTCTCGCGCTCCGCGGTGTCTCGCTCGTTCGTCCCGATTCCGGACGACGAAGAGCGTGTCGCCCACGATGCTCATCGATGCTCCTGCACTCCCGAGAGGCTCCGCTCTTGACCGAACTGACTGTCGCGATCTCGGCATCGCCGATGTGCCCGCGGCGTTCGATCGAGCCGCCGCGACGTACGACGTGATGGTCAACCTCAATCCCGGCTACCACCGGCACCTGCAGTCGGCCGCCGACGCGCTGGCCGAGTCGCTGCCGGCCGGTCCCGCCCTCACGGTGGTCGATCTGGGCTGTGGTTCCGGCGCCTCGACCGACGCGCTGGTCAACAGCATGGGACACCGCGGCCAGCCCTACACCGCCATCGGTGTCGACGGTTCCGCCGGGATGCTCGCCGAGGCCCGGTCGAAGCCGTGGCCGACCTGGGTGTCGTTCACCCAGGCCCGGGCCGAGGACCTCTCCTCGGTCGCCGAGTCGCTGCCGGGACTGCGCGGGGGCGCGGCCGGCGGGAACGGGTCGAGCGGCTCGCCCGGGTGTCGCGGGGGTGCTCGCGGCGTACCTGTTCCGCAACATCGGCGACCGGGACGCCGTGCTGCGCTCGGTCTGGGACCTGCTCGCGCCCGGCGGCGTGCTGGTGGTGCAGGACTACTCGGTGGCCGGCTCCTCCGTCGGCTCGGGTGACCTGGAGCGCCGTGTCCTGGTCGGTCGTCATCCCGTTGTCGAAGATCATCAACCGGGACACCAGCATCTACCGCTACCTGTGGCGCAGCGTGCTGGACAACGACTCCGTCGACGTCTTCGCCGCACGCATGCAGCGGGCCGGCTTCGTCGACGTGGAGCACCGTACGGTCGACGGCTGGCAGCGCGACATCCTGCACACCTACCGCGGCCGCAAGCCGGCGTGAGCGCCTTGCAGCCTTGTGTCGTCTGACGTCGGCGTCGGCCCGGGGACTGAACTTTCCGTCACTCGACGGAAAGTTCGGCATCCGGGGTCGGCGCACGCAGCGGAAGCCGTCGACTGACGGAAATTTCGAAAGCCTGGCGGCGGTGAAGCGCACTCGGGAGTGGCGCCCCGGCCGCGATCGTCTGGCGGTACGCCATCCGGGTGTCCCCGGGAGCCGACGGGCGCCCGCTGGTTCCTCGGCCCTGGTCGTCGGCGGTGGCATCGCGGGGCTCGCCGCGGCCACCGGGCTGGTCGAGCGCGGGGTCGCGTGACGCTGATCGAGCGCGAGCCCCAGCTCGGCGGTCGGGTCCGGGCCTGGCCGCTCGACGCCGACTCCGACTCGCGACGTCCGCGCACCATGAGCCGGGGCTTCCACGCGTTCTTCCGCCAGTACTACAACCTCCGCTCTCTGCTCCGCCGCGTCGGATCCGGCCCTGGAGCGCCTGCGGGCGATCGAGACTATCCGCTGCTGCCCCGGCCGACGGGATTGCCGACTCCTTCGCCCGGTCCCGCGGACCCCGCCGTTCAGCTTCGCCGCTTTCGTCGCGCTCAGTCCCAGCTTCACCGCCGCGTCTGGCCAAGGTGGATCTCGCGGCGGCGCTGGAGCTGCTGTCGACGTCCGAGTTCCCCGACACTTCGCGCCTATGACGGGGAGAGCGCCGAGGAGTTCCTGGACCGGCTCCGCTTCCCGCCCGCCGCCCGGCATCTCGCGCTGGAGGTGTTCGCCCGCAGCTTCTTCGCGCGATCCGGGCGAATTCTCCGCCGGGAAGCTGGTGGCGATGTTCCACACCTACTTCCTGGGGTCGGCCGAGGGCCTGCTCTTCGACGTCCCCGACCGACCACTACGACGCCGCTCTGTGGGCGCCGCTGGGCCGCTACCTGCACGGGTGGGCGTGCGACGGTACGGACGGGGGAGAGGTGACCACCTGGCGCTCGGGCGGTCGGCGTCGAGGGTGCGGCTCGGTCCGGCGGTCGAGCGGCGCGCCGACGACCGGTGGTGCTCGCCGCCGACCCGGCAGACTGCCACCTCGATCAACTGGGAGTTCGGGCCGGACGACCCTCAGGTCGACGAGCGGTGGCGCGAACGGATGGCCGGCAGCGCGACGCCCCCCCGTTCGTCGTGTGGCGGCTGTGGCTGGACCGTCCGGTGGCGGCGGACCGGCCCCGTTCCTCGGCACCAGCGGATTCGGCCGGCTCGACAACGTGAGCGTGCTCGAGCGGTTGGAGGACGGGGCGGCCCGGTGGGCCGCCGGACCGGCGGCTCGGTGGTCGAGCTGCACGCGTACGCGGTGCCGTACGCCCGCGGCGCCGACCGGGCCGGCCCGGTGGAAGGCGCAGCTGCGGGTGAGCTGCACCCGGGTCTATCCGGAGACGCCGTCCGCGCGGTCGTCGAGGAGGAGTGGCGATCGCGACGACTGCCCGCTGTTCGGCACCGGCCACTGGCGACCGCCCCGGCGTCGTGCACGCCCGACCCGCGGCTGGTGCTGGCGGGCGACGGGTCCGCTGCGACTTCCCGGTGGCGCTGATGGAGCGCGCCGCCACCACCGGCTTTCAGGCCGCCAACGCGCTGCTGAGCGGCTGGGGCGTGCCGGGCAGACCTGTGGACCGTGCCGATGGCCGGGCGTCGCCCGGTCGGTGGGTGGCCGCCGCGCTCCTCCGGCCGACTGTTTCGGCAGACGGACACTTCCACTGAGGACTTCGCCTTCCACCTTCCGGCGGCTAGCGGTACCCTCGGATGCGACGGGGAGTATCCCGTTGCCTTGGGGGGCGCAGTGACCTGTTCCGATTCGAGGGAGAGAGCCGTGGCTGTCGACAGTTACGAGACGATGGCGACCTCGGCTCGACGCGGAATCCGGAAGGATCACTTCGGTTACGCCTCTCAACAGGTCGTCGCGATCCGACGGGGGTTCCTCGCTGCTTTTGTAGGGGGCATCGTGTCTGGCGTGGTGCTCACCCTGGCCGTCATCACAGCCGCTCGACTTCTGCTCTGAGCCCAGCAGATTCCTCCACCCGTAATTCAAAGGCTCTCTAGCGTAGATGCTGGGGTCCCGCGGAGGGAGCGCTGCTCGACCGGCTCAACATCAGCCCGGATACTCCCCGCGCATCCGCAGCTCGTAACGACGCTCCGCGTACGCCAGGTCGTCCACCCAGAGCTTCTTGGCCGTCTTGATGATGCCCGGCCGAAGCGCCGGCGTCAGCCACTTGGCCACTCGGAAGCCGGCGCGTCGGAGTAGGCGATGGTCGCCTCGGTGACCATGGTGATCGGCCGGCCGCGCTCGTCGAAACCGAGCGGGGTCACGTGGGTCTCCACCACGACGCCCTTGCCCTCGCCGTCGAGGATCCTCATCACGATCGTCCGGGTGTCGGGGCAGGTGAAGTCGGCCCGCACCGGCACCCCCCACGTCCGGGCAACCGGAACGTCACGTCCACCACGAGCCGGGGGCGCTCCGACGAGTCTCACCACCAGGTGACAGAACGCGTACGGGTGGAACCACGCCCCGTGCCAGGGGTCCAGCCGGTTGGCGATCACGTCCTCGGCTGGCAGTTTCCGCGCTCGATGATCACCGCGGCGACCGAGCCCTCCGGCGGGGCGGGCGGTGTCGCCGGGCGTCGGCGAACGGCTCACCCTCGGTGGCCACGGACCCAGAGCAGCACCCCGTCGTCCACCGCCGCGAACGGTCTCCAGGTCCGTCCCCCGGCGCGAGCGCCATCCCGTGCCACCGGCAGTACATGTTCCCGGCCACCACCGGCAGGCCTGGAGCATCGCACCCATGTGCGGCACGCGCCGGGTCCGGCGACCAACGCCCCGTCAACTCGCGACAGACACCATCTCGTGGCCCGCCACCGTGCGGGCCACCGATCGACCCGCCGACGTCGGCGCTCTCGCCGACGACGTACCACCCGCCGGGGTTCTGCCCGGGCACCGCAAGGAGTCGGCGATCCGGCTGGGCTTGGCGTCACGCCAGGACGCGGGCATCGGGTTCGCCCGCGGCTGCGGCACCCGCGAGATCGGCACGCGCGACAGGACCTTCTCGGGCAGCCGTCCGATCAGGCCTTTCTCGTCCTTGTCTCACCGGAGATGAAGTCATGGCTCTCCTTTCGGGGTCGCCAGGTCCTGTCGTGGTCGAGCGGCCGTCCGATAGCGGCACGCGGATCCGCGGTCCGGTCACCATGACGCGCCCCGCGGTCAGCTCCTTCCGGGTGGGGACCCGGATCCGGGCGTGAACACGTCGTAGTCCGCCGCTTCGATCCGGTCCAGGATCTGCTCGTACAGCACCCGCGCGGTCCCCACGCACCGCGCCGACGCCGGCGGCAGGATGGCGAGGCCGCTCGGCTTAGCGTGTAGAGCTCCGGTTCCGTCGATCTGCTCGGCCATCAAGGACTGCCACTCCGGCGTCACTCCGCAGCGCCGGTCCGCCCCGAGCCGACGAAGGTCATCTTGGGGCAGATACACCCGGCCCCTGTCGAGGTCCTCGTCGACGTCGCGGATGAAGTTGGTGAGCTGGAAGGCCAGTCCGAGCGCGCGGGCCGGTGCCTTCGCCTCCCGTCGCGGCTCGAGCACGGGCAGCATCATCTCCCCGATCACCGCCGCGGAGCCCTCCATGTAGCCGCAGAGGTCCTCCCACGACTCGTACGTGCGGTGTCAGGTCCATCGCCATCGCCCCGAAGAACCGTCGAAGCACTCCGGGTCGATCTCGCAGGCGCGCGCGGTGGTGGCCACCGCGGCGAGGACGGGGTCGTCGCTACGCCGTCGACCAGGGCGGTCCGGAACCGGTCGGAAGGTCCGCAGGCGCGGGCCACCTCGCTGTCGTCACCGACCGGGCCCACACCCACCGCCGGTGGGTGGGTCGCCGAGCGAGCGCCGCCCACCCCGTACCGGGCACGAAGGTCTGTTCGCTCGCGCCCACGGGGTCGGGGGGCAGATCGACGATGTCGTCGGCCAGCCGGCAGAGGGCGTACACGGCGTAGACGTGCTTGCGTTGCCGCCGGGGCAGCAGCGCGGCGCCCCAGAAGTAGGTCGTGCCGAACTGGCGGGTCAGCCGCCCGCACTCCCGGTAACCGGCCCGCAGGACGCGCGGGTCGGTCTCCTGGGTCACACTCATCGAGCGAGCCTCCTGATGGGCCTGCCGGGATCGTCCGGCCCCCGGTCCCGCCCCCCAGGTACTCGTCGACGCGATCCGCCGACAGCTTCCCGGAGATGAGCACCATGGGCACCCCGACCCCTGGGACAGTACCGGAGCCGGAGAAAACCATTCCAGGCACGCGCCGCTCCACGTTGGGTGGCCGGAACGGACCCGTCTGGGCGAAGGTGTGCGCCAACGCGAACGGGGTCCCGGCCGCCATCCCCTGCGCCTGCCAGTCGAGCGGGGTGACCAGCTCCTCGGTCACGATGTCGGTCGGGTAGCCCTCGGCGGCGAGGAAGCCGAGCAGTCGCTCCCGCATCGGCCCGCGCTCAGCCACCCAGTCGATCTTCCCGTCGGCGAGGTTGGGCACCGGCTCGAGGACGAACAGGGTCGAGCAGCCTTCCGGGGCCAGGCTGGGATCGTCCAGCGAGGGGATGGTGACCAGCCGCGAGGCGTCGCCCATCAGGGTGCCGCGCTTGAGCAGGTCGTCGAAGGCGCCGCCCCACTGCGTGCCCGAAGTGGATGTTGTGGTGCGAGACCTCCGGGATCGGGCAGACCGCGGACACCGACGTGCCAGACCACGGCCGACGGCGAGTAGCGCGGCCGGCGCAGCGCCCGCGGCGGGCTCAGGTCGGGCAGCAGCTTCTCGTACGCGGTCGGCAGGTCGAGGGTGCAGACGACCGCGTCGGCGCGCAGCTGCTCGCCGGAATCGAGTCGTACGCCGGCGACCCCGGCGTTGTCGGACCGCCGCAGCACCTCCGACACCGAGGCGCCGTAGCGGAACTGGGCGCCCGCCTTCTCCGCGGCGGTGGCCAGCGCCATGGCACGGCGTGCATGCCGCCCTCGGGGAACCAGACGCCCTCGATGCTGTCCATGTAGGTGATCACGGCGTAGATGGCGAGGGCCTCGTCCGGGGCCAGACCGGCGTACATGGCCTGGAAGCTGAACAGCCGGTGCAGCCGGTCGTCGCGGAACCGTCGGCGGATGGCGTTGCCGAGCCGGCCGAAGCCGCCGAGCCGGACGAGCTTCGCGGCCACGTCCGGGCGCGACAGCAGATCGAGCGGGGAGTCGAAGTTGCGGTCGATGAAGTGCGGCATCTCCGCGACGTAGAGCTCCTGGAGCCAGTCGACGAACCCGTCGAACGCGGCCGCGTCCACCGACCCGCAGGTGTCGGCGATCTCGTTCGCGCATCGCCTCGCGGCCGTAGCGCACCCTGATGGTCGACCCGTCGGCGAACTGCGCCCGATAGGCGGGTCGAGTCGCTGCATCGGCAGCAGCTCGTCCAGGTCGGCGTCGACGGCGCGGAGGGCGTCGGCGACCAGGTCCCGCATGGTCAGCACGCGTGGGGCCGGTGTCGAAGGTGAAGCCGTCCCGGACCAGCTGTCCGTTGCGACCGCCGGGGATGTCCTCCCGCTCGACCACGGTCACCTCGTACCCGCGTCCGGTCAGGTGGCAGGCGGCGGCCAGCCCGGCCAGACCGGCTCCGATGACGACGACTCTCACGCGGGACTCACTTCGATCGAGGGACAGGGCGTTCCCGGCTACCTCACCACAGGGGGCAAAGCGCGCAGGTCTGGTGTTCGGCCTCGAGACCTCGCCGGGATGCAGGAACGCCCCGCTCGGGCCCTCAGCCGACCACCCGAACCCACTTGGCGGTCGAGTACGTGCCCTTGCCCTTGCCCTTGGTGTCGACGACCATCACCTGGTAGTACCCCGGGGGCATCGCAGCCTTGGACAGCGTCAGCTTGACCTTGCTGCGCTTCTTGATGTTGAACGTCTGGATGTAGCCACCCGCGTTCATGCCGTGGGTGCTCGCGTCCGGCGCCCGGAACACGAGCTTGTCACCGCCCTTGCGCTTGATCTTGATCGTCTTGCCCCGGGTGACGGTGCCGGCGATCTTGGTCAGCGACGGCCGCTTCCCGCGCAGCGCGGGCGGGGTGAAGTAGAGCACCGACATGCTGCGGGCCTGCTCCCTGGGGTTGGATCCGAAGCTGGCGATCCGGCCGTCATCGAGGAACAGCAGGTTGCTGTGGTACTGGCGGTGGTTGCCGGCGGGCAGTGGGTTGAGGGCGGTGGGTGCGCCGCCGAACCGCTGGAACATGCTCGCCTCGTACGAGGCGCCGGATGGTGTTGCCCGAGCCGCCGTTGGCCTCGAACACGGCACCGGTCGGCAGGGTGAGGCAGCTCAGGTTGTCCTTCGCCGCCCGCAGGCCCGGAGCCGGTCGGTACCGAGGCTGCGCGCTGTCGATGTCGATGATGTCGACCAGGTTGTTGGCCACCGGGCCACCTCCCATCACCATGACCTGACCGTCGTCGGCGTCACCGAAGAAGCAGCTGGCCGCCGAGGCCCGCTGGATCGGTGAGCGGAGACGGCGACCCGCCGGGTGGCGCCGGTCCGGAAGTTCCAGAAGGTCGGCGCCACCCGACCGGTGTAGCCACCGAACGCCACTCCGGTGAAGAAGACGACGTCGGGGTTGTCGGTCAGGACCTGGCGCGGGTACGGCGGCAGGGTGCCGTCCTTGACCCCCAGCGCGTACTGCGTGATCAGCCGATGGGTGTTGTCGCGATAGTTGAACAGCTCGGCCGAGGCCGTGAACTTGCCCTGGTCGTCGATCCCGCCGGTGATCAACGTCTGGCCGCCCGAGACCGTGATCAGCGACGGATACCACCGACCCACCTGCATCGGGGCGAGCTGCTCGTAGCGGTTGGTCCTCGGGTTGAACGTCCAGAGGTACTTGGCGCCCTTCCAGGCTCCGTACGCGAGCGTGCCGCCCCCGATCAGCACCCGGCCGTCGGGCAGCAGCACGTGGCCGGAGCAGAACAGGTCCTTGGGCGTGGCCACCGGGCGGCAGTTCTGCAGCGCCGAGTTGCAGATCATGCTGCGGAACGTCCCGGCGTCGAACTGGCTGACGTCGTTGCCGCTGCCCGAGATCACCAGGATCTTGCCGGGCATCACCACCGAGTGGATGGCGTGGAAGCCGGACGGCATCGGCCTCCCGTACGACCAGGAGCCACCGACCGCCGCCGGCAGCGCGCTGGTCGCCGCCGAGACGCCGTCCCCGAGGGCCCGGCCGGCGCTCGACCCGCCGGTGGAGACGTTCGTCTCGCCGACGTGGTTGGCGGGGTCGGTCAGCTCCGGGTGCTCGCCGGTGTCGGCGTTCGGGTCGAGTCCGGGCTGCTGCGCCTGGTGGAGCTTCTGCTCCTGCTGCTTGGTGTGGGTGTCGTGGCCGCCGTCGGCGACCGACACCTGCGGTCCCTGACCGGCTCCCCAGACCAGCAGCAGCGACAACAGGCCGACCGCGAGGATCATCGGCGAGGCTTTGAGCCACTGCCGTCGTCGATCCGGCGCCGAGGCGGTCCGAGATCGGTGGTGGGCGCGCCCACGCGCCATCGGTCGTCCAAGCATTGGATTCTCCCCCGAGAAATGCTTGATGGTTCACAGCGGCGACGTGGCTACGCCGCCGAAGATGTCTGCGACCCGAGGCCCCCCAGCCCGGAGTCGTAGATGTGGTGCTGACCAGGGATGTTACGGGGGGGCGTGGGCACAACCTCCCCTTTCGGGCGAGGTGCGTAAATCTTTGGCCAAGGCTGCGGTTCTGCTGGCCAACCCCCGATGAATCCTTGGGAATGGACGCCGGACCGGAGCTGGATCAGGCGTCCCGCCAGGCGATCTTGTGGGCCATCACCGTCAGCTCGCGCACGCCGTCGGGATCCAGCGCGGAGCTGTCGAGCGCAGCCAACGCGTCGGCGACGTGGCGGTTGATGCGCTCCTCCACCTCGCCCACGACGCCCCAGTCCTGCAGTGACTCCTGCAGCTGGACGATGTCGTCGCAGGTCAGGTCCGGGGTGCCGACCTTGCGCAGGGTCTGCCGGGCCGGACCGGTCGCCCGGGCGTGGGCCAGAGCGAGGATGACTGTCGGCTTGGCCGAGATCAGATCGTCGCCGGCGGGCTTGCCGGTCCTGGTCGGGTCCCCCCAGACCCCGAGCAGATCGTCGCGCAGGGCGAAGGCCTCGCCGACCTCGCGCCCGTACGTGGCCAGCGCCGCACTGACCACCTCCGGTGCCCGCGCCGCCGCCGCTCCCAGCTGGAGCGGCCGCTCGACGGTGTAGGCCCCGGACTTCAGCCGGGCCACCTCCCGGGCGTGGGCGAGATCGTGCCGCCCGGCGGCGCTGCCGGTGAGGTCGCGCCGCTGCCCGTACACGAGCTCGATCACCAGCAACCGCCAGATCCGCCGCAGCTCCGCCGGCAGCCCGGCCACCAGGGCGTCGGCCTCGGCGTGGGCGAGGTCGCCGAGCAGGATGGCGATGTTGTCGCCGAACCGTTCCGGGCGACCCTGACCGGCCGTACGCCGGTGCAGATCCGCCGCGTGCAGGTGCGCCGTGGCCACGCCGCGGCGGGAGGTCGACTCGTCCATCACGTCGTCGTGCACCAGGGCGAAGGCGTGCAGCAGATCCAGCGCCGCGCTCACCCGGACGACGTCGGCGTGGCCGACCCCGCGCGCCGAGCCGGAGGCGCTCAGCCAGCCGAGGTGGGCCATCACGGGACGGATCCGCTTGCCGCCGCTGTGCACGAGGGCGGCCAGCAGCGTGGGGAGGTCATCGGCGCCGAGGATGTCGGCGGACTCACCCGCCGGCGCGAGCTTGGTCGACCACAGGTGATGCAGGTCGGCCAGCACCTCACTCAGCTGCTGATCGACGAGCTCGAGGTGGTGGGTGACCGAGGCGGCCTGCTCGGGTCGGGGAAGCTGGATGACCGTGCCGGCATCGCCGGCAGACGTGATGCGCGGGGTGACGCGGGGTGCGATACCGCCGTCGGGAGGTCGTCGGGCGCGGGTCGGGTCTCGGTCGGTCGTGAGGTGGGGAGGACCACGATCGTCTCCGTCGGTCGTCGGGGGTCTGACACCGTGCGCGTCCTGGGAGACGCGCGCGGTCAGGTCGGGCGGATCAGGAGAGGGGGTGCCCCGAGACCTCGCGGACCTGGGCGACTGCCCAGGGACTGAAGACGAAGGGGGTCGCCGTGACGGCGGCCACCAGTTGCTCCCACGGGGTCCAGGCCCAGTCCATGACCTCACCGCTGTTCGGCAGCAACTGCGCGTCTGGATGCAACCGGCCGACGAAGACCGGACAGATCTCGTTCTCGACGATCCCGCTGGCGTCGGTGGCGGTGTAGGAGAACTCGGGCAGCACGCAGGTCAGCTCCTCGACCTCGATGCCCAGCTCCTGCGGTAGCCGACGACGGGCGGCCTCCTCCGGCCGCTCCCCGGGCGCCGGGTGCCCGCAGCAGGTGTTGGTCCACACGCCCGGCCAGGTGAGCTTGGTCAGCGCGCGACGGGTGAGCAGCACCCGGCCGGCCACGTCGAAGAGGTAGAGGGAGAAGGCGAGATGCAGCGGCGTGGTCGCGGTGTGGACGACAGCCTTGTCCTGCGTGCCGATGGCTTCGCCTCGGTCGTTCAGCAGCACCACGGTCTCGGGGGTCATCTCGGCGAGCGTAGTCGAGAGATCCTAGGATCCGGTCCCGACGCGACTCGACCAGACCGAGTTGTACCTGGGTCCGGAGTGCTGGATGATACGGGGATTCGTCCCGGCTCGGACTTTTCTGGGTTTCGGCTGACGGAGCGCCCGAGAGTCGGCAGAATGTGGGTCGGCTCGTGTTCTCGGTGCTCCTGCGGCTCCGGGACGGGTGGCTGAGCGGCACGTGGGGGCGGGTCGCAGTGTTCTTTCGGGGGGAAAGATCAGTGGCAATGAATTCTGACGCGCGCGTCTTCGTGCACCCGCAGGGTCTGTGTGACAGCGACGAGGTCGGTGACGGCACCCGGGTGTGGGCGTTCGCCCACATCCTGTCCGGTGCTCGGGTCGGGCGCGACTGCAACGTCTGCGACGGCGCCTACATCGAGGGCGGGGCCGTGGTGGGGGACCGGGTCACGATCAAGAACCAGGTGATGATCTTCGAAGGCGTCGAGATCGCCGACGATGTCTTCCTCGGACCGGGGGTGGCCTTCACCAACGACCTGACGCCCCGGGCCCGCATCAAGCGGCACGGCGATGCGCTGCTGCCCACCACGGTCGAGCAGGGAGCCACGCTAGGAGCCCGGGTGACGGTGGTCTGCGGGGTCACCATCGGCGAGAACGCCTTCGTCGGGGCGGGTGCGGTCGTCGTCCGAGACGTACGCCCCACGCCTTCGTGGTCGGCAACCCCGGCCGCCAGATCGGCTGGGCCTGCGAGTGCGGTGAACGGTTGCCCGACGACCTCGTCGGCAGCTGCGGTCGCACGTACGAGCTCGTCGACGGTCGGCTCCGGCCGCTGTCGGCCTAGGCGTACGACGATTGGAGGCGCTGCACGCGCGCGCAGGTGCCAGCGGGCTCACGCGATGTCGCCCGTCGACTTCGTCCTTGGTAGGAACCTGTACGGAGCGACCGAGCGGGTCGCATCGCTCCGACGCCGTGTCGTCGCTGTGGCCCGACGAGCTAGCAAGGAGGCAGGACAAGAGCAGGGCAAGCGGCAAGGCTGGGCGACCCGACCACGTCCTGATCATCGTCCAGAACCTGCCGGTCCCGCTGGATCGTCGGGTCTGGTTGGAGTGCCTGGCCCTCAAGGCGGCCGGCTACGACGTCAGCGTGATCTGCCCGAAGGGCCCCGGCGACGGGGACTACCAGGTGCTGGACGACGTCCACATCTACAAGTACAAGCCCGCCCCGGAGGCGCGCGGCCTGGCGGGGTTCGTGATCGAGTTCGTCTACAGCTGGCTGCGGACCGCGGTCCTGTCGTCCAAGGTGTGGCGGCGTCAGCCGTTCACGATCATGCAGGCCTGCAACCCGCCGGACACCTACTGGGCCCTCGGTCTGCTGTGGCGGCTGCGCGGGGTCACCTTCGTCTTCGACCACCACGACCTGAATCCCGAGCTCTTCATCTCCCGCTTCGGCGAGCCGACGAGCGGGCTGAAGAAGGTGGAGTACGCCGGGCTGCGCTGGCTCGAGCGGATGACGTTCCGGACCGCCAAGCGGGTCATCTCGACCAACGAGTCGTACAAGGCCGTCGCCGTCCGCCGGGGCGGCCGGGCGCCGCACGAGGTCACCGTGGTGCGCAGCGGCCCCGACACCCGGCAGATGCGGCCGATCTACCCGTCGTCCGCGCCGGCCGGCGACCGCGTCTACACCCTCGCCTACCTGGGCATCATGGGTCCCCAGGACGGCGTCGACGTCGTCCTCGAGGTGATGGAGGAGCTGGTCCACCGCCGCGGGCGCCGCGACGTGCGGGCCGTCCTGCTCGGCTTCGGGGACTGCTACGAGGACCTGCGGGCCCAGTGCACGAAGCTCGGTCTGGACGCGTACGTGACCTTCACCGGTCGGGCGGACAAGGCGATGATCGCCGAGCACCTCAGCGTCTCCGACATCGGTCTCTGCCCGGATCTGAAGACCCCGCTCAACGACGTCTCGACGATGAACAAGACGATGGAGTACATGTCGTACGCCCTGCCGTCGGTCTCCTTCGACCTGGTCGAGACCCGGGTGTCCGGGGGCGACTGGGTGCTGTACGTGCCGTCGGGCGACGTCGCCGCGTTCACCGACGCGGTGGAGACCCTGCTCGACGACCCCGACCTCCGGGTCCTGATGGCCCGCGGAGCGCGCGAGCGGGTGTCCAGCGAGCTCGACTGGCGGCCGCAGGCCAAGGCCTATCTCGGGGTGTACGCCGAGCTGACCGGCCGCGCACCCGTACGAGCTGTCCGACGGCCAGGGGGCGGCTGCCACAGCCGATCCGCAGGGCCGAACCTACGTACCGCTCGACGACGAGGTCGAGTTCGAGCGGTTCATCCGTGAGAGGAATGCACGATGACGCTGCCAGAGCTGAACAACGTGGTCGATCTGACCGAGGCCCACCAGGGTGCCGGCTCCCGGGGGGCGCTGCGCATCTCCGTGATCGGCTGCGGCTACCTGGGGGCGGTGCACGCCGCCTGCATGGCGGCGCTCGGTCACGAGGTCGTCGGCATCGACGTCGACGCCCGCAAGGTCGAGGCGCTCGCCGCCGGCCGGCCGCCGTTCTACGAACCCGAGCTGCCCGAGCTGCTGTCCGAGACGGTCGCGACCGGACGGCTGCAGTTCTCCAGCGACATCCACGACGCGGCGAGTGCGACGGTGCACTTCATCTGCGTCGGCACGCCGCAGAAGCGGGGCGAGAACCGGGCCGACATGCGAGCCGTCGATGCCGCGATGACCGCGCTGCTCGGCATCCTGAAGCCGGGCGATGTCGTCGTCGGCAAGTCCACCGTGCCGGTGGGCACCGCGGAGCGGCTGGTCGACATGATGGCCGAGGTCGAGCCGACCGCCACGCTGGCCTGGAATCCGGAGTTCCTGCGGGAGGGTCACGCGGTCAAGGACACCTTCAGCCCCGACCGGCTCGTCTACGGCGTGCCCGACGACGCCGCGGGCGCGCGGGCGACCACGGTGCTCAACCAGGTGTACGCGAAGGCGCTGGCCGAGAGCACCCCGCTGATCGTCACCGACTACACCACCGCCCAGCTGGTCAAGGTCGCGGCCAACTCGTTCCTGGCCACCAAGATCTCGTTCATCAACGCCATGGCCGAGCTCTGCGAGGCGACCGGCGGCGACGTGGTGCAGCTGGCCGACGCGATCGGTCACGACGCGCGGATCGGCCGCCAGTTCCTCAACGCCGGCCTCGGCTTCGGCGGTGGCTGCCTGCCCAAGGACATCCGGGCCTTCATGGCCCGGGCGGGGGAGCTCGGCGTCGACCAGGCCCTGACCTTCCTGCGCGAGGTCGACTCGATCAACATGCGGCGACGGGTCCGGATGGTCGACCTGGCCCGGGAGGTGTCCGAGGGATCCATCGTCGGTCGTCGGGTCGCCGTCCTCGGGGCGGCGTTCAAGCCCGAGAGCGACGACGTCCGTGACTCGCCGGCGTTGAGTGTGGCCGCCCAGATGTCCCTGCAGGGGGCCGACGTGGTGGTCACCGACCCGAAGGCGATCGACAACGCCGCCGCCAAGTGGCCGGACCTGCACTTCGTGGAGACGGTCGAGGAGGCCGTCCGCGGAGCCGATCTCGTGCTGATGCTGACCGAGTGGAAGCAGTACGTCTCGTTGGACCCCGTGGAGCTCAAGCAGCTCGTCAAGCTGCCCCGTATCTTGGACGGGCGCAACGCCCTGGACGCCGATCGTTGGCGGGCTGCGGGTTGGACCTATCGCGCGCTCGGCCGGCGCTGAACCGAAGGAACGTCGTACTCATGAGGACCAATCTCCACCATCTGCTCGAGCAGTCCGCTGCCCGCGCGGGGGGTGCCCCCGCCCTCACCTACCGCGACCGGACGGTGACCTACGCCGAGGCCTGGGAGCTGGCGGAGTCGTTCGCCGCGGCCCTGCTCGGCGTCGGTCTGGGCCGCGACGATCGGGTCGGGATCTACCTGGACAAGCGGATCGAGACGGTGGCCGCCATCTTCGGCACGTCCCGCGCGGGTGGCGTGTTCGTGCCGGTCAACCACATCCTGAAGGCCCAGCAGGTCGCCTACATCCTCGGCAACTGCGACGTCCGGGTGCTGGTCACCACGTCCGACCGGCTGGCCCTGCTCGCCGATCAGCTGGCCGAGTGCCCGGCGCTGGACGCCGTGATCCTGATCGACGAGCCGAAGGAACCGGCGGCGGCCGGTGACGGCTACACGGTGACCACGTGGCGGGCGGGGACGGTCGAGCCCGGAACGCTGCCGGCCTCGCCGGCGATCGACATCGACATGGCGGCGATCCTCTACACCAGCGGGAGCACCGGGAAGCCGAAGGGTGTGGTGCTCAGCCACCGCAACCTGATCGTCGGGGGCGGAGAGCGTCAGCACCTACCTGGAGAACACCGCCGACGACGTCATCCTGTCGGCGCTGCCGCTGAGCTTCGACGCGGGCTTCAGCCAGATCACCACGGCGTTCGCCGTCGGCGCGCACGTGATCTTGATGAACTACCTGTTCGCCGGCGAGGTGCTGAAGCTCTGTGCCAAGCACGGGTCACGGGACTGACCTGTGTGCCCCCGCTGTGGCTGCAGATCGTCGACCTCACCTGGCCGCCGGAGGCGACCCAGCACCTGCGGTACTTCGCCAACACCGGTGGCCGGATGCCGCGGGCCACGCTCGATCGGCTGCGGTCGATCTTCCCGCAGGCGAAGCCGTACCTGATGTACGGCCTGACCGAGGCGTTCCGCTCCACCTACCTCGATCCGTCCGAGGTGGATCGACGTCCCGACTCGATCGGCAAGGCCATCCCCGACGCCGAGATCCTGGTCGTCCGGCCGGACGGGTCCCGCTGCGACCCGGGCGAAGAGGGCGAGCTGGTGCACCGCGGGGCGCTGGTCGCCCTGGGCTACTGGAACGACCCGGCCCGTACGGCCGAGCGGTTCAAGCCCGCTCCGGGATCGCAGTCCGACTGGCGTGCCCCGGAGCTGGCCGTGTGGTCCGGCGACGGGGTGGTGGCCGACGAGGAGGGCTTCCTGTACTTCGTCGGTCGCAGTGACGAGATGATCAAGACCTCGGGCTACCGGGTCAGCCCGACCGAGGTCGAAGAGGTGGCGTACAGCTCGGGTCTGGTCCGCGACGCGGTCGCCCTCGGGGTGCCCGACCCGCGGCTCGGGCAGAAGATCGTGCTCCTCGCGACCCCGGTCGACGGTTCCGAGCTCGACCCGAACGGGTTGATCACCGCGATGCGGCGGGAGCTGCCGCTCTACATGGTGCCGTCGGAGGTGCAGGTGCGGGTCGAGCTGCCCCGTGGTCCCAACGGCAAGTTCGACCGCAACCTGCTGAAGCAGGAGGTCGTCGGATGACCGAGTCGACCACCCGGGGACCGCTCACCATCCGGGAGCGGATCGACGCGTTCGGCACCGTGGACGGCCAGCTGGCCGTCGGTGGTGTGCCGTTGCGCCGGCTGGCGGCCCGGATCGGCTCGACGCCGTTCTTCGCGTACGACCGCCGGTTGCTGGACGAGCGCGTGGCGCTGCTGCGCGCCGCGCTGCCGTCGCGGCTGAAGCTGAGCTACGCCATGAAGGCCAACCCGATGCCGGCGGTCGTCCAGCACCTGGCCGGCCTGGTCGACTCGATCGACGTGGCGTCGGCGCTGGAGATGCAGACGGCGCTCGACACCGGGATCGGCAGCGACCACGTCGAGCTTCGCCGGCCCGGGCAAGACCGCCGCGGAGATCCGGCAGGCCGTCGCCGGCGGCGTGACCATCGAGCTGGAGTCGATCACCGAGGCCCGGCGGATCGTCGCCGCGGGGGAGGAGCTCGGGGTCCGGCCGCGCGCCGCCATCCGCGTCAACCCCGACTTCGCGGTCAAGGGCTCGGGCATGCGGATGGGCGGGGGACCGCAGCAGTTCGGGGTGGACGCCGAGCAGGTGCCCGGCGCTGCTGGCCGAGCTCAGCTCGGCGGACATCGACATCACCGGCTTCCACATCTTCGCCGGGTCGCAGAACCTGCGGGCCGAGATCATCGCCGAGGCGCAGCGGAAGACCGTCGATCTCGTCCTCGAGCTGGCCGAGCACCTGCCCACGCCGTGCCGTTACGTCAACCTCGGCGGCGGGTTCGGCATCCCCTACTTCGACCGGGACGAGCCGCTCGACCTGGCGGTGGTGGCCGACAACCTGACCACGCTGGTCGACGGGGTGCTGGCCGAGCGGCTGCCCGAGGCCAAGCCGGTGATCGAGCTCGGTCGCTACATCGTCGGCGAGTGCGGCGTCTACGTGACCGAGATCGTCGACCGCAAGATCTCCCGTGGTCAGACCTATCTCGTGGTCGACGGCGGCATGCACCACCAGCTCGCCGCCTCCGGCAACTTCGGCCAGGTCATCCGGCGCAACTACCCGGTCGCCATCGGCACCCGAGTCGACGAGCCGGTCGTCGACGCCGCCACGGTCGTGGGCTGCCTGTGCACGCCGCTCGACCTGCTCGGGGACAAGGTCCAGCTCCCGCAGGCCGACGTCGGCGACCTCGTCGTGCTCTTCCAGGCCGGCGCGTACGGCCTCACCGCCAGCCCCACCGCCTTCCTCGGACACCCGGCTCCGGCCGAGGTCCTGGTCTAACCGCACGATCGTCACGAAAGGAACCACCATGACCACCGATACCGCCACCCTGAACGAGGTCAAGTCCGTGCTCGTCACGACGTTGGGGATCGAGGACCGCGCCGCGTCCATCGACGCCTCGACCGAGCTGTTCGGCGGCATCCCCGAACTCGACTCCCTCGCCGTGCTCGAGCTGGTGACCGCCATCGAGGACAAGTTCGGCATCACGATCGAGGACGAGGAGTTCGGCGGCGAGATCTTCGAGACCCTGGGGTCGCTTGACCGAGTTCGTCGAGTCCAAGCAGGACTCAAGCAGCTGAGGCCACTGCGGTATCAACCAAGTGAGCCTGTTGTCTCCGCCTTCGGGTCTGTCCCTCAGTTCGAAGGTTCACGATCCAGCATGCGTTGCCTCGGACGATGTGCCCGGGCCCGACCGGGGAGGATTTCTACGCATACGCAAGAAAATGCTCAACAACTCGACCCCGGTTGCGGTTAAGGTTGGCCTGAATCTGTTGTGTCCCGAGATTATAGCCTCGCTCTCGCTGTGTTGCACTTTCGCGAGTTACCCGTTATAGTTCTGTGACATCCTGACTGGGGAACCAGGTTCGTTTTCATTGATCGGACAAGGGTCCCGGCTCCGTCTCGGCATCACGGGAGCCAAATAGTGCGCGTATTGAAACGCTTGCCTTCGTCAAAGGCGCCGGCTGCGAGGCTTAGCTACTTCGCAGATGCTCGTCCTGGCCGCTATGCCACAAGTCGCGTGAAGTTGTCCTCATTTGCAGTCGCGTTCTTTGCTGTTGTCACGATAGCCGCGACTATCTTGACAGGGCAGCCACGTGCAGCAGCTGAAGGGGCAGGCGATGGACCACCAGGGACGACGTCGTTGCTTAGTGACTATTCCCCTTCGAGCGACGTCACATATCCGGACTATAAATCGGTGGAGCTGGGGGTCAGGTTCGACGTAGCCTCAGACTTCCGCGTGGTGGGATTCCGATATTTCCGATCTGCCGACGATGAAGACGCCCACGAGGGTCGTTTCTGGACGTCATCCGGACAGCTCGTGGGCGCGCTCTCCTTTCCGGCGAAGTCTCGATCGGGTTGGCAGTATGCGCGTTCAGCCGCTCCCTCTACCTCGATGCCGACAAGACGCTATGTCGCCTCTTATCACACCGACAGCGGCTATGTTGCGGATCGCTATTTCTTCGGCTGTCGGCCTGGTCTTGCGAGTGCCGTCGGTGTATTCGAGTACAGTTGGCGTCGAGCTTTCCCAGTGAGTCGTACCGGTACACCAACTATTGGGTGG
>CAVXBJ010000081.1:0-13765 GCA_963759915.1 uncultured Actinomycetota bacterium | reverse complement strand
AGCTCACCGTGAACGCCCGGATCGCGGCCAACCTCGGCGCTCCGGTGGTGCTGGTCGTGCACGGTCGCGACCGCTCCCCCGAGGAGGTGCGGTCCACCGCCGAGGTCGCGATGACCGAGCTGCGCCTGCACCACGCCCACACGGTGGCGGTGATCGCCAACCGGACCGCGTCGGACCGGCTGGCCGACACCCAGGCCGCACTGGCCCAGCTGCCCGACGTGGTGGTCGCGGCCCTGCCCGAGAGCCCGGTGCTGTCCGCCCCCACCGTGCGGGCGCAGGCCGCCGCGGTCGACGCCGAGCTGGTGCTGGGCACCGACTCCTGGCTGGACCGGGAGTCCCAGGGTCTGATCGTGGCCGCGATGAGCCTGCCGAACGTGCTGACCCGGCTGCGGCCCGACATCACGGTGATCGCGCCCAGCGACCGCGGGGAGCTGCTGCCCGGTCTGCTGATGGCGCACCAGTCGGGCACGTTCCCCTCCCTGGCCGGGATCGTGCTGACCGGTGGCTACCCCATCCCCGAACCCGTCCAGCGGCTGCTCGAGGGTGTTCCGCACAACCTGCCGATCGTGTCGACCGAGCTGGGCACGTTCACCGCCGCGACCCAGCTGTCCGACGTCCGCGGGCCGATGTCGAAGGACTCCACCCGCAAGATCGAGGTCGCCCGCCGGCTGTTCTCGGAGCGGGTGGACGCCGAGGCGTTGATGAAGGCGATCAACGTCTCGTCGTCGGAGGTCCGGACGCCGCTGATGTTCGAGTACCAGCTGATGGAGCGGGCCCGCGAGGCCAACAAGCACATCGTGCTGCCGGAGAGCACCGACGACCGGATCCTCGAGGCGGCCTCGATCCTGCTGCGCCGCGGCGTGGCCCGGCTGACCCTGCTGGGCGACGAGAAGCTGGTCCGGGCCCGCGCGTCGGTCCTGGCGCTGGACCTGGAGGAGGCGACCGTCGTCTCCCCCACCGATCCCGAGCTGGTGGAGCGCTTCGCCGCCGAGTACGCCAAGGCCCGCGCCCACAAGGGGATGACCATCGAGCGGGCCCGCGAGGTGGTCACCGACGTGTCCTACTTCGGCACCATGATGGTGCACCTGGGCCTGGCCGACGGGATGGTCTCCGGAGCGGTGAACACGACCGCGCACACCATCCGGCCGGCGCTGGAGTTCATCAAGACCAAGCCGGGGGTCTCCACCGTCTCCAGCGTCTTCTTGATGTGCCTGGCCGACCGGGTGCTGGTCTACGGCGACTGCGCCGTGGTCCCCGATCCCACCGCCGACCAGCTCGCCGACATCGCCACCTCCTCGGCCGAGACCGCGGCCCAGTTCGGCATCGAGCCGCGGGTGGCGATGCTGTCCTACTCGACCGGGTCGTCGGGGTCCGGGGTGGACGTGGAGAAGGTGCGGGCGGCGACGGCCCTGGTGGCGGAGCGTCGCCCGGACCTGCCGTTGGAGGGCCCGATCCAGTACGACGCCGCGGTGGACCTGGACGTCGCGCGGACCAAGCTGCCGGACTCCGTGGTGGCCGGCCGGGCGACGGTGTTCGTCTTCCCCGACCTGAACACCGGCAACAACACCTACAAGGCCGTGCAGCGCAGCGCCCACGCGGTGGCGATCGGCCCGGTGCTGCAGGGTCTGCGCAAGCCCGTCAACGACCTGTCCCGAGGAGCCCTGGTGGACGACATCGTGAACACCGTGGCGATCACCGCGGTCCAGGCGGCGGGGAACGACGCCGAGAGGGACGCCACATGAGCGGGGCCGCGGCCGGACCGGTGCTGGTGATCAACTCCGGGTCGTCGTCGTTGAAGTACCAGCTGGTCGTGCCCGACACCGCCGAGGTGCTGGCGTCCGGGCTGATCGAGCAGATCGGCGAACCGACCGGCCGGGTCACGCACGCGGTCGACGGACAGAGCCACGTCCAGGAGGTCGCCGTCGCCGACCACGGCGCCGCCCTGACCTCGCTGCGGGAGCAGTTCGCCGTCCACGGTCCCGACCTGGACGAGGTCGGCATCGCCGCGGTCGGGCACCGGGTCGTGCACGGCGGGCCCGACTTCTCCGACCCGGTGATCATCGACGATGCCGTGCTGGCCGAGATCGAGGCGCTCAGTCCGCTGGCTCCGTTGCACAACCCGGCGGCCGTGGCCGGGATCCGCGCGGCCCGGGCCCGCTTCCACGTGCCGCACGTCGCCGTCTTCGACACCGCCTTCTTCGCCGGGCTGCCGGAGGCGGCACGGACGTACGCGATCCGGGCCGAGCTGGCCGCCGAGCACAAGATCAACAAGTACGGGTTCCACGGCACCTCGCACGAGTACGTCTCGCGGCAGGCCGCCCAGGAGCTGGGGGTGCCGGTCGAGGACCTGAACACGGTGATCTTCCACCTGGGCAACGGGGCCTCGGCGTCGGCGGTCCGCGGTGGCCGGGCGATCGAGACGTCGATGGGCCTGACGCCGCTGCAGGGACTGGTGATGGGCACCCGGTCGGGCGACATCGACCCGAGCATCTACATGTTCCTGCACGACGTCGCCCAGATGTCGATCGCCGAGATCGACACCGAGCTGAACAAGCGATCGGGTCTGAAGGGTCTCTGCGGGGACAACGACTTCCGGCTGATCGAGGAGCGGATCAACCGCGGTGACGCGGCGGCGCGGCGGGCGCTCGACGTCTACGCGCACCGGCTGCGTCACTACCTGGGGGGGTACGCGTTCGCCCTGGGCCGGTTGGACCTGCTGGTGTTCACCGCCGGGGTCGGGGAGAACAGCGGCCTGGTCCGCGCCGCGGCCACCTCCGGTCTGGAGCACTTCGGTCTGCACCTGGACTCCGACCGCAACGCCGTACGGTCCAAGCAGGCCCGGGTCATCTCGACCGACGACTCCCCCGTGACGATCATGGTCGTGCCGACCAACGAAGAGCTCGCCATCGCACGCAAGGCGGAGAAGCTGGTCGGATGAGCGCGAGCTCCCCCGCGCCGTCCACGGCCGGCCCCGACCCCGTCCTGCGCCGCTGGCGCAACGCCGTCTTCGTGATCTTCTGGTTGACCGGCTTCCTGTTCGCCAGCTGGGCGACCCGGGTGCCGAACGTCCGCGACATCCTGGACGCCTCGACCAGCCAGATGGGCCTGTTGATCCTGGGTCTGGCCGCCGGCTCGGTGCTCGGGCTGTTCGCCTCCAGCCACGTGATCGCCCGGCTGGGGGCCACCTCGACCATCCTGCTCTGCCTGTCGCTGGCCTCGGCCGGGTTGGTGGTCGTCGGGGTCGTCGCCACCTTCGCACCCGGGCTGGTGCTCCTGTTCGTGGCCCTGATGACCTTGGGGGTGGGTTACTCGATCACCGACGTCGCCATGAACCTCAGCGGCGCGGCGAACGAGCGACGGATCGGTCGCACTCTGATGCCGATGTTCCACGCCTCGTTCAGTCTCGGCACCATGCTCGGCGCGGGTTTCGGTGCCCTGACCGAGCACTTCGCGGTGCCGATCGGGGTGCACCTGGTGGGGGTCGGTCTGGCCGCGATGGTGACCACCCGGATCGCCGTACGGTTCCTGCAGCCGGCCGAGCACGTGGCAGCCGACGAGGCGGACGAGGCTTCGTCCGGGCCGGCCTCCTTCGACCCGATGGCTGACCCGCTCGCCGATGCGCCGTCCCCGGACGGGTGGCGGTCCCGGATGGCCGTGTGGCGCGACCCGCGGATCCTGCTGATCGGCCTGATCGTGCTGGGCATGGCGTTCGCCGAGGGCAGCGCGAACGACTGGCTGAGTCTGTCCATGGTGGACGGCTACGGCACCAGCAACGCCGGCGGTGCGGTCGTCTTCGGGGTGTTCGTGACGGCCATGACCGTCGGCCGGGTGCTGGGTGGTCGGGTCCTGGACCGGTTCGGACGAGTGCTGGTGCTGCGCGGCACCGCGGTGCTGGCCGTCGCGGGCCTGCTGCTGGTGATCCTGGGACCCAACCTGGGGGTGGCCGTGGTCGGCGTGGTGCTCTGGGGGCTGGGCGCCTCCCTGGGCTTCCCGGTCGGTATGTCGGCCGCCGCGGACGACCCCCGCACGGCGACCGCCAGCGTGGCCGCCGTGGCCACCATCGGCTACTTCGCCTTCCTGATCGGCCCGCCCCTGATCGGCCTGATCGGCGAGCGGGTCGGCCTGCTGAACGCCTTCTGGGTGGTGGTCGTGCTGACCGTGGTGGCCGGCGCCTGCGCCACCGCCGCCCGCGAACCCTCCCCCTCGAACCCCGTTCGGCGCTGAGCCGCTGCGCGTGTCGTCCCCTGTCCCCCGGTGGGCCGGCAATGTCCATCCACGGACGGCAATTGCCCACACCCAGCCCGCTCCGGCACGCCAATATCCATCCACGGACGGCAATTGCCCACACCCAACCCGCTCCGGGACGCCAATATCCATCCACGGACGGCAATTGCCCACACCCAGCCCGCTCCGGCACGCCAATGTCCATCCACGGACGAGAATTGCGGACCCGTGGATGCACGCGGTCAACCGCGCCAGCCGAGCGCCCCGGCTCAGAGCTGGTCGACCTCGTCGGCGATGACCCGGCCGATCTCCAGCGACGCGGTGGCGGCGGGCGAGGGAGCGTTCAGCACGTGGATCTGGCGCGGGGCGCGGACGTACGCGAAGTCGTCGACCATCGCCCCGTCCCGCCGCAGCGCCTGCGCCCGTACCCCGGCCGGCGCCGGGACCAGGCTGTCGTCCGGCAGCGCGGGCACGAGCTCCCGCAGGCTGGCCAGGAACCGCCGGTGGGACAACGACCTCCGGACCTCGCCGATGCCGGTCTTCCAGAACCGCCGGCCCAGCCGCCACAGACCCGGCCAGCGGAGGTAGTCGGCGACGTCGCGCGGCCGGATGGTCCCCCACGAGTAGCCCTCCCGGGCCAGCGCCAGCACCGCGTTCGGACCGGCGTGCACCCCGCCGTTGATCATCTTGGTGAGGTGCACCCCCAGGAACGGCAGGGTGGGATCGGGCACCGGGTAGATCAGCCCGGTGACCAGGTGCTCGTACGCCGGCTTGAGCTCGAAGTACTCCCCACGGAACGGCACGATCCGCACGTCCGGCTCCAGTCCGGCCAGCCGGGCCAGCCGGTCGGACTGCAGTCCTGCGCAGTTGACCAGTCGATCCGTACGGTGCTCGCCCGCCGTCGTGGACACCGTGAGGCCATCGGGTCGGGCGTCGATGCCGACGATCTCCTCCGCCGTCAGCAGCCGGCCGCCGCCCGCGGTGACCAACGACGCCAGGGTCCGGCAGACGCCGGTGTAGTCGACGATGCCGGTCGTCTCCACCCGCAGGCCGGCGACGCAGGAGACGTACGGCTCGAACTCGCGCGCCTCGTCCTGATCGACCCGACGCACCGGTACGCCGTTCGCCTGGCCCCGCTCGTACAGCCGGTCCAGCGCGGCGATCTGCTCGGGGCGGGTGGCCACCACGAGCTTGCCGCAGATGTCCACCGGGATCCCGTGCTCACGCGCGAAGTCGCGCATCGACAGCGCCCCGGCCGTGCCCAGCTTCGCCTTGAGACTGCCCGGCGTGTAGTAGAGCCCGGAGTGGATGACCCCGGAGTTGCGCCCCGTCTGGTGCCGGGCGATCTCGGGCTCCTTCTCCAGCACGGTCACGGCATGCCCGCGGCGCGTCAATTCGTACGCGGTCGCGAGACCCACGATGCCCGCCCCGGCGACGACGACGTCGGCCACGTTCTTCTCCCACCTGCTCCGCACTCGACCCTGCTCCGCACTCGACCCTGCTCAGCACTCGACCCTGCTCAGCACTCGACCCTGCTCAGCACTCGACCCTGCTCAGTGCTCGACCCTGCTCAGCACTCGACTCTGGCAGAACGGTAGGCGAGGACCGCGCCCCGCACGTCACCTCGCACCGGATTGGTCATCAGCCGGTGCGGTCGCCCCCTCAGCTGGTGCGGACCGGGAGCCGAGGCGACGGCCTGCCCTCGGTCCCGCGGAACGGTCGTCGTGGACCCGTCGGTCCAGACGACCAGGCCACCACGGACGGGCCGGGTGGCCAGCCAGTCGACCGCGTCGGCGCCGAGCGCGAACCCCGCCGTCGCGTCGATGTCGGCCCAGGTCAGCGAGGACCCGATCACGGTCACCGACGCGGCACCCGCCGCCGGCTGACCGGTGCGCGCGTCGACCAGGTGGCTGCCCCGGTGCACGGTCCCGGAGGTCGCCACCGCCCCGTCCCGGACGGGCACGGTGGCGATCAGGCGGTGCGGGTCGTGCGGGTGCTCGATGCCGATCTGCCAGGCCGGCCGGGCCGGGTCGGCGACCCGACAGACCAGGTCACCCCCGGCGGACAGGCAGGAGTCGGTGGCGTCCAGGGCGGTCAGCCAGCGGGCCGCACGCTCGACGGCCCAGCCCTTGACCACCCCGGACGGGTCGAGCCTGCGACGGGCGGGATCCGCGCCCGCGCGGGGCAGCCGGACCGAGAACGCACCGCCCGACTGCTCCTCGGCCTGCCGGCCCAGGGCCAGCACCTCGCGCACCTCGGGGGGACAGTCCACGAGGTCGATCTCGCCGCGGTCCAGCCGGTTGACCACCGAGTCGTCCCGGTAGGTGCTGAAGACGCGGTCGACCGTCCGCAGCTCGGCCACCACCTCGTCCCAGGCCCGCTCCCCCTCGGCGGTGTCGGCGTGCCGTCCCCGCAGCGCGAGGCTGATCGGCATCCCCATCAGCTGGACGACCCGGCGCCGGACAGCGACCGGTCCCGGCCGGTCCACGGTCACCTTCACAGCCCCGCCCGATCCAGGGCGGACTGCAACGACTGCACGTACCCGTCGCTGGTCACGGTCGCCCCGCTGACCATGTCGATCTCGGCGTTCTGGGCCTTCAGCGTGTCCTGCACGAGGATCGGCAACGCGTAGCCGTTGATCTCGGCGTCCTTCTGGTTCCCGGACGGGTGCTGGACCACGTCGATGGCGGTGATCGTGCCGCTCTTCACGGTGACCTCCACCTGGACCGGTCCCCACCGGGTCTGCGCCACGTCGCCGGTGTAGGTCTTGGCCGCCGATGAGGTGCGACCGGCCGACGAGCTCCTCGCGCTGGGGGAGCTCGACGGCCCCGTCGTCGGTTCGCTCGACGGATCGGGCGGTGCGGCAGACCCGGTCGCACTGCTGCTCGGCGTCGTCGCGGTGCCGCTGGACGCCGTCGCGGGCGTCGCGGAGTTGGTCGACGTGTGGTAGCCGAACAGCAGCACCACGATGGTCACGGTCGAAGCCAGCCAGATGACGATGCGTCTCATGGGTTCACCAACCAAAGCTCTCGGTGTGGATGCGGGTACGCGGCACGCCGGCGGCGACCACGAGGCGTTCGAAGCCGGCGGTCCAGGCCGTCGGCCCGCAGAGGAAGACGTCGCGCTCGGCCAGATCGGGGACCCAGCGCAGCAGCGTGGCCAGCTCGTCGTCACCGCCGGCCGGTCCGAGGACCGAGTCCGGCCGCCGCCGGGGACCGGGCAGCCCGATGACCCCGAGCCCCCTCTCGGCCATCAGCGCCTGCAGCTCGGCGACGAACAGCGGCTCGGCGGTGAACCGGTCCAACAGCACGGCGTCGCCCGGCGCGTACGGCAGGCCCTCGGCCAGGGCACGCAGCGGGGTGACACCGACACCGGCCCCGGCCAGCAGGACGCCGGGCCGCGTCCGGGCCCGCTCGGTCAGCCGACCGTACGGTCCCTCGAACAGCACCCTGGTGCCGGGCCGCAGGTGTGCCAGCCGGGCGCTGCCGGCGCCGAGCGCCTTGGCCGTGATGCGGAGACTGCGGCCGTCCGGCGCCGCCGACAGGGAGAACGGGTTGGCGCGGGTCCAGCCCGGGCCGTCGAGGAACCGGACGGTCAGGAACTGGCCGGCCCGGACGGGCAGGCGGTCGAGCCGGCGCCCGGTCAGGTAGACCGACACCACGTCTGAGGCCTCCCGGTGCACCGAGGTGACCCGCAGACCGTGCCGCAGACTGCGCACCAGCGGCACCAGCACCCGCCAGACGACGATGGCCCCGGCGGCCGTCGCCCACAGCGTCCACCAGAACACGGTGCGGCCCGGCGAGGACAGGAACTGCTGCCCCGTCCAGAGCTGGTGGGGCAGGGCGAGCCCGACGCCGAGGTAGGCGTACAGGTGGATCAGGTGCCACGACTCGTAGCGCAGCCGCCCCCGGGCCTTCTTGATGCTGGTGCCGGCGACCATGCACAGGGCCACCAGGCCGGCCACCGAGAGCAGGATGCCGCCGCTGGTGGTGATCAGGTCCCAGGTGGTGCCGGGGACCAGCGACCAGCGCGCCCCGGCGTACCCGGCCAGGATCGTCGCCACGTGGACCAGCATCAGATCGAAGGACAGGAAGCCGATCACCCGGTGGCTGCGGGTCAGCTGGTCCCGGCCGAACGCGTTCTCCAGCGGCGGCAGCCGCGACATCATGATCACCTGCACCAGCAGCAGATCCGCCGACCAGAGGCCGGTCAGCCGTCCCACGGAGGTGAGCGCGGTCTCCCAGCCGGTGGTGAGGTCGGTGACGCCGCCGTCGGCGACCCACCAGTAGGTGACCAGCAGCAGAGTCAGCCACAGCGCGATCCCGGTGACCAGCCGGACCCGCCGGTCCAGGCCCGCCTCGGCGCCCGGCCGGGCGATCCCGGCAGCGTCGGCGTCGGCGCGGGTGAGCAGGGTCGTCATGACGGCAGCTCGCCCGTCGTACCGCCGGCCGCCGAGCCGTCGTCGCGGGCACCCGGACCGTCGTCGTCGCGATCACCGTCGTGGCGGCGGTGATCGCCCTGCCGCGCGTCGTCGCCGTCGCCGTCGTCGCTGGCACCGTCACCCGGCCCGCGGTCCTGCGGCGCGTCGGCCACGGTGGCGGGCGCGTTCGTCCCGGCCTCCTGCGCCGCCTGGACGTAGGCGATCCCGGCCGTGGAGGCCCCGAGGGTGAGCACCGCGGCGAGCACGGCCAGCAACGGTCCGCGACGCCGGCGGCGACCTCGATCCTGGTCCGGTCCGGCCGGCGCGGGGGCCGACCCGAGCGAGTGCGTCGGGATCGTCCGGTGGTCCACCGGGTCTGTCGTGGTGGGCGGTTCCCACCGGGAACCGCTGTGCTGCGGCACGTGGTCGTTGCTCACGGGTGCGTCCTCTCGTTCATGGTGCTGGGAACGAGTTCACCGGGGTTTTCTTAGACCCGGATCAGTACGGCAGCTCGTCGACGCCCGCTGCGACGCAGGCTGCTGTCCACCGGCTGTCCGTCGCCTGGTCGGGGCGTGTGAGGCTCTAAGAATTCACTGACCTGATTCCGAGAGGCTCCACCCCATGACCGTCTTCGGCCTCCCCCTGCACCCACTGATCGTCCACGCCACCGTGGTGATCGTCCCGACCGCCGCCCTCGCCGTGCTGCTGGCGACGTTCTGGCCCCGCTTCCGCCGCTGGGCGTCCTGGGGTCCGCTCGCGCTGGCGCTGCTCTCCGTGGTCCTGGTGCCGCTCACCAGCTCCAGCGGCGAGTCGCTGGAGCACACGATGCCCCGCTCCGAGCTGATCGAGCAGCACGCGCACCTCGGCGACCAGCTGCTGCCGTGGGTGATCGTGCTGGCCGTGGGCGCCCTGGGGCTCAGCTGGCCACTGATCGTCCGACTCCGGTCCAGCCTGCCGACCCTGCCGCGCTGGCTGACCGTGCTCGTTCTGGTGATCGTGGTGGTCGGTGCGGTGGGCACGCTGGTCCAGGTGGTCCGGATCGGCCACAGCGGCGCCACGGCCGCCTGGTCCGACGTGGCGTGACGGCCTCCGTACGGCATCCTGAAGAGGTGAACGGCGGGGCGCAGACGTCGGCGACGGGCAACGACGCCGGCCTCGGGCAGGACGCTCCACGGATCCTGCTGGTGGAGGACGACCGGTCGCTGGCCGCCATGCTGGAGGAGATCCTGCGCTCGGCCGGCTACGACGTCGAGCTGGCGCCCGACGGGCAGCTCGGTCTGCACCTCGGCCTCAGTCGCAGCTACGACGTGATGGTGCTCGACCGCGGGCTGCCCGCGATCGAGGGTCTGGATCTCCTCGGTCGCCTGCGCAGTCGCGGCGTCCTCACGCCGGTCCTGGTGCTCTCCGCGCTCGGTCTGGCCCGTGACCGGGTGGACGGCCTCGACGCCGGCGCCGAGGACTACCTGACCAAGCCGTTCGACATCGACGAGCTGCTGGCCCGGCTCCGTGCCCTGCTCCGTCGCCACCACGACCGGGCCGACGACCTGCCCGTGCCCGGCGGACGCCTGGTGGTGTCCTCCCGGACGTACGCCGCGGAGGACGGGACGACCACGTACCTGTCCGATCGCGAGTGCGCCCTGCTGGCGGTGCTGGCCCGACGACCCGGACGCGTCTTCAGCCGGTCCGAGCTCGTCGCCTCGGTGTTCCCCGATGCCGACGAGGACGGGGTCGTCGACACCTACGTGCACTACCTGCGGCGCAAGCTCTCCCGCGACGCGATCCGCACGGTCCGCGGACTCGGCTACCAGCTCGGGACGGGCTAGTGGTCGCGGCCGGTGCACCGAGCACCGACCTGCGCCGCACCGCGTGGCGGATCGGCCTGCAGACGGCGGGTCTGCTCATCGCCTGCCTGCTGGTGGTGAGCACGGTGGTCTACGTGGCCGTCGTCCGCAGCCAGGAGGAGCACCTGAGCCAGACGCTCACCGACGCGGTCGCGGCCGCCGCCCCCGGCGACCAGGACCGCGACCCCGACGGCGACGACCGGCGGTTCCGGCTGCGCCTGCAGGGCGGCACCTTCACCGCCGTCCTGCACGACGGCGAGGTGACGACCTCCGAGCAGCTGCCGCCGGGGCTGCCCGACGTGGCGGTGATGGAGCAGGTACGCAGCTCGGGGGTCGAGGACCGGCGACGGGTGGACCTGTCCACCGGACCGTACGAGGTCCTCACCGTGCCGCGCGGTGACGACGTGGTCGTCCAGGCGATGGCCAGCCTGCTCGAGCAGCACCAGGAACGGGAGCGGATCATCGGCGCCCTCGCGGTCGCCGGTGGCGCCGGACTGGTGCTGGCCACCCTGGCGGCGGTGGTCCTGGCCCGCCGTGCCGTCACCCCCATGTCCCAGGCGCTGGAGTCGCAGCGCCGGTTCGTGGCCGATGCCGGGCACGAGCTCCGTACCCCGTTGACCCTGCTGAGCACCCGGGCCCAGCTGCTGGCCCGGCGCATCCGCTCCGGCACGGGCGAACCCCCGGCACGGGGCGCCGGGCCCGGGCCCGGGGCGCAGGACCGGGACCAGCTGATCACCCGCGACGTCGAGGGGATCGTGGCCGACACGTCCGCACTGACCGCGATCCTGGAGGAGCTGCTGCTGGCGGCCGACACGCGCACCCCCGTGCCGCAGGAGCCGGTCGACGTCGGTCAGCTGGCGACCACGGCGGTCGCCTCCGCCCAGGCGACGGCCGCCGAGGCCGGGATCGCCCTGACCCTCGAGCCGGTGACGGACGACACCGTGCTGCCCGCCGGCGCCCCGACCGCGCTCAGCCGGTCGGTGACCGCGCTGGTGGACAACGCGCTCGGCCACGCCCGCTCCGAGGTGGTGGTGAGCGTCGCTCGCCGCGGGCGCGTGGTCGCGGTGGAGGTCCGCGACGACGGCCCCGGCATCAGCGAGGACGTGCTGCCGCGGATGTTCACCCGGTTCGCCGGCGACCGCACCGAGACGACGACCCCCGGAGCGCGGCGCCACTACGGTCTCGGCCTGGCCCTGGTCAGCGAGATCGCCGCACGGCACGGCGGGATCGTCACCGCCGCCAACCGGCCGGCCCCCGACACCGGCGCCGTGCTGCGCCTGGAGCTGCCGCTCCGGGCGTGACCGGCGGGTCTCGCTCGAGTCGACGCCCGGCCCGCGCCCTACAGTGTCGTCCCATGACGACTGCGTTGGTGACCGGTGGCACCTCGGGGATCGGGGCCGCGTTCGCCCGGGCGCTGGCGGCCCGGGGCGACGACCTGGTGCTGGTCGCCCGGGACGCCGGCCGGCTGGCCGAGATGGCGACCCGGCTCACCGACGCCCACGGCGTCGAGGTCGAGGTCATGTCGGCCGACCTCGGTCTCCGCGAGGACGTGCTGCGGGTCGCGGCCCGGCTGCAGTCCACCGAGCAGCCGATCGACCTGCTGGTCAACAACGCCGGCTTCGGGCTCCCGTACGCGCTCACCAACGCCGACACCACACCCCACGAGCACGCGATCGACGTGATGATCCGCGCCGTGCTGATGCTCGGCGCCGCCGCCGGCCGGACCATGAAGACGCGGGGCCGCGGCACCATCGTCAACGTGGCCAGCACCGCCGGCTTCGTGACCATGGGCGGGTACTCCGCCATCAAGGCCTGGGTGACCACCTACTCCGAGGGGCTGGCCAACGAGCTGGACGGCTCCGGGGTCCAGGTGACCGCCCTGTGTCCCGGGTGGGTCCGGACGGAGTTCCACCAGCGCGCCGAGATCCGCACCTCGAAGATCCCCGACCGGCTGTGGTTGGACGCCGACCGCGTCGTCGCCGACTGTCTCGCCGACGTCGAGCACCACAAGGTGATCTCGATCCCGTCCAAGCGCTACAAGGCGTTGATCCTGGCGGCCCGGCTCGCGCCGCGGTCGGCCGTCCGGGCCGTGTCCCGGAGGCTGTCGTCGGGGCGGCACTGACGTGGTCGACGGTTTCTGAGGTGTCGAAGCGGTGCTGACGTGACGGACCACAGGTCACGACGCGATACGGTGGGCGACGTGCCGAGCCGTCGTCGCTACACCTCGCCGATCCACGCGAGCGCGCGGTTCGTGGCCCAACGGGGACTGCTCAAACCGCTGATCTGGCGCCTGGCCACGGTGACCGTGCTCGGTCGCGAGCAGCTCAAAGAGCTCAGCGGTCCGTTCGTCATGGTGTCCAACCACAGCTCGCACCTGGACGCACCGCTGCTGATCGGGGCCCTGCCCCGGAGGCTCGCGCGCTACGTCGCCGCCGGTGCCGCCGCCGACTACTTCTTCGACGTGTGGTGGCGCAAGGGCCTCACCGCGCTGTTCTTCAACGCGTTCCCGGTGGACCGGACGGGTCTGCGCGGCAAGCGGGGGATGGCGACCAGCCTGCTCGACGACGGCGTACCGCTGCTGCTGTTCCCCGAGGGCACCCGCTCACGGACCGGGGAGATGGGCAACTTCAAGCCCGGCGCGGCCGCCCTGTGCATCAGCCGCGACGTGCCCTGCGTGCCCGTGGCGCTGGTCGGCGCCTCCCAGGCGATGCCGCGGGGCGCGAGCTGGCCGGTCAAGGGCCGGCCGCCGGTCTACGTCGTGTTCGGCGAGCCGATGCGACCGGAGGACGGGGAGAAGGCCGCCGTCTTCTCCGACCGGATCGCCAAGGAGATCCGCGGTCTCGTCGACTACGGCATGAACTACCGGGAGCAGCAGCAGCGACTGGCCGACGGGCCGCGCACCCTGCCGCCGACGGAACGTAGCGATGAATTCGGAGGCAGCGACTCATGACCGGCGTGAAGCACATGAAGTGGTGGGGCTGGGGTGTCGAGGGCGTCGCCTTCCACCACGAGGACAAGCCCGCTTTCGCCCCGTTCGTACGCGACAAGGTCGGCCTGGACATCACCGGTGAGCCGGTGGTGCCCCCGGAGCTGGAGTCACTGCCGGTCCCGGTGCCGAAGCTGACCGACGCCTTCCTCGGGACACTCGTCGAGACGCTCGGCGAGGAGCACGTGCACACCGAGACCCTCGATCGGATCGTGCACACGTACGGCAAGAGCCTGCGCGACCTGGTCCGGCTGCGTCGCGCGATCATCCCGCGGATCCCCGACGCCGTGCTCT
>CAVXBJ010000080.1:0-57296 GCA_963759915.1 uncultured Actinomycetota bacterium | reverse complement strand
CCGGGGTGGCGGAATGGCATACGCGGACGGCTCAAAACCGTTTGTCCGAAAGGACATGGGGGTTCGACTCCCCTCCCCGGCACTCGACCCGCGGCGCTGCGGCGTACGCGTTGCCCCGCTGCGGGTAGGACCACCGGGGTGCGAGGACTGCTGGCCGTAACAAGTGCTGGCTAGAGTGAGCGCGTGACGACAGATGAAGCCAAGGCCGGCGCGACCGAAGGCCCGACCCGAGTGGTCGTGGCCGAGGACGAGGTGCTGATCCGCCTCGACCTGGTCGAGATGCTGACCGAAGAGGGATACGACGTGGTCGGCCAGGCCGGAGACGGTGAGGCCGCAGTGGAGCTGACCACCGACCTGCGGCCCGACCTGGTCGTGATGGACGTGAAGATGCCCAAGCTCGACGGGATCAGCGCCGCCGAGAAGATCGCCAGCGAGCGCATCGCCCCGGTGGTCATGCTGACCGCCTTCAGCCAGCGTGAGCTGGTCGATCGGGCCCGCCAGGCGGGCGCCATGGCGTACGTGGTGAAGCCGTTCGGCAAAGCCGACCTGATCCCCGCGATCGAGATCGCCCGGGCCCGGTTCGCCGAGATCACGGCCGTCGAGGCCGAGGTCGAGGACCTGACCGAGCGACTGGAGTCGCGCAAGGCGGTCGACCGGGCCAAGGGGATGCTGCAGACGGGACTCGGACTGACCGAGCCGGAGGCGTTCCGCTGGATCCAGAAGACCGCCATGGACCTGCGCAAGTCGATGCGCGAGGTCGCCGAGGGCGTCATCGAGCACGGTGCCGGAGCCAAGAAGAAGTAGCGACAGACCCCTGTTGGACATTCAGTCGTGTAACGAACTGGCAACACGACCGCGAAACCTGACGTTCCGCTGAGACTCCGCGCTTACCCTGCTCATGCTCGCGGAATCGTCAGGCCGTCGCCAGTCGGTGTCCGGCCGTGGGCACGCAGCGATCTTTAGGAGGAGAAGAACGTGCGAAAGCATCGGCTCATAGCCGTCGGGGCCACCCTGCTCGCGGCCACCCTGTCCATGTCTGCCTGTGGCAGCCGCGCCGAAGAGGGCGGCACCAGCGGCGAGAGCACCAACAAGGTCGCCAAGATCGGCGTCGTCGCCCCGCTGTCCGGAGACCTGTCCGCTCTGGGTCTGGGCATCCGCAACTCGGTCGACCTGGCCATCAGGCAGGCCAACGAGGCCAAGACCATCCCCGGCTGGACGCTCGAGCTGGCGGCCGAGGACGACGAGGCCAAGCCCGACGTCGGCAAGAACGCCGCCACCAAGCTCGCCGGTGAGGACGAGGTCGTCGGCGTTGTCGGTGCGCTCAACTCCTCGGTGTCCCAGTCGCTGCAGCCGGTGTTCGCCGCGGCCAACATCGTGCAGATCTCTCCGGCCAACACCGGCCCGTCCCTGACCATGGGTCCGGATGCGGCCAACCCCAAGCGGCCGTACCCCACGTTCTTCCGGACCTGCACCACCGACATCGTCCAGGGCGGCTTCGCCGCGAACTACCTGTACACGACGGTCGGCATCAAGAAGGTCGCGACCATCCACGACAAGAAGACCTACGGTCAGGGTCTGGTCGACGCCTTCACCGCGAAGTACAAGGAGCTCGGCGGCGAGATCGTGGCGGCCGAGACCATCAACCCCGATGACAAGGACTACGGCTCCGTCATCACCAAGGTCAAGGGTGCCAACCCGGAGGCCGTCTACTACGGCGGTGAGTACCCCCAGGCCGGGCCGCTCAGCCAGCAGATGAAGGCCGCCGGTCTGAACGTCCCCCTGATGGGTGGCGACGGAATCTTCGATCCCGCCTTCATCGAGCTCGCGGGCAAGACCTCCGACGGCGACCTGGCCACTTCGGTCGGCGCGCCCACCGAGAGCCTCGAGTCGGCCAAGACCTTCGTGGCTGACTACACCGCGGCCGGCTTCAAGGAGCCGTATGGTGCCTACGGTGCCCAGTCCTACGACGCCGCGAATGCGATCATCAACGCGCTCAAGACCTCCCTGGCTGACGCACCCGACGCCAAGACGGCGCGGGAGGCCACGGTCACGGCCGTCGGTTCGGTGTCCTTCGAAGGGGCGACCGGTCCGATCGCCTTCGACGAGTTCGGTGACACCAAGACGAAGATCATCACGGCCTACAAGGTGACCGGTGGCAAGTGGGTCGCTGACAAGACCGAAGAGTTCAAGTAGCCGACAGCCCTCTGACTCGTTCGACGAGGGCTGAGATGTAGCTCGGATGGGGGCAGGCCTGGCCTGCCCCCATCGGGCTGCCTCGGCAGTCCGGCAGGCCGCTCAACCTTCGGGGAGGTCCGGATGGAACTGTTCTTCCAGCAGCTGGTCAATGGACTGTCACTCGGCGCGCTGTACGCGCTGATCGCGGTCGGCTACACCGTGGTCTACGGCATCATCCAGCTCATCAACTTCGCTCACGGCGAGATCTTCATGATCGGCGCCTTCGGTGCCCTCACCGTCTGGTTGGTGGTGCCGGGCCAGGTGACCGCCCTCTGGATGCTGCCACTGATGCTGTTCGGCGGCATGGCTGCGGCGATCGCGGTGGCCCTGTTGACCGAGCGCTTCGCCTACCGCCCGCTACGCAACGCTCCCCGGCTGGCCCCACTGATCACCGCGATCGGTGTGTCGGTCTTCCTGCAGGAGTTCGTGCGGCTGTTCTACGGCGACATCCCCGGCTTCCCGGACTCGAAGCGGGCGATCCCGTTCCCGCAGATCGACGTGGTGACCGGCCCGGCCATCCAGCTCGGCGGGGTCACCATCCAGCGGGCCGCGCTGTTCACGCTCGTGATGCTGGCGATCTGCACGGTCTTCCTCTACATCTTCGTCAACCGCACGCGTCTCGGCCGTGCGATGCAGGCGACCTCCCAGGACCCCGACACGGCCCGGCTGATGGGCATCAACGTCGATCGGATCATCATGGTCGCGTTCGCCCTCGGAGCCGCGCTCGCCGCGGTGGCCGGCCTCGCCCACGGTCTGCGCTACACCAACATCGACTTCCGGATGGGCTTCCTGGCCGGACTCAAGGCCTTCACCGCCGCCGTCCTCGGCGGGATCGGCAACATCAACGGAGCCGTCGTCGGCGGTCTGGTGCTGGGCGTCATCGAGGTGATGGCGACCACCTACATCCCCGGCCAGTTCGGTGGGTCCGCCTGGAAGGACGTCTGGGCCTTCGTCCTGCTGATTCTGGTGCTGGTCTTCAGACCCCAGGGTCTGCTAGGAGCAAGGGTGGTGGACCGAGCATGAGAATCCCTGACCTGGTCACTCCGGAGCTGCAGCAGCGGACCAACGGCATCGGCCGGATCCTGGCGCTGGCCGGCGGCGCGATCATCATCATCGCCCCCTTCCTGCCCTGGGCGTACGGGCGCAGTGCGCTCGACAACATGACGGTGCTCGGCTACCCGTCCCCGATGCAGTTCCTGTCGATGCTCCTCGGCGTCATCGTCGTCGGGCTCCTGGTGGGATCGCACTTCTACCTGAAGAAGAAGCGCAAGCGGCGCATCGGCTGGGTGCGTGGCGCGAAGTCGGCGGCCACCGGGGCGCTGATCTACATCGTCCTGATCATCATCAGCATCGCCGTCGAGCTCGAGGGTCTGGTCAACGTCGAGTACGGCGGGTGGATCGCCCTGGTCGGCGCGCTGGCCGCCTTCGTGGGCACCAAGCTGATGCTCGCCGACCGGGCGCCGAACCTGGCCTCCCTGGTCACCAGACCGTGGCTCGAGATCCTCGCTATCGCCGCCGTGATGGGTCTGTCCCTCTTCGGCGCTGCCTTCGCTCTCAACATGGACGACGGCGGGTCGTTCGTCTCCCTGCTCGGTTTCATCGGGGCCATCATCGCGGTGCTCTTCACCACGGGTGTGATGGCCTTCCTGTCCGGGTGCACCCAGCGGCACCGCAAGGTGCTCATCCTGTCCGCCTTCGTGGTGGCCTTCGCCTTCCCGTTCACCCAGGACGGCTCGGACGCGAACATGTCGATCGCCACGCAGGTGATCATCTTCGCGGCCACCGCCATGGGTCTGAACATCGTCGTCGGTCTCGCCGGCCTGCTCGACCTCGGTTACATCGCCTTCCTCGGAGCCGGCGCCTTCACGGCGGCGATCCTGTCGAAGTCGGTGTTCTCGACGGTCGACTGGCACCCCCCGTTCATCGTCGTGGTGCTGATCAGCGGCTGCGTCGCGGCGAGCCTCGGTCTGCTCATCGGATCCCCGACGCTACGGGTCAGCGGCGACTACCTGGCCATCGTCACGCTGGCCTTCGGGGAGATCTTCCGGATCTCCATGAACAACCTGGACGGGAGCGACGGACCCAACCTGACCAACGGTTCCGACGGCATCCCCGCCATCCCGGACCTCGTGCTGTTCGGTTTCGACTTCGGTGAACCACACGTTCTGTTCGGGATCCCGCTGGGTAGGTTCTCGAACTACTACTTCCTGCTCCTGCTGGTGATCGGATTGATCATCCTGGTCTTCGTCCGGCTCAACAACAGCCGGATCGGGCGCGGCTGGGTGGCCATCCGCGAGGACGAGAAGGCCGCCGAGGCCATGGGCGTCAACGTCTTCGGACTCAAGCTCTTCGCCTTCGCCGGGGGCGCCTTCCTGGCCGGGGTCGCCGGCTCGGTCAAGGCGCACGTCGACGTCTCGGTCACACCCGACCAGTACGTGTTCCTGGAGTCGGCCTTCCTGCTCGCGGCGATCGTGCTCGGCGGCATGGGTACGGTGCTCGGCGTCCTGGTAGGAGCGACCATCCTCAAGCTGATGCCGGAGAAGCTGCGGTTCGTCAGCGAGTACCGGTTGCTGATCTTCGGTCTGCTGCTGGTGCTGATGATGCGGTTCCGACCCGAGGGCCTGGTGCCCAGCCAACGTCGTCAGCTGGAGTTCCACGAGGACGACGAGGAGCTGGCCGAGCGGATCGAGGAAGAGGTCGAGGAGACCGGGGTCGTCAAGGGAGGGGGAAGGCTGTGACCGCCACCAGCGCGTACGACCAGTCAGCGGGCGCCGTCGATGAGGTGATCCTGCAGGCCGAGGACGTCACCATGCGGTTCGGTGGGCTGACCGCGGTCGACTCCGTGAACTTCACCGTCCGCCGCGGCGAGATCATGGGACTGATCGGTCCGAACGGGGCCGGCAAGACCACGTTCTTCAACTGCCTGACGGGTCTGTACCTGCCGACCAGTGGTCGGGTCGTGTTCGACGGTGCCGTGCTGCCGCCGAAACCGCGCAAGGTCGTGATGGCCGGCATGGCCCGGACGTTCCAGAACATCCGGCTGTTCGGCAACATGACCGCGCTGGAGAACGTCATGGTCGGGCGGTACTGCCGCACCACGACCGGACCGTTCACCTCGATCATCCGCGGCCCGAAGTTCAAGCGGGACGAGAAGGCGGTGCGCGAGAGGTCCCAGGAGCTGCTGGACTTCGTCGGTCTGGCTCACACCACCGACCACCTGGCCCGCAACCTCCCGTACGGCGATCAGCGGCGGCTGGAGATCGCCCGGGCGCTGGCCACCGACCCGAAGCTCATCCTGCTGGACGAGCCGACGGCCGGCATGAACCCGCAGGAGACTCGCCAGGCCGAGGAGCTGATCTTCCGGATCCGCGATCTCGGGCTCGCGGTGGTGGTGATCGAGCACGACATGCGGTTCATCTTCAACCTGTGTGACCGGGTGCTCTGTCTGGTGCAGGGGAAGGCCCTGATCGAGGGGACCCCCGCCGAGGTGCAGGGTGATCCGCGGGTGATCGAGGCCTACATCGGGACCGGACCCGAGGACTCCGGTGAGCTGGAGGCCGAGCTGGACAAGCCGACGGACGGCAGCGAGTCGGGAGGCCGCGATGCTTGAGATCAAGGACCTGAAGGTCGCTTACGGTCGGGTCCGCGCGGTCAAGGGGATCTCCTTCACCGTCGAGGAGGGGCAGGTCGTCACCCTGGTCGGCACCAACGGTGCCGGCAAGACCACGACCCTGCGGACCATCTCCGGGCTGATCAAGCCGGAGGCCGGGGAGATCTGGTTCGAGGGGAAGCGGATCGACGCCACCCCGGCCCACGAGATCACCGTGCTCGGCCTGGCTCACTCGCCGGAGGGGCGCCGGATCTTCCCGCGTTTGACGGTCGAGGACAACCTGATGCTCGGCGCCTTCGCCCGCCGGGACAAGGCGGCGATCGCCAAGGACCTGGACCGGGCGTTCGACCTGTTCCCGATCCTGAAGGAGCGGCGGGCCCAGCCGGCCGGCACCTTCTCCGGTGGCGAGCAGCAGATGCTGGCCATCGGCCGGGCCATGATGAGCCGGCCGAAGCTGTTGATGCTGGACGAGCCCTCGATGGGGCTGTCGCCGCTGATGATGCAGAAGATCATGTCGACGATCGTCGAGCTGCAGCGGGAGGGCGTGACGATCCTGCTGGTGGAGCAGAACGCGCAGGCGGCCCTGTCCCTGGCCGACTACGGGTACGTGCTGGAGGTCGGCAAGATCGTCCTGCAGAACACCGGCAAGGCGTTGCTCGTGGATGAGAACGTCCGCAAGGCGTACCTGGGCGAGGACTGACCTCCGTACGTCTTGGGCTCTGACCGTGGGGACGTGCGGGGCTTGCGGGGCTTGGGTCGGCCGGGGTGGGCGGCGGCGGTCACGTCTTGCCCACCTCGCTACGCAGGCTCCGCTCGGAACGCCCACCACTCCCCGACGCGACCGCCGCCGCCCACCCCGACCTTCGCTCTGACGTCGCCCTCGCCCCAACCCGGCTCGTGCTCTCGTACGGAGGGCAGGTCCTCACCCTCGGGGGCCGGGCGGACGTGCTGCTCCACTCGTGAGGGCTGATCGGTGCACCCTCTTGTCGCCGGTGCACCGGCTGGCCGTTGCTGCACCGGCAGTAGGGGGCGCCGGTACGGCGGGAGGGTGCACGGGTGGGAGAGGGTGCGGCTGAGGCGGCCCGCCGAGGCCCCGGCCACCGCGGCTTCGTGGGGCGGGTTGTCGGTGGGCGCGGATAGAGTCCTCTGCGTGCCTGCTGCGAAGAAGAGTGCTGCCCCGGCTTTGACTCCGCCGCCTCGGCAGAAGCTGCTGTTGATCGACGGCCACTCGGTGGCGTATCGGGCGTTCTTCGCGCTGCCGGTGGAGAACTTCTCCACCCAGACCGGGCAGCACACCAACGGGGTGTTCGGGTTCACCTCGATGCTCATCAACGTGCTGCGGGACGAGGCGCCGACGCATCTCGCGGTGGCGTTCGACGTGTCCCGGAAGACCTTCCGGTCCGAGCTGTACGTGGAGTACAAGGCGAACCGCTCGGCCAGTCCCGATGAGTTCAAGGGGCAGGTGGACCTGGTCAAGGAGGTGCTCGACGCGCTGAACATCCCCCACCTCGGGGTGGAGGGGTTCGAGGCCGACGACGTCATCGCGACCCTGGCCACCGAGGCCGAGCGGGCCGACTTCGACGTGCTCATCTGCACCGGCGACCGGGACGCGTTCCAGCTGGTCAGCGACCGGGTCACCGTGCTCTATCCCCGCAAGGGCGTCTCCGACCTGGCCCGGATGACCCCGTCCGCGGTGGAGGAGCGCTACTTCGTCGCACCCGACCGCTATCCCGAGCTGGCCGCGCTGGTGGGGGAGTCCAGCGACAACCTGCCCGGCATCCCCGGGGTCGGGCCGAAGACGGCGGCCAAGTGGCTGACCACGTACGACGGGCTCGACAACCTCATCACCCACGCCGGGGAGCTGAAGGGCAAGGCGGCCGACGCGTTCAAGGAGCGGATCGAGGCGGTGCGGCTCAACCGTCAGGTCAACGCGCTCATCCGCGACCTCGACCTGCCCCTGGGGATCGACGACTTCGCGCGGCAGCCCTGGGACCGGGAGGCCACCCACCAGCTGTTCGACCAGCTCGAGTTCCGGGTCCTGCGGGACCGGCTGCTGGAGGCGCTGCCGAACGAGGAGATCGTCCCCGAGGGCGGCTTCGAGCTGTCCGGCGTCATCCTCCAGCCCGGCGAGCTGTCGGCCTGGCTCGAGGAGCACGCGGCCGGCGACCGGACGGGCCTGGACGTGATCGGGCACTGGGGGTCCGGCACCGGGGACATCCGCGCGATCGCGCTGGCCGCCGGCGACGGCGCCGCGGCGTACGTCGACGTCACCGAGCTGTTGCCCGCCGACGAGAACGCGCTGGCCGCGTGGCTGGCCGACCCCACGAAGCGCAAGGCCATGCACGACGCCAAGGGTCCGTTGCTGGCCCTCTGGGCGCGGGGTTGGGAGCTCGCCGGAATGACCTCCGACACCCAGCTCGCCGCCTATCTGGTGCGGCCCGACCAGCGCACCTTCGACCTGGCCGACCTGACCATTCGCTACCTCAAGCGCGAGCTCAAGGTGGACAGCGGACCGGATGCGCTCGACGCGGCCGCCGACCAGCTGGCCCTCGACTTCGGCGACGACGACTCGGGCACGGAGGTCGCGGCCCAGGCGGCGATGGTGCGGTCTCGCGCGGTGATCGACCTGGCCGATGCGCTGGACTCCGATGTCGAGGCGCACAACGGCACCAGCCTGCTGTACGGCGTGGAGCTGCCGCTGCAACGCACCCTGGCCCGGATGGAGCAGACCGGGGTGGCCGTCGACGTCGGCCTGCTCGAGGCGCTGGAGGCGGAGTTCGACTCCACCGTCAACCGGGCCGCCGACGAGGCGTTCCGGATCCTGGGCAAGCAGATCAACCTCGGCTCGCCCAAGCAGCTGCAGGTGGTGCTGTTCGACGAGCTGAAGATGCCCAAGACGCGGCGCACCCGGACGGGTTACACGACCGACGCGGAGGCGCTGCAGCAGCTCTACGCCAAGACCGAGCACCCGTTCCTGGCCCAGATGCTGATCCACCGGGACGCCATCCGGCTCCGGCAGACGGTCGAGGGGCTGCTCAAGTCGGTCGCCGACGACGGCCGGATCCACACGACGTACGTGCAGACGATCGCCGCCACCGGTCGGCTCTCCAGCACCGACCCGAACCTGCAGAACATCCCCATCCGCACCGAGGAGGGCCGGCGCATCCGCGAGGCCTTCGTGGTCGGCGAGGGCTACGAGTCGCTGATGAGTGCGGACTACTCGCAGATCGAGATGCGGATCATGGCCCACGTCAGCGAGGACGCCGTCCTGATCGAGGCGTTCAAGTCGGGCATGGACTTCCACACCGTCACGGCGTCGCGCGTCTTCGGGGTCGCTCCCGAGGCGGTCTCGCCGGGGGAGCGGGCCAAGATCAAGGCGATGAACTACGGCCTGGCGTACGGGTTGAGTGCCTTCGGTCTCAGCCAGCAGCTGAGCATCGACACCTCCGAGGCCAAGGCGCTGATGGAGGAGTACTTCGAGCGGTTCGGCGGGGTGCGGGACTATCTCCGCTCGCTGGTGGTCGACGCCCGCCGCACGGAGTACACGGAGACCCTGCTCGGTCGCCGGCGCTACCTGCCCGACCTGATGAGCGACAACCGGCAACGCCGGGAGATGGCCGAGCGGATGGCTCTCAACGCCCCGATCCAGGGTTCGGCCGCCGACATCATCAAGGTCGCGATGCTGGACGTGGAGAAGGCCCTGGCCGACGCCGGACTGCGCAGCCGGATGCTGCTGCAGGTGCACGACGAGCTGGTCTTCGAGGTCGCCACCGGCGAGGCCGAGGCGCTCACCACGCTGGTCCGGGACAAGATGGGTCACGCCGTGGAGATGGAGGTCCCGCTCGACGTGTCGGTCGGCATCGGGCACTCCTGGCACGCCGCCGCGCACTGACCCGTCGCCTCTGCAGCCAGGATGCGCCTGGCCCGGCCCGACGGGCGGCTGAGCACTTCCGGCCCAGAACCGGAATAGCCGCTCCCGGACCGTGGTTGACCGATCACGTGGCTGTGAACTGCTGGGCCAGGCGAGTGATCGACCTGTGCCGTCTGGAGATCGAGGGCTGTCGTCGGCGTACCCGCTGACCATCCCGACCGACCCCGTCAGAAAGCACCCGTTCTCGTGTCTTCCTCCTCCACTGTCCCCGTCGACGCACCCACCCGGCGTCGCGTTCCCCTTCTGGGCGCAGGTCCTGCTCGGCCTGGGTCTGGGCCTGCTGCTGGGCTTCCTGGCCCGCACCTTCTCGCTGGACTGGCTGGCCGCCACCCTGAAGACCGTCGGCAGCACGTTCGTCGCGTTGCTGCAGGTCGTGGTGGTGCCCCTGGTCCTGACCGCGATCATCGTCAGCATCGCCAACCTGCGCCAGGTGGCCAACGCCGCCAAGCTCGCCGTGCAGACGCTGATCTGGTTCGCCGCGACCGCCCTCATCGCGGTCACCATCGGCATCACCCTGGGACTGCTCACCAATCCCGGCGCGAACGCCGCCATCGGCACGGCCGGGGCGGAGGCACCGAGCCGCACCGGTTCCTGGCTCGACTTCCTCGCCTCCGTCGTCCCCGCCAACATCCTGGGTCTGGAGTCCGACTCCAGCGGGCTGTCGTTCAACGTGCTGCAGCTGGTCGTGCTGGGCATCGTGCTCGGCGCCGCCGCCCTGGCCGTGGGGGAGGCGGCTGAGCCCTTCCTGGGTGTCGTCCGCAGCGGACTGGCCATCTTCCAGAAGATCACCTGGTGGATCATCAAGCTCGCCCCGATCGGCACCGCCGGTCTGATCGGCCGGGCGGTGGCCGACTACGGCTGGAACCTGATCGCGCCGCTGGCCGTGTTCACCGTCGACGTCTACGTCGGCTGCCTGATCGTGCTCTTCGTGGTCTACCCCCTGCTCGCCCGCGCGCACGGTCTGAAGCCCGGCCGGTTCTTCGCCGGCGCCTGGCCGGCCATCTCGTTCGCGTTCGTGTCCCGCAGCTCGGTCGGCACCCTGCCGCTGACCCAGCGGGTGGTCACCCGGAACCTCGGTGTCTCGGAGAACTACGCGTCGTTCGCGGTGCCGCTCGGGGCCACGACCAAGATGGACGGCTGCGCGGCGATCTACCCCGCGCTGGCCGCGATCACGGTCGCGCAGCTCTTCGGCGTCCAGCTGGGCGTCACCGACTACCTGCTGATCGCCTTCGTCTCCGTGGTCGGTTCCGCGGCGACGGCGGGGATCACGGGCGCGGTCGTGATGCTCACCTTGACCCTGTCCACCCTGGGTCTGCCCCTCGAGGGTGTGGGTCTGCTGCTGGCCATCGACCCGATCCTGGACATGATCCGGACCGCCACCAACGTGGCTGGTCAGGCGCTGATCCCGACCATCGTGGCGAAGCGCAACGGTCTGCTCGACCTGGACGTCTACAACGCCGCCAACATCGAGTCCATCGACTCCGACGACGCGACCCCGAGCGTCCGCGAGCCGGTGCTCGCCGGGAAGTGACCCGGACGGGGGCTCGATCGCCGATCTCGGCCGCACGCCGGCGACCGGAGGTCGAGCCCCGTCGGGTCCCATCGTCCGGGGGCGGAGCAGGTTTGACCCTTCTTCGTACGGCTAGGTATCCTGGAGTGTCGCTGTGGCCTGCGCGACTTCAGACGGAGTAGGTCACGCTCGTACGAGCCCCAGGATCGTCGTCGGTTTCACACGCTCGCCTCGGTTGGTTGGTTGGTTTGGTACGGACCGGGCTGCAGCGCGCACGAACGAGTCCCATCCCTATCGGAGCTTCACTACATGACGTCCTCTCTCGAGGCACCACCCCAGGTCGCGATCGACGACCTCGGTTCGCCCGAAGCCTTTCTCGCGGCTATCGACGCAACCATCAAGTACTTCAACGACGGTGACATCGTCACCGGCACCGTCGTCAAGGTCGACCGGGACGAGGTCCTGCTCGACATCGGTTACAAGACCGAAGGGGTCATCCCCTCCAAGGAACTCTCGATCAAGCACGACGTCGACCCCTTCGATGTGGTCAGCGTCGGTGACGAGATCGAAGCTCTCGTCCAGCAGAAAGAGGACAAAGAGGGTCGCCTGATCCTGTCCAAGAAGCGGGCTCAGTACGAGCGCGCCTGGGGCACGATCGAGCGGATCAAGGAAGAGGACGGCGTCGTCACCGGTTCGGTGATCGAGGTCGTCAAGGGCGGTCTGATCCTGGACATCGGCCTGCGCGGCTTCCTGCCCGCCTCCCTGGTCGAGATGCGACGGGTCCGCGACCTCCAGCCGTACGTCGGCCAGGAGCTCGAGGCCAAGATCATCGAGCTGGACAAGAACCGCAACAACGTGGTGCTGTCCCGCCGGGCGTGGCTGGAGCAGACCCAGTCCGAGGTCCGTCAGAACTTCCTCACCCAGCTCCAGAAGGGGCAGATCCGCAAGGGTGTCGTGTCCTCGATCGTCAACTTCGGTGCCTTCGTGGACCTGGGTGGCGTCGATGGCCTGGTGCACGTGTCGGAGCTGTCCTGGAAGCACATCGACCACCCCTCCGAGGTGGTCGAGGTGGGCCAGGAGGTCACCGTCGAGGTGCTGGACGTCGACATGGACCGCGAGCGCGTCTCGCTGTCGCTGAAGGCGACCCAGGAGGATCCGTGGCAGGCCTTCGCCCGGACCCACCAGATCGGGCAGATCGTGCCCGGCAAGGTCACCAAGCTGGTGCCGTTCGGTGCGTTCGTCCGCGTGGAGGAGGGCATCGAGGGTCTGGTGCACGTCTCCGAGCTGGCCGAGCGTCACGTCGAGATCCCGGAGCAGGTCGTCCAGGTCAACGACGACGTGATGGTCAAGATCATCGACATCGATCTCGAGCGTCGCCGGATCTCGCTGTCGCTGAAGCAGGCCAACGAGGGTGTGGACGCCCACGCCGAGGAGTTCGACCCCACGCTGTACGGCATGGCGGCGAGCTACGACGACCAGGGCAACTACCTCTACCCCGACGGCTTCGACCCCGAGTCGGGCGAGTGGCTCGAGGGCTACGAGGACCAGCGCGCGGCCTGGGAGACCCAGTACGCCGAGGCCCACCAGCGCTGGGAGGCGCACAAGAAGCAGGTCGAGGAGGCCGCCAACGAGGCGACCGTCGCGGCCAGCACCGCCGGCTCCGCGTCGTACTCGTCGTCGACCAGCGACAGCCGTCCGGCCGCCGCGTCGTCGTCGCCCCAGCCGGAGGGCTCGCTCGCCTCCGACGAGGCGCTGCAGGCTCTGCGGGAGAAGCTGACCGGCGGCGGCGCCTGATCGGCCCGCTCGTCTGATCGACCAGACGGCCCTCGTACGCTCCGGCGTACGGGGGCCGTTCGGCGTCCGGGGCGGTCGTCCACGGGCGGTCGAGCACGGCGGTCGTGCACGGGCGGTCGTGCACGGGCGGTCGTGCACGGCGTGCGAGGTCGCCCCGTAGCCTTCGGTCTCGTGCTGCGTGTGGGACTGACCGGTGGGATCGCGTCGGGGAAGACGACCGTCTCGGATGCGCTGGGTGCGTGCGGGGCGGTGGTGATCGACGCCGACGTGCTCGCGCGGCAGGTGGTCGAACCCGGCACGCCGGGTCTGGCCGCGGTCGTCGAGCGCTTCGGTGCGGACGTGCTGACCGACGACGGTCGGCTGAACCGGGAGGCACTGGGCCGCGTCGTGTTCGCCGACCCGGCAGGCCCGACGAGACCTGGAGGCCATCGTCCACCCCGCCGTACGGGCCCGGGCCGCCGCCCTCGAGTCCGCGGCCCCGACCGACTCCGTGGTGGTGCACGTGATCCCGCTGCTCGTGGAGACCGGACAGGAGGACGACTACGACGTGATGGTCGTCGTCGACGTCCAGCCGGAACGTCAGCTGGAGCGGCTCCGGCAGCGCAACGGCCTCGACGCCGACGCGGCGACGGCCCGGATCGCGGCCCAGGCGACCCGAGCGGCTCGGCTCGCGGTCGCCGACGTCGTCCTGACCAACGACGCCGACACCGACGACCTCCTCGAACAGGTCGACCGCTTGTGGCGCGATCTCCGCGCCCGCGCCACCGCCGGCTGACATACTCTCTGGCAACTCTTACCCGGGGCACCGGCCATTGGCCGGTCCCGCTGTACTCATCGCCAGTTTCTGTCAGGAGGACTGTCCGTTGAACTGTCCCCGTTGTCACGCCGAGCTGCCCGACGTCGCGCACTTCTGTCACGTCTGCGGCCAGGACGTCCGCTCCGAAGACCTCACCCGGCGTCGCTCGTTCGCCGCCAAGCCCGACGAGCCGGTGGCCTCCTTCGCGCTGGTCTCGACGATCATGCCGCGCGGGGCGGGTGAGCGCCCCCAGACCTATCGGATCGCGCTCACCATCGCCATGGCGGTCGCGCTGATCGCGGCGATCTTCGGCGCCCTCCCGATCGCGATCCTGGTGGCGGCGTTCGCCATCCCGATCGTCTACATCGTCTACCTGTACGACGTGAACCTCTGGGAGGACGAGCCGATCCCGGTGACGGGGCTGGCCTTCGGCCTGACCGGTGTGCTGACGATCCTCTTCACCCTCCTGGTGATGTGGTTGCAGCGGCCGGTGCTGCCCACCACGTCGTTGGACGGCACCGACCTCGGCGGCGGCCCGAGTGTGTGGACCTTCCTGCTGGTCGCCCTGGTGGTGCCGATCGTCGGGGAGGCGATCCGGCAGATCGGTCCGGTGCTGCTGGCCAGCCGGCCGGAGTTCGACGACCTGATGGACGGACTGACGTTCGGGGTCGTCAGCGGAGTCGCGTACGCCTGCTTCGACACGATCGTCCGCTTCTGGGACCTGCTCGTGGGCGGCCGGGTGGAGTCCGATCCGGGCCTGTGGATGTCGCTGATCTTCCTGCACGGCTTCGTCAAGCCCCTGGTGCTGGGCACCGCCACCGGCATCGCCTGCGCCGAGTACTCGGGCCTGGGTCGCGGGTACGACGGCTTCACTCCGCGCTACTACCGGGGCGTGGTGGAGGCGGTGCTGGCCAACATCGGCTTCTGGGGTGGCATCTACCTGTTCTCCTTCGTCAGCAACCCGACGACCTCGCGTCGTGCTCAGCACCGGCTGGGGTCTGCTGATCCTGGGCATCCTCATCCTGCGGGTACGCAACGTGCTGCACACCGGGCTGCTGGAGGCTGCGCTGGAGCGGTCCGCGCGGGACGGTGGGATCGGGTCCTCCGGCGAGCTCCAGTTCTGCCTGCGGTGCGAGATGCCGTTGCTGGACAACGCGTCCTTCTGCACGGCGTGCGGCACGGCCGTCCGGGCGCAGGCCAAGCCGCACAAGGCGACCGTGTCGGCGTCGGTGGGTGCGGACCGGACCGCCCGGTGCCGCCGGTGGCTCCGCGCCGTCGTCGAGCGTCCCGACCGCCACGACCCCGGCCGCAGGGGATGTCACCTCGCCGCCGCCCCGCCGCCCTCGCCGCCGCCGGCGGTCGCCGAGACCAGCGGCAGCCGGGTCGGATGCCGACGCCAAGAACCGCTTCTACGACGACGAGGAGGGTCGGGCATGAGCCAGAATCCTCCGTGGCCGCCGCAGGGCCAGGGCAATCCCCAGGATCCGCGCGGCAACGTCCCGCCGCAGCAGGGCGGGTATCCGCCGCAGGGCGGGTACCCCCCGCAGGGCGGCTACCCGCCGCAGGGCGGAGGGTACGGCGGTCAACCGCCGGGGTCCGTACCCGCCGCAGGGCGGTGGCTACCCACCGCAGCAGGGCGGGTACCCGCAGCAGGGTGGCTACCAGCCGCAGGGCTACGCCGGACCGTTCCAGGGGCAGCCGCAGGGTGGCTATCCGAACCAGGGTCCCGGGGCGGCTACCAGCCGCCCCCACCGCCGGTGGCGGGCGGCCCCGGTGGACCGGCCGGCGGCCCGTCGCCGCGGAAGAGCACCGGCCTGATCATCGGCATCGTCGTGGCCGCCGTCGTGCTGCTGGTGGCGGTCGGCGGCATCATCATGGCGCTCGGTGGCGGCGGCGACGAGCCGGTCAGCACCATCACGCCCTCGGCCCCGACCACGCCCACCGCCGAGCCGACCACGGAGCCGACCACCGAGCCGACCGAGCCGACCACCGAGCCGACGGAGCCGACGACGGAGCCGTCGGGTGGGCCGTCCACGACGACGCCGACCGACAAGCCGACCCAGGCCCCGGGCGGCAAGGCGATCGACCTCGGCAACGGCGTCAAGCTGACGCCGGCCGCAGGCTGGCAGGTCCGCAGCGAGCAGAAGGGTGCCGCGCAGCTGGCCAACGGGCGCGACATCTTCGTGGGCATCGTCGCCAAGCTGCCGGCCGACAGCAATCCGGGTCAGACCTGCGACGCCTACCACCGCGACATCGCCAAGGAGTACACGAACGGCAAGTTCGCCGATCCCAAGAAGGCGGATCTCGGCACCAAGAAGCTGCGCGCCGCCACCTGTCAGGCCCAGGTGACCGTGGCCAACGGCGGCAACGCGATCAAGGTGACCATCTTCTCGCTGGTCTCGATCCGCACCGACGGTCTGACCGTGGTCGGCACGGCCTACTTCACCGAGGACTCCGACACCCAGCAGCTCGACAAGGACTACAGCGCGATGGTCAACTCCATGCTGAAGGGCCAGGCGGCCGGCGGCTGACACCCGTCGCGAGCAGCGTCGAGGTTGCCGCGAGATCGACCGACGGGACCTCCCAGCCCAAGGGCTGGGAGGTCCTGTCGGAGGTGGGTCGTACGCTCGGCGCATGCGTCCGATCGAAGACCTGTTGCGCACGGTGGCCCCGCTCAAGGTGGTCAGCGACTTCGAGCCGTCCGGTGACCAGCCGGGCGCCATCGCCGACCTCGAGCGACGGGTGCTGGCCGGCGAGAACGACGTCGTGCTGCTCGGCGCCACCGGCACCGGCAAGACCGCCACCGTGGCCTGGCTGGCCGAGAGGCTGCAGCGACCGATCCTGGTGATGCAGCCCAACAAGACGCTCGCGGCCCAGTTCGCCAACGAGCTGCGGCAGTTCTTCCCCAAGAACGCCGTGGAGTACTTCGTCTCCTACTACGACTACTACCAGCCGGAGGCGTACGTCCCGCAGACCGACACCTACATCGAGAAGGACTCCTCCCTCAACGAGGAGGTCGAGCGGCTCCGGCACTCGGCCACGAACTCGCTGCTGACCAGGCGGGACGTCGTCGTGGTGGCGACCGTGTCGGCGATCTACGGCCTGGGCACCCCCCAGGAGTACGTGGATCGGATGGTCCGGCTGCGGGTGGGGGAGGAGAGGGACCGGGACGGTCTGCTGCGCGAGCTGGTCGGCATCCACTACGCGCGCAACGACCTGTCCGGCGCCCGGGGCACGTTCCGGGTGAGGGGCGACACCCTGGAGGTGTTCCCGATGTACGAGGAGCTCGCGGTCCGGGTCGAGTTCTTCGGTGACGAGATCGAGAACCTGTCCACGCTGCACCCGCTGACCGGCGAGGTCGTCACCGACCGTGACCAGGAGGTCTACCTGTTCCCGGCCAGCCACTACGCGGCCGGGCCGGAGCGGATGGAGCGGGCGATCAGTGGCATCGAGAAGGAGCTGGGTGAGCGGTTGACCGAGCTGGAGCAGCAGCAGCGGCTGCTGGAAGCACAGCGACTGCGGATGCGGACGTCGTACGACATCGAGATGATGCGTCAGATCGGCACCTGCTCCGGGATCGAGAACTACTCCCGGCACATCGACGGACGCGGTCCGGGGACCGCGCCGAACTGCCTGCTCGACTACTTCCCCGAGGACTTCCTGCTGGTCATCGACGAGTCCCACGTGACCGTGCCGCAGATCGGCGGCATGTACGAGGGCGACATGTCCCGCAAGCGGACCCTGGTCGACCACGGCTTCCGGCTGCCGAGCGCGATGGACAACCGGCCGCTGCGCTTCGAGGAGTTCGTGGAGCGGATCGGGCAGACCATCTACCTGTCGGCCACGCCGGGCAACTACGAGCTGGCGAAGTCGGACGGCTACGTCGAGCAGCTCATCCGGCCGACCGGTCTGATCGACCCGGAGGTCATCGTCAAGCCCACCCAGGGCCAGATCGACGACCTGATGGCCGAGATCCGCCTCCGGGCCGATCGCAGCGAACGGGTGCTCGTCACCACGTTGACCAAGAAGATGGCCGAGGACCTCACCGACTACCTGCTCGAGCACCAGATCCGCACGCGCTACCTGCACTCCGAGGTCGACACGCTCCAGCGGATCCAGCTGCTGCGCGAGCTGCGGATGGGGGAGTACGACGTGCTCGTCGGCATCAACCTGCTGCGGGAGGGCCTCGACCTGCCCGAGGTGTCCCTCGTCTCCATCCTGGACGCGGACAAGGAGGGCTTCCTCCGGAGCGCCAAGAGCCTGATCCAGACCATCGGTCGTGCGGCCCGGAACGTGTCGGGCCAGGTGCACATGTACGCCGACAAGATCACCGACTCGATGGAGGCGGCGATCGAGGAGACCAACCGACGGCGCGAGAAGCAGGTGGCGTACAACCTGGAGCACGGGATCGACCCGACCCCGCTGCGGAAGAAGATCGCCGACATCACCGACCTGCTGGCCCGCGAGGACGCCGACACCGACGAGCTGTTCAGCGGCCGCAACGGTCGGAAGCAGAAGACCATGGTGCCGAGTCTGGGCATGAAGGATGCGAGCAAGACCGCTCGCAACCTCGCCGGGATCCCCGCGGGCGACCTGGCCGATCTGATCCAGGACCTGACCGCCCAGATGCACGCCGCCGCCGCCGACCTGCAGTTCGAGGTCGCCGCGCGGTTGCGCGACGAGATCTCGGACCTCAAGAAGGAGCTCCGCCAGATGGTGGAGGCGAGTCGCTGAGTTGCTTGACCCGGGGGCCGGTGCCGCCGTGGCGGGGTGAGTTCCGCCCACCTCGCTTCGCAGGCGGTGGGCGGCAGCCAGGTCACCTCTGGGGCCGAGTCTCGCCCACCTCGCTCCGCAAGCTCCGCTCGGAACGCCCGACCACTCCCTGACTCGCCCCCAGAGGCGCCTTGGCCCTGGGAAGGTCTGATCCGGTCGCCCCGGACCTCATACGCCAGCTCATGGCGACCACTATGTCCACAAGATTTCCTCGGGTGAGGATTGCCTGAGACACTTGTGGTCGGAGGGGAGTATTCCTCAACGCGTCGTGTCGTCACCACGGACGCCCCAATGACTCACCGTCACCGCTGATCGGGCTGGGTCGGTCTGGGGTGTGCCCGGTGCGACGGCTGGCCTAGGGTGGCTGGTGGAAGAGACCTCCGAGACCTCGTCGTTCTCGGAACCTCGCCTTGGAAAGGGCCACGATCGCCCATGGACGTCCATCTGTACACCTGGATCATCACCGTCGTGGTGATGATCGCCGTGCTGGGTATCGACCTGTTCATCATCGGTCGCCGCCCGCACGAGCCCTCGATGAAGGAAGCCGGCATCGCGGTCGGCATCTTCGTGAGCCTGGCGATCCTGTTCGGCCTCGGAGTGTGGGCCACCGCCGGTCCCCGCTACGCGGGTGAGTTCTTCGCCGGTTGGTTGACCGAGTACAGCCTGTCGATCGACAACCTCTTCATCTTCGTCATCATCATGGGGGCGATGAAGGTGCCCCGGCACCTGCAGCAGTTCGCGCTGATGGTCGGCATCATCCTGGCCCTGATCTTCCGGGGGATCTTCATCGCCCTGGGCGCGGCCGCGATCAACCAGTTCGCCTGGATCTTCTTCCTGTTCGGCGCGTTCCTCATCTACACCGCGGTCAAGCTGGTGATCGACTACCGCAACCACGACGACGGGAGCGACGGGATGCCGGACAACCCGGCGATGCGGTTCGTCAAGAAGCGGTTCAAGTCGGTCGACGAGTACCACGGCACCAAGCTGACGGTGAACCTCGACGGAGCCCGGTACATCACCCCGATGCTGTTCGTCATCGTGGCGCTGGGCTCCACCGACCTGCTGTTCGCCCTGGACTCGATCCCGGCCATCTACGGCCTGACCCAGGAGCCGTACCTGGTCTTCACCGCCAACGTGTTCGCGCTGATGGGTCTGCGCCAGCTGTACTTCCTGATCGGCGGACTGCTGAAGCGGCTGGTCTACCTGTCGCTCGGACTCTCGGTCATCTTGGCCTTCATCGGCGTGAAGCTCATCCTGCACGCCCTGCACCACTACCATCTGGCCGACTGGGCGCCCTGGGACGGGGAGATCCCGATCTGGGTCTCGCTCTCGGTCATCATCGTCACGTTGCTCATCACCACCGTGGCCAGCCTGATCAAGAGCCGGTACGACGACGACCGGCGCGTCAGCGGACGAGCAACCTGCCACCGAGCAGGCCAACGACAGCTGACACGTCCGTGACCGATCCGCAGGTGCCCGACGACCTGCGGGTCGGACTGCGCCGGGCCAAGGACCATGCCGACCGCAACTTCGCGGAGCAGCTGACGCTGGAGGACCTGGCCGCGGTGGCGACGATCAGCAAGTACCACTTCCTGCGGCTGTTCCGCGTCGTCTACGGCCGGACACCGGCGGCGTACGTGTCGCAGCGACGAGTGGAGCGGGCGCAGGATCTGCTGCGCACCACGAACCTCACCGTCACCGAGGTCTGCCACGCCGTCGGCTACTCCAGTCTCGGTTCCTTCAGCAGCGGGTTCGCGGCGATCACCGGGGAGACACCGAGTGCCTTCCAGGCGCGGTGGGCGCGGGACGGGGCGCCCCGGATTCCCGGCTGCTACGTGTTCATGTGGGGGCTGGCCGAGCGCCGCTCCTCGGAGGGCGGTCCGAACACCGCAATCGAGGAGAAGCCCGCCGGGGTGGTGCTCTCCTAGGCTCCTGCCATGATCACCAACATCTCGCTGGTCAGCGTCTGGGTCACCGACATCGACGCCTCGCTGGCCTTCTACACCGACGTGCTCGGCTTCGCCGCGAAGGACGACGTGCAGCTCGGACCCGACTTCCGGTGGTGCACCGTGGTCCATCCGGCTCAGCCCGAGCTCCAGCTGCACCTGACCACGCCCAGCAAGCCGCTGTCCGACGACCTGATCGCTGCGATGCAGCGGGCACAGCAGTCCGGTGGCCTACCCGGTGTCGGGTTGAACGTCGACGACTGTCGCGCCACCTACGAGGCCCTGGTGGCCAAGGGCGTGGAGTTCATCCAGCCGCCGGAGGAGCGGCCGTACGGGATCGAGGCTCTGATGCGGGACAACTCCGGCAACTGGATGGTGCTGGTGGAGCCCCGCGCCTACACGGCCGAGGAGCTGGCGGCCGCCGAACTCTCGTCCTGAGCTCGGCACAGAGGCCGCAAACGCCGACTCCGCGGGTGCTGCAGCACCCGCGGAGTCGGCGTCCGGCGTTCGATCAGCGGCTCAGGCGGCGAACGTCACCCGGGAATCCGCTGCGACCGGCGCGAGCGCCAGCTGCACGATCTCGGCGACGTCGGTCATCGGCTTGACGTCGATGGCGGCGAGCACCTCCTCGGGCACCTCGTCGAGGTCCGGCTCGTTGCGCTGCGGCACGAACACCGTGGTCAGGCCGGCCCGCTGGGCGGCGAGCAGCTTCTGCTTCACCCCGCCGATCGGCAGCACCCGCCCGTTCAGGGTGACCTCACCGGTCATCCCGACGTCGGAGCGCACCGGCCGTCCGGTGGCCATCGACACCAGCGCCGTGACCATGGTGACGCCGGCCGAAGGGCCGTCCTTGGGCACGGCTCCCGCCGGCACGTGCACGTGGATGTCGCGATCGAGCGCCGTACGGTCGGTGATGCCGAGCTCCTCGGCGTGCGCCCGGACGTAGCTCCACGCGATCTGCGCCGACTCCTTCATCACGTCCCCCAGCTGACCCGTCAGGGTCAGAGAGCCGCGGCGATGATCCGACGACGGTCCCGCGATCGGGGTGTCCGCGGCGGCCTCGATGAAGAGCACGTCGCCACCCAGTCCGGTGACCGCCAGTCCGGTGGCCACACCCGGCACCGAGGTGCGCTCGTGCGCCTCCGGGGTGAAGCGCGGCCGACCCAGGAACCGTTTCAGGTTGTCGCGCTCGACGACGACCTTGACGTCCTCGGCCGCGCCAGCCGCGTCGCCGCCAGCCGCGTCGCCGCCAGCTGTGTCGCCGGCGGCCAGCTCGGTCGCCGCCTTGCGCAGCGCCTTGGCCAGCAGCCGTTCCAGCTGCCGTACGCCGGGCTCACGGGTGTAGTTCGCCGCGATCTCGCGCAGCGCCTCGTCGGTGATCTCCACCTCGTCGGCGGTCAGCGCGGCCAGCTCCTGCTGCTTGGGCAGCAGGTAGTCCCGGGCGATGGCGATCTTGTCGTCCTCGGTGTAGCCGTCGAGGCTGACCAGCTCCATCCGGTCCAGCAACGGCTGCGGGATCGACTCCAGCACGTTCGCCGTGGCCAGGAACACCACGTCGGACAGGTCGAGGTCGACCTCCAGGTAGTGGTCCCGGAAGGTGTGGTTCTGCGCGGGGTCGAGCACCTCGAGCAGCGCGGCGCTCGGGTCGCCGCGGTAGTCCGAGCCGACCTTGTCGATCTCGTCCAGCAGCACCACCGGGTTCATCGAACCCGCCTCGGTGATGGCCCGGACGATCCGGCCCGGCAGCGCGCCGACGTAGGTGCGCCGGTGACCACGGATCTCGGCCTCGTCGCGGACGCCGCCGAGGGCGACCCGGACGAACTTGCGGCCGAGCGCCCGGGCGACGGACTCACCCAGGGAGGTCTTGCCGACGCCGGGCGGACCGACGAGGGCCAGCACCGCGCCGGAGCCCCGACCGCCGACGACCTCGAGGCCGCGGCGGGCGCGACGGGAGCGGATCGCCAGGTACTCCACGATCCTCTCCTTGACGTCGTCCAGGCCGTGGTGGTCGGCGTCCAGCACGGCGCGCGCGGCGACGATGTCGTCGGAGTCGGTCGTGGTGGTGCCCCACGGGATGTCGAGGATGGTGTCCAACCAGGTCCGGAGGTAGCCGGCTTCGGGGCTCTGGTCGCTGCCCCGCTCGAGCTTGCCGACCTCCCGCAGCGCGGCCTTGCGGACGTCCTCGGGGAGGTCGGCCTCCTCGACCCGGGTCCGGTAGTCCTGGGCACCGTCGGGCTCGTCCTCGCCGAGCTCCTTGCGGATGGCGTTGAGCTGCTGGCGGAGCAGGAACTCCCGCTGGCTCTTGTCCATGCCCTCGCGGACGTCCGAGGCGATCTTGTCGTTGACCTCGATCTCGGCGAGGTGGTCCTTGGTCCAGGCGACCAGGGCGGTGAGCCGCTCGGCGACGTCGGGCGTCTCCAGCAGCTGCATCTTCTGCTCGTCGGTCAGGTACGGCGCGTAGCCGGCCAGGTCCGCGAGGTTGGACGCGTCGGTGACCCGGTTGACCGTCTCGATGACCTGCCAGGCGTCTCGCCGCTGCAGGGACGCGATGACCAGCGCCTTGTACTCGCCGGCCAGCGTCCGTACGGTCTCGGAGTCGTCCCCGTCCTCGATCACGTCCTCGGCCTCGACCCACAGGGCCGCACCCGGTCCGGTGACGCCGGAGCCGATCTTGACCCGCCGCTCGGCGCGGATGACCGCCGCCGGCTGACCGGTCGCCAGGCGACCGAGCTGCACGATCGTGGCCACCACGCCGTAGGTGGCGTAACGGTCCTCCAGGCGGGGCGCGACGAGCAGCTCGCTGTCGCTGCTGGCCTGGGCCGCGTCGACCGCGGCCTGCGAGGTGTCATCGAGCTCGATCGGCACGACCATGCCGGGAAGGACGACCAGGTCGGTGAGGAAGAGAACAGGAAGTTGAGTCGTCGTCATGCTGAAGCCTCCAGAATCGAAGGTCGCTCGTAGGGTTGAGCGACATCCACTCAAGGCTCGACTGAACGGTTTTGTTCCGCGTTCACCGTGGGCGAACAGTGGGGACTCCTCGCGGTCGGCTGACGGTGAACGTGCTCGACGCACCGAACACCGTGGGATCGCTCATCACGCCTCCTGACTCCAGATCCGGCCGGCACTCCGACGCGGTGATGCGCCGCTAGCGCCCCGTCCACGACAACCGTCATGCACCGACAGACTCCGCGACCAACCCGAGATCACCGGGGTCGGCAGACCTCGGCCGGCACTCTTCTCGACGTAGCACAGGATCTCGTCGACGACAACGGTGACCGGGCGGGTGGCGTCGATGCTGACCCCTCCGGCGGGCAGGTCCTCGCGGGTCCGGTGAACCCGCAGCACCAGGGCACGCTCCTCGGGCACGTTGCCGAACTCGTCGGCGGGACGGACGTCCAAGCGCCGATGGAGGGTCTCGCGGTCCACCTCGAGGACGAACACGTCGTCGAACAGGTCGAGGAACATCGCGGAGTTCCGCGACCCCCCGCAGAAGAAGGTCAGCGGACGGCTGTGGTCGGTGACGAGTGCTGTCACCTGTGCGACGTGCCAGATGTGGTGCCGGTGTCGCTGCTCGAGGGACCACCCGGTGATCGGTTCGTCGAACACCTGGCCGGTCGCCGGGTCGCCCGGGCGGGCCAGCACCCGGTCGCCGTGCACGGCCTGGTACCCGCGTCGTTCGAGCTCCTCGGCCACGGTCGTCTTGCCCGCGCCGGAGACGCCCTCGACGAGGTAGTTGCGCTCACCCACGCCTGGGACGGTAGAGCGCCACCGGCTCGCAGCACCATCGGAATTCGTGGCCGAGGCCCGTCCGAGGTGGCGTGGCTCAGCTGGAAGACGCCGGCTTCTCCGCGGGGGCCAGCTCAGCATGGTGCTGCCGAGGATCTGCGCAGGGAGGCTCACCGAGGTGCTGCACGACGTGTCGCCCGCCGCGGCTCAGTGGTTCCGGCCCGGCGCTCGTGCGCCGGTCGGCTCAGGATCGAGCGGGCCGATCGCGACCACGGTCGGTGGTCCACCGGGGGTCGTCGGCGAGCAGCGGTCCGAGCTCGGCCCACGACCCGTCGCCGGCGGCGATCGGACGCAGCAGCTCCGTCCGCGGACCGGTGGCGCGACGGTAGCCCCAGACGAAGCCGGCCAGGGGAACGAGCACCTCGGGTGATCCGGGATCCGCGTTCGCCGGACGATCGGTGGCCGTCAGGTACGTGGTCGCCACCCAGTCCAGGTCCACGTGGTCGGGGTTGGAGGGCGCGTCCGCGAAGGTCGGCCGGTAGCCGATGACGTAGAACGGCCCGTCCAACCACGGCGGGGTGTCCAGCTCACTGGCGATCACCCGGCCGGACCGGAGGTGGCTGATCCACTGGATCCAGGCGAACCAGCCGCGAGGACCTTCGCCCGGATAGTCGACGTCGGCGGTGGTGAGCGGGAAGCCTCGGAACGCCTCCTCGTCGAAGTTCGGCGCGATCTCGTGGTGGCCGGTGGCGCGCGGGTCGTCGTTCGGACGGACCCGCACGTGGATCTCCCCGTCCAGACCCTGCCAGCGGAACGGGAGGCTCAGCCGGCTCTGGCCGTCGGCGATGGTCATCTGAGGCACGAGCCAAACCTAGGCACAGCGAGCTCCTGACACCCGGCCGGACCCGGCACCGTCCATCGACGACCACGGCGACCCGGTTCGGAGGGTCTCGGCGTCACGGCGGTGTCGGTGGTCGGCCCCGAGCCCCCGGCGTAGGGTCGATGGCCACGAGGCGACGGGCGCCGTCGGCGGACGTGTCGCCGGAGAGAACCACCCGGGAAGGGACACCATGCCGACACCACGGATCTGCTACCTGGAGATCCCCGCGGGAGATCCGCGGGTCTCGGCCGACTTCTACGCCGGCGTGTTCGGCTGGCGGATCCGCGAACGTGGAGACGGTGTCCTCGCGTTCGACGACGCGGGAGAGGTGAGCGGCGCCTTCGTCACCGGTCGCCGACCCCAGGACCGTACCGGCATCACCACGTACGTGATGGTGGACGACGCCGAGGTGACCGTCGCCCAGATCGTGGCGGCGGGCGGGGCCATCGTGGCCCCCCTCGGGCACAGCACGGAGACGATCGCGCTGTTCCGCGATCCCGGTGGGAACGTGCTCGGCGTCTACCAGGAACCCGCCTGACGCACGCTCACCGTCCGCTGCCGCTGTCGGTGCTCCCGTCCGGTGTCGCGGCGGCCCGCTCGTTGAGGTAGCGCTGCTCGGGGATGCTCGTCGCCAGCCGAGCGGCCTCCGCGTACGCGATCCGCGCTTCCGCCGGACGTCCGGCCAGCGCGAGCAGGTGCGCCCGCACCGCCGGTAGCCGGTGGCTGTACCGCAGCTCCCGGGCCGACGCCAGTGGCGCGATCATCCGCAGACCGGCCTCCGGACCCTGCACCATCGCCACGGCGACCGCCCGGTTCAGCGTCACCACGGGTCCGGGTGCCTGCTCGGCCAGCATCGCGTAGAGCACCTCGATCTGCGCCCAGTCGGTGTCCTCCGCCCGCACGGCCTCGGCGTGCACCGCGGCGATGGCGGCCTGCAGCTGGTACGGACCGACCCGGCCGACCGGCAACGTCGCCTCGATCAACGCGATGCCCTCGCGGAGGCGGCCCTGGTCCCAGCGGGTCCGGTCCTGCCGGTCCAGGGGGATGAGCGAGCCGTCCGGGTCGAGTCGGGACGCCCGCCGGGCGTCGGTCAACAGCATCAGCGCCAGCAGTCCGGTGATCTCGCCCGACTCCGGCAGCCGGGCGTGCAGCCAGCGGGTCAACCGGATGGCCTCCTCGCTCAACGACACGTCGTAGAGGTCCCGACCGGCCGTGCTCAGGTGGCCCTCGGTGAACACCACGTACAGCACCTGGGTGACCGAGACCACGCGATCCGGGAGCTCGGCGGGCGGGAGCCGGGCGAACGGGGCGTCCAGCCGGCGCAACCGGGACTTGGCCCGGCTGATCCGCTGGGCCATGGTGGCTTCGGGGACGAGGAACGCCCGCGCGATCTGGGCGGTGGTCAGGCCGCCGACGGCGCGCAGGGTGAGGGCGACCTGGCTGGGTCGCGAGAGCTCCGGGTGGCAGCACAGCAGCAGCAGGGAGACCGAGTCGTCGACGACGTTGACGCGGTCGCTCGAGGCGGTGCCGGTCGCGACGATGTCGTCGGGTGGCGTCCGCAGCAGGTCCAGCCGCTCGCGGGCGGACCGGGCCCGCTCGGAGCGCACCCGATCGACCATCCGGCGGGAAGCCACGGTGGTCAGCCAGGCGTCGGGGCGGTCGGGGACGCCCTGCGTCGGCCACTGCTGGTAGGCGGCCAGCAGGGCCTCCTGCACGGCGTCCTCGGCGGCGTCGAAGTCGCCGTACCGCCGCACCAGGGCCGCGAGGACCTGGGGCGCGTGGGCCCGCCACAGGTCCTCGGGCAGCTGGTCCGGGCTCACCGGCGACGGCTCACTGGTCGTCGCCGCCCGACCACATCGCCGGTCGCAGCTCGACGGTGCCGCCGGGCTGGGTGAAGTGGGCCGCGATCTCCTCGGCCCGTTCGCGAGTGGCGCAGTCGATCAGGAAGAAGCCGGCCAGCTGCTCCTTGGTCTCCGCGTACGGGCCTTCGGTGACGAGGTGGCCCTCCGGGCTCCAGCGGAACAGGGTGGACGACGCCGGGTCGGCGAGCGCCTCGGCGGTGACGAACTCCCCGGAGGCGGAGATCTCCTCCATCAACGCCTCGAATCCGCGGTCCATCTCGGCGTGCTGCTCGGAGGAGAGGGCCCGCCCCTCCTCGGTGAACTGCTGGGTGGGGTGCCCCCAGGGCTGGGGGTTGCTGTGGATCAAGATCACGTACTTCACGGGTGCTCCTCGTTCTCGCGGGCTCCGGATGAGCCTGACACCCCGAGGTCGGAACCGACCAGTCGATCTCGACATCCCGACGCCGAGGCTCGCGGGCCTGGCACGGGGTCGGCGTACGGTGGCCCGATGCCGCCCGACGCCGAGCCGGACCCCGTTGATCGGGTGCTGCTCGACCTCCCGTTCCGGGGGCGTTGGCAGGCCCGCAACAGTCCCGCCCGACGGGTGCCGAGTCATGGCACGCACCGGTTCGGGGTGACCTACGCGATCGACTTCGTGGCCGTCGACGATGAGGGCCGGTCGGCGCCGAGGTCGTGGCGTTCGGTGCTCTCGGTCGAGCCGCCGGAGATCTTCCGCGGTTTCGGGGTGCCGATCCTGGCCCCGGTGGCCGGCACGGTGGTGCTCTCCCACGACGGCGAGACCGACCACGTCGCCCGCCGCTCCACACCGGCTCAGATCCCGTACGCGCTCGGGCAGGTCGCCCGGGTCCGGGCCGGGGCCCCGGCCATCGCGGGCAACCACGTGGTGCTCGGGCTCGGACCGGCCGGCCCCTACGTGCTGCTCGCCCACCTGCGGCGCGGCAGCGTACGGGTGGCGCCCGGCGACGAGCTGGTGGTCGGGGCGCCGGTGGGGGAGTGCGGCAACTCCGGCAACAGCACCGAGCCTCACGTGCACCTGCAGGTCACCGACTCGCTGGCGTGGGAGTCGGCTGTCGGCCTCCCGCTCGCGTTCCGCCGTCCGTCCGCCGCCGGCAGCTGGGTGCCGGCCGAGGCGGAGATCGTCGACGCCGGATGATCCGGCGGCCCCGGGCGCGACGCGACGGGAATGGCGGGCGGGGGCACGGGCGTTGTCCACCGACGTGAGCTCTCCGATCAAGGTCGACATCTGGTCCGACATCCAGTGCCCGTGGTGCTACATCGGCAAGCGCAAGTTCGAAGCCGCCCTCACCGGTCTCGACGCGGAGGTGGAGGTGGAGTACCACTCGTTCGAGCTGGCCCCCGACACGCCTGTCGACTTCGCCGGGTCGCCGTTGGACTACCTCAGCCAGCGCAAGGGCATCGCGCCGGAGCAGGCGCAGGCCATGATCGACCGGGTGGTCGACATCGCCGCAGCGGTGGGCCTCGACTACCACTACGAGAGCATCCACCAGACCAACACGGTGCTGGCCCACGAGCTCCTGCACCTGGCCAAGGCCCGCGGTCGCCAGGCCGAGCTCAAGGAGCGGCTGCTCGCCGCCTACTTCGTGGAGGGCCGGCACGTGGGCCGGGTCGACGACCTGGCCGATCTGGCCGCCGAGATCGGGCTCGACCGCGACGAGGCCGTGGCCGCCCTCGCCGACCACCGCTACCTGGCCGACGTGAAGGCGGACGTCGCGCAGGCGGCGGCGTACGGCATCAACGGCGTCCCGTTCTTCGTGTTCGACCAGAAGTACGGTGTCTCGGGTGCCCAGGAGACGGCGACCTTCCGGCAGGTGCTGGAGCAGGTCCGCACCGAGTCCGAGCAGAACGTCGCGTGACCGAGCGTCGGGCGGTCGGACCGCTGATCACGATCGGTGATCCGACGAACGCCGACGTGTGCGTCGACGGCTGGTGCGGTCCGGTCGACGCCCGTCCCGAACCGGACACCCGGACCGAAGAGAGATCGACCATGATCACGATCGAGCCGACCGAGCAGGAGCGGGCGAGCGGTGTGCTGTCCGACGAGCACCGACACGTGGCTGCCGAGGCGCTCCGGACCGACGGTGTGGTGGTGCTGTCCGAGGTGGTGGATCCCGCTCACCTCGACCTGCTGCACGAGCGGATGATCACCGACCTGGCCGCGCTGCAGGCCCGACCGGACACCCCGTACAACTGGAACGCCGGCAACCTCCAGCAGGACCCGCCGCCGTTCCCGCCCTACCTGTTCGCCGACGTCCTGCTGAACCCGTTCGTCATCGCGGTGACCTCGGCGCTGCTCGGTCCCGGACTGAAGAACGTCATGTACGGCGGGAACACCGCGTTGCCCGGTGATCAACGGCAGCCGGTGCACGCCGACGTCGGTCAGCTCTGGCCGCTGGACGTGCTGGAGGTCGCGCACCCGGCCGCACAGCTGGTGATCAACGTGGCCACCGTCGACGTCTCGCCGGCCAACGGGGCCACCGAGCTGTGGCCGGGGACGCACCGCGAGCTCGGTGTCGGTGTCGGTGACGACATCAAGATCGACAACGAGCTGCTGGCGGCCCGCCGCGCCGTGGTGCCGCCGTTCCAGCCGACGATGCGTCGGGCAGCATGCTGATCCGTGACATCCGGCTCTGGCACGCCGGGATGCCGAACACGACCAGCGAGCCGCGACCGATGATCGCGATGATCCACACGAGCTCGTGGCTGGAGACCGGCGCTCCGCTCCGCTTCCCGACCGGCACCGAGGCCTTCTTCGAGCACCCGGTGCTGACCACGGCGGCACGCTTCACCGAGGAGCCGATCGATCACATCGCCGCCCCGCACGGGTTCGAGTTCTCCGCCGTCGGTTCCTGAACCAACCCGCTCGGCTCACGGCCCTCCGCGAGCCTCGACCGCCTCACGCCTCGGCGAGCGCCTGGACCGGACGCGCCCGCGCGGCCCGGCGTCCGGGCAGCACCGACGCCAGGGCGCCGGCGATCACAGCGACCGCGACGACCACCGCCGTCTGGGTCGCCGAGATGGCGAACCGTGTCTCGGCGAACCCTCCCTCGGCGGCCATCGCGGCGGTGCCGATCATCCCGAAACCGATCCCGGCGAGGACACCGACCCCGGCACCGATCACGGCCAGCAGCACGGCCTCGGCGGCGAGCATCCACCGCAGCTGACGGCGCTGCAGACCCAGGGCCCGGAGCAGGGCGGACTCACGGCTCCGTTCGATCACCGAGAGCGCCAGGGAGTTGCCCATGCCGACCAGGGCGATCACCACGGCCACCGCAGTCAGCGCGGTCGCGATCTCCAGCAGCACCTGCAGCACGCTGGTGATGGCGGCGACCTCCTCGAGTGACCCGCCGACCTCCAGACGCGGATAGGCGGCGGCCACCGTGCGGACGGAGGCCATCACCTCCGCGGCATCGGCGTCGGCCCGCGCGGCGGCCCAGACCGCGGTGACGGGGGAGTCGGGCGCGACCCGGTCCAGTGCCTGGGTGGTGATCACCAACGAGCCGGCGTCCGCGACGTTGCTGGCCCGGAGCACGAAGCTCTCCGTCCTGGCCGCGCCTGCCGCCGAATCGGTCCGGGTCCGCGCGACCCGGACGTCGATCCGGTCACCGTCGGCCTTGCCGAGCATCTCCAGGGTGAACGGGTGGGCCAGCGCCGTCGTGCTGTCCAGCACGCCGAGACCGGCGGCGACGACGGAACCGGCGTCCACCCCGAGACCGTCGAGTCGCACCGAGCTGTCCCCGACGGTGGCCTGCGCCGACGGCACGGCGATCGCGGCGCGCACGGTGCCGATCTCCCGCACCCCGGTCACGACGTCGGCGGGCAGCGCCCCGGACGGAGCCCGGACGATCGCGTCGACCGGGAACTCGTGGCGTACGGACGCCTGGGTGCTGCTCTGCACGCTCGCGGCGCCGACCTGCAGCGTCACGATCAAGCCGACGCCCAGCATCAGCGACGCGCAGACGGCGGCGGCCCGAGCCGGGTTGCGGACCGTGTTGGCGGCGGCCAGCCGGAGACTCGGCCGACTCGACCGCAGCAGCCGGGCGATCCCCCGGAACACCGGCGGCAGGTAGACCGGGGTGAGCCCGATGACGGCCGCCGCCAGGAGGGCTGATCCGGCGACACCGAGGATCAGCGTCCCGCTGCCGCCGCGGAGCAGGGCCCCGACCACCAGGCCACCACCGATCACCCCGAGGGCCGCACCGACCAGCGCGCGGACCCGACTCGACCGCCGCGTGCTGGTCGCGTCGGCCACCGGCCGCAGCGCGTCCAGCGGACTCACCACCATCGCCCGTCGGGCGGGGGCCAGGGCGGACACCAGGGTGACCGCCACCCCGGCGACGGCGGCCAGCACCAGGGGCGGCGGCCGCAGGGCGAGACCGGCGGACAGCGACCCGGAGACCGCCGCACCGACCGCCGCGATGGCGATCCCCAGGCCGACACCGAGCACGCTGCCGAGCACACCCACGACGAGCGCCTCGCCCAGCAGGGCGCGGCGGACCTGCGCACGGGTCGCGCCGACGGCCCGCAGCAACCCGATCTGGCGCCGACGCTGGGCCACCACGATGCCGAAGATGTTGCCGATGATCATGGCGCCGACGAGCACCGCGATGCTGCCGAAACCCAGCAGCAGATAGCGGATCACGTCGACCCCGCCGGTCAGACCGTCGAGCCGCTGAGCGGCGAGAGCCGTCGCGGTCAGCACCTGGGTCTCGGCGGGGAGGCGCTGCGCCAGCGTGGCAGCGAGGGTGTCGGGGTCCACGCCCGGACGGGCGATGACCAGGTACTCCACGGTGCCGCCGTCCAGCAACGGTGACGACTCCGCCACCACGCCGCTGCCCTGCAGCTCGGAGAACAGCGACGCCGACTCGTCGACCAGGCCGACGATCCGGAGGTCCCGGACGCCCGCGGAACCGTCCGCGCCGGCGGTCTGGATCCGTACCGAGTCGCCGATCCCGACGCGTGAGCGATCCGCCGTGGCCCGGCCGAGAGCGATCTCGTCCGGCTGCGCCGGCCAGGCGCCCTGCTGCAGGGTCATCCACTGCAGGCGCGGATCGCCGGGCAGCGAGCTGAGCTCCAGCAGACCCTGCTGCGCACCGGCGCTGTAGTCCAGCCAGGTGGAGCGCAAGCTCTCGACCGTGTCGACTCCCGGCGCACCGGCGATGGCGGGGGTGAGGTCACGATCGTCGGACGGCTGCACCACGACGCTGCTGCCGGCCGTGCGGATGGCGACGCTGCGCTGCAGCGACGCCGCCTCGGTGTCGATGAAGACCAGACAGGCGACGACGAAGCCCACACTCAGCCCGACGGCGAGCACGACACCGAGCAGCCGGGTCGGGTGCGCCCGGACCTCGGCCAGGGTGGTCCGGAGCACGTCAGACCCCTGCGTGGCTGAGCTCGACCTGGATCGACGCCGCGTCGGGGTGATCCAGGTCGCCGACCAGACGACCGTCGTTGATCAACAACGCACGATCGGCGTACGCCGCGGCCCCCGCGTCGTGGGTGACCATCACGATCGTCTGGCCGAGCTCCCGGCTGGCCATCCGCAGCTGCGACAGCAGCGCCTGCCCGTTGGCGGAGTCCAGGGCCCCGGTCGGCTCGTCGGCGAAGATCACCGCGGGCTCGGTGATCAGGGCCCGCGCGATGGCGACCCGCTGCTGCTGACCGCCGGACAGCTCGCTGGGTCGGTGCAGCAGGCGATCGGTCAGCCCGAGGGAGGTGCAGACCTGGCGCAGGCGGCCTTCGTCCACCTCCCGACCGGCCAGATCGAGCGGCAGCAGGATGTTCTGCCGGGCGGTGAGGGTGGGCAGCAGGTTGAACGACTGGAAGACGAAGCCGACCCGGTGGCGACGCAGCAGGGTGAGCTCGGTGTCCCGCATCCGGCTGATCTCGTGTCCACCGAGGAACACCCGACCGTCGGTGATCGTGTCCAGCCCCGCCATGCAGTGCATCAGGGTCGACTTGCCGGAGCCCGACGGCCCCATGATCGCGGTGAAGCTGCCGGTGGCGATGGCCACGCTGATGCCGTCCACCGCGCGCACGGCCTGCGGTCCCGTGCCGTAGGTCTTGACCAGGTTCACGGTGCTGACGGCGATGGTGGCGCGCTGGGGGGAGGTCTCGGTGGGAGACACGATGGTGTTCATGATCACCAGCCTGGTCACCGGCCGCTCCGCTCACATCGGAGCAGGGTCGCCGGTTCGGGCTCGTCGATCATCCCCAGGTCGGACCCGACCATGATCATCGTCGGTCGCCGGTGATCACCGGACCCGCGACGGTCAGGACGAGCGCGGTGCCAGTCCCGTCTCGTACGCGAACAGCACCAGCCCGACCCGGTCACGGACCGCCAGCTTGGACAGCAGCCGACCGATGTGGGTCTTGACGGTCCCCTCGGCGAGGTAGAGGCGCTCGCCGATCTCGGTGTTGGAGGCCCCGTCGGCGATCTCGACCAGGACCTCGATCTCCCGGTCGGTGAGGACGGCCAGGCGAGGATCCGGTCCACTCGCCCCGGGCCCGGTGGGCAGCGACGGGAGGACGTGGTCGAGCAGTCGCCGGGTCGCACTGGGTGCCACCACGGCGTCACCGGCGGCGACACTGCGAATGGCCGACAGCAGCTCGGCGGGGCGGGCGTCCTTGAGCAGGAAGCCGCTGGCGCCGGCCCGCAACCCGGCGTAGACGTACTCGTCCAGGTCGAACGTGGTCAAGATCAGGATCTTCGGCGGCTGGGGTCGGGCGGTCAGCCGCCGAGTCGCCTCGACCCCGTCCAGTCGCGGCATCCGGATGTCCATCAGGACGACGTCGGCGGCGGTGTGCGCCAGGGTGTCGACGGCCTGTTGGCCGTCGCCGGCCTCACCGATCACCTCGAGATCGTCCTCGGCCTCGATCAGCAACCGGAACCCGCCGCGGACCAGGGCCTGGTCGTCGACCAGGAAGACCGTGATCATGAGCCGCTCCGCCGGGCCGGGTCGGGTGCTGGCCCGGCCCCGTCCAGCGGGATGGCGGCCCGGACGGTGAACCCGCCCCCGGGTCGCGGGCGGGCGTCCAGGGTTCCGTGCAGCAGGGCGACCCGCTCGCCCATCCCGCGCAGCCCGTGGCCGACGACCGGCGAGTCGATGGCCCCGTCCGCCGCCGCGCCCCGGCCGTCGTCGGTCACCTCGATCTCGATCGCCTGCGACGTGCAGGCGATCGTGACGCGGGCCGTGGCAGGCGGTCCGGCGTGCTTGAGCACGTTGGTGATCGACTCCTGGACCACGCGGTAGGCGGTGAGGCCCAGAGCCGGCGACACCGGCGGTGGCGTCCCGAAGGTGGTCAGCTCGAACCGGTCGCCCGAGCGTGCCACCAGCTCGGCGATGTCCTCGACGCCGGGGGAGGGGAGATAGCTGGGATCGGACTCGCCACCCCGGAGCAGGTCGACGATGCGGCGCATCTCGGTCAGCGAGGTCCGGCCGGTCTCGGCGATCGTGTCCAGCACCTGGGCACCGACCTCCGGCTTCTTCAGCACCACGGCCCGCCCGCCCTCGGCCTGCACCACGATCACCGACAGGGAGTGCGCCACGATGTCGTGCAGCTCGCGGGCGATGCGACTCCGTTCGTCGATCGCCACCGCCCGGGCCCGCTGCTGCTGCTCGGACTCCTGGAGCCGTCGGCGCTCCGACGCCGCCCGGGTCTGCTGCTCGTCGGCCTCCAGCCGCTCGCGCAGCCGACGACCGAGCAGGTACGCCCCGGCCACGATCGCGGCGCACGCGGTGGCCGTGACGGCGAACGCGAGGGCGTTCGTGCCGCTGATCCCCGTCCACCGCGCCGGGCCGATGACGGCCCCGGCCAGTCCGAGCCACAGCGCCGCGGTGCCGCCGGCCGGCTTCCCGTAGCGGGCCACGGCGTACACGATCATCGGGACGACCACGATGCTCGCCGTCGGGCTCGGCAGGGAGAAGGCCAGTCCGAGACTGGTGGCGGTCGCCACGCCGAGGGCGAGCATCGGGTGGCTGCGGCGGACCAGCAGCGAGGACGTCAGCAGATAGGACAACAGCTGCGCCTCGCCGCCGACCGAGCCGGCCACCACGGCGCAGACGACGGTGACGACCGCCGCGAGGAGGAAGTCGAACACCCAGCGCGGATCGCGGACGAACGGCAGCGCGGGCGTAGTCATGACCGCGTCAGCCTAGGCGGGTGCCGCCGCTGGTACATCGGACCACGGTCTGATCGGCGACGACCCCGGCACGAGGCCGGCCGAGCTACGGGCGGAGTCGGAGGTCGGTGACGCCGGCGATGGTCTCCACCACATCGGGCTGATCGGTCGCCGGGTGCCGCGGCGGGTCGGCACTGACGTGCACCGCCTGCAGGCCGGCGGCCCGGGCCGCGTCCACGTCGTTGGTGCGGTGATCGCCCACCATCAGCACCTGGTGCGGAGCCAGCCCGAGGGCGGAGCAGGCGGCTTCGTACGCCGCCGGTGACGGTTTCGGAGCGGGCAGCTCCTCCGACACGCAGACCACGAGCCGGGGATCCGTCAGGCCGATCGCGGCGAGCTTGGCGCGTTGCTGTGCACCCTGACCGTTGGTGAGCACGCCGACGCGGTAGCCCGCGTCGAGCAGCCCGAGGACGACCTGGGGAGCGCCGGGAATCGCTCGCCAGCCTTCACGGTAGGTCTGTCGATAGGCGTCGAACCAGCCGTCGAGCACCTCATCGGTGGCGCCGTCCAGGGCCAGGAAGGAACGGATCCGGGCGCGTCGTTGGTCGCTCATGCTGATCTCGCCCGCGGCGTACCGGGCGAAGTGCTCGGCCTCCAGGTCCTGCCAGCGGGTGACCGTGGCGGCGTCGTCGTCGCGCCAGTCGGGCACCGACCGGACCAGCTGCAGGACGGCGGCGGCCGCGGCCGAGGTGTGGTCGAGCAGCGTGTCATCGAGGTCGAACAGCACTCCGAGGACGTCGTACGGCACGTCGGCCAACCTAGTGGCACGCATCTCCCGGGAGGGTCCCGCAGCGGGTCTGGCGATCGTCGACGTGCTGACGGTGGGGATGAGCTGGCGAGCTACCCGCAGCTACCGGCCGTCCGGGGCGACTTGCTGGAGCGGGTGGGCCGACCCGGAGAGGCGGCGGCGTCGTACCGGCGGGCCGCCGAGCTCACCCGCAACCAGGGGAGCGGACCGCCTACCTGACCCGGGTGGCCGAGCTCGAAGCCGACTGAACCGGCGGCGGTAGCCGCCGTCAGCGACCTGCTGATCGCGCGGGCGGTGGTCGTGGGGGTTCGCCGTGCGCGGCTCGGTGGTGGGTTCCGGGGGTCGGGGGTGCGGCCGGGTTCGCCGTGCGCGGCTCGGTGGTGGGTTCCGGCCTGGGGTGGTCGCCCGGGGTTCGCCGTACGCGGCTCGGTGGTGGGTTCCGGGGGTCGGGGGTGCGGCCGGGTTCGCGTCCGCGGCTCGGTGGTGGGTTCCGGCCTGGGGTGGTCGCCCGGGGTTCGCCGTACGCGGCTCGGTGGTGGGTTCCGGGGGTCGGGGGTGCGGCCGGGTTCGCCGTTGGCGGCTCGGTGGTGGGTTCCGGGGGTCGGGGGTGCGGCCGGGTTCGCCGTCGGCGCGCTCGGTGGTGGGTTCCGGGGCGGCCAGCGGTGAGTCAGTTCGACTTTCAACCGTCGAGCCCGTAGTGTTTACATCGTAAACGTCGCTATGACAGAGGCGTTGGAACCGGAGAGGTGGAGTCATCCACCCCGGTCGAGCAGCAGGAACTCACCCTGATCTGCTCACCCATCGAGGAGTCCCCATGAGCACCACCAGTCCTTCGCATGCCCACGTCTCGGCGCAGGCGACCGACGCACCCCGTCGTCTGACCACCGAGACCAAGGCCGCCTTCAAGACCACCGAGCTGATCGTCTTCGTGCTGAGCGTCGTCGGCGTCCTGATCGCTGCACTGGTCACGGACAGCGGCGACGACGGCCAGGGCTTCGACGCTCGTCAGGCCTGGTTCTACGTCACCCTGCTGAGCATCGGCTACATGATCAGCCGGGGCCTGGCCAAGGCCGGCAGCCGTGAGCGCTACGACGCCTGATCGAGCGTGAGACGAGCGGTGCCGTGCCTCCGGGTACGGCACCGTTCGTCGTTTCGGGGTCAATGGCGACGTACCGCCGGACAGAACCGCCCCCTCGGCGGTCCTCGGCGTTGTGGAACGCCTCCGCGCGACGCAGGATGGGCGCATGACGCAGACGGCGCCCCGCGCCGAATCACCGCCCGCCGCCGGTCTCGACCCGCGGCCCGGCCCCACCGCTCGCTGGGCCTGGCTGTGCGGGGTGGTGGGCGGCATCACCGGGATCGCCGTGGCCGACCTGGTCGCCTTCGCCGTCGCTCCGGGTGGTGCCCCGGTGCCGGCCGTCGGTTCCATGATCATCAACCTGCTCCCGGCGGGGCTGGTCAACTGGGGCAAGGAAACCCTCGGCACGGCCGACAAGCCCGTGCTGCTCGTGATCATCACGCTCGGCGTGCTGGCGCTGTGCGGGCTGGCGGGCCGGTGGGAGCAGCGCCGGGCGTACGGCGGCGGTCTCGTGTTCGCCGCCATCGCGGCCGTGGGCCTGATCGCCGTGCTGACCAGCGGTCAGTCCTCGATCCGCGCGATCGTCCCCACCATCCTCGGTCTGCTCGCCGGGTATCTGCTGCTGCGGGCTCTGGTGACCCGGTTGGATCGCTGGTCCGCAGCGGTCGCCGGCCCGAGTCCGGACGCAGCGGTCCTGGCTCGTCGCACCTTCCTGATCTGGACCGGAGTCGCCGCGGCCGCCGCGACGGTCGGGGCTGTGGCCGGACGCCTCCTGGTGGCCACCGCGGGTGCCGTCGAGGAAGCCCGTTCGCGGTTCCGGCTGCCGACCCCGACCCGTCGCGACCCGGTGCCCACGGGTGCCGAGCTGGGTGAGGACGGGCTCTCGCCGTACTTGACGACGAACGACGACTTCTACCGCATCGACACCGCCCTGCAGGTGCCGATCCTGGCCGCCGACGACTGGTCGCTGACGATCACGGGGATGGTGGACCGGGAGATCACGGTCAGCTTCGCCGACCTGATCGCCAAGCCCCTCGTCGAGCACGTGGCCACCCTCACCTGCGTCTCCAACGAGGTGGGCGGCGACCTGATCGGCAACGCGGTGTGGCTGGGCCTGCCGATCCGTCAGCTGCTGGCCGAGGCCGGACCGCAGGCGGGCGCGGACATGGTGCTCTCCACCAGCGAGGACGGCTGGACGGCGGGCACCCCGCTGGCGGCGTTGACCGATCCCGATCGTCTCGCTCTGCTGGCGGTGGGGATGAACGGGGAGGCGCTGCCGATCGAGCACGGCTATCCCGTCCGGATGGTCGTGCCCGGACTGTACGGCTACGTGTCGGCCACCAAGTGGGTGCGCACGCTGAAGGTCACCACGTTCGCCGAGGACCAGGGCTACTGGACCCCCCTCGGCTGGTCGGCGCTCGGACCGATCAAGACCGGGTCCCGCATCGACGTGCCCCGCAAGCGGTCGGCCGCGGCCGGGTCGGTGGTGGTGGCCGGGGTGGCCTGGGACCAGCACACCGGCATCGCCAAGGTCGAGGTCGGTGTCGACGGAGACGTGGCGCGAGGCGGAGCTGGCCGAGGTGACCGGGCCCGACACCTGGCGGCAGTGGCGTTACCGCTGGGACGCGACGCCGGGCAGCCACGAGATCGCGGTGCGCGCCACCAACGCCGACGGGCAGCAGCAGACCGCGGACCTGGCAGCGCCCGCCCCCGACGGGGCCACGGGCTGGCACACGATCACCGTGAACATCAGCTGACGCTGCGGGTCACCACGTCTGCCAGCAGCTCATCCGGCGGCCAGCAGCTCATCCGGCGGCCAGCAGCTCATCCGGCGGCCAGCAGCTCATCCGGCGGCCAGCAGGGGCTTCACCTCGCGACCGAGGAACTCGACCAGACCGAGCAGGTCCGGCTCATCCCGGGTGGGCTGCACCGCGATCGTGGTCACCCCCAGACGGGCGAGCCGGCGGAAGTCGTCGGCCACCTGCTCGGCGTCCCCGGCGGCGCCGATGCCCGGATCGGGTTCCTTGCCCCAGAACGGGATCTCGGCATCGACCCGCTCCCGGGCCCCCGCGCCGGTGGCAGTGATCGGCGCGCTCACCATCGGGAGTGGCGCGGCCCCCGGGTGGTGGCGCTCCCGGGTCGCGGTCGCGATCTCGTACGCCGCCGCGATCTCGGCGTCGGTGCGGGCGGCGCTCAGCAGGTACACGTCGGCGAGCTCGCCGGCCAGAGCGACGGACTTGGGACCGTCACCCCCCATGGCCAGGGCGGGGGGATCCGCCGGTGGCCAGTCCAGCGTGACCGCGTCCAGGTGGACGTAGCGGCCGTCGACACTGACCTCCTCCCCGGACAGCAGGCTCCGCAACGCCGTGGCGTACTCCCGCAGCAGCGTCAACGGCGAGGACACCCGACCACCCACCTGGGCCATCCAGGGCTGCACCCCGTGCCCGATGCCTGGCAGCAGCCGGCCCGGGAACAGCCGGCTCAGGGTCGCGATCTCCATGGCGGTGAGAGCCACGTTGCGCAGCGGCACCGGCAGCAGACCGATGCCCACCCGGACGGTGTCGGTCCAGGCGAGGGCGGCGGCCGCGGCGGCCACCCCGCTCTGCTTGAAGCAGTCCTCCCAGACCCACAGGTCGTCCAACCCGCACTCCTGTGCCGCTTGAGCGAGATCGCGCAGGTGCTCCGGGTGGAGGTAAGGGACGTAGGTGATGCCGAGTCGCAGATTCGTACCGGTCATGAGCCCATCGTGTCCGGAACCACTGACAACCGCCAGGTCAGCGCAGGTCCAGGCGCATCACCCAGCGCGCCCGCCCGCCGCTCCGGCCGGTGGTCGCCGAGGCCCGCTCGAAACCGGCCGCCTCGAACAGCTCGACCGACCCGACGTACCCGGAGATGACGTCCACCCGAGCACCCCCGCTCTCCACCGGGTAGCCCTCGACGACCTCGGCCCCGTGGGCGCGGGCGTGCTGCACGGCACCGGCCAGCAGCTCGTGCAGGAGCCCGTGCTTGCGGTAACCGGTGCGGACCACGAAGCAGACCGCGGGCCAGGCGTCGGCGTCGTCCAGGATGGGGATGGTGCGGGAGTTGAGCAGCCGGCGGTAGCGGCTGCGGGGGGCCACGGAGCACCAGCCGGCGACCACGTCGTCCACGTAGACCAGCACCCCCGGGCCCGGTTCCGTGTCGCACTCGGTCCGCATGTAGCCGGGGCGCTCGGCGTTGCCCACCCGGCTGTCGCGGTACGACATGCACCAGCAGCCACCGGCGTCCGGTCGCTGGGTGCCCACCACGGTGGCGAAGTCGTCGAAGCGTCCGTACGCGGGACGCACCTCGATGGTCGGCTCGTGATCGGTGGGGAAGCGAGGTCTGGTCGCCATCGCCGCAGCGTACGGCGGCGCTCTGACAGCGGGTCGACAGTAGGGTCGACAGGTGCCGGGTCCGCCGATCGTGTTCGTCGACGTCGCATCCCCGGTCGCCGGCGGCAGAGCGGGCCGCGAGTCGTTACTTCGAGGAGCTGGCGGCTCGTTTCGAGGGCGGGTTCGAGATCACCGCGTACGCCGGCGAACCGACCGCCGACCCGGGTCGGGTGGTGCTGGCCCTTCGCGGCGAGGAGCCGGTGGCCTGCGGCACGGTGCGCCGTCTCGCCGCCGGTGTCGGGGAGATCAAGCGGATGTGGGTCGATCCGGCAGCTCGCGGAGTCGGGTTGGGACGGCGGATGCTGGCCCACCTCGAGCACGTCGCGGCCACGCAGGGGCTGGTGCTGATCAGGCTCGACACCAACGCGGCGCTGGTCGAGGCGATCGCCCTGTACGACCGGTCGGGCTACCGCCGGATCCCGCGCTACAACGACAACCCGTACGCCGACGTGTGGTTCGAGAAGGCGCTCGACTCAGCGGCGAGCGACCTCGAGGTGTGACGCTGCGGCGGCGACCAGGTGTCCGGTGTCGTGGGCGACGGTGACGAAGGTGAAGCCCTCGGCGAGACGCTGCGCGGCCACCTCCCCGCTCGGGGTGTGGATGCCGGCGATGACGCCACCGGCCTCGCAGGCCTCGCGGATCCGCACCAGGGCAGCGGCGAGATCCTCAGCGGCGGCCGGGTCGCCGGGGTAGGCGGCGCCGACGCCCAGCGAGAGATCGGACGGTCCGATGTAGATGCCGTCCAGCCCCGGTGTGGCGGCGATGTCCTCCACGGCGGCCAGCCCGGCCGCGGTCTCGATCATGGCGAGCACCAGGACCGTCGCGTTGACCTCGGCCGGAGCCGGACCGATCCGCAGGTCGGACCGCAGCGGTCCGAAGGATCGGATCCCGGCCGGGGGATAGCGGCTCGCGGCCACCGCCGCGGCCGCGTCGGCCGCCGAGTTGATCAGCGGGACGATCACGCCCGCCGCGCCGGAGTCCAGCGCACGACCGATCGGGGTGGCGTGGTTGGCCTCCACCCGGACCAGACCGCTGGCGCCCGACGCGGCGTCGATCGCGATCAGCGCGGCGGCCTGGGCGCGACTGTCCAGCTCGCCGTGCTGGGCGTCCAGCACGACGTAGTCGTAACCGACACCGGCCAACCGCTCGGCCAGCCCGGGGCTGTCCAGGGTCATCCAGTAGCCGACCACGCGCTCCCGGCGCCTGGCCCGGGCAGTGAACTCGCTGGCCGTCACGGTCGCTCCTCCTGGCCGTCGCCGGATCCACCGGAACCGGCCGATTCTCGTGGTGGCGGCATTCTCCTCGGTGCCCGCTCCCGGGCTGGAGCTGGGTCATTCCGATCGGGTGAAATCTCGGCGCCGGTCTGGCGCCCGCCGCCGGTGGGCGAGAGGGTGTGGCCATGACGACCATCGGCTGGATCATCTTGGGGATCCTCCTCATCCCCGCCATCGGTCTGCTGGTGTGGGTGGTGCTGAGCGCGTCGTTCGTCCGGGTGCCGGCGGGCCGGAACGCGCTGCTCCTGGTCCGCGGGCGGCCCACGGACACCACGTTGCCGCCCGGGCTGCACTTCATCTTCGCCCTGCGCCGGCGGATGGTCGTCACCTACCCGTCGGTCGAGCTGAGCTATCGGGCGGGTGGCGTGACCGGGCCCGCCGATCGACCGGAGCTCGACTGCGTGGGTGAGCCGGTACCGGTGGTCCTCGGAGACGGGGTCCAGGCCACCGTCGGCTACACCGTGCGGTTCCGGCTCCGCCCCGACGACCTGCGCCTGGTGCACGAGCGGTTCGGTCCCGAGGGGATCTTCGGCATCGTGCGGGACGAGAGCGCACTGGTGCTCACCACCGCCCTCGGGCAACCGGGCACCGGGGTCGCCGACGTCGTCGGTGAGGCGCGCGAGGCCGGCCGGGCGGCGGTGGCCGACCAGCTCACCACCGCACTGGCCGAGGACGGGTTCGAGCTCGTGTCCTTCGTGCTCGGCGGGATCGACCTCGGTCGCACCGGTGAGGTGATCCAGGCGGTCAGTCGTGCCCCGCACGAGCTGGACTACGAGCAGGCGATGGCCGCGGTCCGGCTCGCGCAGGCGACGCACGATGCCGAGCTGGTCGCCGTCGACGGTGATCCGTGGCGCTACCGGGAGACCGACCTGTGGCGCGAGCTGATCGCCCGCCGCGAGATCCTCAACGTGGCGCTGCAAGGTGGCCCACGGGTCCCCGGCGCCGGCCCGGGGGCGGACAGCAGTCTCGGTGCCACCCCCGGACTCGGGGATGACGAGCAGCGTCGTGGGAACGAGTCGCGCGGATGAGTGCCACGTCGTCGACCGAGCAGTCCGCGGACGGCCCGATCCAGCTGCCCGGGGCCGACAAGCTGATCGAGCTGATCGCCGTCCTGCTGCTCGGACTGAGCACCCTGGGGACGGCCTGGTGCGCCTACGAGGCCACCCAGTGGGGCGGTGAGAGCTCCGATCTCGGCCGGCAGGCCGCCCAGCAGAGCGTCGAGAACGCCCGGCTGTTCGGACTGGCCACGCAGACGATCGCGTACGACAGCATGACCGTGGCGCAGTACGCCCAGGCCGTGTCCGACGGCAACACCCGGCTGCGGACGTTCTACCGCTCGAGCGTCATCCGGCCGGACTTCCTGCCGACCCTGAATCGCTGGGAGGCGGAGGTGCGGGCGGGCCGTTCTCCCGTCCCGCTCGGTCAGGACCCCGAGTACCTGGCGACTCAGCTGGCCCCGTACGAGAAGAGCGTGGCGGCGTCGGCCGAGATCTCCCGACAGAGCCAGGAGGCGGGGACGACCGCGTCCGCGTACGTGTCGGTGACGATCCTGCTGGCGGTGGCCCTGTTCTTCTCCGGGGTGGTCTCGACCTTCCGCTACCGGGCGGCCCGCGCGCTGCTGCTCGCCGCGTCCCTGGCGACCCTCGGGGTGGCGGCGTCGCGGCTGGCCAGTCTGCCGGTGCTGTTCTGACTGCTCCATGAGCAGTGCCCAGGACGCCTGCGCGGTGCTGCCGCGGCAGCCGGGCGTCTACCGGTTCCGAGACTCCGCCGGCCGGGTGATGTACATCGGCCGGGCGACCGACCTGCGCAGCCGGACCCGTTCGTACTGGGGTGATCTGACCGGACGACGCCATCTGCGCCGGATGGTTCGCCAGATCGCCAGGGTGGAGGCGGTGGCCTGCGCCTCGGTCCACGAGGCCTCCTGGTTGGAACGCAACCTGCTGGAGCGATCGAAGCCTCGCTGGAACCGCTCGGCGGGCGGGCAGGAAGTGCCGCGCTGGCTGGTCGTCGACCCGGGCTCCGATCGTCCGGGGATACGTCTCACCCACGAGCCGGAGGCCGATCGACCCACCTTCGGCCCGTACCTGGGCGGCGAGCGATCCCGTGTCGCCCTGCGGGGGATCCTGCGGGTCTGGCCGCTGCACCTCACCGGTACGCGAAGCGCCGGGACCGCGTCGGCGATCGCGGAGGCCCGCGGTCTGGGGCCGGGCGACCGGGAGCGGCTGCTCTCCGACGTCGTCCAGCTCTTGAGCGGCGATCCACTCGCCCTCGAGCGGGTGACGGTGCGGTTGCTCGCCGCGCGCGACGAGGCCGTCGGCGGTCTGATGTTCGAGGCCGCTCAGCACATCCAGGATGAGCTCGGCGCGGTCGCCTGGTTGGTGTCGCCGCAGCGCGTGACGGCCTCGCATCCGCCCGATCTGGTCGTCCACGGGTGGGCGGCGGGGACCCTCGTGAGCTTCTCCGCCACGGGCCACCGGATCGACCGGTGGTCCCTCCGCCGGGTCGGTGAGGACCGCGGCCGGTCGCTGGCTCGGCTGACGCCGCCGAGCTGGCGCGAGTTCGCGACCATCAACGCCGCGCTCGCCGCGGAGCTGGTCCACGTCCAGCGAGCGTGATCCGACGAGATCAGCAGCGCGTCGAACTCACCCCGACCGGGGCCAGAGCCGTGCGACACGCGGCTCCGGCGCCCGGGCGGGGTGAGTCCTCCGCACGGGGCCCGTCGAAGACGACACTGCCCGGATCGATCGGGCGCCACGTTCCTGGCCGATCGCCTGCGGGTCGCGGGTTGCGCGCCGACGATGATCACCGACGGGCCCGGTCCGTGGGTCGTGCTCACCGATCCCGACGGGACGGGGTGCAGATCCACCCGCGCCGTGACCGGACCCTAGGATCGGCGGGGTGACCACCGGCTCCGCGACCGATCTGCTGGTCCTGCACGCCGTGCGGCTCGGCGGGATGGCCGATGATCATCAGGTTGCCCGCCGGTACGGGTTGGCTCCGGCGGCCGCGAGCGAGCTGCTGCTGGACCTCCAGGCGTACGGCTGGGTGAGCCGGGTCGACTTCGCCGGCACCGGGGGCTGGACGCTGACCGACACCGGCAGACGCCGCAACGAGCAGCAGCTGGCCGCCGAGCTCACCGCCGCCGGTGCCGCCGCCGATGTGACGGCCGTGCACCGCGACTTCCTGCCCAGCAACGCCAGGCTGCTGCGAGCGACCACGGACTGGCAGCTGCGTCCGAGCTCCTCGGACCCGCTCGCTCCCAACCAGCACGACGATCCCGACTGGGACGCCCGGGTGATCGACGACCTGACCCGGATCGGCGGCGACCTGGCTCGGCTGGAACCTCGGCTGACCGCGAGGTTGAGCCGGTTCGCGGGGTACCACGCGCGGTTCGCCGGGGCGCTGACCCGCGTGCAGAACGGCGACCCGAGCTGGGTCGCCCGGGTCCGTGAGGACTCCTGTCACACCGTGTGGATGGAGCTGCACGAGGACCTGATGGCGACGCTCGGTCTCCGGCGAGGTCAGGACTGAGCCGGTCGCCGGCCACCCGATGAATCGGCCGGTCGCCGTCGGTCTACGTCAGGGCAGGCACCCCACCACCACGGAGGCAGCGATGAGCACGGCACCGACCCAGCACCACCTCGACGCCAACGGCGGGCGGCTCTACTACGAGGTCCGCGGCTCCGGCCCGTTGCTGCTGGTCGTCGGCCAGCCGATGACCAGTGCGCCGTTCGCCGCCCTGGCCGATGACCTGGCAGCCGATCACACCGTGGTCACCTACGACCCGCACGGGGTGGGCGAGAGCTCGGTCGATGACCCGTCCCTGCCGATCACCCCGGAGATCGAGGCCGATGACCTCGCCGCCATCGTCGACGAGCTCGGTCTCGGTCCCGCCGCCATGATGGGAACCAGTGGCGGAGCGGTCGCCGGACTCGCCTTCGCCAGCAGGCACCCCGGCAAGATCACCACCCTGATCGCGCACGAGCCGCCGGTCGCCGACCTGCTGCCGGACGCCGCCCCGGTGCGGGCGGCGGTGGACGCGATCGAGGACACCTACCGATCCGCCGGCTCCGGGGGCGCCTGGGGTGCGTTCGCCTCGCTCGTCATGCACCAGGGTCTCGTGCCGGCCGAGGGCGTGCCCCCGGCCGCCTGGCCACCCCCCGGCGCACCGACCGATGACCAGCCGAGCGACACCGCACCGCCCGAGCCGTCGGCCAAGCAGCAGGCGGACGACGAGCTGTTCTTCCTCCGGATGCTGAAGCCGTTCACCCGCTACGCGCCTGATGTCGTCGGACTCGAGGGAGGACCGGTCCGGGTCCGGGTCGCGGTGGGCGCCGCTTCCGGAGCCGAGGTCGCCCGGCGCTCCGCCGAGGCGTTGGCGGAGCGCCTCGGACAGCCGGCGGTCGTGTTCCCCAGCCACCACGCCGGGTTCATGGAGGATCCGGCGGGATTCGCCACGGCCGTTCGCGAGGTGCTGGCGGCGCCGTAGCCCTCCCGGCGGGCCGCATGTCGCCGCGGTGGTCGATCGGCCAGACTGAGCGCATGGCTGACTCGCGACGCTCGGTGCGGCGACGCTCGGGTCTGATGGACAAGATCGACTCGGCGTTCTTCGCGTTCGCCGGCTTGGCGTCGCTCTGGCTCGCCTACCTGCTGATCCGCGAAGGCGTCCGCCCGGGCTGGCCGATGCTCCTGCTGGTGGCGTTCTGGATCTTGTTCACCTATCTCCTGCTGCCGCGGCTGCACCGGATCCTCACCCACATCTACGTGCCCGGCTACTTCATCGGCCGGACCCGGACCGGGGACGGGTTGCTGGGCGACCCGGTCAACATCGCGCTGCTCGGGCACGAAGGGCAGGTGCACGAGGCGATGGCGGCAGCGGGGTGGATCCTGGCCGACGACCTCGACCCCCGTTCCGGACGGGCGATGGTCACTGCCACCGTGGCCAGGCGCAGCTACCCGCGGGCGCCGGTCAGCCCCCTGATGCTCTTCGATCGCCAGCAGGACTTCGCGTACCAGCAGGAGGTCGGCGGCAGCACGTCCCAGCGCCACCACGTGCGGTTCTGGCGCTGCCCGGAGGGCTGGATGCTGCCCGGCGGGTACGCGGCGGACTGGCTGGCGGCGGGGACGTACGACAAGAGCGTGGGGTTCTCTCTGTTCACCTTCCAGATCACCCACAAGATCGAGGCCAACACCGACATCGAGCGCGACTTCGTGGTCCGTACGGTGATCGAGGGGAGCCCGACCGCGTCGGTGCGGGTGATCAAGGACTTCTCCACCGGCTACCACTCGCGCAACGGCGGTGGGGACCTGATCCAGACCGACGGCGACCTGCCGATCCTGGACCTGACCGCGGTGCCGGCCGAGGTGCTGGCCGCGGACGACGAGCGCGACAGCCGGGACAAGCGCCCGGCGCAGACGGTGTTCGGGGCCGCGACCGCGGTGATCCGTGGGCTGATCACGCTGGGGACGGCGCTGGCGATCGTGCTGCTGCGGGGCCAGGCCGAGCTGGCTCTGGACGGCGACCTGCAGGGCGTCTCCGAGCTGGTCGTCATCGTCGTGGTCGCGGTGGTCGTCGCCGTGTTCGGCGTGGTGGACATCCTGCTCGGGGTCGCCACGTACGTCGGGCGGAACTGGGCTCGGCTGATGTTGATGCTCTACTCGGTGTTCGCCACGACCAGTGCGTTCGTCTCCAGCATCTCCGGGGTCGAGGTGGTCGGGTTGGCGCAGCTGCCGACGATCGCCGGCGGCACCCTCGTCCTGCTGGCCCTGTCGAGTCACCGGGCCCGCGAGTTCGCCGTCCGCGGACGGCACCATCCCAAGACCCTCGGCACCAAGGTCCTCGACGAGATCACCCCGTGATCTCGGGCGCGGGAGCAGTGTCGTGACGGGCGGCGGCTGATGCCCGGACAACCCGGACCGGCGCTGGCGGTCGCCCTCCTCGTGCTCCTCGCCCTGGCCGTCACGGTCTCCTGGCTGGGCGGGCTGCACCGGGAGCGCCAGCTCGGCAGCGCGGCGCTGCGGGCGACCATCCAGCTCATCGTGGTCGCGCTGGTGATCACGGCCGTGCTCGGCCACGTCGTCTGGTCGATCCTGTTCGGCGTCTTCATGCTCGCGGTCGCCACGTTGACGTCGTCGCGCCGGATCGAGGCACCTCGGGCCTGGCCGTGGGTGGGTGTCGCCATCGCCTCCGGGGTGCTGCCCACCCTCGCGGTGATCTTCGCCTCCGGGGCGGTGCCGTTCACGGGTGCGTCGCTCGTGCCGGTGGCCGGCATCATCATCGGCGGCGGGATGACCGCGAGCTCACTGACGGGTCGGCGGGTGTTCGCCGCCCTGCACGACGAGCTGGGCACGTACGAGGCCGGCCTCTCGCTGGGACTGACTCGGCCAGAGGCGATCGACGAGGTCATCGGTCGGCATCTACCGGAAGCCCTGGTGCCCGGCCTGGATCAGACCAGGACCGTCGGTCTCGTGACGCTGCCGGGGGCGTTCGTCGGCGTCCTGCTCGGCGGCGGCACCCCGATCCAGGCCGGCGCCGCCCAGCTGCTGGTGCTGATCGGCCTGCTGGCGACCCAGACGATCACCGTGGTGGTGGCCGCCCGGTTGGTCAGGTCCGCCCGGTTGCTGCCGACGGAGCTGCGGGAGCGCCTGCCGGAGTAGTGCTGTTCACCAGCCGCGAGCGCGCCACTCCGCGAGGTGCGGGCGTTCCGCTCCGAGGGTGGTGCCGTCCCCGTGGCCGGGGTGGACGATGGTGCGGTCGTCGAAGCGGTCGAACACCTTGGTCTCCAGATCGCTCATCAGGGAGGCGAAGTCGGCCGGGCTGTTCGTCTTCCCCGGTCCACCCGGGAACAGGCTGTCGCCGGAGAACAGGTGCACCACGCCGTCGGACCCGGTGAAGGCGAGGGCGATCGAGCCGGGGGTGTGTCCGACCAGGCCGATGACCTCGAGGTCACCGTCGCCGATCGTCACCTCGTCGCCGTCCCAGGCTCCGGTGAGCCCTTCCACCCAGGCACCGGTCGCGATGGCGTCGACGTCCGGGCGTCCGCAGACGAGCTCGGCCTTGGTGGCCTCGGCCACGGCCTGGAGCGCCTGCCAGTGGTCGCCGTGGCGATGGGTGGTGATGATGACTGCGACCTCGCGGCCGCCGATCAGCTCCAGCAGGCGGGTGTCGTCCTCGGCGGCGTCGATCAGCACCGCCCCACCGGTCTCGGCGGTCAGCAGGTACGCGTTGTTGTCCATCGGGCCGACGCTGATCTTGGCCAGGGTGACGTCCCCGGACAGCGGCAGCGTGAGCGCCGGTCCGCCGGGCTCGACGTGGTGGAGGCCGCTCATCGGGTCGTACCGCCCCGGACGGTGATGTCGTTGCGCATGCCGTACCTCTCTGGAAGGTGGGTGTGTCTGGAAGGTCGGGACGAGAGAGCTCCGGTCACAGGCCGGGGACCACCAGGCCGTCGCTGCCGCGGACGACGTCGGGAGCGGCCCGGCCGGTGAGCCAGCCGAGCAGGGCGGGGGAGGAGCCGGTGACCCGGCGGACGTCCCCGGAGCTGCCCAGCGCGGTGTGGAAGCCGCTGTCGCTGACCAGCTCCAGCCGGGGGAACTCCTCTCGGGCGCCCAGCCGGTACGCCGACCACTCCAGCAGCCACTCGGCGGTCTCGTCGTCGACGTCGTCCACCCCGAAGCCGATGTCCAGGTCGATGTGGTGCAGCACGATCTCGGTCAGGCGGGCCAGCGGGAGCAACCGGGCCACCACGCGTTGCCCACCGCGCAGCTCCACCTCGCTGTCCCAGGGGCCACCCGCCGCGTCGCCGGTCGAATCGGTCTCGTCGAGACTGGTGAAACCCTCGCTCAGCCGCTCCGCACTGGTGTCGAGGTCGACCTGGAGCTCGAGTCCGCTGCGTCCGGACCCCGCTTCGATCTCGTCCTCCCGGAGCTGCGGCGAGGCATACATGTCCTGCCGCTCCCCGGTCCGGGCCCAGTCGACCAGGCGACCCACCGCGTCCGCCTGTCGGGCCAGGTGGGTGGCCACGTGCCCGCGGCTCCAGAGCGGCAACAGGCTCGGCGACCGCCAGGCGTCGTCGTCGACCCCGATCGTGTCGCCCAGCAGCCGCTGGGTCGAGGCCGTCACCAGCGCCCGTACCGCCATCAGCTTGCCGGCCGCCTCACTCATGGGGACAAACCTATCCGGCCCGCGCAGCGGTCCCGAGTGAGCGAGCGAGCGCCCGTCCCGAGCGAGCCCCGGCGAGCGGCCGCGAGCGGAGCGCCCGTCCCGAGCGAGCCCCGGCGCGCGGAGCGCCCGTCCCGAGCGAGCCCCCGGCGAGCGGCCGCGAGCGGCCCGTCCCGAGCGAGCCGCCGCGAGCGGAGCGCCCGTCCCAGCGAGCCCCCGGCGAGCGGCTTCGGGAGCGGCTGAGGGGAGCGCCCGTCCCTGACTGGACCGACGAAGGAGCAGACAACGCTTCATCGTCTGCGCCCGAGGAGGGAAGTCAGGGACACCCGGCGCGCAGCGAAGCAGCGAGCGACAGGACAAGACTGTCTGAGGGCGCACATACGATCGACCGCGTGACTGACCAGATCGTCGTGCGCGGTGCGCGCGAGCACAACCTGCGCAACATCTCGCTGGAGCTGCCGCGGGACGCGCTCATCGTCTTCACCGGCCTGTCCGGGTCCGGGAAGTCGAGTCTCGCGTTCGACACCATCTTCGCCGAGGGCCAGCGTCGGTACGTGGAGTCGCTGTCGGCGTACGCCCGGCAGTTCCTGGGGCAGATGGACAAGCCGGACGTCGACTTCATCGAGGGCCTGTCGCCCGCGGTCTCGATCGACCAGAAGTCGACGAGCCGGAACCCGCGCTCGACGGTGGGCACCATCACCGAGGTCTATGACTACCTGCGGCTGCTGTACGCGCGAGCGGGGCGCCCGCACTGCCCGATCTGCGGGGAGCCGATCAGCCGGCAGTCGCCGCAGCAGATCGTGGACCGGCTGCTGACGCTGCCGGAAGGCACCCGGTTCCAGGTGCTGGCCCCGGTCATCCGAGAGCGGAAGGGCGAGTACGCCGAGCTGTTCCGCCAGCTCGCCGGGGAGGGTTTCGCCCGGGCCCGGGTCGACGGCGAGACCGTGATGCTGACGAGCCCGCCGGTCCTGGACAAGAAGTACAAGCACTCCATCGACGTGGTGGTCGACCGGCTGGCCGCGAAGCCGTCGGTCAAGCGACGGCTGACCGACTCGGTGGAGACGGCGCTGGGACTGGCGCAGGGGATCGTCACGATCGACTTCGTCGATCTCGCCGCGGACGATCCGCAACGGGAGCGCCGCTACTCCGAGAAGCTGGCCTGCCCGAACGACCACGACATCTCCATCGACGAGCTCGAGCCGCGACAGTTCTCGTTCAACGGCCCGTGGGGGGCCTGCCCGGAGTGCTCCGGGCTGGGCACCCGGATGGAGGTCGACCCCGAGCTGGTGGTGCCCGACGACGAGAAGAGCCTGGACGAGGGGGCGATCGCGCCCTGGTCATCGGCGCACGTCGCGGACTACTTCCAGCGGCTGATCTCCTCCCTGGCCGAGGAGACGCGCTTCAGCACCTCCGTGCCGTGGCACTCGCTGCCGTCGGAGGCCAAGAAGATCCTGCTGTTCGGCGTGCCCGGGCAGGTGCACGTCCGCTACCGCAACCGGTACGGGCGGGAGCGGAGCTACAACGCCAAGTACGAGGGCATCGTCCCCTACATCGAGCGTCGGCACGCCGAGGCCGAGACCGACACGTCGCGGGAGCGGTTCGCGGGCTACATGCGTGAGGTGCCGTGCACGGCCTGCCACGGCGCCCGGCTGAAGCCCACCTCGCTGGCCGTCACCGTCGGCGACAAGAACATCGCCGAGGTCGCCAGCCTCTCCATCGACGAGGCCGCGACCTTCCTCTCCGGTCTGGAGCTCTCCGACCGGGAGAAGCAGATCGCCGAGCGGGTGCTCAAGGAGATCAACGAGCGGCTCAGGTTCCTCCTCGACGTCGGTCTGGACTACCTCTCGCTGAGCCGACCCACCGCGAGCCTGTCGGGCGGCGAGGCCCAGCGCATCCGCCTGGCCACCCAGATCGGGTCGGGCCTGGTGGGCGTGCTCTACGTGCTGGACGAGCCGAGCATCGGTCTGCACCAGCGGGACAACCGCCGCCTGATCGAGACCCTGATCCGGCTGCGCAACCTGGGCAACACCCTGATCGTGGTCGAGCACGACGAGGACACGATCCGGGTGGCCGACTGGGCAGTCGACATCGGTCCGGGCGCCGGCGAGCACGGCGGCAACGTGGTCGTCTCCGGTCCCGTGTCCGAGCTGCTGGAGTGTGAGGAGTCGCTGACCGGGGCGTACCTCTCCGGACGCCGGCAGATCGCCCTGCCGAGCCAGCGACGGCCGCGTCCGGTCGGGCGTGAGATCACCGTGCACCACGCGACCGAGCACAACCTGCAGGACGTCACGGTGAGCTTCCCGCTGGGTCAGCTGATCGCGGTCACCGGGGTCTCCGGCTCGGGCAAGTCCACCCTGGTGAACTCGATCCTCTACAACGCCTTGGCCAAGCGGATCTACAACGCCCGCGAGGTGCCCGGGCGGCACCGCTCGATCACCGGCGCGGACGAGATCGACAAGATCATCCACGTCGACCAGTCGCCGATCGGCCGGACGCCCCGCTCCAACCCGGCGACGTACACCGGGGTCTTCGACCACGTGCGCAAGCTGTTCGCCGAGACCCCCGAGGCCAAGGTCCGCGGCTACCAGCAGGGCCGGTTCTCCTTCAACGTCAAGGGCGGGCGGTGCGAGAACTGCACCGGTGACGGCACGATCAAGATCGAGATGAACTTCCTGCCCGACGTGTACGTGCCCTGCGAGGTCTGCCACGGCGCCCGCTACAACCGGGAGACCCTGGAGGTCCACTACAAGGGCAAGACCATCGCCGAGGTCCTCGACATGTCGATCGAGGAGGGGGTGGACTTCTTCGCCGCCCTGCCGTCGATCGCTCGGCACCTGAAGACGTTGAACGAGGTCGGCCTCGGCTACGTCCGGCTCGGTCAGCCGGCGCCGACCCTGTCGGGCGGTGAGGCCCAGCGGGTCAAGCTGGCCAGCGAGCTGCAGAAGCGCTCCACCGGCCGCACCCTGTACGTGCTCGACGAACCCACCACCGGCCTGCACTTCGAGGACATCCGCAAGCTCCTCGGCGTGCTCGGGCGGCTGGTCGACAACGGCAACACGGTGGTGGTGATCGAGCACAACCTGGACGTGATCAAGACCGCCGACTGGTTGATCGACATGGGCCCGGAGGGCGGATCCCGGGGTGGCACCGTGATCGACGAGGGCACCCCGGAGCAGATCGCGGCCAACCCGCGGTCGTACACCGGGGAGTTCCTGCGTCCCATCCTGGAGGGGCGAGAGGTTCCGGTCGGTGCTCAGCAGCCCAGCCTGGTGGACGTGCCGGCACCTCTCGGTCGCAAGGGTGCGGCCAAGAAGGCGGCAGCGAAGAAGGCGGCGGCCACGACGACGAAGGCCGCGGTCGCGGCGAGGACCCCCGCGAAGAAGGCCCCGGTCAAGAAGGTGGTCGCCAAGAAGGCGGTCGCGAAGAAGACCCCGGTCAAGACGACGGTGACCAAGCGGGCCCCGGCCAAGACGACCGCCACGAGAGCAGCCACCGGGGGAACGACCAGGTCCAGCGCCCGGCTCGCGGGCTGAGCCGCCTCGCCGCGGGCGCACCGAGCCCCCGGCCGGCGGGTCCGGGCCCACGAGACGGGTCTGGTCGTGCCCGGCTCGGAGGACCTCGGGCGGTGACCCTCACAGGTTCCTGACAGGGTCCGTTGCTTGAATCGTCATCCAACGCGCTACCCCGACCCCCACGAGGAGCCCTCATGTCGACGACCACGCCGACCCCTTCCCCCGAGGCGACGCAGCCTCTTCCCGTCTGCGGCCGACGCACGGTCCTCCGGGCCGTCGGTCTCGTGGCCCTCGGTGGCGGCACCACGGCGATCCTCGCGGCTTGCGGTGCCGACACCAGCACGTCCACGCCGTCGAGCACTCCGGCCGCCGACGCGACGTCCCAGCCCGCGATGAGCCCGAGCGCAGCCGAGAGCGCGGGTGCCTCGGCCAGCGGGACGGAGCCGTCCGGCACCGAACCGGACGGCATCAAGGTGGCCACCTCCGACGTGCCCGTCGGCGGCGGTGTGATCATCGAGCAGAAGTACGTGGTGACCCAGCCCGCCGAAGGCGAGTTCAAGGTCTTCAGCGCCATCTGCACCCACCAGGGCAACCCGGTCGGCGAGGTGACCGACCAGCAGATCATCTGCCCGTTCCACCAGAGTCACTTCTCCATCACCGACGGTTCCGTGATCAGCGGGCCCGCCCAGACCGCGCTGCCGGCCGTGAAGTTCGTCACCTCCGGCGACAACATCGTCATCACTCGAGTAGTCGTCCCTTCCTGCTCCGCTGCGCGCCGATTGGTCCTGACTCCCCTCGTCGCGCGCAGACGGTGGCGTTGTCTGCACGCTCCTCGGTCCAGACAGGACCGGGCGCTCCGCTGCGCGGTCGCTCGCGACGGGAAGCGAGCGACGACCAGCACTGTCGGGACAGACGCCTAGTCTGGGCGACGTGTCACCCCGCGTCTCCTACCGTCCGGCTCCGGGCTCGATCCCGGAGCAGCCGGGGGTCTACCGGTTCTCCGACGCGGACAACCGGGTCATCTACGTCGGCAAGGCCAAGAGCCTGCGGTCGCGGCTGAATTCCTACTTCGGCGATCCGGGTGGGTTGCACCACCGCACCCGGACGATGGTGCAGAGCGCCGCCAAGGTCGAGTGGACGGTCGTGCAGACCGAGACCGAGGCGCTCCAGCTCGAGTTCTCCTGGATCAAGGAGTTCGACCCCCGGTTCAACGTCAAGTACCGCGACGACAAGTCGTACCCGTGGCTGTGCGTCACGCTGTCCGAGGAGTTCCCGCGGGTGATGGTGGGACGCGGGCCGAAGCGCAAGGGCAACCGCTACTTCGGCCCCTACTCCCACGCCTGGGCCATCCGGGAGACCGTGGACCAGCTGCTGCGGGTCTTCCCGATGCGGTCCTGCCGCCCCGGCGTGTTCAAGAACCACCAGCAGATCGGCCGACCGTGCCTGCTGGGCTACATCGGCAAGTGCGCGGCACCCTGCGTCGGCCGGGTCGACGCCGACGCCCACCGGGAGATCGTCGAGGACTTCTGCTCGTTCATGGCCAGCGACGGCACCACGTACGTGAAGCGGCTCGAGGCGCAGATGCGGCAGGCCAGCGACGAGCTGGAGTTCGAGCGGGCCGGTCGGCTGCGCGACGACATCGGGGCCCTGCGCAAGGCGATGGATCGCAACGCGGTGGTCTTCGAGGACCGCACCGACGCCGACGTGATCGCGCTGGCCGAGGACCCGCTCGAGGTGGCCGTGCAGATCTTCCACGTCCGCGGCGGCCGGATCCGCGGCGAGCGGGGCTGGGTCGCCGACCGGATGGACGACGGCGCCACCGACTCCCTGATCGAGGCGTTCCTGCTCCAGCTGTACGACGAGGTCGACCCGGCCGACCCGGATCCGACCGCCGTCCCCCGGGAGATCCTGGTGCCGGTGCTGCCGACGTCGCTGGAGTCGCTCACCGAGCTCTTGACCCAGAAGCGCGGTTCGACGGTGCGGATCAGGGTGCCTCAGCGGGGCGACAAGCGGGTGCTGATGGAGACCGTGACACGGAACGCCAGCGAGGCCCTGATCCGGCACAAGACCAGCCGCGCGGGTGACCTGTCGACCAGGAACCGTGCCCTCGAAGAGATCCAGGAGGCTCTGGAGCTGCCGACCGCACCGCTGCGGATCGAGTGCTACGACATCTCCAACCTGCAGGGCACCGAGGTCGTGGCGTCGATGGTGGTGTTCGAGGACGGGCTGCCGCGCAAGAGCGAGTACCGGCGCTTCGTCATCCGCTCCGTCGACGGTCAGAACGACGTGGCCGCGATGCACGAGGTGATCACCCGACGGTTCCGGCGGATGCTCGATGACCAGCGCGCCTCCGCTGCCGCCGGAGCGGTCGATGGTGCCGACCCGGAGGGCCCGCTGCTGATCGACCCGACCACCGGCGCACCCCGACGGTTCGCGTACGCGCCGGCGCTGGTGGTGGTGGACGGTGGCCCGCCGCAGGTCGCCGCCGCGGCTGCCGCACTGGACGAGCTCGGCGTGCACGACGTCGCGCTGTGTGGTCTGGCGAAGCGGCTGGAGGAGGTGTGGCTGCCCGACAGCGACGTCCCGGTCATCCTGCCCCGGACCAGCGAGGGCCTCTACCTGCTGCAGCGGCTGCGGGACGAGGCCCACCGGTTCGCGATCACCCACCACCGGTCCCGCCGGAGCAAGTCGATGGTGGAGTCGCTGCTCGACGACGTGCCGGGCCTGGGCGAGGTCCGGCGGAAGACCCTGCTGACGCACTTCGGGTCGCTGCGGAAGCTGCGGGCGGCGAGTCTGGAGGAGATCGCGGAGGTGCCCGGATTCGGTCCGGTGCTGGCCTCGGCGATCAAGGCCCAGCTGGACAAGGCCCCGACGCGCGAAGCGGTGAACACGGCTACCGGTGAGATCACCACGTCCTGACGGGATAATGGCCGGGTGAGCAGTGAGCCAGTCGTCGTGACCGCCGAGGAGCTGGAGGTCGCCGAGACGTCGGAGGACGTGCCCGGCACCGAACCCTCGCTGAGACTGGTGGTGGTGACCGGCATGTCGGGAGCCGGCCGGTCGACCGCGGCGAACGCCCTGGAGGACCTCGGCTGGTACGTGGTCGACAACCTCCCGCCGACGGTGCTGCCCGAGGTCTGCACCCAGGCCAAGGAGAACGGCATCCACCGGCTCGCCGTCGTGCTGGACGTGCGCACCCGGTCGTTCTTCGAGCAGCTGCCGAGCATGTTCACCGAGCTGACCGCGGCCGGCACCATGCCGGAGATCTTGTTCCTGGAGGCCGCCGACGACGTGATCGTCCGGCGTCAGGAGTCCGTCCGGCGGCCGCACCCCCTGCAGGGCGACGGTCGGCTGCTGGACGGGATCACCCGGGAGCGGGAGACCATCGCCACCCTGCGGGCCGCCGCCGACCTGGTGATCGACACGTCCTCGATCAACATCCACCAGCTGAGCTCGCGGGTCGCGCACGCGTACGGGGACGCCGCCGACGACGCCCTCCGCGTGACGGTCGTCTCGTTCGGCTTCAAGAACGGCATCCCGGTCGACGCCGACCTGGTCGTGGACGTCCGGTTCCTGCCCAACCCGCACTGGGTGCCCGAGCTGCGGCCGCAGACCGGCCTCAGCCAGCCCGTCCGCGACTACGTGCTCGCGCAGGACGGCGCCGAGGAGTTCCTGCAACGGCTGCAGGGACTGCTCGAGGTGACGGCGAAGGGCTACATCACCGAGGGCAAGAGGTTCGCCACGATCGCGATCGGCTGCACCGGCGGCAAGCACCGGAGCACGGCGATGGCCGAGGAGTTCGGCCGCCGGCTCCGGCAGGCGGGGATGGCCACCAAGGTCCTGCACC
>CAVXBJ010000079.1:0-33953 GCA_963759915.1 uncultured Actinomycetota bacterium | reverse complement strand
CCGAACGCCGCCTTGGCGTCGAGCTGGGACAGCACCGCGATCCCGCCCATCCAGACCCGGTGGATCAACAGATAGCTCGGCGGCAGGTTGAGCCGCATCGCCGACCCCGCTGGAGGCCTGCGGGTCCCGGACCCGGATGAACTGCTCCCGCATCCAGTCCCGGGTGAACTGGAACTCCGGCACCGTCGCCGGCTCGACGAACGGCGCGAGATACTCCAGCAGATCCTCGGCGTCGACGTCGGCGGCGACGAAACCCTCGCGCTGCAGCTCGGCGCCACCTCGTCGGCATCGCCGGTCTGGGCGATCCGCAGGATCCGGCCCATCGCCGCCGGCAGCCCGTCGGGCAGCCGGGCCACCAGACCGAAGTCGACCACCCCGAGCCGGCCGTCGGCCAGCATCTTGAAGTTGCCCGGGTGCGGGTCGGCGTGCAGCAGGCCGACCGTCTGCGGCCCGGCGAACAGGAACCGCACGTAGCGCAGCGCGATCGCGTTGCGCTCGTCGTCGGGCCGAGTCGCCGCGCCGTGGACAGCGGGCGTCCCTCGACCCACTCGCTGACCATCACCCTTGCGACGTGCTCGGCCAGCACCTGCGGGCACGACGAACTCCGGGCTGCCCGGCGAACCCCTCGGCCGCCTGCTGCTGGGCCGCGGCCTCCAGCGTGTAGTCGAGCTCCTCGCCGATCCGCGCGGTCAGCTCGTCGACCAGCGGCTTGACGTCCATGCCGCCGGCCAGCGGGGCGATCACCTTGGACAGCCGGCCGATCTGCTTGCAGATCGGAGCGCAGCGCCTCGTCGGCGCCCGGGATACTGCACCTTGACCGCGACCGGCCGACCGTCGTGCCAGACGGCCCGGTGGACCTGGCCGATCGAGGCCGCGGCCGCCGGCCGCGGTTCGAAGTCGACGAACGGCTGCCGCCAGTCGCCGCCCAGCTCGCGGGCCAGCACGGCGTGCACCCGCGAGGTCGGCATCGGCGGCGCCGAGTCCTGCAGCCGGGACAGCTGCTTCGCGGTACGGCGCGGCCATGTCCTCCGGCAGCACCGACTCGAACAGGCTCAGCGCCTGGCCGAACTTCATCGCGCCGCCCTTGAGCTCGCCGAGCACCCGGAACAGCTGTCGGCGGCCCGCTGCTGGAGCTCCTCGTTCACCGCTCGGCCGAGCGCGCCGCCGAGCGCTTGCCGAGGCCGAGGGTGGCCCGGCCGGCGAAGCCGAGCGGCAGGGACGCGAGCCGGGCCCCGCGGCGCAGGCGGACCGGGCCAGCGGGTCGTCGGTGTCGCTCATCTGGTGGGGCACTCCTGGGGTCTGCTGGATCGAGTGGTGTCCGGGCCGATCGGTCACCATTCTGCGCGCGGGGACCAACAACATCCGCAGGCCGGATCGACCGACCAGACGCGTCGCTGCCAGGACCACGCATCGGGGCCCGAGCTCCACGGTGGCCGATGCGGTCTCCACCGTACGCCCGGCGAGGTGGGACAGGGCCTGCGTCGTCACCAGGGCGGCCGCCCAGTCGGCGGCCAGCGGGTCCCAGTCGGCTCGGGTGCGGCAGAGCTGGGCCAGCATCCGCGGCCAGGCCGGATCGGCTCGCGTCCGGGCCAGATCGCGTGCAGCCCAGGCAGCTGGTCCGGCCCGGGAGCACGAGCGGGCCCACCACCGCACCCCGGGCCCGTGGTCGTACGAGCAGGTGCGGGTGACCGGCCTGGGTCAGTCCCGTGGTGATGGCCCGATCGATCTCGAGGCTGGTCGCCAGCACGATCGTCAGATCCACCGGGTCGATCGACGGGGTGGACCAGTGGTCGGCCGGCTGCACCCGGTCCCGCCCGTGGGCCCAGCCCGCCCATGGTGACGTGCGGTCGTGCTCGACCACGACGACGGCGGCCGACTCCCGCCCGGAGCAGCTGCTCGCCGATCCGTGTACCGGCCGGTCCCAGTCCGACGAGCCGGAGGGTGAGCGCCTCCGGCCCCCCGATCGAGGGCCCCTGCAGCAGTCCGGCGCCGGCGAGGGTGGCGACGAGTGCCTCCGCCCGTTCGACGGGTACGCCGAGGCGGGCCGCGACGTCGGTGAGCTCCCCGAGCCGGTAGCGACCGTCCATCAGCTCCAGCAGCGCGTGCAGCGAGCCGTCCGGATCGGCGATGACGACAGCGTCGGCGTCGTCGAACCCGAGCTGGAGGTCGTGGTCGTCGCGGCGCAGCAGCGTCAGGTGGGGCTGGAGCCGGAGCCGGTCGCCGAGGTCCGGCGCGGCGGAGTCGAGGGTCTGCACGGCAGCCAGTGTGTGACCGCGTGGGTCGCCGTGGAGCGCTGTCCACAGGACGAGTTCGCCGGGCCGGCGCAACCGCGCCGGGGAGCCGCTGGGATGTCCCAGCCGTTCCCCGGCGCGTTCAGATCAGTTCCTGGACACCCGGCGGAGGATGCGTGCCCGGTTCAACCAGCGCAGGCAGGGCAGGAGGTCCGACGATCTGGGCCGTGCGTCAGCGTTTCTGACGCCTGGGCTCGTGCGTCAGGCCTTGCCGAGGATGCGGTTCAGGTTGGTGCCGCAGACCGGACACTTGGCCTTGGCCATCCGGGTGCCCTTGTCGTTGACATGGACGTCGCCGCTTGCCTCGCGCTTCTCCTTGCACTTCACGCAGTAGAACTCGCCGCTGTAGGTCTCCGCCATGATGTCTCCTTGCTCGTCGGCCGGGCTTCGATGGTCGCGACGACCGGTTGGTCGTCTGCTCAGCCCTCGGTCGCCGGTTACTTTACGACAGGTGGTGGCGTACGGGACTGGAGCACGCCGCCGGAAGGACGAAACCTCCAGGAACATCGGTGCCGCTTGCCTTCCCCTGCGAGCGGTCCGACCATCTGGAGGTTTCGTGGCCTCGACGTTAACCGTCCGCTCGGGTCGGCGTCAATCGCGGCCGCCGGGCGCGCAGCGTCATCCACCGCCTGTGGACAACGGTGTGGACAGCTTGTGAGCAAGCCCGTCCGCGGTGTGGACCACTGCCGTCCACGCCGTGTTGGCCGAGTCGTCACCGTGTGGAAACCTCGTACGTGAGGCTGGGAGCAGAGGGGAGAGCGGGTGAGCGAGCAGGCGGGATCGGCCGGGCCGCCGCCGTTGGTCGAGGTCCGCCGCAGCAGTCGCCGCAAGCGGACCGTGACCGCCTACCGGGAACGGGACACCATCGTGGTGCTGCTGCCGGGCCGGATGTCGGCGCACGAGGAGCGGGAGTGGGTGGACCAGATGGTTCGCCGGGTCCTCGCGCGGGAGGCGCGGGCCGCCGGACCGCGGGGTGACGCCGAGCTGGCCGCGCGAGCCGCGGCCCTGATCGGGGAGTACCTGGACGAGGTGTCACCGCCGGCGTCGGTCAGCTGGGTCGGCAACCAGCAGCACCGGTGGGGGTCGTGCACCCCCAGCACGCGTGCGATCAGACTGTCCGACCGCCTGCGCCGGCTGCCCGGTTGGGTGGTCGACTACGTGCTGGTGCACGAGCTCGCGCACCTCGTCGAGCCGACCCACTCCGCGCGGTTCTGGACGCTGGTGGCTCGCTACCCTCAGGCCGAGCGCGCGCGTGGCTATCTGGAGGGCTACCAGGCGGCCGGCGGCCTCGGGTGCTACCCGGAGAGCCACCGGCCGACGACGGCGTGGACTGATCCACCGTCGGGTCGGGCCGGCCGACGACGGAGTCGACTGATCGTGCAGCCCCTACAGCCGGTGCTGCCGGCGCAGCGCCGCCGGGAGGTAGAGCCGCCCCCGGTGCGTCGCTCGACCGGGCCGCGACGTCCCGCGGGTTGGAGATGGCACACCGCTTCAGGGACAGGCAGCCGCAGCCGATGCAGGAGTCCAGCCCGTCCCGGAGGCGCTCCAGGGCCATGATCTGCTCGTCGAGCCGGGATCGCCAGTGCCGGGTGATCCGCTGCCAGTCGGCCCGGGTCGGGGTGCGGCCGTGGGGGAGCCGGGCGAGCTCGGCGCGGATCTCGTCCAGAGTCAGGCCGACGTTGGCGGCGGCCCGGATGAACGCGAGGCGGCGCAGCACGCTCCGCTCGTACCGCCGCTGGCCGCCGCTGCTGCGCGTGGCCTCGATCAGCCCCTGGCTCTCGTAGTAGCGCAGCGCCGACGCCGCGAACCCGCTGCGTTCCACCACCTGGCTGATCGCCAGCTCGTCGTGGCTGTCCACCGAGGTCCACCTCCATCGCCCTTGACTTCAAGTTCACTTGAGCTTCAACAATGGCAGCAGAACATCCGATGGACAAGCGATACGAGGAGTTGACATGCCTGTTGCCCTGATCACCGGTGGCTCGGCCGGTCTCGGACTGGCGCTGCTGGAGGCGTTGAGTGCCCAGGGTTGGACCGTGATCACCGACGGTCGAGACGCCGACCGGTTGGCTGGCGTGCAGGCCCCGGGAGTGGTCCGCGTGGTCGGCGACATCGCCGACCCGGCCCACCGAGCGGCGCTGGTGGCCGAGGTCGATCGGCTCGGCCCGCTGGACCTGCTGGTGCACAACGCCAGCACGCTGGGCCCCCTGCCGCTGCGGCCGCTGCGCGAGCTGACCGGGGACGATCTCGTGGCCACCTGGGCGGTCAACGCCGTCGCGCCGCACGAGCTGACGCGCGCCCTGCTGCCTCGGCTCCGCACCTCGAACGGGGTGCTGATCTCGCTGTCCTCCGACGCCGCGGTCGAGCACTACCCGACCTGGGGGGCGTACGGAGCGGGCAAGGCCGCCCTGGACCACCTGACCGCGACCTGGGCGGCCGAGGAGGGTCTGCTCGCGTACGCCGTCGATCCCGGCGACCTTCGCACCGCCCTGCACCAGGCGGCGTTCCCGGGCGAGGACATCTCCGACCGGCCGCTGCCGGCCACGGTCGTGCCGGCGTTCCTGGAGATCCTCCGGCGACGTCCCGCCGCGGGTCGCTACCGGGCCGCCGACTTCCTGCCCGTGGGGGTGTGACATGACCATCCTCACCGAGTCACCGACCACCGTCTTCCATCCCCCGGCGGGTGCGTTCGCGCCGGCACCGGCCGAGGCGCGGGGCGCCGCCCGGGACGCGGTCCGCCTGCTCGTGGCCGAGCCTGGCGGCATCAGCCACGCCACCTTCCGCGACCTGCCGCAGCACCTGCGCGCCGGGGACGTGGTGGTGGTGAACAACTCGGCCACCGTGGCCGGTGAGATCGACGCCGTCGGTTCCCGCGGTCCGGTCGTCCTGCACCTCGCCGCTCCGCTCGACGACGGGAGCTGGATCGTGGAGGTGCGCACCGCGCCCGATGCCGCCCGCTCGGTGCTGGACGCCGCCGCGGGTCACCGGTTCGCGGCGGGCGGCGGCCTCGAGGTGAGGCTGCTCGAGCCGTACCCGCGACCCGGCTCCTCGCCGACCGGCCACGGCAACCGGCTGTGGCGGGTCCGGGTGCTCGGCGACCTCCAGGCTCACCTCGCCGGCGCCGGCCGCCCGATCGCGTACGGGTACCTCGACCGCCGCTACCCGCTGACGGCGTACCAGTCGGTGTTCTCCACCGTGCCCGGCAGCGCGGAGATGCCGTCGGCGGGTCGCCCGTTCACCCGGTCCCTGGTCACCGAGCTGGTCTCGCGCGGCGTCGCCGTCGCCCCGATCACGCTGCACACCGGTCTGTCGTCACAGGAAGCCGGCGAGGCACCGCAGCCGGAGCGGTTCGAGGTGTCGGGGTCGACCGCGCGGCTGGTCAACGCCGTCCGGGCCGGGGGCGGCCGGGTGGTCGCGGTGGGCACCACCGTCACCCGCGCCCTGGAGTCCGCCGTGGTGGGGGACCGGCTGGTGGCCCGGCGCGGCTGGACGGGTCGGGTGGTCACGCCGGCCGAACCGCCGCGGGTGGTCACCGGGCTGATCACGGGCTGGCACGATCCGCAGGCCTCGCACCTGCTGCTGGTCGAGGCGGTCGCTGGGGCGGACCTGACCCAGCGGGCCTACGACGCCGCGGTGGCCGGCCGCTACCTGTGGCACGAGTTCGGTGACAGTGCCCTGCTGCTGCCCTGAGGACCCGCGGCTGCCCCGATCCGGCCGGCCGGGCAGCTGGTCGCCACGGTAGAAAGGACGCTTCGACGGGCGGAGGGTGATGGTCGGCTTCGATCGGGGCCAGACACTGGCCCAGCGGTTCCGGCTCCACGCGGGGGAGCAGACCCACCTGTACGGCTACGTGCTCCGCGGCATGGCCGACGACCTGGAGGCGCAGGGGCCGACCGCGCGGGTGGTGCGTGGCTACGAGGAGGCGCCGCCCGGGGCGGTGATCCAGCTGCGGTTGCTGGCCGCCATCTTCCGGCTCGTGCTGACCGGGCGCGCACCCGCGCTGCGGCCCCACTACGCCTGCCTCGGCGGTGGCGAGCCGCCGTCGACCGCCTGGCCGGTGATGCGTCAGGTGATCGCCGAGCACCTCGACGAGCTCCACGAGGCGCTGGCCATCGCACCGCAGACCAACGAGGTCGGTCGCTCCGTCGCGCTGCTGGTCGGTCTGTTCGACCTCGCGGCGGCCACTGGCTGCCGGCGGGTACGGCTGCTCGAGCTGGGCGCCAGCGCCGGGCTGAACCTGCTGCTCGACCGGTTCCGGGTGGTCGGCGACGGCTGGTCCTGGGGGCCCGAGGCGTCGCCGGTCCAGCTGCTCGGGGCCGTGCACGGGGCGATCGTGCCCGCCGACCTGGAGATCGTCGAGGCCCGCGGCTGCGACCTGGACCCGGTCGACGCCACCAGCGAGCAGGGGCGACTCCGGCTGACCTCGTTCGTGTGGCCCTTCGACGTGCACCGGCACGAGCGGCTGGCCGGGGCGCTCCAGTTGGCCGCGGCGCAGCCACCGGCGGTGGACCGGGCCTCGGCCGCGGGCTGGCTGGCCTCGGAGCTGGCGGTCCCCCCGGCCGACCCGGACACCCTCGTCGTGGTCTGGCACTCGGTCACCCAGCTCTACTGGCCGGCCGCCGAGGTGGTCGCCGTCCAGGCGGCCCTGTCCACCTACGGGCGGGACCACCGCGTGGGCGAGGTCGGGATGGAGTACGTGCCCGACGGTGCCGCCGGGGAGAAACCCGAGGTGCGCACCGGTCTCTGGTCGGGCGACGGCAGCCCGCCCCGGCACCGGCTGCTCGGCACCGCGCACGACCACGGGATCCCGGTTCAGCTGGTGGCGCCCCGGTCCTGAACGGTGCCCGACCACTCCGTGGTCAGCAGCCCGTACACGAGCAGATCGCTCCAGGCGCCCTTGAACCACTCGTTGCTGACGAAGTGGGCCTCGTGGCGCATGCCGAGCCGTTCGCACAGGGCGGCCGATCTGCTCGTTCCGCGCATCGAGACGGGCCTCCACCCGGTGCAGGCCGAGGTCACCGAAGGCCAGATCGAGGACCGCACGGGCCGCTTCGGTCGCGAGACCCCGGCCGCCGTGATCGGGGTCGAAGACCCAGCCGATCTCGCCGCCCCGATCGTGCTCGCTGCGGAGGAAGAGGATGACGTCCCCAGCGAGCTCGCCGGTGTCGCGACGCCACGCGCCCAGCGTCAGGGCCTGGCCCTCGGCGGTCAGATCCGACCGCGACAGGGCCGGGCCCGAGAGACGCTCGAGCAGGGTGGCCCGATCCTGGGGCTCGAACGGCAGGTAGCGGCAGACATCCGCCCGGCTGCGGTAGGCCAGCATCGCCTCGACGTCGTCCACCACGAACGGTCGCAGCGCGAGCCGATCGGTGAGGACGGGTACGTGGGGTGGCAGCTGCATGACCGGGGGCGGCTAGCGGCCCGCCCCGCCGTCGTTACCGTCCGCCCCGTCGGGGCGGGCCTCCTCGGCACCGGGTCTCACCGGGCCCGTCGGTCGGCTCGGTCGTCGGCGGAGTCCAGCAGCGCGGCCAGGGCCGCATCGAAGTCGTCGTCGTCGGTGGACGCCGTACTCCTCCCGGCCGACGAAGCCCAGCGGGTCGTCCAGGTCGGCCGAGGTCGGCAGCAGGTCGGGATGGTTCCAGACCGCGTCCCGGCCCTCGGCCCCCCGGGCGTCGCGGACCGCGGCCCACAGGTTGGCGGCGTCGCGCATCCGGCGGGGCCGGAGCTCCAGGCCGACCAGCGTGGCGAAGGTCGCCTCGGCCGGTCCGCCGGTCGCCCGGGTGCGGCGTACGGTCTCCGCCAACGCCGCGGCCGCCGGCATCCAGGGGGCGGTCGCCTGGCTGACCACGTCGTCGACCCAGCCCTCGACCAGGGCGAGCATCGTCTCCAGCCGCTCCAGCGTGGCCAGCTGCTCGGGCGTCTTCTGCGGCTCGAACAGGCCACCCTCGAGCTGCGAGGAGAGCTCGGCGAGGTTCTCCGGATCGACCCGGCCGACCGCCTCCTCCAGCGCGGAGGTGTCGATCGTGATGCCGCGGGCGTACTCCTCGACCAGCGTGAGCATCTGCTCGCGCAGCCAGCCGGCGGCCGCGAACAGCCGCTGGCGGGCGCACTCGCGCAGGGCCAGGTAGAGCGTGACGTCGGTCGAGGACTGATCCAGACCCTCGCCGAACTTGGCGATGTTGGTGGGCAGCAGCGCCACGTGACCGGGCTCGTTGAGCGGCAGCCCGATGTCGGTCGACCCCGACCACCTCGGTGGCCAGCTGTCCCAGCCCCTGGCCCAGCTGCAGCCCGAACATGCTCGCCCCGGAGCGTGCGCAGCATCGGCCGCAGCATCTGCTCCATCCCGGCCAGACCGGGGATGGCCTCGGTCTGCTCGCCGTCGCCGAACTTCAGCGCGCCCTCCATGGCGTCGGCGATGTGGGTGGCCACCGGCTCGACCAGCCGCTTCCAGACCGGCATCGTGTTCTCGATCCACTCCGCCCGGCTCCAGGCCGACACGACGGTGCTGACCCGGGGGAAGCCCGTCGCCGCATCCAGCCAGACCTCGGCGATGGAGGCCGCCTCGGTGATCTCGTGCTGCTGACCGAAGCCGGGGCTGGGATCGGCGCCCAGGGAGGCGACGGTCTTCCGCGCGGTGTCCTTGGTCACCTCCCAGTTCACGCCGGAGTCGGCTGGAGGTGGTCGGCTGGCCGAACAGCGAGCCACCACCGCCGAGCATGGAGAAGGCGTTCTGCAGCTGGGACATCAGCTGGTTCATGTCGCCGCCGCCGAACTGGTTCATGAAGGCCTCGAACGGGTTGCCCGGCTGTCCGCCCGCACCGGGCACCGGTGCCGCCGGAACCGAAGCCACCCGAGCCCTGCCCCGCCGGAGCCCGAGCCGCCGGATCCGGAGCCCTTGCCGCCGCCGCCGAGCTGGTAGCCGTCGGATCCCGAACCGGGAGTGGGGTCGTCGCCGGGTTCCGGCTCGCCGGGGGACCGTTCGTCGGCCATGGTGCTCCTGTCGCAGGCTGCAGCGGTGATGTACATTCCCACCGTACGCGCGGTGCGTCGGTGTCGACCAGACCTGTCAGCCCACAGCGAAACGCCGCGAACGAGCGACGGCGCTCGAGCCGGACGCGCAGGCATAGAGTCTCGACCATGTCATCGCGTGTCCGGCTGGCGGAGATCAGCGACCGCCCACTGAGTGTGGACCGGCTGCTCGGCCTGGTCAGCGACCGCGGCACCGGCGGGATCGCGATCTTCGTCGGCGTGGTGCGCGAGATGGACTCGGGCGAGCGAGGTCTCCTCCCTCGACTACACCCAGCACCCGTCGGCGAGCACCGCGCTGCTGGCCAGCGCGGAGAAGGTCGCGGCGAGCCACGACGTCCGCGCCGTGGCCGTGGCGCACCGGATCGGGCACCTCGAGGTCGGCGATCTGGCGGTCGTGGTCGCCACCGGTGCCGTGCACCGGGGACCGGCGCTGGAGGCGTGCCGAGCACTGATCGACGACCTCAAGCAGACGGTGCCGATCTGGAAGGAACAGCACCTGACCGCCGGTGGGGTGACCTGGGTGGGCCTGCCGTGAGCGTTGCAGACGCCTGCCGGGAGGCTCGGAGACGCTGCCGTGAGGCCCCCGTCATGACCCGGCAGACCTGGACCGCCCTCGTGTCGGCGCTGCTGTTCGTCGCTCTGGCGGTGCCGCTGGCGGTCCTGCCGGTGCCGTTCGTGGCCTGGAGTCCCGGCGGGACGGCCGACGTGCTCGGCGACGTCGACGGCCGGCCGCTGATCTCGGTCGAGGGCGTGCCGACGTTCCCGACCGCGGGCCAGCTCGACCTGACCGTCGTGTCCGGCACCAGCGCCGACTCCCGGCTCACGCTGCCGGAGGCGCTGGCGGCGTACTGGCTGCCCGGCCGCGACACCCTGCCGCGTGACGCCGTGTTCCCTCCCGGCAAGAGCGCCGACGACGTGACCAAGGCCGAGGCCCAGATGATGGAGACCTCCCAGGACGACGCCGTGGTGGCGGCTCTGCGGGCGGCCGGCCAACCGGTCGAGCAACGGCCCGCGGTCTCCTCGGTGACGGTGGGCGGGCCGGCGTACGGCAAGCTCCTGCCGGGTGACCTGATCGAGTCGGTGGACGGCGTCGAACACCCCGGACGCGGACGCGGTCGAGTGACCAGATACGCCGTCACCGGCCCAACGAGCCGGTCGACTTCGTGGTGCTGCGGGACCGGGTGAAGACCGAGGCGCAGGTCGTGGCCGCGGAGTCCGCGCACGGACCCCGGGGTCGCGGTCGTCGGCATCACCGTCGGTCAGGGCTACGCCTACGTCCCCCGCATCACCTTCGACCTCGGCCAGCAGATCGGCGGACCCAGCGCCGGGCTGGTCTTCGCCCTCGGCATCTACGACAAGATCACCGCCGGCGAGCTGCTGGCCGGTCGCGACGTGGCCGGCACCGGGCACCATCACCCCCAGCGGCGACGTGGGGTCGATCGGCGGGATCCGGCAGAAGCTGGCGTCCGCCGAGCGGGCGGGAGCAACGGTGTTCTTCGTGCCGAGCGGCAACTGCGCCGACCTGGCCGGGGTCCGGACCGACCTGACGGTGGTGAAGGTGTCGACCCTCGGCGAGGCCATCAGCCAGCTCGGCGTGCTCGGCGTGCCGGGCGGTGAGGAGCGGGTCAACCGGTGCACGGGCTGACCCGTGCACCGTCCCGCGCTCAGGAACCTGTGAGCCCGCCGGGGAGTTACCCACGGGTAGGGCTTCCGTCCGCCACATACGCTGACTGCACCCGAACGCGACCACACGACGGCTGGTCACAGCAAAACAGGAGTGAATCCGATTGAGTACGACACGGATCAGCGGACGGCGCAGCGCGATCCTGCCGACGTTGATCATCGCCGCCGTCCTGGTGGTCGCCTTTGCCATCTTCACCAGCTTCTGGACCGATCGGCTGTGGTACCAGTCGATGGACTTCGGCACCGTGTTCTCCACGATGCTGCTGACCCGGATCGGGCTGTTCGTGGGCTTCGGCCTGATGATGGCCGCCGCTGGTCGGCGGCAACGCGGTGCTGGCCTACCGGCTGCGCAGCAAGACCCGGCTCGGTCCGCCCACCAGCCCGCTGCTGGAGCGCTACCGCGAGCTGCTGGACGCCCGCCTGGTCTGGGTGGTGCTCGGCGGTCGCCGTCCTGGTCGGGCTGTTCGCCGGCGGCGCCGCGGCCGGCCAGGTGGACACCTTCCTCGCCTGGCGCCACTCCACCGACTTCGGGGTCACCGACCCGAAGTTCGGGTTGGACATCAGCTTCTTCGTCTTCGCCTACCCGTGGTGGCGGTTCGTCGCCTCGTTCCTGTTCACCGCGCTGGTCTTCGCCACGATCATCGCGGCCGTCGTGCACTACATCACCGGCGGTCTGCGGTTCAGCGGACCGGCCCGGGGCGGTAGCGGCGCCGCCCAGTCGCACCTGTCCGTGCTGGTCGGTCTGGCGGTGCTGGTCAAGGGCGTCAGCTACTGGTTCGACCAGTACGGCCTGGAGATCGCCAACACCACCCTCGGCGGCGACTCGTTCACCGGTATCAACTACACCGCCGACAACGCCACCGTGAACGCGAAGCTGATCCTGTCGGTGATCGCCGGCATCTGCGCGCTGCTGTTCTTCGCCAACGCGGTCCTGCGCCGGTGGGTGATCCCGGTCATCGGTCTGACCCTGCTGATCCTCTCCTCGATCGTGCTCGGCATCGTCTACCCGGGCGCGGTGCAGTACTTCAGCGTCCGGCCCGACGAGCCGGACAAGGAGCGGGACTACATCGCCCGCAACATCGCGGCCACCCGGGCGGCGTACGGGGTCGACACCGTCGAGATCACCGACTACTCCGCCAAGACGACGGCCAACGCCGGCCAGCTGCGCTCCGACGCGGAGGCGCTGCCGGGCATCCGGCTGATCGACCCGGCCGTGGTCAGCCCGGCCTTCGAGCAGCTGCAGCAGGTCCGCGGCTACTACAAGTTCGCGCCGACCCTGGACGTCGACCGCTACACGCATCGACGGCGCCGAGACCGACGCCGTGGTGGCGGTGCGCGAGATGGACGTCAAGGGCATCCAGGGCCAGAACTGGAACAACCTGCGCACCGTCTACACCCACGGCTACGGCCTGGTCGCGGCGTACGGGAACAAGCGGCAGTCCGGCGGCGAGCCGGAGTGGATCGTCCGAGACATCCCGCCGCCAGGGCAAGATCGACGAGCACGAGCCGCGGATCTACTTCGGTGAGATCCAGACCGACTACTCGATCGTCGGGGCGCCCGAGGGCAGCCCGCCGATCGAGCTGGACACCCCGGGCGGCGGCGACAGCGGCAACCCGACGACCTACACGTACGAGGGCAAGGGCGGGGTGGCGATCGGCAGCTTCTGGCACCGGCTGCTCTACGCGGCCAAGTTCGCCGACGTCAACATCCTGCTGTCGGACCGGGTGAACAGCGACTCCAAGATCATCTACGACCGGACGCCGCGGGAGCGGGTGCAGAAGGCCGCCCCGTGGCTGAAGGCGGACGGCGATCCGTATCCCGGCGGTCGTCGACGGACGGATCGTCTGGATCGTGGACGGCTACACGACCTCGAACTCCTACCCGTACGCCAGCGGGTCGGGCTGAATGCGGTCACCTCTGACGCGCAGACGACCGCCCAGGGCACCAACGTGGTGGCCCAGCCCGACACGAACGTCAACTACATCCGGAACTCGGTGAAGGCCGTGGTCGACGCCTACGACGGCACCGTCAAGCTCTACCAGTGGGACGAGAGCGATCCGGTGCTGAAGACGTGGGAGAAGGCGTTCCCGGGCACGGTGCTGCCGAAGAGCGAGATCTCCGCCGACCTGCGGGAGCACCTGCGCTACCCGCAGGACATGTTCAAGGTGCAGCGCAGCATCCTGGCCCGGTACCACATGACCGATCCCGTACAACTGGTACCTCCAGTCGGGTCTGTGGGAGGTGCCGAACGATCCGGTCGGCGGCGCCAACAGCACCGCCAAGGAGACGCCGTACTACCTGTCGGTGAAGTGGCCGGGTGACGATGACCCGATCTTCTCGCTGACCAGCGTGTACGTGCCCCGCGGCCGGTCCAACCTGGCCGCCTACATGGCCGTCGACGCCGATGCGGCCAGCCCGAACTACGGCAAGCTGCGGGTGCTGAGGATGTCGGACACGACCCAGATCGACGGACCCGGGCAGACGGCCAACGCGATGGTGACCAACGAGACGGTCGCCGAGCGGTTGCGACCGTTCCAGCAGGGCACGGCCCAGGCGTCCTACGGCAACCTGCTGACCCTGCCGGTCGGCGGCGGTCTGCTCTACGTGCAGCCGGTCTACACCCAGCGCCAGGGGAGCAGCGGGTCGTACCCGGCCCTGCGGTTCGTGCTGGCCCGGTTCGGTCAGCAGGTCGGCATCGGCGACACGCTGCAGGAGGCGCTGGACCAGGTGTTCGCCGGCGACTCCGGGGCCGACCACCGGTGAGACCAACCCGTCGGCGACGCCGACGCCGCGACCCTCCGGTTCGGGCTCCCCGTCCACCCCGGCCGAGCCGGACAACCCGGCCGCGACGCGGGCCCTGGACGAGGCGAGCAGCGCGTTCGAGGCCGCCCAGAAGGCTCTCACCGCCGGCGACCTCGGGAAGTACCAGACCGAGATCGAGAAGGCCAGAGCCGCCACCGAGCGGGCGGCCAAGGCGATGGGCCGATGATCCCGAGCTCGCCGCTCCGGTCGCGGCCGCTCACCGGGCAGGCTCGCTCGCTGCGCCCGCTCGCGGGTCAGCCTTCGGTGACGACCAGGTCGTCGTAGCCGAGGGCGCGCAGCGGCTCGGCCAGCGGGTCGGCGTCCCCGACCACGACCAGGCTGGCGGTCGTCCGCGTCGACCACGCTGCGTGTACGCGGCGGTGGCCGACTCCGGGCGTGACCTCGCGCAGCGCGGCCAGGCTGGTGTCGACGTAGTCCGTCGGCAGCCCGCCCAGCACCTGGCTGGCGGCCTGGTCGGCCACCCCGTCGGCGGTGGCGTAACCGCAACGGCGACGTGCCCACGTAAGTAGGCGACCGCGTCGGCGACCTCCGCCGCCGGTACGGCCGGCGTCGTCGACGTCGAGCAGCTCGCGGGCCTCGCGGATCGCGTCGGCCACGACCTCGGTCCGGAACGAGCCCTGCACCGCGTACGTGCCGCCGGAGCGGTGCGGGCAGAAGCCGAGGCGGACGCCGTAGGTGTAGCCCCGCTCCTCGCGCAGCACCGCGTTGAGCCGGGACAGGAACGCCCCGCCCATGGCGTAGCTGGCGATCGTGAGGTCGGCCCATCGCGGGTCGCGGCGGTCGACCGCGATAGCCCCGAGCCGCAGGTCGGCCTGCACCGCACCCGGACGGTCGATGATCAGCGCCGCCGGGGGCCGGGCCGGACGGCACGTGCGGAGCGCCGGCGCTGGATCGACGTTGCGCCACCGCCGAACGTCCGCTCGGCCAGGGCGACCGGGTCGATCCCGGCGAAGTCGCCGGCCAGGATCACGGGTCGCCGTCCGGTCCGACGGTCGCGGTGGAAGGCCCGGACCGTCGGCGGGGTGACCGCGCCGACCGTCTCGGGCTCGCCGCCGTTCATCCGGGAGGCGCGGCTCTCGGCGGCGAAGACGGCCCGGCGGAAGGCGATGCTGGCCAGCTGGGCCGAGTTGGCCCGCGCCTGCTCGATCTCGGCCAGCCGCAGCTGCACGTGCCGGTCGACGTCGTCGGCGGCGAGCGCCGGCTCGATCACGGCCTCGGCGAACAGCTCGCAGCGCGCGGTCCAGGCGGCGGACGGGCACGTCGAGCACGGCCTGCAGCCCGGACAGCGACACGTCGACCCCGAAGCCGGCGCCCTCGGTCTCCAGCAGCTCGGCGAACTCCTCGCCGGGGTGCTGGTGGGTGCCCTCGTCGAGGGTGCGGGCGCTGATCGTCGCCACGCCTTCGAGGTCGCGCGGTCCTCGGCGGTCAGCGGCACGTCCAGCACCAGGTGGGCGGCGATCACCTGCTGGCCCGGCAGCTGGTAGACGACGACGTCGATCCCGTTGGCCAGCCGCTGCGCGTCGGCGGTCGGGAACGACCACGGTCCGGGCGGCGCCGATCGGGCGGCGGCGGGGTCGGGACAGGCGGTCATCGGACGTCGCTCCTTGCGGTAGATCAGGGTGGCCCGCTGGTCGGGGCGAGGCTCGGCTGCAGTGCGGCGGCGACCGCGCGCCGGTCGACGGCGTCGATCTCGGCGAGCCGGGTGTTGATCAGGTCGGGGTCGCCGTGCAGGGTGGCGTACTCGCCGAACGCGTCGGCCCGGGAGTCGACCCGGGCCAGCTCGTGCAGCCAGTGCCGCTCGAACTGCGCCTTGGCCCGCCGCAGCTCGGTCTCGGTCGGTCCCGTCGGCGACGAGCCGCTCGACCTCGGCCAGCAGACGTCCTCGACGCTGCTCGGCGGCCGACCCCGTCGCGGGCCCGGGCGTACGCGAAGCCGAACGAGGTGCCGCCGATCAGCCCCATCGTGCTGCGCCGCCGCGCCCTCGGCCAGCTCGGCGCCGCGGACCAGCGCCGGTGCAGCCGCGAGGTCTGGCCGTGGCCGAGCACCGTCATGCGCCAGGTCGATCGCGTCGAACGCCGGCGGTGCCGCGGGCCGGCAGCCGCCAGGTCAGGTAGACCGCGTCGGCCGGCACGTCGGCGGAGGTCTCGTGCGCGGGGCAGGCCGGTCAGCGGCGGCAGCGGTCGTCCGCCGGGGCGGCCGGCTGCGGACCGGCCGGGATGCGCCGAAGTAGGTCTCGGCCTTGGCGAAGGCGGCCTCGGGGTCGCACGTCGCCGACGATCGACAGCACCGCGTTGTTGGGCACGTAGTGGGTGGCGAAGAAGGCTGCGACGTCCTCGAGGGTGGCCGCGTTCAGGTCGTCCATCGAGCCGATCGTGGTGTGCCCGTACGGGTGGTCGGCCGGGAAGGTGAGCTCGATCAGCCGCTCGCATCACGTCGCCGTACGGGCACGTTGTCGTAGCGCTGGCGCTTCTCCTCCTTGACCACCTCGCGCTGGTTGTCCAGGTTCTCCTGGGTGAGCGCGTCCAGCAGCGTGCCCATCCGGTCCGCCTCCAGCCACAGGGCCAGGTCCAGGCCGCCGGTGGGCAGGGTCTCGAAGTAGTTGGTCCGGTCGAACCAGGTGGTGGCGTTGACCGAGGCGCCGGCCGCCTGCAGCAGGCCGATGTGCTGGCCGGACGCGACGTTGCGCCGAGCCCTGGAACATCATGTGCTCGAACAGGTGCGCGAACCCGGTCCGGCCCGGTTGCTCGTGCCGGGAGCCGACGTCGTACCAGAGGTTGACCGCCACCGACGGGGCGGCGTGGTCGGGGCTGGCGATCACCCGCAGCCCGTTGTCGAGCCGGTGTCGGTGATCGGGTACGGGGCGACTGGCATGCTCCCCACGGTAGCGTCGAGATCATGGCGATCGCCGACGAACTCCTGTGCTGGCCATCGACGACACGACGGGCCAGAACCCGGCCTCCGGGACGAACCCGGACGCCGCGGTCAAGGACGCCATCGCCGAGATGACCGCCGTGATGGTCGCGGTGACCGCCGGCTCCGGTGGGGCGGTGGCGGCGGCAGCTAGGGAGCCAGCCCAGACCGGCGGCGCGGGCCGGCTCCGCGTACGCCGCCGCCAGGCTCGCGATCGTCTCGTGCGCGTTCAGGCCACTGGGGTTGGGCACCGCCCACAGGCGGGCCCCGCCGAGTCCGCTCCGGCTGCTCGCCGAGCCGGGCCCGGGGCCGACCGAACGCGGTCCGGTACGCCGTGATGCCGGCGATCGCCACCACCGCCGGGCGGTGCGCGTCGACGAACGGTCTCCAACCGCGACCGCCCGGCCCGCAGCTCGTCGGCGCTCAGCTCGTCGGCCCGGGCCGTGGCGCGGTTGACCAGGTTGGTGTTGCCGATGCCGCGCGCGACCAGGTAGCGCCCGGTCGTCGTCGGTCATCCCCTCGCTGCGGCTGATCGTCGCGGTCGACGATCCCGGCCAGCCGCAGCGCCGGGTAGAACCGGTTGCCGGGGTGGGCGAAGTGGGTCTGGGTGGCGGCGGTCCACAGCCCGGGGTTGATGCCCACGAACAGCAGCCGCAGTCCGGGGCCCACCAGGTCGGGCACGGACGCGTCGACGAAGGCCTGCAGCTCGGCTCTGGAGAATCCCACGACGCGACCGTACCCGAATGGCGAACAGGTGACCGGCGGATGTATTTCCGGCCTTCATTCGGCATCCATGAGATTCAGGAACGTCCCACTATTCAGCGGCCCGCAGACACGGTAGTGTCCGGTCTCGGTCGGGGGACCGCGGCGAGAAAGAAGTGTTGGTGGCCATGCCCGATCAAACCGATCCGGTGCCTTCGATGTCGTTCGTTCTGGTGCCGTCGACGGCCCACGGATTTCCGGTCGAGAACAACGACGTCTATCGCGACGTCATTTCCCAGGCGGTCAGCGGCGGAAAAGGCACGGCCGGGTACCTGCAGCACCTGCTCTCGTTGTCGGACCTGGTGAGCTATCTGCACCGCACGGGTCCGGCCGCCTTCACCCAGGAGTCGCTGCCGAACGGCTCGGTGCAGTCCCGCGCCACCGACGGCCACGCCACCATGAACGTCGCCGTGCAGCTGAACGACGGACTCGCCGAGACCGACCTGAACGGCATCCCGGTCCGCGGCACCGCCACCGTGCGGCTGGCCCTGCCGGCGCCGAACGACGTCGCCAAGATCATCTCGTTCGGGCTCTCGCTGGCCGAGCTCCCGGCCGGCATCGTGGTGACGAACATCCTCGTCCAGTCGCTCTTCAAGCCGCTGCTGCAGCAGCTGGTCAGCTACGTCCAGAACACCGTGGTCCGTTGGCTGGATGTCGATGTGGGCGAGGACATCGCCGAGCTGGGTGACGATCTCGCCGACGCGGCGGCCGACGCGGCGGAGGAGGTCGGAGCCGAGACGGCCGAGCTCGTGGTGGAGGAGGTCACGGTGGCCGAGGTCGCCATCGACCTGTCCGCCGCCGTCCCGGCGTTCGCGGTCCTGGCACTGCTCGCGGCGGTTCCCCTGTTGATCATCGAGCTGTCCAAGCAGTTCCTGCTGCACCTGGAGATCGACAACGTCACCGACTACGACATCACCTGGTCACAGCCCTACATCTACAACGGCGCCATGACCGCCGAGCCCAAGGACCAGGTGCTGCCGAAGATGGGACGGGCCGTGGACGCCTGGGGCGACGAGACCGATGTCCCAGTGGTCTACCAGGCGAACTTCTCGTCGATGAACAAGAGCGGCTACAAAGGCACCGGGGTGGCGCTGAAGCTGTCGCCCAACGGGCTCGTCGGTCAGGATGTCGCCGTATTGATCTCCATTCCCTGGGGCGCCGACAATGCCCTCTGGATGGGCGAGGTGACGCCGGGAATGGACTGGGAACAGGCCTTCGACGACTATCCCGAACCGGTTCTGCACACGACGCACGGAAATCAGAAGCTGTATCTGAGTCTTGGCATCGACGCGTTGACGGGGAATTCCGACAGCTACCACTGCGTATTGCGGATCAACCCGTTGTGAGCCTGCGCCCGGCGTGAGCTCTGCAGGTCTTCTTGTTCCACCTTCTGCCCTTTTCGACGACCCCTGACGTAGAACGGACGCGCCCGTGAGCGAACCGACCCCGGACACCACCCTCGCCCTGTCCCTGCAACCGATCGAGCCCGGCTTCCCGGCCGTGGTCGACACCGCGTTCACCACCGCGATCACCGCCTCCGAGGCGGGTGGTGCCGGGACCCAGGCGTACTTCGACTCACTCAACCAGACCTCGGACTTCTGGGCCGACCTCGCGGCCGGCACGGTCACCCTGGCGCCCGGGGTCGACCCGCGGGACCGCCCCGTCCTGATGGCCAGCGACGGCAACGTCGACCTCCGGGTGCAGGCCGTCTGGGCCCCGGACCCGGCCGGTCAACGCGTCGGGGTACTGACCATCACCACGCGTGAGGTGTCGGGCACCGGCATCAGCCGGCTGCTGACCGTGGGCATCGTCGTCGACCACAACCCGAGCCCGTTGGTGATCGACGAGGCGGTGTTCGGTGACCTGCTGCCGGCCCTGTACGAGAGCGCCGGCGACGCCCTGGTCGGACTGGCGGTGGCGTTCGCTGCCGCGAGCCGGGTGGAGTCGCCGGACGTGGACGCGGAGACCATCACGTCGATGGTGCTGTTCAACGTGAGTCAGAAGGCGATCTCGCTCGGGTCCGTGCTGGTCGAGTGGGGACTGGACTTCACCGCCGTCACCTGGGGACAGGTGGTCGGTGAGGCGCTCGGGGTCGGCGCCCTGATGGCGATCCCGACGATCATCGAGTTCCTCGGCCACACGATGCGGCACTCGCTGGTGCTCGAGAACCTGACCGACGGATCGCTGGCCTGGAGTGTGGACGTGATCCACGGCGAGGCGGCGGTGACCCTGCCGACCACCGCGGTCCCCGCGCGCCGCCACGGGCCGGACCCGCTCGATCCTTCCCGGACCCTCGACCTCAGCTCCGAGCTGCACCTGCTGTTCGTCAACTCCACCCGGATCTCCTCGCTCGGCTACGTCCTCACCCTCACCCCCAGCGGTGGGCCGCAGATCCAGACCCTCGTCTCGATCCCGGTGGCCGGGGACAACGTCATCTGGGTCGGTGCCACCACTGACAGCTCCGACCAGGTGTGGGCGAAGCACGCCGTGACCACCGGAACACGTCTCAGCGTGCAGGCCGACGCCGGCCCCTACCGCGTCACGCTGTCGCTCAACAAGGCCTCGGGCACCACCGATGCCGCGTACTTCTACTGCTCGTCGCTCGTCCTCGCCCCCCGCTGATCTCCAGGAGGAGAACCATGTCCACGCCACCCGCCGAGAGCACCGTCACGATCGCACTGACGCCGATCACCTCCGGTGCGACGCCACCCAACATCCACGACGACCAGTTCGCCGCCGCCATCGCCGCCGCCCAGCAGGGCGGGGACGCGACGCAGGCGTACTTCGACGGGATGAACCAGACCGCCGACTACTGGGGCTGGGTGGCCACCCAGGTCGACAGTGGCGAGGATCCGTGGGCCGACGGGGTGGATCCCGATGGCAACCCGATCCAGATGTCCTCCAACGGCAACCTCGACCTGCGGATGGGCGCCTTCTACCGCGAGTCGCCCACCGGCGACGGTCACGTGGCCGCCGTCGAGGGAGCGCCACCACCGGTGGTCGGCATCGCGACCATCCAGACGCACAACACCACGACCAACCTCTCGGCCGACCTCAGCTTCGGTCTCAGCCTGGCCGGTCTGCCCCCGAGCATCGTGATCGGGTCGAAGCTGTTCAAGGACCTGATCAAGCCCGTCTACTCCAACCTGAAGACGTACTTCAACAAGAACGCGTCCGACATCAAGGCCCAGTCGGAGGTCGAGGACCCGTCCATCGACCCGGAGGCCGAGGCCGAGGACGCGCTGAGCGACGCGGAGTCCTCGATCGAGGACATCGGTGGCGACCTCGGCGAGCAGGGTGCGGAGTACCTGGCGGTGGAGTGGGGCTCGGTCGGCGCCGAGGCGGCCGGACTCGGGGCGCTGGCCGCGATCCCCCTGATCGTCGGCTTCCTCGGGCACAAGATGGTGACCAGCGTGCTGGTGCACAACCTGACCGACACCGACTTCACCTGGTCGGTCCTCGACCAGGTGCACGGCAAGTCGTCGGTGATGCCGGATCCCAAGACCAACAACAAGATCCCCAAGATGGACTACAACACCGACTCGTGGGGTGACAAGACGACGGTCAAGGTCTCCTACGAGGCCAGCATGCAGTTCATCAACTCGACCGACTACGGCGACATCGGGCTGGTCCTGGCCCTGACGCCGGCGAGCGGACCGGCCATCGCCACCACCTTCTACGTCCCGTGGGCGGGCCACAACATCGTGTGGACCGGGGCGTCGACCGGCAACGCCGATCAGATGTGGATCGACCACGCTCAGGACCCCGACGACAAGCTGAGCGTGAACGCCACGGTCGGGGCCTTCAAGTCCACCATCGCCATCACCAAGCTGTCCGGCAAGACCGACGACTCCTACTTCTACGGGATCGTCATCACCATCGAGAAGGCGAGCTGACCATGGGTTACGGAGCGTTCATGAACGTCGTCAACAACCGCGGGCAGGCGCTGCGGCTGTTCGTCACCAACGTGGAGTGCATGTACGACAACGGTGCCGAGGGGTCGAACCTGTCCCTGTTCAACAACGCCGTGGTGCCGGCCACCGGCGCGCTGCCGGCCAGCGGCACCCAGTACATCGAGGTCAAGGCCAGCGGCTCCTGCGCCTTCGACGACTCCACCTTCAACCTCAAGGTGACCGACGACTCCGATCAGGCGATCATCGGCGAGGCGGACTTCGTGGAGTCCGACAACAACTGGGACCTGGGCAAGAACACCAACGAGGACGTGATCAACGTCATGATCAACAACTCCGGTGACCAGGCTCGGATCACCGTGACGATCGCGGCCAGCTGAGCTCGGGCACGGCCAGGAGTCCGGACGCCAGGCCCTCGCGCACCCGGTCGAGGGCCTGCATCCGGAACCGACGACCGTGCCACCGCTCCGCGTCGGCCACCCAGCGGTCCACCGTGTCGTCGGCGGCCAGCGCGTTGGCCGTGGTGTTGGAGACCTCGAGGCGCAGCCTGGCCGAGACCTTGCCGCGCAGCTGCGCGGTCAGGTCGCAGGCGTAGGGCGGCGCCCACAGCGTCGCCACCGGCTCGTCGTCGACCAGCACCCGGACCACCTCGCCGACCGGTGGGACGAGCTGCACCCGGTAGGAGTGGCCCTCGATGCCCCGCTCCCGGCCCGATCCGCCCTCGTCGGCGGGACGTCCCTCGCCCAGGTCGATGCGGATCGGTGCGGCGTCCGGCGGGGTGCTGATCGTGGTGACGTACGCGAGCGTGCCGGAGAAGTCCGGTCCGATCCGCGGGTCGTCCTCCCAGCGGTGGGGGAGCGACACCTCGCCCAGGTCGGTGCCGTCGGGACGCACCAGTCGCCAGCCGTCGTCGAGCGCCCGGCGTTCGGGCCGGGTCGCGGCCTCCGCGCTCGGTCGCTCGACCGCGGACGGCTCGCCGTCGTGGCCGACCAGGACGAGCGCCTGGTACGGCGCGAGCTCGATCTCGATCCCGTTCGACCCCGGGTCGCTGGTCACGGCGACGACGGCACCGTCGCTGGGGTCCCACACCTCGATCCGGCGGTGGGCGTCCCGCGGCACGACGCGCTGGGTCCGGCGGTGCGGACCGGTGTTCACCACCAGGTGCACGTCGAGGTCGCCGATCCGGCGGTGCACCATGCCGACGTCCTCGCGGTGCGGGTGCGAGCTCAGATCGGGAGCGAGGTGCCGACCGACGATCGACGCCGCGTCATCGTCCGCCTCGACGGTGAGCACCCGCCCACCGGCCGCTTCCACCCTGTCCAGCCAGGCGCGGGTCGGCGCGGGTACGGTGACCCGGCCCGGGAGCACCACGACGAGGTCGGCGGCCGGTTCGACCAGGGCGGCCAGCCCGTCGTCCAGCAGGGCGAGGTCGTAGCCCGCGCTGCGCAGCGACCCGATCAGTCGCGGGTCGATCATGGCGGCCAGGGTGCGCCACAGATCGAGCGAGGTGGCAGTGCCCAGGCGGGCGTACGCGTCGGTGGTCGGCAGGTAGAGCAGCACGTCCCGGACCGGCTCACCCAGCCGGAGCAGTCCGGACAGCCGCTGCAGGTAGGCCATCAGCTCCGCGGCCGCCGGCCACCAGGCGTTGCGGTCGTCGAGCGCGGCGGAGGCGTAGAAGAACCAGCCGAGGCCGGGGCCGTCCGGTCGGGGCGAGCACGGCCAGCCGTGGCCGATCAGCTGGTTCACCCCGAGCAGGAAGTGCTCGTGCGCCTCGCCCAGCAGATCGAGTGGGGTGGCCCGGAAGGACGGCGCGTGCACCCAGGTCCAGGTCTCCGACGACACGATCGGCACCCCGAGGTGGTGCGCGGCCGAGCTCGCCCACTTGGTCGGGGGCATCCGGGTCCAGCCCCACTGCTCGCCCTCGATGCCGTCCACGTGGGCGTAGCTCGCCAGGGTGGCCGGCGGCTCGCCGTAGCTCTGCACCCGCAGCGGGACCCCGTGACCGTGCGCCCACTCCGCCAGCGGGATCAAGAAGCTGTCCTCGTACAGCTCCGACAGGGTGCGGTGGTAGTCCGCCCGGAAACCGGCCGAGTCGGGGCCGTCGTCGACCAGCCGCCACAGCTCGGGCTCGGGTCGGTAGCCGCGGCGGCGGGCGAACTCGGCGGGCAGGGTCGGCGTCCAGTCGGCGTGGTAGACCTCCAGGCTGTCGCAGAACACCGAGCCGAGGCGGTGCGCGCCGACGGCGGCGACCAGCGGATCGCCGAACGCGGTCAGGTGGCGGCGGACGGCGGCCGCGTCGTAGTGGTCGTGCACCGGACCCTCCGCGCCGGCCGCGGCCCGCTTCACGTTCTGACCGGTGAGCCCGGCCGTCGCGGTCAGCACGACCCGGGTGCCCGCACCGGCGGGGATCTCGACCGTGCCGTCGGCGCCGAGCGGCAGCGACGCGTACGCCTCCGGCTGTTCCTGCAGCGACCCGGCGCCCAGGTAGACCCCGACCAGCTCGTCGTGCGGCCAGGCCTGCCGACCGCCGGCGATCCGCAGCGCGTCCGGGCCGATTTCCCGCCTCTCCCAGCGCAGCCGCCGGGCGGCGTGCTCCGCGCCGATGTGCGGGCCGCCGAACGACCACCCGCTACCGAGGGTGACGTCGAACCGCAGCCCCAGCCGTTCGGCGACGTCGGCCGCGAAGGCGAGGTCGGCGAGGAACTTCTCCGAGCCCAGCCGGGTCGGGTGCTCGACCAGCGGGTACACGTACGAGACCTCGACCCCACCGATCCCGGCCGCGGCCATGGTCGACAGATCGCGCTCGATGTCCGCCCGCGCCACCTCCGGACCGAACCACCACCAGCGCATCATCGGCCGCGCCTCCGGCGGCGGGTGCACGAAGGTGTGACGGAGCTCGGACAGCGACGTGGCGGGGAGCATGATCCTCAGCGGGGTTGTTGACCGTGGGCGAGCTGTGGTGACTCACTCTAGCCATCCCGCGTGAACCGTTTCAAGAGGTCCCGGTGAGCACGGTGCGTGCCTCACGGACGGCGGCCAACCGGGCGCCGAGGTGCGGCGCGTCGGGCCCGAGCTCGGCGAACCGCACGGCGGTCGGCACGACCGTCGTCGCGGCCACGGCCGTCGGCAGCCGGTCGACCAGCGCCGGATGATCACTCCAGGGTCCGCCGACGAGGACGGCCTCGGGATCCAGCAGGGCGGCGATGGAGCCGATGGCGGCGGCGAGCGCCTGGACGACCCGGTCCCGGGCGCGGCGGTCCGCGGCCGTCTCGCCGTCGAGTGCCGAGCGGACCAGGTCGAGATCGAGGGCCGGGCTGTCGGTTCGGCGCAACCCGAGCTCGACGAACGCCTCGATCAGCCGCACGGACCGTCCCTGGGCGCCCACGGTCAGCAGGTGGGCGATCTCGCCGGCGAGACCGCGTCCGCCGTGGGCGATCCGGCCGCCGGTGACCACGGCGCCACCCAGGCCGGGTCCGAGGAAGACGTAGACGAAGTCGTCCAGCCCGCGGGCGCTGCCCACCTCGCGCTCGGCCAGGGCTGCCCAGTCGACGTCGTTGTCGACCCTCGGGTCCAGCCCGAGGGCCGGCCGGAGGAGCGGCACGGGGTCGAGGGAGTCGACCAGGAAGGGGGAGTCCGGCAGCTGCACGAGCCGCCCGGTCGCCCGGTCGACGGGTCCGGCCACGCTGAGGGTGGCCGCGAGCACCGGGCCGGGGGCGGCGGCCACCACGCGCTCGGTGGCCTCCCGGAGCACCGGATCGAGCTCGGCCCGGGTGGTCGGCACCGGGACCGGGCGGTGCTGGCGCTCGATCAGGTCCCCCCGGAGATCGAGGGCCTCGACGACCACCCCGTCCGGTCCCGCGGAGGTCGCGACCGCGACCCCGACGTCGGCCCGCAGCCGGTAGAAGGTGCCGGCGGGACCCCGACGGCCCAGCTGCTGGCCGGACTCCTCCACCACGCCGGCTTCGGCGAGCCGCCGGATCGACTCCGAGATGGTCGGCTTGGAGATGTGCGTACGCACCGCGAGCTCGGCGCGGGTCAGCTCCGCGGTGGTCAGCAGCTGCTCGATGACGTGCCGGTCCGTGAGCTCACGGACCACGCTCAGCGAGGGGCGTCGTGGTTCGTCGGGCGGCTGGGACACGGTGGTGCTCCTGGCGGTCGGGCGGGTCGACGAGAAGTTGTAAGGAACCCTTGCACTTTAGCGGGACGGTGTCGTACTGTTCTCACAGGCCAATAGTTAGGGCTGATTACTACTTACCAGGAGGACGAGGATGACCACCACCGCCACACCCGCCGCCCCCGGCACCGTCTCCGCCGTGACCGGACTGCCGCACTGGGAGACGATCCCGGCCGACATCCCCGCGGCGACGGCCGAGATCAAGGCCGCCATCCGGGCGCGGATCGAGGCCTCGGGTCGTACGGTGGCCGACGTCATCGCCGAGATCGAGTCCTTCCTGGAGAGCGAGATCGCCGACATCCGGGCCGACCCGGGCGCGCGGCGAGGAGGTGTGGCCGGTGATCGACTACGCCGACATCGCCGCCGGCACCGTCTCCGCCGACCAGCTGGCCCTGCTGAAGCGTCGCGGGTGCGCCGTGGTCCGCGGTCACTTCGACCGGGCCGAGGCCGAGAAGTGGGACCGCGATGCCGTGGACTACGTCGACAGCAACGCGTTCTTCGAGGCCTACACCGGCCCGGCCGACGACTTCTTCGGCAGCTCTCGGCAGCGAGATGAGCAAGCCCGAGATCTACCCGATCTACTGGTCCAGCGCCCAGATGGAGGCCCGCCAGCACCCGCGGATGGCGCGGGTCCAGGCGTTCCTGAACTCCCAGTGGATCGCCGAGACCGATGGTCACCAGTGGTTCGATCCCGAGGTCGACACCCTCTACCCCGACCGGATCCGCCGCCGCCCGCCGGGCGCCACGTCCGGTGGCCTGGGGACGCACCTGGACCCGGGCACGTTGGACCTGTGGATGACCGAGGGCTACCAGCAGCACTTCCGGCACCTGTTCTCCGGTGACGTCGCCGCCTACGACCCGTGGGACGCGTCCTACCGGACCGAGGCGTCGCAGTACCCGGGCTCGACCATGTGCTCGGCCTTCCGGACCTTCCAGGGCTGGACGGCGCTGTCGGAGATGCGGAACGACCAGGGCGTGCTGCACACGGTGCCGATCCCCAAGGCGATGGCGTACCTGATGCTGCGGCCGCTGCTGGACGACGTCGCCGACGAGGAGATGTGCGGCGTGCAGCCGAACCGCACCTTCCCGGTGAACGAGCGCTACCACGCGATCCTGCTCGAGGCCGTCTCCTCGATCCCGGACGTGGCTCCCGGTGACTCGGTGTGGTGGCACTGCGACATGATCCACTCCGTCGCGCCGGTCACCGACCAGCAGGGCTGGGGGAACGTGATGTACATCCCCGCCGCCCCGCTGTGCGCCAAGAACGTCGCCTACCAGACGAAGGTGCGCGAGGCCTTCCTGGCCGGCAACAGCCCGTCGGACTTCCCGGCGGAGAACTACGAGGCGTCATGGAGCAACCGGTTCGGGGTCGACGACCTCAACGACATCGGCCGCCGGGGGCTGGGGATGGACGCCTGAGGCGCGCTCTCGTCGGGGCCTGACGGAGATCTGCCTCTCGAGGCGACACGCCGGTGCGACACGCCGGGCGTGCAGGCGCGAGAGGCAGATTTCCGTCACCCCCGGAAGCGGACGTGAGGGCAGGGCGGCGAGCGCGTGCGGAGGCACCACCTACGGTGTGACCATGGCTGAACCCACGCAGGACACCACCCCGAAGCCCACCGCCCCGAAGCCGGGCCCGCCGAAGCCCGGCCCGCCGAAGCGTCGGCCGGAGCAGTCCGAGGGCCAGGTCTCCGAGGGCCAGGTCTCCGAGGGGCCGTCGGGTTTCGGCGGCGCGGAGACCTCGGGCGGGGGAGCGGACGCCGTCCCCGACACGCCGGACGTGAATCCCGGCACCGCCGGACCGATCCGGGACTCGGCCGCTGACGGGTCCTGAGGCCCGCGCCGGCGGGCGATGATCGCGGCGCAGGTCGACGAACCGCGACCGGCCGCGACGGGCCTGCCGCCGACGGGCCTGCCGCCGACGGGCCTGCCGCCTCGTCAGTACGCTGCCACCATGGGGACCGAGTTCGAGCACAAGCTGGTGGTCGTCGGTGACGAGTGGCGGGAAGCCGTCACCCGCACCAGCGCCCTCAGTCAGGCCTACCTGTCGGCCAAACCGGGAATGACCATCCGGGTGCGCGTGGTCGATGACACCCGTGCCTATCTGACGATCAAGGGCAAGCAGGTCGGGATCGGCCGCCCCGAGTACGAGTACGAGATCCCTGTGGACGACGCGCGGGCGCTGCTGGCCATGATCACGGACGGCTTCCCGATCACCAAGACCCGTTACGAGCTGGGCGATCCGTGGGCCGGCTGGATCGTCGACGAGTTCGCCGAGGCCAACGCCGGCCTGATCGTGGCCGAGCTCGAGGTGCCGGCCCAGGACACCCCCTGGGAGGTGCCGGTCTGGGCGGGCGAGAACGTGACCAGTGACTTCCGCTACACCAACTCCGAGCTGTTCAGCCGGCCCTTCACCCAGTGGGGCTCGGGGTAGGGCGCGGACCGCCGACGGCAGCACGATCCGGCCGCCCGTGCAGCGGACCGCGTGGTCTCGTGCAGAGGCGCGCCGTGGCGCGCATGCCGGTCGGCGACGATCTCGGCCGCGATGCTCACCGCGGCCTCACTCGGGTGCTTCCCGCCGAGATCCAGACCCAGGGGTGTGCGGAGCCGGACGAGATCCTCCGCCGGGCAGCCCGCCGCCAGGAGTCGCCGCTCACGATCGGCGCAGGTCGCCCGGGAGCCGGCCGCTCCGACGAAGGCCAGCTCGGGCAGACCGAGCGCGACCATGATCACCGGTACGTCCACCCGTTCGTCGTGGGTCAGCACGCACACCACCGTGGTGTCGTCGCACCGCCCGGCCGCGGCCTCGGCGGCGAGGTAGCGGTCCGGCCACGCGCGGACGACCTTGGCGGCCGGAAACCGTTGCGGGGTGGCGAACACGGGCCGCGGGTCGCAGACCGTGACCGCGTAGCCGAGCAGTCTCGCCTGGTCGCTCAGGGCCCCGGCGAGACCGTCGGCGCCGACGATGATCATCCGCGGCGCGGCCGGCCAGACCTGGACGAAGACCTCGACATCACCCCGCACCTGGACCCCCGACGATGGCCCGCCGCCGTCGCCGGCGGCGAACGTCTCCTCTCCCAGCGCGTCGTCCGGTCCGGCGACGACGACCGTCCGAGTGGCGAGGCGACCGGACCGGCAGCGCTCGGCGACTCCTCGCCAGCCCGGCAAGGCCGAGTGCCGCACCGGTTCGACGAAGACCGATACGGTGCCGCCGCAGGTCAGCCCGATCTCGTACGGGTGCTCCGCCGGCCCGAAGCCGATCAACTTCGGTACCCCGGTGGCGGCCACCGACCGCGCCTCGTCGTGGACCGCGCTCTCCACGCAGCCACCCGACACGGCTCCGAGCACGGTTCCGTCGTCGATCACCACCATGGCCGAGCCGATCGGCAGCGGGGCCGAGCCGTGCACCGCGACCACCGTCGCCAACGTCACCTGCCGGCCCGCCGCCACGGCGGCCACCAGCGCGTCGAGCAGGTCAGCCGTGGTCGACATCGTCACCGGTGGCCAGGTCGGAGCAGTCGACCAGCCGTACGCCCGGAGTCGTCTGCAGGTAGCCGCGCGCTCCGTGATCGCCGTGGAGGGAGTCGAGGACGGGGTCGAAGTGATCGCGGCCGAGCACCACGGGGTGGCCGGGACGGCCGGCGTAGCCCGCCCGGTGCAGCGACGAGGCGCCGGCGCCGACGAGCACCCGCCGCACGACCTCCGGGCCCACGTCGGGCAGGTCGACGAGGTGGACCACCGCCGCCTGTGCCTCGGTCGCGGAGGCTGCTGTCAGTCCTGCGCGCACGGACGCGGACTGCCCGGTGTCCCAGTCGTCCACCCTCACCACGACGACCGACGCCTCGGACGCGGTCTCGGCCAGCGCGGCGGTCACCTCCCCGGCCCGGCAGCCGACGGCGACGATCACCGGGGAGCAGCCGCCCCGAGCCAGAGTGCGGACACCGACGACGACCCAGGTCGGTCCGTCCCCGTCCCGCCGGAGCGCCTTGGGCCCTCCCGCCCGCCGCCCGGCGCCGGCCGCGAGGAGGACGCCGACCGGCGGGAGCAGCGGTGGGACGAGGCCCGCGGAAGTCACCTGCGCAGGATAGACAGAGCGGCCGAGCGCCCTGGCTACCATGGCTGCCCCGGCCCTCCCACTCGTCCCCTCGACCCCAGGAGCACTGCGTGCGGCTCACCGTGAACGGCGTACCGCGAGAGATCGAGCACGGCGACGAACCCCTGCTGTGGGTGCTGCGGGACGAGCTCGGTCTGACCGGTACCCACTACGGCTGTGGGGTCGGGGTGTGTGGCTGCTGCACGGTGCTTCTCGACGGGGACGTGACGCGGAGCTGTCAGGTGCGCGCCGACAGCGCGGTCGATCGTGAGGTGGTCACGCTGGAGGGTCTGGCCACCAGGGGTGCCGAGGGCGAGATCACGGACCTGCACCCGGTCCAGGCGGCCTTCCTGGAGAACCCGTTGCAGTGCGGGTGGTGTCTGCCCGGTCACGTGCTCACCGCGGTCGCGCTGGTGGAGCGGACCCCGCGGCCGACGGCGGACGAGATCGACGCCAGCGCCACCGCGAACCTGTGTCGGTGCGGCGGGTACAACAGCATCCGTCGAGCCGTGGCTCGCGCCGTTGAGCTGAGTGCCGTGGCTCGCGCCGTTGAGCTGAGTGCCGTGGCTCGCGCCGTTGAGCTGAGTGCCGAGGCGCGCGCCGCCGAGCGGAGTGCGCTGGCCCGACCGGACGAGCGGGACGGGCACCGGTGATGACGGACGCCGACCCGGAGCTCCCGGCCGGCGACGAGGAGTCGCCCCGGAAGCGCGTGCTGACCCGGCGGCGGGTGCTGATCGGGCTGGGCGCCGGAGCTGGGGTGCTGCTGGTCGGCGCACCGGTCGCGCTGACGGTCGGTCGGCCGAGCCTGGTGGATGCGATCACCGAACGGGGGACCGGACCGCAGGAGGCTCCGGAGTCGGCCGCCGTCTGGTTCGCCGCCGACACCGGCGGGATCACGTTCTACGTGCCCAAGGTGGACATGGGCCAGGGCATCCACACCACCTTCGCGCTGATCGCCGCCGAGGAGCTCGAGCTCGACCCGGCGGCCCTGACCGTGGTGCAGGCCGACACCGCCCGCGGTTTCCCGCTGGACACCATGTTCACCTTCGGCTCCTCCTCGGTGACGGCGATGTTCACCCCGATCCGGGAGGCGGCCGCCACCGTACGCGAGATGTTGCGCACGGAAGCCGCGCGTCAGCTGGCGGTCGAGCCGGCGCGGCTGACGGCCCGTGACGGGACGTTCACGGTGCAGGGGAGCACCCGAGCCCTCACCTACTCGGAGGTGCTGGCCGCCCACACCGGCGACTGGGTCGCGCCGACCGAGACCCCCGCGCTGAAGCCGGTCGCCTCGTTCACGCGGATCGGCCGGACCGGCCCCCGCGTCGACTTCCGGGCCAAGCTGCTGGGCGAGGCCACGTACGGCTACGACGCCCGACTGGACGGCATGCTCTACGGGGCGGTGGCCCACCCGCCGACCTGGGGTGCCACCCTGGCCGGCGCCACCGAGGGCTCGGCCCGGAGTCGGCCGGGGGTGGTCGACGTGGTCATCGACGTGGAGTCCGGCTTCGCCGGCGTCGTGGCCGACACCCGCACCCGGGCCTGGCAGGCCCTCGATGCCCTTGAGCTGTCCTGGGCGGACGGCACCCAGGTCGGTCAGGCGGAGATCGACGCCCTGGTCGTGCCCGGGTCGGGGGCGGTCATCCGGCGCGAGGGGTCGGTGCGGCGCGCGCTGGCGGCCGGCACCCTGGTGGAGGCCGACTACGAGACCCCGCTCGCCGCCCATGCCCAGCTCGAGCCGGTGGCGGCCCTGGTCGACGTGGCACCCGGGGAGAACGGTGCGGTCCGGGTCTGGGCGGCGACCCAGACCCCGGACTCGGTGATCGGTGGGATCCAGGACGCGATCGGGAAGGACCGCTCCGGTGGTGGTCCAGCCGACCCAGCTCGGCGGGTCGTTCGGTCGCAAGACGGGGGTGGGCGCGGCGGTCGAAGCGGCCCGGCTGTCCGCCGCCGTGGGACGACCGGTGCACGTCGGCTGGACGCGCGAGGACGACCTGCGACAGGGGTACTACCGCCCGCCGACCCACACCCGGCTCCGCGGTTCCATCGGGGACGACGGCCGGATCCGTGGGGTGGAGCAGCTGACCGGCACCGGCGACATCATCTGGGCGGTGGCCGGGCTGCCCGAGCTCGTCCGCGACGTGCTGGGGTTCGATCCCGGGGGCGTGCTGGGTCAGTTCCTGCCGTACGCGCTGCCGGCCTACCGGGTGCGGAACCGGCGCGAGCAGCTGCCCGTGCCGACCGGACCGTGGCGCGGTCTCGGGCTGTTCCCCAACACGTTCGCGCTGGAGAGCTTCGTGGACGAGCTGGCGCTGGCCGCCGGTGCCGACCCGTTGCGGTTCCGCCTGGACCACCTCCCCGACACCGAGGGCGGGCGCCGACTGCGCGCGGTGCTCGAGCGGGTCGGCGCGCTGGCCGACTGGGGCACCGACCTGCCCGCGGGACGGGGCCGCGGGGTCGCCTGCAGCCTGGATCTGGGCACCGCCGTGGCGCAGGTCGCCGAGGTGGAGGTGGTCGACGACACGATCGTGGTCCGCGCGATGAAGGTCGCCGTCGACTGCGGCCTGGTGGTGAACCCGGCCGGCGCCACGCTGCAGGCGCAGGGGCTCGGTGGTGATGGGGTTGAGCTCGACGTTGCGGGAGGAGCTCACCGTCGAGGCCGGGATGATCCAGCAGACCAACCTGGACAGCTACCAGCTGCTGCGGCTGGTCGACACCCCACCCATCGAGGTCGTCTTCGTCGAGGGAAGCGAGGAGCCGCGCGGGATGGGTGAACCGGTGATCGGACCGGTCGGCGCCGCCGTGGCCAACGCGGTGGCCGCCGCCACCGGCACCCGACTGCGGAGGCTGCCGCTGCGGCTGTGACCAGGAGGCAGACCGAGAAGCAGAAGAACCCGCGCCCCGAAGGCGTAGCGCTTGGACCGCTGATCTCCTGAGAGGGAGACACGACCTGCTGGGTGAGACTGGCCTGTGTCGAGCCGCCACCCCCAACGATCAGTCAGCGACTTTGCTGCGTCGGTCTGTCATGCCCTAGGAGAGTTCCTGGCAGAGGTCCCTTGACGTCCCGGAAGTGCTCTCTACGGTGAACACACCTGTCTCATCGACGGTGTAGACCACTCGTCCAAGGTATTGCATTGTCGAGGGGCCGCCGGTGTCAGTTGGGAACAGAATCAGCACATTCCCACCGGTCGCCTGAACGGTGAAGGTGCCATCACCGTTGTCCGTGACTTTCTGGGTCGATCCGGTGGGCCGGATAATGAGCTTCTCCTCAGTCTCGGCGTTGGTGAACGTGAGTGTGTAGCCTCTTCCTGCAGTGATGGCCACCCCGTTGACGGCTTCGTGAACCCGCGCCTTGGCACCGGTGCCAACAACCTGCAAGTCGAAATCGCACGCCTCGAAGGGGGTGCCGGCTTCGAGGACGAAGCTCACGTCGGGAACGGTCTCGGGCGGATCGGCTTGCGCTGCTAGAGGTGCCGCAACAAGGGTGGCCGCCAGAATCAACGAGGCGGGAATGAGTCGACGGGTGGCGGAATGATTCACGGGTGATCTCCAGGTTGAGGGCGAGTTTCCGGACTATCGCGTCTCTTGGGAGCGACAAGCTTCACGCTGCTGGACGTCCCTGACGCCCGGTGTGGGGCGCTTCAGGCGATTGTTGATCCCGTCACGTTCCAGCCAACGTGGTCACGCTGAAAAGCGAAGTCGGCGGCGGCCAGGGTGCGGCGCGATGGTCCCGCTGCTGGCAGCCGACGATGAGTGAGATCTTGTTGAATCGAGTGAGGCCTCTCATGAGTTCCCGGGCTGGTCTCGGCGGGAAGCTGTCACGGCCGACCCTAGCCCTGGAGGCCCCGGGCGGCCCCAGTGATTTGTCCGGGTTCGGCCGGTTCGCGGGTGCCGTTGTCGTTCCACGAGCCGGTTTCGTAGCCGGCGGCCAGGGCGGGTAGGTACTCGGCCTGAGTCAAGCCGGGACCGTGGATGTTGCAGGGCTGGTCATGCGACAGCCTCGAGCTCGAGCTGCTCGCCGGCTGTCGGTTCGGCTGGTTTGGCAACAGTCATGGTGCGGGCTCGGGTCAGGACGTCGAGGCCGAGGTAGCGGCGATCTTCGGCCCAATTCGTCGTGTTGCTCGGCGAGGACGGCGGCGACGAGGCGGGTGACGGCGCTCTGGAATTGGGTGCGTGGCCACAGTGATGGCTGCACATCAGCAGAAAACCCCTGGCCGGTGCTGCCTGGACTTTCGTCCGAGCGCCCCGACCAGGGGTTTCATTCGTAGCGGGGACAGGATTT
>CAVXBJ010000078.1:0-31505 GCA_963759915.1 uncultured Actinomycetota bacterium | reverse complement strand
GAATCGTCCACAGGTGCAGCAGTTCGGTGAGGCACGCTCTTGCAAGGCCCGGTGCTGAACGAACTTCGATGGGTGCTCGCTGTCGGTTCCCGGGAGATCTCACGCCGTGACGGGGTCACTTGAGCCCAGCCATCGCCGCTCTCCGCCGCTCACTGGAAACTGCGATTGCCGAGCAGGGCAGCGCGGACCTACCGACCGGGCCCGAACCGGCAGAGTTGATTGCAGGTGGAGACGCTGAGTGGCTGACATCCCAGGAGACGGCTCTCCTACTCGGATGTCAGCCACGGCAGGCCCGCAACCTCGCCGAACGGCTGGAAGCCCGCCGGCACGGCCGGGTGCTGCTTTTCGAGAAGGAATCGGTCGACGCCGAGATCGCACGACGAAAGGACGCGAGTGCATGAGGACCGACAGGTCCACCAATCGCTCAGACCAGCAGGCGACGAACCTGGACGAGAACGGCGACGGCCTACCAGGCAACACCCCACGGCCGGACCTCAGCCAAGGCGGCAACACCCGATCCCCCATGACACCAGCGGACTCGTTCGCCGCATTCCTCAAAGAGGGCACTCAACTAACCAGAGGGAGAACCTTCCGATGCTCGACCCCATCACGCTCTCCACCGTGCGGAAAGCACACGCCATCGTTAGCCTCGCCGACACCCGGGGATGGGAACGACCGGCAGCGTTCACCGAGGCACAGTCCATGTACGCCGCCGCCCGTGCCGCAGCCGACACCCTCACTAACGGCACACCCCTCCGCGCAAACCCGAAGACGTCACCAAGTACATCGACGAGACCGCCGCCGCGCAGACCCTGGCCGACGCCCGACGCAAGGTGACCGAGGAGCTACAGGACACCTACCAGTTGGAGGTAGCGCGTGCCGGCTTCAGCGCCATCACCGAATACATCGAGCGGCTCCGAGACGAGTTCACCGCACTCGTGGCCACCTTCGACACCCTGGCAGACGCACCCCGGACACTCACCGGCCACGAGACACCCGCAGACATCGACGCCCACACCGCCCTGCTCCGGTGCGCCAACGACCTCACCATCGCCTTGAGTCACCGCCGCACCCTGGCCGAAGCCAACGGCGAAGCCGCAGACATCGACCGCGACATCATCTGGCTGGTCATCGCACCCCACGCCGGGACCAGCATCGACGCTGTCAACGCCTGCCTGCGCGAGTACCACGGGCGGCAGCCCACCACGCTCGCGGACTGGGACACGCTCCAACCTCTCGGCCTCGGTCTCGCCCGGTCGGATGAAGTACCCAACCGCAGCGCACGGCACGCCAACGTCTGCTACACCCGCGGCATGACATCCCCCGACGGTGAGGACTACCGCACCTACGGCGAGGTAGAGAACCACCCCGACGCCACGAACCCGTTCGCGCGACCGAGAGTGTGCAGGAGTTCGCCGATGCCGAACTCTGACCGCAACCCCAGGGGGTAGCCCCAACCGCCGACCGCTCAGCGCGACCCGCTAGGTGACACGCAATTCGCTCAACCAATCAACCTCAGATCGGAGGATCCAGGTGCCGGCTCCCCGGAACGCGCTCAAGCCGCATTCTGGGCGAATCGGCGCCCGGTCTCGGCAGGTCCGCGGAATGCGTTGGTCGGCTTGCCGCAGCCTGGGTGCGTGCTGCCGGTGCCCGCCATCCCGGCTGGCCGGGTGTGGTCGACAGCGGAGCAGGACCGTTGGCAGGAGCTGTGGGAGTCGCCACAGGCCACTCAGTGGGACGACTCAGCCCGGGGACCGTCGCGGTGCTGGTCACTACGAGAACGCGGTCTTGGACGGGGAGCAGCGGCGTGGCAGGCGCAGGAGGCCCGCTATGCTGCGGAGGCCCTGGGCCTGACGCCTCGGGCGCTGGCGTCTCTCGGCTGGGAGGATTGTCAATGAGTGACCGGCGAGACCTCGACGGCCGGTCACTGCCGATTCATCTTCGCTTGGGTGTTCTCTGGCGACCTGAACGACGCGGCTGCGCTCCGAGAGTGGGTCGACGCACATGAAGCGTCGGGCGGGCCGTTGCCGGTGTCTGGCGTCATCCGGGGCTGCTCTTCGCCACCACGGCATTCAGTGGTCGCGATGACCGAAGGGCCTACGGTGGCTGACGTGGAGATTGACTCGTCTCAGGTCGCCTTCGTCCTCGGCCTCAGGGCCGTTGGAGGAACGAACCACGCTCGCGATGAGGTGGAAGTCCAGCCTCGAGCGGGTGACTGGGCGCCGAGCCGGACTGGTCACACCGCAGGCGCGCAATCAGTACGGACCAGTGATCGAGTCGTTCAAGCGCGACCACCAGTTCACCTCGGTGAAGACCGCGGCCGGACCTGTCGGCGACGGGCCGGCGCTGGTGTTCTGCACCGGCTTGGACGGGCTGGTGAAGTTCGGCTCGCGCCGGCCGCTTGTGTACGTCGCCTGGGGTGACGAGAAGTGGCTGCCTGGTTGGGCTGCTGCGCTTCGGGGGCTGTCGACATCACGACTCGGACTGTTGCAGATGAGCCGAGCGAAGAGGTTCGCAAGCTGCTCGACGACCTGGACTGGGCGGGCAACAACGGATGGTTCGACTACCCAGGCAAGCGCGACGCGCGACGACTCTTGGCGGAGTTGGACAATCACGCCGATCGGGATTACTCGATCGGCGCAATGCTCGCCGCCGGCCACTCGCTGGCATCCCTCAAGGGGCTCGCGAAACTGTAGCCGTGGGCGCTGCGACACCGCGCGTTCAGGACGCTGCATGCTCAACCACGAGGCGCGCCGGCGGGCCGTCAAACTAGTGAGACCGGGCGGGGGTGGAGACACGAGAGTCTGATCGATGGGGGACCGTCCGCACCAGCTGCCGGGCCCCCTCAGGCTGTCCCGCATGCCCGACGCGCCATCGAAGAACCAGGTCAAGAAGGCGGGCAGCGCGCTGCGGAAGTTCCTTCGAGGTGACACCTCGGACACGGATGCCGCTTGGGAGGCCATCCAGGTCGTGCAGAGACATCGGGCCGCTCACCAGCGGCCCCCGGCCCATGCGAACAATGGGGTTAGGTCCATGTCTAGGACAGTTCACTGCCCGGGGAGGGTCACGCAGCGTCTGAAGCGGATGAGCACGATCCTTGACAAGCTTCAGCGTGAGCCGACTCTCGCTCTCGACCGAATGCAGGACGTGGGCGGATGCCGAGTGGTTCTGACAAGCCTCGCTGACCTCTGGCGACTTAGGGATCGGATCCTGAAGGTTCACCCAGAGGCGGTCGAGTCGGACTACGTCAACTCGCCCCGACGCTCTGGCTACCGCGCGGTGCACCTCATCGTCGAGTACGGACCCGGCGACCCGAAGCCCATCGAGATCCAACTACGGACGCTCCCGATGCACTCCTGGGCGATGATGGTCGAGACGTACTCTGGAGCGACAGGAACCAACTACAAGCGGGACGGTGGGACCGACTTCCAGACCATGGCGACGCTGCTGTCGCAGATCCTGGCCCTCGACGAGACGGGCCATATTGTCCCGCGTGACTTGCTAGATCAATACAATGGCCTCAGAATGCAGATATTTCCCCCTGGCAGGAGTTGACCGCGCATGGCCGACAGCATCAAGCACTTCCTGCTCGTCTACGATCACGAGGCGGGCCACCTAATCGCCGTTGAGGAGTTCGGCGGTGAGGCGAAGAAGGCGCTGACTCGCTATGAGGCGCTCGAGAGTCTCCACCGCCATGAGCGCCAGATGGACATCGTGCTCGTCGGCTCGGACTCCCTCGACACCGTTCGCGTCACCCACGCGAACTACTTCGATTCCGAAGGCACTCTCAACCAGGTTGAGGCCTACCTTCGGCGAGGTGTCTGAGCGCCACCACGTGTGACCTCGAGAACAACACACTGAGGGCCCCAGGTAGTCGCCGGGCTCCAGCGTTGTTTTCTGCGGGAGTGCCAGCAGACTAGCGGGCAGCCCTGGCCGCCTCCTGCTCGGCCGGGGTCGGCTCGAACACAGTGGGCGGTGGCTTGACCCACCCAACCTGATAGCGGTACTGCGGGCAGAGGTTGTCCACGGCAACTGAGTCGCCGCTGGCCCGGCTACCGGCACCTCGAGCAGGGCGCGGCCGAGTACGTCGGCCTGGTCAGCGGTCAGCGTGGCAGTCGCGACGGTGACGTACAGCCGAGTCCCGCTGCGGCCGGTTTGCAGGCCCACGTCATAGATTGGGCCGTAGTGTTCTGACCAAGCACCGCTTGCAAGGTCTCGGCTGCGGTCTGCCACGACCACGCCGCTTCGGTCGTGATGGTTGCGCGGGTCGTCCGTGCGGCACCACGGCAGGCAACCGGTCAGCGGCTGCACCTCGACGGCGGTCATGACTCACCCGCTCGATCTTGCCGAGGGTCACGGCGGCCCGAGCGCACATGTCACTGACGGTCAGGAGCTGGTCGACGGACAGCAACGCCTATCCTTGCCGAGCCCCAGCTCGACCAGCGGATGGGTGATGGCTGGCTGTGCCGTCTGCGTTCACCGTCTCTTCGGACACGACCCGCAGGCCGACGTACTGGTTGTCGAAGTGCTGACGGTCCTCGTCCGAGCCGTGCTCACGTAGGTCTCCGGGGTCCTCGAAGTACGGTGCGCCCTGGTGGTCGAGCGCGCCCGTGCGGGTGCACCACGACGGGCAAGTGGATTCGTGAGCCGCGGTCGGCTCGGTGATGATGGTGGACATGGATCTGATCCCTCCTCAGGGGATTGGTTCGCAAGGGGCTCCGGTCGGGCGTTGACAGCGCCGCCGGGGCCGCTTGCTGTTGGTTCTACGCCGGGTACTGACAGCCGACCCCGGACGGTTGACTAGTCGATGCACCTCCTCCTCGTGGGCCGGGAGGATCCGGCAGGACTCGGCGGTACGTCGTGAGGCGAACGACCGACTCGCGGCCGCAGCACGGACAGCTGATGACGTCCGACGGATAGGGACGCCGCATGTTCTTGGCTCCTCGAACGGGGTAGGTGGTTACTTGCACGGACGTTGCACGCCCGGAAAGCAGAAACCGCCTCCGACTGGTTTGAACCTGTGACCTCTGGGTTATGAGCCCAGCGAGCTACCGAGCTGCTCCACCCCGCGTCGCTTGCTCTAAGTTACGCGAAGATGACGCAGGCCCCAAATCCTGCGGTGAGACGTGCATCACGTCGACCGGCTCAGGCGGGACCCGCCCGACGCGGACCCGTCGGCCGGGACGACAATGCCCTATGTGGAGCACACCCAGCCGGACCGCCGGGTCGCGACGCGCTCGCCAGGCTGTGGCGGGGTCGCGACATCGGCATCGTCTACGGCGCTGATCGTGATCGTCGTCAGCACGTGGATCGGTCTGCACTCGGATGCGACCGTCCGCAGGCTGGTCGAGAGCGTGAGCACCAACCTCGACAACATGCGGTCCACCCCGCTGGCGGTGCTGGCGGCCAGCGCCTTCGTGGTGTCCCCGTTGACCCAGCTGCTGCTGGTGCCGGTGGTGGTCTTCGTCTTCGGGCTGGTGCAGCGCTGGCTCGGCCGCACCGCTCTCGTCGCCGTCTGGGTCTTCGGCCACGTCGGCGCCACGCTCTTCGTGATGGCGATGGAGATCACCGCCCTCTACCGGCACATCGCCCACTTCTCCATCGTGGTGAAGCCGGACGTCGGGGTCAGCTACGGCATGGCGGCGGCGATCGGTCTGCTCTGTGCCCGGGTCCCACGTCGCCGGCGGACTCCCGTACGCGCTCGCCTGCCTGGCGGTCACGGGTGCGGTGTTCGCGATCTGGCCGGGCTTCACGTCGATGGGCCACCTGACCGCGATCGTGATCGGTCTCGGCATGGCCGCGGCGGTGCACGGCGGCGAGACGGCGGCCCTGGGCACGGGTTCGTCTGTCGTGTCGGAGGACGCGCGTAGCCTCAGCGCATGACGGCTGGTACGGCTCTGCAGACCCCCGCGGGCGCCTCCGATGACGAGGTCGTCGCCGACGGGGTGCTGCGTCGCATCGCGCGCCAGCTGGCGCCGTACAAGAAGCAGATGCTCCTGGTCGCTCTGGTCGTGCTGGTCGCCGCCGCCCTGACCTCGATCGCCCCGTTCCTGACCCGGGCGATCTTCGACAACGCCCTGTTCCCGGTCGACGGAGGGCCGGTGGACCTCACGCTGCTGTGGTGGCTGGTCGCCGGGCTGATCGTCATCCCGATCGTGACCGCGCTGCTCGGCATCGGGCAGAACTACCTGACCAGCAGGATCGGCAACTCGGCCATGGCCGACCTGCGCAGCGACCTGTTCGCCCACCTGCAGCGGATGGAGCTGGCGTTCTTCACCGGCACCAAGACCGGCACCATCCAGTCCCGGCTGGCCAACGACGTCAGCGGGGTGCGGACGGTGCTCACTGACACCGCGACCACGATCCTGCAGAACTCGGTCACCGTCATCGCCGCGTTCGTGGCCATGGTGGTGCTGTCGTGGCAGCTGACGATCCTGACCTTGATCCTGATGCCGGTGTTCCTGATCGTCCAGGTCCGGGTGGGCCGCCGCCGCCAGCGCATCGCCCGACGCACCCAGGAGTCGCTGTCGGAGATGACGGCCATCACCGAGGAGTCCCTGTCGGTGTCGGGCATCCTGCTGGCCAAGGTGTTCGGCCGGGGTCACGCCGAGACCGAGCGCTACCGGGAGGAGAACCGCAACCAGACCCGCCTGCAGATCGAGGCGGCCATGACCGGTCGGACGTTCTTCGCCCTGGTGCAGACCTTCTTCGCGGTCACGCCCGCCCTGATCTACCTGGTGGCGGGCTACCTGATGACCGGGCGGATCGGTGGCGGCGAGGTGCTGACCGCGGGCACGCTGGTGGCGTTCACGACCCTGCAGGCGCGGTTGCAGATGCCGCTGATGCAGCTGATGCGGGTCACCCTCGACGTGCAGACCTCGCTGGCCCTGTTCCGGCGGATCTTCGAGTACTTCGACCTCGTGCCGGCGATCGTCGAGCGGCCCGACGCCCGGCCGCTGGAGCGCACCGCGCACGGTGGTCGCGTCGAGTTCGACGACGTCTCGTTCCGGTATCCGGAGCCGCGCGAGCTGAGCGGCGGCCGGGTCGGGCCGCGGTTCGGCACCACGGCCACCGAGGAACCGGACGCCGGCGAGGAAGCCGTCACCGACGAGCCGGTGATTCCGCCGCGGGAGTGGACGCTGTCCGGCATCTCCTTGAGCATCGAGCCCGGCCAGCTGGCCGCGATCGTCGGTCCGTCCGGGTCGGGCAAGACCACGATGACCTATCTGGTGCCCCGCTTCTACGACGTCGACCGGGGAGCGATCCGGATCGACGGGCACGACGTGCGCGACGTCACCTTCGACTCCCTGGCCCAGTCCGTCGGCATGGTCACCCAGGAGCCGTACCTCTTCCACGGCACGCTGTTCGACAACATCGCGTACGCGAAGGCCGGGGCCACCCGGGCCCAGGTGGAGCAGGCCGCCCGCGACGCCAACATCCACGACCGGATCATGAGCTTCGCGCAGGGGTACGACACGGTGGCCGGGGAGCGCGGGTACCGGCTGTCCGGTGGTGAGAAGCAGCGGCTGGCCATCGCCCGGGTGCTGTTGATGAACCCACGGGTGCTGATCCTGGACGAAGCCACCTCGGCCCTGGACACCGAGACCGAGCGGCTCGTCCAGCAGGCGCTGGAGCGCGCCACCCAGGGGCGCACCACGATCGCCATCGCCCACCGGCTCTCCACCATCCGCAACGCCGACGTGATCTTCGGTCTGGAGGACGGAGAGCTCGTCGAGCGGGGCACCCACGCCGAGCTGCTGGCCCGGGGCGGGCTCTACGCCCGGCTCTACAACGAGCAGTTCGACGGCGGTCGGGTCGAGGGTCGTTTCGCCGACGGCGTCGTGTACGCCGACGGTGAGGTCTGGTGCGACAAGCGGGCGGGCCGCCGCGCCGACATCGGCGTCTAGGAACCCGCGGCGTCCGGCCCACCGATCACGACGCGGTGCGGCGGCGCAGTCCGATCAGGGTGGAGATCGCGCGACCGACCAGGACCCCCAGGGCGATGCCGATCATGGTCACCACGGTGGTCAGCAGGCTCGCCGTGCCGGTGCCGTCGCCGGACAGGAGGGTGGCCACGCCCATCAGCCCGAGAGCACCGGGGACCAGGATCCAGAACGCGGGGGTGAAGCTGACGATCGCCGGCGGGCCGCCGCGCTGCCGGGCGACCAGGTCGGCGACCGGGGTCATGGCCAGCGCGCCGACGAACGACGACAGCATCCCGCCGATGAACAACCCGCCGAGCACCTGGGCGCCGTAGGCGACGTAGAGCACGATCAGGATCCACCCCATCGACCGGGGTCGGGCACACCGGTTCACCACGATCCCGATGCCGAAGGCGGCGACCGCCAACCAGGGACCCGCCGTGCCGAAGGCGGGTTTGGTGGTGGTCAGCTCCAGAGCCGGGATGCCGACCAGCAGGGCCGGACCGACGATGCCCAGGGCGAGCAGCAGCAGCTGGGTGGCGCCGGCCGCCAGTCGACCGGCCCCCGACATCATCTGACCGCTGGCCAGCTCGATGACGGCCGTGGTCAGCAGGGCGCCGGGCAGCAGGGTGACCAACGGGGCGATCAGGGACGGGACGATGTCGGTGCTCCAGCCGAACCTGGCGAGCAGGAAGACCGTCAGTGAGACCCCCGCCGCCGCGCTCACCGTGACCAGGGCCTGGTAGCGCAGGGGTACCCTCAGCCCGAACAGCTGGACCGCGCCGGTGAACACCCCCAGGGCCCCGGCGAGGAGCATGCCGCGACCCGAGCTGCCCAGCAGGACGGCCAGACCCATGGTGGCCAGCACGCTGCCGAGCAGCTGGACAAGCGGTGGGAAGGGCGGCGGTGCATCGCGGATCGCCCGGATCTCCTTGACGGCCGCGCGCGGGTCCAGGCCCCACCGGGAGCGGGTGACGACGTCGTCGAGGGCCTCGATCTGGTGCAAGCGCAGCTGGACGGCCCCGGTCGCCACCGCGCTCGTCTGCAGCCCGGCACCGCTCGGGGCCGAGACCACCAGCGCGGTGGGCATGGCGATCACCTGGACATCGGTCAGTCCGTGCGCCGCCGCGATGGTGTAGAGGTCGGACTGGACGTCGCTGACGTCGAACCCGGCCTCGATCAGGGCATCGCCGGCGACCGACATCAGCCGCAGCACGTCCTCCTGGGTGGCAGGCTGGAGCGTGGTCGTCTCGTCCGCGTCGGGCGGCGACCCCGAGACCGTGGTCAGCTCGCGGAGCAGCAGCCCGACCAGGATCAAGACGACGAAGGCGATGATCGCCGAGGTCAGCGGGACGGTGGCGCTCAGGCTGGCCGGCGGGGTGGAAGGGATCGTCACCACCGGGGTCGCCGTGGTGGGGGACGGGCGCGGCTCGGGGGAGGCACTCGCCGACGGCGTCGGACGTGGCGTCGGTGCTTCCGCGGTGACGGTCGGGGTGGGCGTCGTCCGCCCCGGCGAGGTGGCCCCGGTCGGCTCGGGGGAGGACGGATCCGTCGGCGGGTCGCTGGGACCCCCGGAGGTGGTCGGATCCGGTGACGGTGAGGTCGGCGGGGTGTCGGACCCCGACGGCGAGGTCGGCGGGCTGACGGTCGGGGTGGGCGTGTCGGCGGCCGCTCCGCCGGACCCGACGAGCACACCGGCGCACACCAGCAGGGCGATCAGCGCGAGCGCGACCGTCCCGAGCAGCCGTCGGAGCATCACGACCCGGCTCAGTCCATGTCCGGCACGAGCCCGCGGGCATCGGCGTAGTCCAGCCCGGTCAGCTCCAGCAGGTCCACCAGCATCGAGCGGGCCTGAGCGAGGATCACCACGGCCGAGATGCTGTCGGCGATCGGCAGGTGCGACGACTCCCGCGCCGCCGCCACCAGCAGCTTGCGCGCCGCCACCGGGAGCTTGCCTTCGTGCAGCTCACTGGCCATCCGCTCGGCCAGGCCCGCGTTGCCCTCCAGCAGCCCCAGGTAGGACTCCGGGACCACGTCGCGCCGCCAGACCGCGGTCACGCTGCGCCGCGCCAGCACCCGCAGGTTGCGGCTGGCCCGGTCCAGCGGCTCGGTCAGCTGGGCGTACGCCAGCGCAGCGCCCAGCTGCCGGCGGCGGAACGGGCTGTGGCGTACCACCGCCAGACCCTCGTCGGCGGCATCCTGCAGCGTCCGCAGCTGCGCCTCACCGGCCCGGGCCCGCTCCAGCACCTGGTCCGCGGCCGTCTCGTCGGAGTCCCGCAGGGCGGTGGCCGCAGCCCGCAGGGTCGCCGCCATCTCCTGCAGCAGCTGGGCCGCCAGGATGCCCGGCTTGCGCAGGGGAGCGCTCGGGGCGATGGTGGCGACCGCGAGCGCCAGCACACAGCCCACCACCGCGTCCAGCCACCGCCCGAACCCCTGTCCCGGATCGGGCAGCAGGGTGGTCACGATGACCGCCTGCACGGCGGCCTGGATCGTCATCAGCTGGCCGGCGCCGACCAGGCTGGCCAGCGACATGGCCAGGGCGACCACGATCATGATCTGCCAGACGCCGGTGCCGAACACGTGCACGAAGACGTCGCCGACGAAGACCCCGAGCGCCACCCCGATGGCCACCTCCACGCCCCGCCGCAGCCGGTTCCCGTACGTGACGTTGAGGACCAGGATCGCGGCCACCGGCGCGAAGAACGGAGCGGTGTGGTGGAGGAGCTCCGTGGCCAGCCACCAGGCGAGTCCGGCGGTGACGGCGCACTGGGCGATCAGGAAGCCGCGGCTGCGCCAACGCGTCAACCGTCGCTGCGCCGAGCGGTAGCCGAGCCGGGTGGTCCGCTCGCTCAGGTCGAAAGCGCGGAGCCGAACCCGGTCCAGCGCCGAGCGATCGTCTGACACCGGCTCATGATCGCAGTAAGGACTCGCCATTCGTCGGCTGGCCTTGGCAGACTGTTCCCTCGTGACTTCACCACTATCAGTCCATCGCGCGGCACCGATCCGCGTCACCGTCTGGGGCGAGAACTTCCACGAGAACAGCGAGCGAGACCGCGAGATGATGGCGCGGCTGTATCCCGAGGGGATGCACGGGGCCATCGCCGCCGGTCTGCGTGAGCTGCTGGGCGACCACGTCGACGTACGCATCGCAACCCAGGACCAGCCCGAGCACGGTCTCTCCGCCGAGGTGCTCGACAACACCGACGTCCTCACCTGGTGGGGACACGCCACCCATGGCGGCGTCGACGACGCCGTGGTCGACCGCGTCTACTCCCGGGTGCTCGGCGGCATGGGACTGCTGCCGCTGCACTCGGCGCACTTCTCCAAGATCTTCATCAAGCTGATGGGCACCTCGTGCTCCCTGGCCTGGCGCAACTCGGCCGACACCGAGCTGGTCTGGACGGTCGCCCCGGGTCACCCGATCACCGAGGGGGTGCCGTCGCCGATCGTCATCGACGAGCAGGAGATGTACGGCGAGTACTTCGACATCCCGCAGCCCGACGAGCAGATCTTCCTGTCCACCTTCACCGGCGGGGAGGTGTTCCGTTCCGGCTGCACCTGGCGGCGCGGCAAGGGGCGGATCTTCTACTTCTCCCCGGGCGATCAGGAGTACCCCGTCTACCACCACCCGGCGATCAAGCGGGTGCTGGCCAACGCGGTGCTCTGGGCGGCGCCGCAGCCCAGCATCGACTTCGCCGCCCCGGCGGTGGTGAACCAGCCGGCTCCGCTGCTGGAGGGTCAGCTCGCCGTCGTCGAGGAGGCGTCGGCATGAGCGCCACGATCCGCGCCGGTGTCGTCGGTCTCGGCTGGGCCGGCCGCCAGCACATGGAGGCGTACGCCTCCCAGCACGGGGTCGAGCTGGTGGCCCTGGCCGGGATGGAGGCCGACCAGCTCGCCCTGCTCGGCGACCAGTACGGCATCGCCGCCGAGAACCGGTTCGCCGACTGGCACGACCTGGTCGCCGCCGGTTGCGTCGACGTGCTGAGCATCGCCACCCCGACGACTCTGCACGGCCCCATCGCGGTGGCCGCGCTGGACGCCGGCATCCACGTGCTGTCGGAGAAGCCGATGGCCGAGAACGCCGTGGTCGGCCAGATGATGGTCGACGCCGCCCGGCGCAGCTCCAAGGTGCTGGAGGTCTCCTTCAACCACCGGCGTCGTGGTGACGTCCAGGCGCTGAAGAAGATCATCGACGCCGGTGTCCTCGGCGACATCTACTACGCCAAGGCCGGTTGGCTGCGGCGTGAGGGCATCCCGGGCATGGGCAGCTGGTTCACCCGGCAGGCCAAGTCCGGGGGCGGCCCGCTGATGGACATCGGGGTGCACATGCTCGACATGGCCCTGCACCTGCTCGGTGAGCCGCAGGTCACGGCGGCCACGGCGGCCACCTACGCGGAGTTCGGCCCGCGCGGGCGCGGCGCGTCGGCGTACGGGCTGGGGCGCAAGACCGAGGTGACCTCCGACGACTTCGACGTGGAGGACCTGGCCACCGCGTTCCTCCGGCTGGACGGCGGCGGCACCCTGCTGCTGGAGTCCAGCTGGGCGCAGTGGATCCCGTACGACCAGTGCTACGTGACGGTCTACGGCTCCGAGGGTGGGGCCAGCATCGAGTGGGGCGGCGAACCCGGCGAGCACTACCGCAAGCTCGGCATCTGGACCGAGAAGGACGGCGTCCCGGCGGAGCTGACCCCCGTGGTGCCGCCGGACGGCCAGCACCTGGAGACGGTGATCGAGTTCCTGGCCGCCGTGCGGTCCGGGGCCGCCGCCGAGCACGACGGCTCCGAGGCGCTGGTGCGGGCCGCGGTCGTCGACGCCTGCTACGCCTCGGCCGCGAAGCGTGCGGAGGTGACCCTCGGCGGATGAGGTGAACCTGTGACTGAGAGTTCGCCCCAATATTCACTCCAGTCACAGAATTTTCTTCGTTAACACTGGCGTGTTGTGCTTGACCTCCTGCACTCTGGGGCCCTCGTGACCCCGGATGAACGGATGGCCATGTCTTCCCCGAGACACCACGCCCCTTCGCAGTCGGTCCTCGGCCTCCGGGGGTGGGCTCGTCGCCTCATGGCGGCGGGGCTCACCCTCGGCCTGGCCGGGGCGGTGTCCCTGACGACCCCGACGTCGGCCGCGGCGGACCCCTCGAGCTCGGCGCGCTCCGGCAACTTCTACGTCACCGGAGCCGGCTTCGGTCACGGCTGGGGGATGAGCCAGTACGGCGCGTACGGCGCCGCCCGCAAGGGTCTGACCTGGAAGCAGATCCTGGCCTTCTACTACCCCAAGACCGTGCGGCAGGCGCTGCCCAGCACCGGCACCATCCGGGTCTGGGTCACCGCCGACTCCGACGGCAGCCTGTCCTTCAAGCCGGCCTCCGGGGCCAGGGTGAGCGACGGTTCGAAGACCTACACGCTGCCCACCGGCTCGGCGTACGCGACCTGGCGGATCAGCCGGTCGGGCAGCGGCTACAAGCTGTCCCACAAGTCCTCCGGCGGCAGCTGGAAGACCCGCAGCACCGGCCTCGGCACGGGGACCTGGACGGTGACCAGCAGCTCCGGCAGCGTCCGCCTGGTGCTCCCCAGCGGATCGACCCGCGGCTACCGGGGCGCGCTGTCCCTGATCAAGCGGGGCAGCAGCGGGCGGACGGTGAACACGGTCTCGGTCGAGAACTACGTCCGGGCGGTGGTGCCGTCGGAGATGCCCACCTCCTGGCACCCCGACGCCGTCCGCGCCCAGGCGGTGGCGGCCCGGACCTACGGGGCCTTCCTGCGGGCCCGGTCGGCGAGCTCCGGCTACGACATCTGCGACACCACCAGCTGCCAGGTGTACCGCGGCATGGACAACGAGACCGCCAACGGTGACGCCGCCGTGAAGGCCACCGCGCACGTGATCATGGCCTTCGGCGGCAAGCCCGCCTACACCCAGTTCACCTCCTCGAACGGCGGTCAGATCACCACCGGCGACTACAGCTACCAGATCGCGCAGAAGGACCCGTACGACGGCTTGATCAAGTCCCAGACCTGGAGCAAGACCATCTCCGCGTCCCGGCTGGGCAAGGCTTTCGGCGTCGGAACGGCGAAACGGGTCCAGATCACCAAGCGCGACGGGTACGGCAAGTGGGGCGGCCGGGTCACCACGATCAAGATCACCGGGTCCAAGCGGTCGGTGACGGTCAGCGGCACGACCTTCAAGGGCAAGTTCGGTATGCGCGGGAACTACTTCACCGTGAACGGCACCTCCTCGGCGGGCAAGCCGCAGCCGGCCACCCCGACACCGACCCCGCAACCCGTGGTGACCAAGCCGGGCGCCAAGTACGCGGCCTTCCCGCGGTCGTACCGGTCGACCAGCAGGGTGGACCTGCTGGTGATCACCGGCAACGGCAGCCTGCGCCGCTACCCGATCAGCACCTCGGCGCTCGGCACCGGGCAGACCATCGACTCCGGCTACGGGTCGTTCACCCACGTGATCAACGCCGGGGACTGGAACGGTGACGGGTACGCCGACGTCATCGGACGCTCCTCACGGCAGCGGCTGCTCCTCTACCGCGGCACGAGCACCGGCAGCTTCGGCACCGGGGTCGATCTCGGGGTGGTCTCCAAGCACCAGTACCTCACCGGCGTCGGTGACCTCAACGGAGACCGCTTCCCCGATCTGATGGTGATCGATGCCTTGGGCGCCGCCTCGCTGCTGTACGGCAACGGCGCGACCGGCGTGAAGTCGAGCGCCGCGGTCGCCGGCAGCTGGTCGAACGTCGACTGGCTGCGCGGGGCGGGTGACTTCAACGCCGACGGCCGACTCGACGTGATCACCCGGACCGACGACCGGCTCTACGTGCACCTGCGGACCAGGACCGGGTTCGCGGCCCGGAAGCTGATCGGGTCGGGCTTCGGCGGCTACTCCTCGATCACGGCGGTCGGCGACGTGGACGGCGACAAGCGCAGCGACCTGGTGGCCCGGTCCAAGAGCGGGAAGCTGAAGCTCTTCCGCAGCACCGGGACGAAGCTGGTCGGCTCGACCACGTACGCCGGCTCCTTCTCCGGCACCCGGTTCGCGATCTGACCGTGATCAGCGGCTTCGCCATCGGACACCACACGGCCGACACCGACGGCTGGCTGACCGGCACCACCGTGGTGCTCAGCGAGCGCGGCGCGGTCGGCGGGGTGGACGTCCGCGGCGGCGCTCCGGGCACCCGGGAGACCGACCTGCTCGACCCGCGCGCGCTGGTCGAGCAGGTCGATGCGGTGGTGCTGTGCGGCGGCAGCGCGTACGGGCTGGCCGCGGCCGACGGCGTGATGACCGCTCTGGCGGGCGACGGCCGCGGACTGCCGGTCGGGCGTGAGCCGGGGGAGGTGGTGCCCATCGTGCCGGCCGCGGTGATCTTCGACCTGGGCCGTGGTGGTGTCTTCGCCCACCGACCGACGGCGGACTTCGGCGCCCGGGCCTATCGGGCCGCCCAGGCCACGACCGGCCGCCGGGCGGCCGACCCGGACCTGGGCTGCGTGGGGGCGGGAACCGGTGCCGTGGCCGGCGGGTTGAAGGGCGGCTTCGGCTACGCCGAGGGCACCCTGTCCCGCGGCGACGACGACGTCGTCGGCCGGGTGGGCGTGGCGATCGTGGTGAACGCCGCCGGATCGCCGGTCGATCCGGAGTCGGGCACCCTCTGGGCGGACCGGGCCCACCGCCTCGACCGTCCCGACAGCGTCGGTCGGGTGGCCCTCTCGGCCGAGCGGGGTCGAGCCGGGCGGCCGTTCAACACCACGATCGGGGTGGTGCTGACCGACCTGACCCTGACCAAGGCCCAGGCGGGCAAGGTCGCCGCCGTGGCCCACGACGGACTCGCCCGCTCCGTGCGACCCGCCCACGGGATGACCGACGGCGACACCTTCTTCGCCCTGGCCTCGGGCCAGCACCCCGCCCCGGCGGAGCCGATGGCCGCGGTCGGGCTGCTCAACCGGCTGCTGGAGGTCACCGCCGACACGGTGGTCGACGCCTGCTTCGCGGCCCTGACCGCGGCTCAGACCCGGGGTCGGCTGCGGGCGTACCGCGAGCTGGCCGGCTTGCGCTGACCTGAGGAGCAGGTCTGCGTCGAGGTCACCCCGTCCGCGCCGGATGGGGTGCGACACGCCGAATGGCGGCCCACTCGGGGTGAGTTCGACGCACCGGCGGCGCCGTCGCCTCGCCTGAGACGGGAATGCGGGCGGGTGGGCGGTGTTCCTAGACTTGTCCGCTGGCGTCGCATCGCGTCCGCCCGCACCTGCACCACCGACGAGGGAACCATGAGAGCGCTGCTGCTGGAGAACATCCACCCCGAGGCCGAGCGGCTGCTCGGCGAGCGGGGGATCGAGGTCCGCACCGTCAAGGGCGCCCTCGACACCGACGAGCTCGTCGCGGCGCTGGACGGGGTCCAGCTGCTGGGTATCCGCTCCAAGACCACCGTGACCGAGGAGGTGCTCGAACGGGCCCCCGGGCTGCTGGCCGTGGGCGCGTTCTGCATCGGCACCAACCAGATCGACCTGACCGCGGCGTCCGCGCGGGGTCTGGCGGTGTTCAACGCCCCGTACTCCAACACCCGCAGCGTGGTCGAGCTGGCCATCGCCGAGATCATCTCGATGGCCCGGCACCTGACCGACAAGAACGCCAAGATGCACGACGGCGAGTGGGACAAGTCGGCCAAGGGTGCGCACGAGGTCCGCGGCCGCACCCTGGGCATCGTCGGCTACGGCAACATCGGCAGCCAGCTGTCGGTGGTGGCCGAGGCGCTGGGCATGCGGGTGCTGTTCTACGACGTCGCCGACAAGCTGGCCCTGGGCAACGCCCGCCGCTGCCACAGCCTGGACGAGCTGCTGGTCGAGGCCGAGACGATCTCGCTGCACGTCGACGGCCGGCCGGGCAACGCCGGACTGTTCGGCCGGGAGCAGTTCGCCAAGATGCGTCCGCGCAGCCTGTTCCTCAACCTGTGCCGCGGGATCGTGGTCGACCACGAGGCGCTGCGCGACCACCTGCTCAGCGGGCACATCGCCGGCGCGGCGGTGGACGTGTTCCCCGAGGAGCCGAAGACGGTCGGCGACCCGTTCACCTCCTGCCTGCAGGGGATCCCCAACGTCATCCTCACCCCGCACATCGGCGGCTCGACCCAGGAGGCGCAGGAGGACATCGGCCGGTTCGTGGCCGGCAAGCTCCGGGACTACGTGGCGGCCGGCAACACGTCGATGTCGGTCAACCTGCCGCCGGTGGCGACCGACCGCGGCGACCGGACCCGGATCCTGCACGTGCACCAGAACGTGCCCGGGGTGCTGGCCACGGTCAACGGGGTGCTGGCCGACAGCCGGGTGAACATCGAGGGCCAGACGCTGTCCACCCGGGGCGAGCTGGGCTACGTGATCACCGACGTGGCCGGTCCGCTGGCCGAGGAGGCCGTGGCGAAGCTCCGGGACCTGCCCGAGACCGTACGCCTGCGGGTCATCCCCGGCTGAGCCCGTCGAGCAGCTCGTCGGCCGCCGCCAGCAGCGGCGGCAGCCAGGGTGCGCAGTTGTCGGCCCGCCGCAGCTCGTCCGGTGACCACCAGCCGACGGCGACGAGCTCGTCGGGATCGGCCAGGCGCGGCTCGGGACCGGCGGGCAGCTCGGCGGCGTACGTGACGGTCAGCACCGGCTGGTCCTGCGCGCCGAGGTAGAGGTCGCTGGACAGGTAGTGCAGATCGACGTCGGTCAGGTCCAGCCCGGTCTCCTCGAGCGCTTCCCGCCGCGCGGTCACCTCGAACACCTCGGCCCCGACCACCGGCTCGACGTGCCCGCCGACCAGGCCGATCATGCCCGGCGCGTACGCCACGTGGCCGGCGCGGACGGTCAGCAGCCAGCGACCGGAGCGGCGCAGCAGCACGCAGACGTTGGCCTCGTAGCGGGTGCGACCTGACACCGCGGCCGGACTCAGCGCCGCCGCAGCCAGCGGACGAGCAGCACCAGCACGGTCAGGCCACCGATAGCGCCACCCACCCACGGCAGCCAGGTGCGGGCGACGTCCGGCAGGACCTGCAGGTGCGGGGCCGATTCCGAGGTCGCCGGGGGGCGGTACGCGTACTCGGGCCGCGACGGCGACGTCGGCGGGGGAGTCGCGGCCGCGGACGCCTCGTCGGCGGTGGCCTCACCGGCGGCCTCCGAGGCGGTCAGCCCGGCCGCGAGCTTGGCGCTGATGCAGCCGACGAACTGGTCGGCCAGCCGGTCGCTGACCGAGGAGATGGTCCCGGAGCCCAGCTGGGCCGGGCGACCGGTCAGGTCGAGGTCTGAGGCGACCTCGACCCGGGTGGTGCTGTCGCCGCTCGCACTGAAGGTGGCGGTGACCGTCGCCGCCCCGGCGGCCGCGCCCCGCCGGTCCCGCGCGTTGGCCTTGACCACCAGACGGCGGTCGGCGAGATCGGCCCGCACGACTCGGGCGGTGCCCTCGAAGACCAGCGGGAACGGCCCGAACTTGATCTTGACCGCACCGTGGTACACCTCGCCGTCCCGGCCCCAGACCGACGCCCCCGGGAAGCAGGGGGCCAGCAGGTCGAGACGGCCGAAGACGTCGAAGACCTGGTCGACCGGCGCGGCGATCTCGAAGGTGTGGCTCAGCTGCATGGCGTCATTCTGCCCTGGCTCCTGCCGGCCCGGCCCCGGGGCCAGGACCACCCGGACGAGCCGTCAGGCCTCGTCGTCGGTGAGCGCCAGCTGCTCCAGCACGCGGTCGTGCAACCGACCGTTGGTGGCCACGGCGTTCGCGCCGCGTGGGCCGGGGATGCCGTCCAGGTCGGTGAACCGCCCGCCGGCCTCGGTGACCACGATGGAGCAGGCCGCCATGTCGTGCAGGGCCAGCTCGGGCTCGCAGGCGATGTCGACCCCGCCCTCGGCGAGGAGCATGTAGGACCAGAAGTCCCCGTACGCCCGGCTGCGCCAGCAGCCCCGCATCAGGTCCACGAACTGCTGCCCGCGACCCGACTCCACCCACCCGGGGATCGAGGAGTAGCTGAGCGACGCGTCCTCGATGGCGGCGACGTCGGACACCCGGCACGGGGTGGCCGACATCAGCGACTTGCCGGCGTACGCCCCGCCGCCCAGACTGGCCCACCAGCGTCGGCCCAGGGCCGGCGCGGAGACGACGCCGACCGCCACCTCGTCGTTGATCATCAACGCGATCAGGGTGGCCCAGACCGGCACGCCGCGGACGAAGTTCTTGGTCCCGTCGATCGGGTCGATCACCCAGCGGCGCGGACCCCAGCCGGTGTCCTCCATCTCCTCCCCGTGCACGGCGTCCCGCGGCCGGGCCCGCCCGAGGGTGCGGCGGAGGGCCTCCTCGACCGCGGTGTCGGCGTCGGAGACGGGCGTCAGGTCGGGTTTGGCGACCACGTGCAGATCGAGGGCCTTGAACCGGTTCATGGTGATCGAGTCGGCGTCGTCGGCCAGCAGGTGCGCCAGCCGCAGGTCGTCGGTCAGGTTGCGGAACGCCGGATCGGTCAACGAGGACGTTGGACTGGGAGTTCCGGACATGCCTCGTACGCTACTGGCCCGACCCGAGCATCCGGCGGAACGACTCCAGCCGCACGGGCGACAGTTCGCCGCGCCGGACCGCGTCGTCCAGCGCGCACTCCGGCTCGGTGGCGGTGTGGGTGCAGCCGCGAGGGCAGTCGGCCACGATCGCCGCCAGGTCGTCGAACGCCGCCACGATCCGCTGCCGGGGTGACGTGACTCAGCCCGAAGGACCGGACCCCGGGGGTGTCGATCACCCAGCCCGGGTCGCCGGTGACGGCCGGGTCGCTCGGCAGCCGCAGCGCGATGGCCGACGACGAGGTGTGCCGGCCGCGGCCGGTCACCTCGTTCACCGAGCCGATGGCGCGCAGCGCACCGGGGATCAAGGCGTTCACCAGGGTGGACTTGCCGACGCCGGAGTGGCCGACGAACACGCTGCGACGTCCGGCCAGGGTCCGGCGCAGCTCGGTCAGGTCGGCGCCCGGTCGGGTGACCTCGATGGCGACGTCCAACGGCCCGTACTGGGCCAGCAGGACGTCGGGGGAGGCCAGGTCGGACTTGGTCAGGCAGAGCAGCGGCGCCAGTCCGGCGTCGAACCCGGCCACCAGGATCCGGTCGATCATGCCGGTCCGCGGCGGCGGATCGGCGAGGGCGGTGACGATCACCAGCTGGTCGGCGTTGGCCACGATCGGCCGCTCGTACGGGTCGTCGTCGTCGGCGGTCCGGCGCAGCACCGTGCGTCGCTCCTCGACGGCCACGATCCGGGCCAGGGTGCCCTCGTCCCCGCTGGTGTCCCCGACGACGCGGACCTCGTCGCCGACGATGACCCCCGTACGCCCGAGCTGGCGCGCCTTGGTGGCCACCACCTCCCGGTCCTCCACCACCAGCCGGTAGCGACCGCGGTCGACCGTGATCACCGACGCCGATCGCGGCGGCCGAGTAATCGGGGTGGTCCTTGGTCCGGGGTCGGGTCCGGCGGCGCGGCCGCTCGAACTCGGCGTGCTCGTCGGTGTACAGACCGCGCGACGTCACGGGGTCGTCGGAACGATCGTGATCACAGTGCCGATCGGGATCACAGTGCCGATCGGGATCACAGTGCCGATCGGGATCACAGTGCCGATCGGGATCACAGTGCCGATCGGGATCACAGGGGCTCGGAGTCGGGGTCGGCGGCGATCTCGGCGGCCGACTCGGACGCGGAGTCGGCCAGCATCTGCGTCCACAGCGGCACGAACTCGGGCAGCGTCTTGTCGGTGCAGGCCACGTCGTCGACGACCACGTCCTCCACCACGAGACCCAGCAGGGCCCCCGCCTGGGCCATCCGGTGGTCGGCGTAGCTGTGCCAGACGCCGCCGCCCAGCAGGCGGGGGTGGATGACCAGACCGTCGTGGGTGACCTTCACCCTGGTGCCCAGGGCCTCCAGTTCCGCGGCGATGGCGGCGAGCCGGTCGGTCTCGTGACCGCGGATGTGGGCGACCCCGTGGATGTGGCTGGTGTCGGCGGCGAGGGCGGCGATGGCGGCGACCACCGGCGTCAGCTCGCTGGCGTCTCGCAGGTCGATCTCGATGCTGTCGATCTCGTCGGTGCCGGTCACCGTGAGGGAGCCGTCATCCTCGTAGGTGATGTCGGCACCGAACTGTTGCAGGATCTGCGGCACGGCCACCCCGGGCTGACGGCTCTCGGCCGGCCAGTGCGGGACCGTGACCGAGCCGCCGGTGATCGCGGCGGCGGCCAGGAACGGGGCCGCGTTGGAGAGGTCCGGCTCGACCGCGACGTCCAGCGGAGCGATCGGGCCCGGATGCACCACCCAGCGGTCGGTGCCGCTGTCGTCGACCTCGACGCCCCGGGCGCGGAGCATCTCCACGGTCATCGCGATGTGCGGGCGGGACGGCAGATCGCCGCCCGCGTGCCGGAGGTCGAGACCGCCGTCCAGGCGCGCTCCGATCAGCAGCAGGCCCGACACGTACTGGCTGGAGGTGCTGGCGTCGACGGTCACCGCACCGCCGGGCAGGTCGCGGCGACCGGTCACCGTGAACGGCAGGGCGTCGCCGGAGACCTGGACGCCGAGGGCGGTCAGCCCGTCGAGCAGCGGACCCATCGGCCGCGCGTACGCCTGCTCGTCGCCGTCGAAGGCGACCGGACCGTCGGCCAGCGCGGCCAGGGGGGGCAGGAACCGCATCACGGTGCCGGCCAGTCCGCAGTCCACGGTGCCACCGGCCACGAAGGTAGCCGGCGGGGTGATCCGCCAGGTCGCGCCGCTGTCGTCGATCTCGACGCCGAGCGTCCGCAGACCGTCGCGCATCAGCCGCGTGTCCCGGGCGTCCAGGCCGTTGGTGATGGTCGACGGGCCCGAGGCGAGGGCGGCGAGCACCAGGGCGCGGTTGGTCTCCGACTTCGATCCCGGCACCCGTACGGTGGCCCGGATCGGCGCCGGGGCCGTCGGGGCGGGCCAGGGCCCGCTGCCAGGTGCTGTCGCGGTCGCGGGGGTGGTCACGGAACCGGCCGTGCTCGGAGAATGCGGGGTGGTCGACACAGCGGGGGAGTCTACGCGAGGTCGCGTGACCGGGGCCGCGCCCCGGTCACGCGGGAACGGCTTCGCGCGGAGCTCAGTTCTCGCCCAGCTGGATGTTCTCGGTGAACTTCTGGGCCGACTTCTTGGCCGCCTCGAGCTGCTTGCCGGCTTCCTTCTTGGCGGCCTCCAGCTGCTTGCCGGCGTCCCGGCTGGTGCTCTTGGCGAACTTGCCGGCGTCCTTCTGGGCCTGCTTGGCGGCCTTGGCCGCCGCCTGCTTGGCGTCGGCGGCCTGCCGGGTGGCGGTCTTCTTGGCGGCCTCCAGCTGCTTCTTGATCTTCTTGCGGTTCTTGCCCGTGGTGCCGACCACGGCCCCCACCAGCAGCGCGCCCTCGGCCAGGGCGGCGTCGGTGAGCTCCCGGGTCTCCTTGGCGACCTTGCGCCCCGCCTTCTTGGTGTCGGCGGCGATCGCGTTCGTGTTCTTGGCCAGGGCCTGACCGCCCTTGTGCGCGCGGTAGCCGAGGCTCGGCTTGCCCTCGGTGTCGCGGGAGGCGATCAGCACGCCACCGAGCAGGCTGACGTTCTTGAGGAAGTGGTCGCGGTCGGCGGCCCGCTCGGCCGGGTCGCTGCGACTCCAGAACGGGTACTTGCCGATGGTCGTCGGCACCAGCGAGAGCGCGAGCAGGGCGGCGCCCAGTCGGCGGCCCCTGCCGGTGGCGAGGGCGATGCCACCGACGAGCTCGAGGGCGCCGTTGATCCGGACCCACGTCTTGGCGTCGGTGGGCACCAGGCTGGCGACCTGCTCCGGGGCGAACCGCTGCACCGTCGGGACGACACCGTCGACCAGGGGCTCGGCGGCGGGGACCAGGGACTCGGGATCGCGCACGGCCTTGAGTCCGCTGACCACGAAGTACGAGGCCAGCATGGTGCGTGCGGTGGAGCGCAACAACGTCATGGTCCATTCCTACCGTGCCGAGGGTGCCAGACCAACAGGGGGGAGTGTCCGAATCGGCCGGTAACGTCGTCGCCATGTGTGGGCGGTATGCATCGAGTTCGCGGCCGGAGACGCTGGTGCAGGAGTTCGACATCGACGAGATCCTCGGCGATCTCCCGGGGCCGGACTTCAACGTGGCGCCCACGGTGGCGGTGCCGGCGGTGCTGGAACGCCGCTCGCGAACCGACGACGCGGTCGTCCGCCGACTGAGTCCCCTGGTCTGGGGGCTGGTGCCGTCCTGGGCCAAGGACGCCAAGGGCGGGGCCCGGATGATCAACGCGCGGGTCGAGACGGTGGCGGAGAAGCCGTCGTTCCGCCGCGCCTTCGCGGCCCGCCGGTGCCTGCTGCCCGCCGACGGGTTCTACGAGTGGTACGCACCGGAGGCGACCGAGCAGATCCTGGGTCGCTCACCCGCCGGCAAGGGCAAGAAGCAGCCCTTCTTCATCCACCGCGCCGACGGCAGCCTGCTGGTGATGGCCGGCATCTACGAGATCTGGCGCGATCCCGCCAAGGACCGCGACGACGACTCCGCCTGGCTGCGGACCTGCTCGGTGATCACCACCGAGGCCACCGACGCCGTCGGCCACATCCACGACCGGATGCCGATGGTGGTGCCCCGGACCTCGTGGAACGACTGGCTGGATCCCGGCCTGACCGACCCGCAGGCGGCGCTCGATCTGCTGCAGGTGACCGAGGCGGGGGCGCTGGAGGCGTACGCGGTGTCGACCGCCGTCAACAAGGTGAGCAACAACGACGCCTCGCTGCTGCAGCCGCTGCCCGTCGAGGGTGAGGCCGCCGAGGGCGGGGACAGCGGGACGCCGGGAGCGGTGCAGGACACGCTGCTGTGAGTGCGGTGCCTACGGAGCGGGAGACCGTGCTGGTCGAGGTCGAGACCCCGGAGGGGCCGGGACGGTGGCACCTGGATGCCGCCATCGATCCGGTGGCCGCCCTCGTGCTGGGTCACGGCGCCGGGGGCGGGGTGACCGCCATGGATCTGGCGCTGCTGGCTCGCGAGCTGCCCCCACGAGGCGTCACCGTCGCCCGCTTCGAGCAGCCCTGGCGGCTGGCCGGCCGCAAGGTCGCCGTGCCGCCGCCTCGGCTGGACGAGGGCTGGCTCCCCGCGGTCGCCGCCCTGGCGCGGCGCACCGAGGTCGCGGGGCTGCCGCTGCTGGCCGGTGGACGCAGTGCCGGGGCCAGGGTCGCCTGCCGGACGGCGGACCGCCTGGGGGTGGTGGGGGTGCTCTGTCTCGCCTTCCCCCTGCACCTGCCCGGTCGCCCTGATCGGTCCCGGTTGCCGGAGCTGCTCACCCCGACCGTGCCCCGGCTCGTCCTGCAGGGAACCCGCGACACCTTCGGCACCGCGGACGAGCTCGGGGCGGAGCTGGCGGGGGCGGACGGTGGCGACCAGGTCGTCGTGGTGCCGCTGCCGGGCGCCGACCACGGCTTCAAGACCCCGGCGCGGGCCGAGTTCCGGCCGGCGGACCTGCGGGCCCTCCTGGTCGCCAGTGCGGTGGAGCTGGTGACGGCGGTGACCCCTGCCCGGGAATAGCGGCGCCGCAAACGCGTTGTCAACACCATGACCGCAGCCGTGTGTGAGCGCCCCGAGGTGCGCCGCCGCACCGACGGGCCGGCGCCGGTACGCTCGTACGTGATGACCCTCCCGACCAGCAAGAGTCCCGCCACCTCCAGCGAGCTCGCCGACGGGGTCTCCACCGGCTTCGTCGACGACGTCCCCGCGGAGACCGCCGAAGAGCGACACGCCCGTTTCGAGTCCGAGGCTCTCGCCTACATCGACCAGCTCTACGCGGCGGCCCTGCGGATGACCCGCAACCCGGCCGACGCGGAAGACGTCGTCCAGGAGACGTACGCCAAGGCGTACGCGTCCTTCCACCAGTTCACGCCCGGCACCAACCTGAAGGCGTGGCTGTACCGGATCCTGACGAACACCTACATCAACTCCTACCGCAAGAAGCAGCGGCAGCCTCAGATCGCCGACGGCGAGAACATCGAGGACTGGCAGCTCGCGCGGGCGGAGTCGCACACCTCGTCCGGCTTGAAGTCGGCGGAGACCGTGGCTCTGGAGCACCTGCCCGATTCGGACGTGAAGGAGGCGCTGCAGCAGCTGGCGCCGGACTTCCGGCTGGCGGTGTTCCTGGCCGACGTGGAGGGCTTCTCCTACAAGGAGATCGCCGAGATCATGGGCACCCCCATCGGGACCGTGATGTCTCGGCTCAACCGGGGGCGCAACCAGCTGAGGAACCTCTTGGCCTCGTACGCCAAGGACCGTGGCTTGGCGCAGAACGAGGGAGGCCGACGGTGAGCGAGCCGACGAACGACGAGTGCTGGCACACCCTCAACCGGGTGTACGAGTTCCTCGATCACGAGCTGGACGACGCCAGCGGGGACCAGATCCGCGAGCACCTCGCCGCCTGCGAGCCTTGCCTGGAGCAGTTCGACGTCGAGCAGGCGGTGAAGACGCTGGTCTCACGCTGCTGTGGCGGGGATGTGGCGCCGGATCACCTGCGCGCCAAGGTGATGATGCAGATCACCGTCGCCCGGCACCAGCTGGGCTGAAGACAGTCAGCGGCTCGGCGGACGCCGAGCCGCCGACCGGCCAACCGGTTCAGGCGTTGGGACGCTTGCCGTGGTTGGCGCCCTTCTTGCGACGTGCACGACGCTTCCGACCCGTCTTTCCCATGATTCTCTCCTTCGATGCCGGGGGCACAGCCTTCTATCTTGCCACGTCGGACCAGGTTGCCCGGACGGACGGCGCCACGGTCCGAGCCCGGCGGGAGTCTCCCGGCGGCCGACTAGGGTGCTCTGCATGCCATCGATGTCGGAGATCATCAGCGATCACACGACCCTCTCCGAGAACGACCACCGCCGGCTGAAGCAGGTTCTCTCCGAGTGGCAGCTGCTCGCCGATCTCGCCTTCTCCGACCTCGTCCTGTGGGTGCCCGACCACGACGAGAACGTGTTCTGGGCGGTGGCCCAGATCCGACCGACGACCGGCCCCACCGCGCTGCTCGAGGACGTCGTCGGGGACCTGATCGCCTACTCGCCCGAGCACCTGGTCTCCGAGGCCTTCGTCAGCGGTGAGATCACCCAGACCAGCGCCAACAAGCTGAGCGCCGGCATCCCGGTCGACGTCCACGCGATCCCCGTACGGTTCAGCGACCGGGTGATCGGGGTGGTGGAGCAGCACACCAACCAGCTCGGGGTGCGCAGCCCGAGCATCCTGGAGAACTCCTACCTCGACAGCGCGGCCGACCTGGCCCTGATGGTGGCCACCGGTGAGTTCCCGATCGCCACCGACCTGTCCGACCAGACGATCAACCCGCGCGTCGGGGACGGCTTCATCCGCCTCGATCCCGACGGCAACGTCGAGTACGCCAGTCCGAACGCCCTCAGCGCGTACCGGCGCATCGGTCTGATCGGGGACCTGGTCGACGAGAACCTGGCCGAACTGACCCGGGAGCTGCTGCCGCACACCGACGGCCCGATCGACCACTCGGTCGACTCCCTGCTGGAGGGCCGGGTCGCCCGACGGGCGGAGGCCGTGGCCGGCGACGCGCACCTGCTGCTCCGCTCGGTGCCGCTGACCCGGGGACGGGAACGCCACGGCGCCATCGTGCTCTGCCGCGACGTCTCGGACCTGCGCAGCAAGGAGCGGGAGCTGATCACCAAGGACGCGACGATCCGCGAGATCCACCACCGGGTGAAGAACAACCTCCAGACCGTTGCCGCCCTGCTGCGGATGCAGGCGCGCCGGATCGCGGCGCCGGAGGCCAAGATGGCGCTCAACGACGCCATGTCCCGGGTGGCCGCGATCGCCATCGTGCACGAGACCCTGTCCCAGGCGTTCGACGAGGTCGTCGACTTCGACAAGGTCGCCGACGGGCTGTTGCGGATGGTGGTCGACGTGGCCGCCACCCGGGACGGTGTCCGGGCGGTCCGGATCGGCAGCTTCGGCGAGGTGTCGGCCGACCTGGCGACGAACCTGTCGATGGTGATCACCGAGCTCTGTCAGAACGCGGTCGAGCACGGACTCATCTCGGCCGACGGCCTGGCCACCCGAGGTGAGGTGCAGATCGTGCCCGGGGTCCGGGAGGGCCGGCTCCGGGTCGAGATCAGCGACGACGGGGCCGGGCTGCCGGACGACTTCGACTGGCGGGCCTCACCGAGCCTCGGGTTGTCCATCGTGAACACCCTGGTCTCGGACATGGGCGGCGAGTTCCGGCTGGGACCGAATCCGCGCGGTCGGGGCACCCAGGCCGTGATCGAGGTACCGCTGAAGAAGAAGAAGCGCTGACGGCCGCTCAGGAGGTCCGAATGCGCGCGCGTGCCGCGCTCAGGCGGTCCGAATGCGCGCGCGTGCCGCGCTCAGGCGGTCCGAATGCGCGCGCGTGCCGCGCTCAGGCGGTCCGAATGCGCGCGCGTGCCGCGCGACGCTTGAGGGCGCGGCGTTCGTCTTCGCTCAGCCCGCCCCACACACCGTGGTCCTGACCGGCCTCGAGAGCCCATTGCAGGCACGCGTCCCGGACGTCGCAGCGACGACAGACCTGCTTCGCCTCCTCGATCTGGAGCAGAGCGGGTCCGGTGTTCCCGATAGGGAAAAACAGCTCCGGATCCTCGTCCAGACAGGCAGCCTTGTGGCGCCAATCCATGTCCCACTCACTCCTTCATCGCGGTGCGGGCCCGCTGGGAGGACCCGCATACTGCAGCACGTCTCGAGTCGTCTACACTGACCGAACTCGGTTCAGGGCCCAGACTTTCAGGCAAACCGCGTCGACACAAGGGTCGACAGGGTCGGTTGGCTCACATTTCACCGGAGGCGACGCTGCCTGCTCGTGGCCGTACGCTGACATCGTGTCTCGCCCCACCAAATCGTCTTACAACCCGGCATTGGTCCTAGCCACGGGGCTGTTGGCCGTGATAGGGACGGCGGCGGCCGGATACGGGGTCCTGGAGCTGCTGGCGACCAAGGCCTCGCGGGCCGTCGTCGGCAGCGGAGCCGCCATCATATTGCTGGCCTATGCGGTGCTGCTGTTCGCCGTGGCGCGCGGCGTGCTGCGTGGCCGGCGCTGGAGCAGGGCACCGGCTATCGCCACCCAGTTGATCCAGATTCCGGTGGCCTGGAGCTTCCGGGGCGGCGAGACCACCTGGTTCGCCGCCCTGCTCGCCGCGGTCTCGCTGACCATCATCGTCTGCCTGCTGCTGCCGTCGTCGACCCAGATCTTCACCGGCGAACCGGAGAGCGGCTAGGCCCGGGTCGACGGAGCGGCACCCCGGATCAGCTCTCGAGCTCCTCCAGCAGCCGAGCCGTCTCCTCCTCGCGGGCGGCCTCGGCCTCGTGCTCGTGCTTGACCCGGGTGAGGAACAGCTTGGTCCGTTGGTGCTGCGGACGCAGCAGCACCTCATCGGGCGGGCCTTCCTCCACCACCACACCGGCGTCCATGAAGACGACGCGATCGGCGGCCTCTCTGGCGAAGCTCATCTCGTGGGTCACCACGATCATGGTCGTCCCCTCGCTGGCCAGCTCGCGCATCACCTTCAGCACCTCACCCACCAGCTCCGGGTCCAGGGCCGAGGTGGGCTCGTCGAACAGCATCAGCTCCGGCTTCATCGCCAGCGCCCGGGCGATGGCCACCCGCTGCTGCTGACCGCCGGACAGCTGGGCGGGGTAGTAGGACGCCCGCTCGGACAAGCCGACCTTCTCCAGCAGCGCCATCGCCTCGGCCCGGGCCTGGGCCTTGGCGATCCGCTTGACCTTGATCGGCGCCTCGCTGATGTTCTCGATGGCCGTCATGTGCGGGAACAGGTTGAACCGCTGGAAGACCATGCCCACTCGGGAGCGCTGCCGGGCGATGTCGTTCTCCGTCCGGACGTGCAGTCGGCCCTTGCGCTCCTCGAACCCGATCAGCTCGCCGCCGACCCAGATACGGCCGCCGGTGAGGGTCTCCATCTGGTTGATCAGGCGCAGGAACGTGGTCTTGCCGGAGCCGCTGGGGCCGAGCAGGCAGACGACCTCGCCCCTGTCGACCGTGAGATCGACACCCTTGAGGACCTCGTTGTGGCCGAAGTGCTTGATCACGTTGACCGCCTCGACCAGGTGCGTCGAGTGGACCGCCGGTGTCTCACTCACTTCGAGGCCCCGATCTGCAGCCCGGTGGCCGCCTTCTCCTTGGTGGACTTCACCGTGGTGCCGAAGCCGCGCCCGAAGCGCTTCTCCAGGTACGCCTGACCGATCATCAAGATGCTGGTCGCGATCAGGTAGTACAGGGTCGCCGCGACGAACACCGGGAACAGCTGGAACGTCCGGGCCCCGATCTGGGACAGCTGGAAGAACATCTCGGTCGACAGCGGCAGCGCGATCAGCAGCGACGTGTCCTTCAGCATGGCGATGGTCTCGTTGCCGGTCGGCGGCACGATCACCCGCATCGCCTGCGGCAGCACGACCCTCCGCATGGCCAGGCCGCGGCTCATCCCCACCGCCCGGGCCGCCTCGAGCTGCCCCTTGTCGACGCTGTTGATGCCGGCCCGGGCGATCTCGGCCATGTACGCCGCCTCGGACGCGGCCAGCCCGATGATGGCGCCGACGAGGCCGGAGAACAGGGTGTTCGCGTCCACGCTGTAGAAGCGCCAGTCACCCGACAGCCCGAACCACTCGATGAGCTTCCAGTCGAACGGCACACCGAGGGAGAGACCACCCTGGCTCAGCGGGAACAGGATCCCCAGCACGCCCATGATGGTGAGCAGCACCAGGCGCGGGATGGCCCGGAAGAACCAGGTGTAGAGCCACGACACCCCCCGCAGGATGGGGTTGGTGGAGAGCCGCATGATCGCCAGGATCACCCCGCCGATCACCCCGAAGAACATCGCCAGCACCGTGCACAGCAGGGTGCCCTTGATGAAGCCCTCGATGACGATGCTCTGGTTCATCGCCTCGAAGACGAAGGGCCAGTTGAAGGCCGGGTTGAAGAGCACCAGGTTCAGGAACATCAGACCCAGCACGGCGAGCACCGCGATGGCGATGTAGCGCCCGGGGTGGCGGACGGGCACCGCATCGATGATGCCTGGCCGCTCCCGCCGCTCCGGGGTGGGAGAGGTCACGGCTTGACTTCGAAGGTGTCGACAGCGCCGGCGCTGGTGCCCCAAGTCTTCAGCACCTCCGCGTAGCTGCCGTCGGCCTTCATGGCCGTGAGGGCGTCGGCGACGGCCTGGGCCAGCTCCGGCTGGTCCTTGGCCACGACGACTCCGTACGGGGCCGCGTCGTACACGTCACCGAGGAGCTCGAGCTTGCCACCCGACTTCGTCACCGCGTACGCGGTCACGGGGGAGTCGGCCAGCATGGCGTCGGCCTTCCCGGTGGCCACCGCGGCGGTGGCGGTGTCCTGGCCGGCGTACTGCTGGATCTTGATCGGGTCGGAGCCGCACTTCTTCTGGCGCACGGGGAGGTCATCGAGGTCCTGCACGGTGGCCTTCTGGACGGCGATGGTCTTGCCGCACGGGTTGTCGGGGTCGATGCCCTTCGGGTTGCCGGCCGCGGTCGCCCACTGGGTGCCGGCGGAGAAGTAGCTGACCATCTGCACCTGCTGCAGGCGCTCGTCGTTGATGGTGAACGAGGAGACGGAGATGTCGTACTTGGCACTGGTCACGCCGGGGATGAGGGTCGCGAACGGCGCGTTCTCCCACTCCGCCTCGACCCCGAGCTTCTTGGCCACTGCGGTGAACAGATCGACCTCGCTGCCGACGATCTTGTCACCCTCGGTGAACTGGTTCGGGGCGTAGCTGGCGTCGGTGCCGATCTTGATCTTGCCGGCGCTGCGGATCTTCTCCGGCAGCTTCGCGTTCAGACCCGCGTCGGCACTGACCGAGGTCGTCGGTGCGGGGGAGGCGTCCCCGCCGCTCAACGAGCTGGAGCCGCAGGCCGCCGAGAAGAGCAGGGTGGCGACGGACGTGGTGACGAGCGCGAACTTGGTGGTGATGCGCATGAAGTGGTGACCTCCGGGTCGGTGACAAGCGGAGTTCCCGCGCTGGCGGGGACGCACGAGATTCTTGGGCATCTTGCCACGTCGGGCGCACATTCCGGCGCTGGAGGACGGACTGGAACCGGATCGAAACGGTGTTGTCGTCACTCGCTGCTCACGCCGCGCTGTGGACTCTGCCTTCCTTCGTCGTGCGCAGACGATGAAGCGTTGTCTGCACTCTCCTCGGTCCAGGCAGAGTCGGCGCTCTGTTCGCGGCCGCTCGCGACGGGAGTGGTGCTGTCGTCCCTCGTTGCTCCGCTGCGCGCCGGTTGGCTCTGACTTCCCTCGTCGCGAGCAGACGGAAGAGCGTTGTCTGCACTCTCCTCGGTCCAGACAGAGCCGGGCGCTCTGTTGTCGTCACTCGTTGCTCCGCTGCGCGCCGGTTGGCTCTGACTTCCCTCGTCGCGAGCAGACGGAAGAGCGTTGTCTGCACTCTCCTCGGTCCAGACAGAGCCGGGCGCGTTCGCTACGCGGCCGCTCGTGACGGGGCGGCCGCTCGTGACGGGGCGGCCGCTCGTGACGGGGCGGCCGCTCGGGACGGGAGCGGCCGGCCGGGAAGGA
>CAVXBJ010000077.1:0-16237 GCA_963759915.1 uncultured Actinomycetota bacterium | reverse complement strand
CCCTCGGGCTCACCGGGGGTGGCAGCGGTGTCCGGCTCGTCGGCCGGGTCCACCTTGTCGCGATCTGCCACGTCTTCGCCCTTCTCGGTCGTTGTCTTCGCCGCCCTCCGGGGCGTCGAGGACGCCCCGGACGGGCGGATCTGCAGGGCAAGAGGGACTTGAACCCCCAACCTTCGGTTTTGGAGACCGATGCTCTGCCAGTTGAGCTATTGCCCTTCGGTGCCGGAGCCCTTCGCCGTGTCCGACCCCTCCAACCTAGCGGCTGGTTGAGGGCGCACCAGAGTCTGGGTGACCAGCACCAAGTGCCAGAGTGTAGTCGGCTCCGGCGCGACCGTCGAACCGGAACGGCCCGCGGCGGGCTCCGACGAGACCCCGGCCGACGTCAGCCGGCGGCGAGTCGCTGCTCGGTCGCCGCCAGCAGGACGCAGGTGCACAGGCCCTCGATGGCCGTCGCGACGTCGTCCGGGGAGGGGAAGGTCGGGGCGATCCGGATGTTGCGATCGCGCGGGTCCTTCCCGTACGGGAAGGCGGCCCCCGCGCCGGTCATCGCGATGCCGGCCTCCTTGGCCAGCGCCACCACCCGGGTCGCACAACCGTCGGGCACGTCCAGGCTGATGAAGTAGCCGCCCTCCGGCCTGGTCCAGGTCGCCACACCGCGGTCTCCGAGCCGGGACTCGAGGATGGTCTCCACCTGGGCGAACTTCGGCTCGATGATCGCCCGGTGCTTCCGCATCAGGTCCCGGACGCCGTCGGCGCTGCCCAGGTAGCGGGCGTGCCGGAGGTGGTTGACCTTGTCGGGGCCGATCGTCCGCTTGCCCAGGTGCTGCAGGTACCAGGAGACGTTGGCCGGCGAGCCGGCGAAGAACGAGACCCCGGCCCCGGCGAACGTGATCTTCGAGGTGGACGCGAACACGAACACCCGGTTCGGGTTGCCCGCCTCCGCCGCCAGACCCAGCACGTCGAGGGCGGGGTGCTCGACGTCGGTGAGGTGGTGGACGGCGTACGCGTTGTCCCAGAAGATCCGGAAGTCCGAAGCGGCGGCCGGCATCGAGACCAGCTCGCGGGTCACGTCCTCGGTGTAGACGGCACCGGTGGGGTTGGCGTACGTCGGGACGACCCAGATGCCCTTCACGCTCGGGTCGTCGGCGACCCGCTCGCGGATCGCGTCCAGATCGGGACCGTCGGCCCCCAGCGCGACGGGCTCCATGGTGATCCCGTACTGCTCACACAGCGCGAAGTGCCGGTCGTAGCCGGGCACCGGGCAGAGGAAGGTGACCGGCTCCTTCACCCAGGGCTCGGCCGAGTCGACGGTGCCCTTGAGCAGGGAGAAGACGAGGGTGTCGTGCATGACGCCGAGGCTGGCGTTGTCACCGGCGACCAGCTGGGCGACCGGCACGTTCAGCAGCTCGGCGAAGATCTCGCGGATCTCCGGCAGGCCCTGGCCCCCGCCGTAGTTGCGGCAGTCGGTGCCGTCGGCGGCCTGGTACTCCCCCTCGCCGGGCAGGCTCAGCAGGGCGTTGGAGAGGTCCAGCTGGGCCGGCGCCGGCTTGCCGCGGGTGAGGTCGAGCTTCAGTCCCCGGGCCGCCAGAGCGGCGTACGCGGTGGTCTGCTCGCCGTGCAGGGTGGCGAGAGCGTCGGGGCTGAGTTCGGGCAGGCTCATGGTGCTTCCTCGATCGGTGGGTGGATCTGACCGTCTCGGAGTCTAGGGGCCCGCGGCCCCCGCGATCCCCACTACCCACGAGGAGCAGAGAGATCCCGTCGCGAGCGGCCGCGCAGCGGAGGGCCCGGTTCTGTCTGGACCGAGGAGCGAGCAGACACGCTCTTCCGTTTGCTCAGGTCCAGTGAGCGGGAAGCCGACGTGCCCGGCGAACGGAGGAGAGAAAGAACCGACGGCAACGCTTTTCCACCGTCGGCTTTCTCGATGACGGAGCCGGTGAATGCACGTTGGCGTCGCGAACAGGACCCGACCAGCCAGCGATGGCGCGGCCAGGCGCGACCCCCCGCACTCCGACCGCGCCCCACTCGCTGAACGCGACACCTCCCCAGACCTGGGAGGATCAAGTCACCGTGTCCGACCCGGCCTCGCGGCCGATCGACAGTTTCCGATGAACGAGTAAGGCGAGCCTAACCTACTTCGATCGGCTCGGTCAACCACCTCGATCACTTCGTTTTCGCGGGTTCCGAAGCGCGTGCGGAATGTGGCGTACGCCACTACCGTCGAGCGCATGAACTCCAACATCGCCTGTTGGCTGTCCGACCGCGCCGCCTCGGACCCGTCGCTGCCCGCCATCAAGCAGGGCGAGCACGTCCTCAGCTACGACGCCCTCGAGCGCGCCGCGGCGCGCTGCGCCACGCTGCTGGCCGACCGCGGGGTGTCCGCCGGTGACCGGGTGGCGCTGATCATGCCCAACGTGGCGTACTTCCCGATCGCCTACTACGCGATCCTGCGGCTGGGCGCGGTCGTCGTCCCGATGAACCCGCTGCTCAAGGCCGGCGAGGTCTCCTACGCCTGGAACGACGCCGGGGTGAAGGTCGCGGTGGTGTTCGCGCTGTTCGCCGAGGAGGCGGCCAAGGCCGCCGAGGTCACCGGCACCGACGTCCTCGTGGTGGCCCCGGGCGAGTTCGAGCGGGCACTGGCCGGAGCCGAACCGCACGAGGGCGGTCCGGTCGTCCGCGCCGGGGACGACACGGCCGTCATCCTCTACACCTCGGGCACCACGGGATCGCCCAAGGGGCCGAGCTGACCCACGACAACCTGGGCAGCAACGTCCGCACCGACCTGGCCACGTTGATGCCGCTCGGCCCGGGTGACGTCGTGTTCGGCGGTCTCCCCCTGTTCCACTCCTTCGGTCAGACCTGTGGGCTGAACGCGGCGATCGCGGGCGGCGCCTGCCTGACGCTGCTGCCGAAGTTCGACGGCGAGGAGGCCCTGCGGATCGTCGCCGAGGACCGGGTGACCGTGTTTCTGGGCGTCCCGACCATGTACATGGCCCTGCTCGCCGTCCCGGACCGGGCCGGTTCGACACCAGCCGGCTGAAGCTGGCCGCCTCCGGTGGGGCCTCCCTGCCGGTGGAGGTCCTGTACGAGGTGCAGCGGCGCTTCGGGTTCCAGCTGCTCGAGGGGTACGGGCTGTCGGAGACCTCGCCGATCGCCTCCTTCAACCACCCGGACCGTCCGGTGAAGCCCGGCTCGGTGGGGATCCCGATCCGTGGCGTCGAGTTCCAGCTCTGGGGGCCCGACGACACCGAGGTCGCCCCGGGCGAGGTGGGCGAGATCGTCATCCGCGGCGAGAACGTGATGAAGGGCTACTGGAACAAGCCCGAGGCCACCGCCGAGGCCATGCGGTCGGGCTGGTTCCACAGCGGCGACCTGGCGACCCGGGACGAGGACGGCTTCTACTTCATCGTCGACCGGAAGAAGGACATGATCATCCGCAACGGGATGAACGTGTACCCGCGGGAGGTCGAGGAGGTCCTCTACACCCACCCGGCGGTGGCCGAGGCGGCGGTCTTCGGGGTGCCGGATGCCTTGCACGGTGAGGAGATCGCCTGTCTGGTCACCCTGAAGGAGGGCGCCGAGGCCAACGAGGACGAGATCCGGGACTTCGTGGCCAGCAAGATCGCGGTCTACAAGTACCCCCGGATCGTGCGGTTCGGCGCTCTGCCCAAGGGTCCGACCGGCAAGATCTTGAAGCGGGAGATCAAGATCGACACCTGAGGGCGGATCGTCGCACCGGGGTGCGGTTCGTCCCTGTCGACGGAGATCAGCCGTTGCCGAGGGGGCCGTCAGGGGTGTCCGGTGTGCGCGCGTCCGATGTGCGCGCTTCGCTTGTCGTCGCACGGCGACGCTTCGCAGGGCGACGCTTCGCAGAGCGACGCTTCGCAGGGCGACGAGGAAGTGATACCGCCTCGAGTGGGCGCCGCCCTTCGCGCTCGGAATGGCTGCGAGGTCAGGACTCGATCGCCTTCCTCGCGCGTCCGTACGGGATGACTCAGGACCCTGACAGGGACGTTAGGCCCTGTTCGCGCGTGCTAGCACGTGGATGCAATGGGGACACTCGGGTCTCGTCCTGATGTCCGAGCCTCAGATCCTGAAGGAGGCATGGATGATGAAAGGTGATCGTGGCGTCTGTCGTGCGGCTCGCCTGGGACTGGTTGCCCTCGCTCTCGGACTCGTGGGATGGAGCCCAGTTGTGTCCGCAAGCGCGGCCACCGACAACTTCGGGCACGCGGTCTATAGGTGCGCTGGTGCGATGCTGCCCTACGACATCGGTTCTCGTGGCGTCATCACCATGAAGATGCCGGATGGTTCGACGATGCAGTGGCGCAACTTCGGCGAGATGGTGACCTCCATGAGTACGCACCAGATGTGCTGAGATGCGGTCCGTGTTCGAGCCCCGCTGCGGTGGGGTGCAGCCCATCGTCGCCGCACGCGGGCCGATGTGGTTGATCCCCACACTGCGCGACCCCACTTGTGCACGATCTGGACCACTGTCGCCCCGACGCGGTCCCCACCCGACGCACGAAGGACTTCCCCCAGGCTATCCAGACCCACGACCGGGCTTCTCAGTGACCACTCTGGCGGCTCATCCGAAGATGAAGATTCCTGGTCCGCGCAACCTGGCTCAACAGAATCAACCAAGACCAGCACGAGGGACACGACTCGATCCCGATCGCGAACACGGCTCTAGCGGCGGAGCACCGCCACCGCACTGTGCGGCGCGAGTCTGACCGACCCGTCGTCGAGCCAGGACTGCCCCACCGTCAGCAGCTCCTCGCCGACGCCGTCGAGCGCGACGGTGACCTCGTCGCCGCGGAAGTTGATCACCAGGGCCACCGTGCCCCGCTCCACCAGCAACCAGCCCTCGTCGTCGTTCGAGGTGGCGGTGCCGTCGTCGAACTGCGGGTCGCAGAAGTCGGGGTGGGTGCGACGCAGCCGGATCAGTCGCCGGTTCAGCTCGAGCAGCTCCGCGTGCACGGGCTCGGCCAGCTCGTCCCAGACCAGCTTGGACCGCTCGAAGGTCGCGACGTCCTGCGGGTCCGGCACCTGGGAGAGGTCCCAGTCCATCTGGGCGAACTCCTCGCGCCGGCCGGTGGCGACCTTCTCGGCCAGCTCCGGCTCGGGATGGTCGGTGAAGAACTGCCACGGGGTCGAGGCCCCCCACTCCTCCCCCATGAAGATCATCGGGGTGAACGGGCTGAGCAGGGTGACGAAGGCCGCCAGGCCCAGCTGCTGGGCGGAGATCTTGCCGGACAGCCGCTGACCGTCGGCCCGGTTGCCGATCTGATCATGGTTGTCCGAGCAGACCACCAGCCGCCAGGTCGGCGTCCGCAAGGTGTCGATCTTGTGGCCGTGAGCGCGGCCCCGGAAGCTGGAGTGGGTGCCGTCGTGGAAGAAGCCGTTCTCGAACACCTTGCCCAGGGCGTCGAGGGAGTCGAAGTCGGCGTAGTACCCGGTGGTGTCGCCGGTCAGGCTGACGTAGAGCGCGTGGTGGAAGTCGTCGCTCCACTGGCCGGTCAGCCCGTAGCCGCCACCGTCGCGGGTCGTGATCAACCGCGGGTTGTTCAGATCCGACTCGGCGATCAGCGACAGCGGGCGGTTCAAGAAGGCGGACAGGGCGGCCACCTCGATGGCCAGCTCCTCCAGCAGGTGGGTCGCCCGGGTGTCGGAGAGGGCGTGCACGGCGTCCAGCCGCAGCCCGTCCACGTGGTACTCCCGCAGCCACATCAGCGCGTTGTCGATGATGTAGCGGCGGACCTCGTCGGAGTTCTCCCCGTCCAGGTTGAGCGCCTCGCCCCACGTGTTCGAGGGCCCCTCGGCGATGTAGGGACCGAACTCCGGCAGGTAGTTGCCGCTGGGACCGAGGTGGTTGTAGACCACGTCCTGGATGACGCCCAGCCCGCGTTGATGACAGGCGTCCACGAAGGCCTGGTACGCGGCCGGGCCGCCGTACTCCTCCTGGACCGCACACCACAGGACCCCGTCGTAACCCCACCCGTGGCGGCCGTTGAAGGCGTTGACCGGCATCAGCTCGACCAGGGTGACGCCCAGGTCCACGAGGTGGGCGAGCCGGTCGATGGCCGAGAGCAGCGTGCCCTCGGGGGTGAAGGTGCCGACGTGCAGCTCGTAGACGATGCCGCCGGGCAGCTGCCGACCGGTCCACAGCTGGTCCGACCAGCGGTGCGCATCTGGGTCGAAGGTGCGCGACAGCCCGTGCACCCCGTGCGGCGCCCGCCGGGCGCGGGGATCGGGCAGCACCACGTCGCTGCCGTCGATCAGGTAGCCGTAGTCCAGCGGCCGGTCGGCCGGTGGCTCGGCCAGCCCGCCGACGGGTCGCCAGAAGCCCCCGCCGTCGGATTCCATCGCCACGCGGCGGTCGTCCCCGCCGGCCGGGTCGACCAGCAGCAGGTCCACGCGGTCGGCGGTCGGGGCCCAGAGGGCGAACGGGTCGTTCTTCACAGGGTGCACTCCACGAGGACGGGTTCTTCGACGAGGGTGACGCCGAACGCCTGCTGCACGCCGGCGCGGACCTCCCGCGCGAGGACCAGCAGGTCGTCGGCGGTCGCTCCGCCGCGGTTGGTCAGGGCCAGGGTGTGCTTGGTGGACAGGGTGGCCCGGCCGGTGCCGAGCTCGGCGCCGAAGCCCTTGCCGAAGCCGGCGTGCTCGATCAGCCAGGCCGCGCTGGTCTTCACCGCGCCGTCGGGCTGGGCGTACTGCGGCGCGTCGGCCGGCAGCCGGGCGGCGTCGGCGGCGCCCAGGACGGGGTTGGTGAAGAAGGAGCCGGCACTCCAGGTGTCGGGGTCGTCCTCGTCCAGCACCATGCCCTTGCCGGCCCGCAGGGCGAGCACGGCCCGGCGTACGTCGGCCGCCGGCACCCGCCTGCCGACCGGGACCCCGAGGGCGCGGGCCAGCTCGGCGTACCGGATCGGCGCGGAGAGCGAGCCCAGGACGAACTGGAAGGTCACCTCCAGCACCAGGAACCGACCGCGCTCGGCCTTGAACCGTGAGGTGCGGTAGCCGAACCCGCAGTCCGCGACCGAGAAGGTGGTCTGCTGGCCCGTCGACCGGTCGAAGGTCCGGACCCGGGCGATGGTCTGGGCGACCTCGCAGCCGTACGCGCCGACGTTCTGGATGGGCGTGCCGCCGACCAGACCGGGGATGCCGGACAGGGCCTCGATCCCGCTCCACTCCTGCTCGACCGCGGTGGCCACGAGGGTGTCCCAGTCCTCGCCGGCGGCAACCGTCACGGTGGCCCCGCTGCAGTCCGAGACGTCGGCGGTGATGCCACGGGTGGCGATCTTCACCACGGTCCCGGGAAAGCCCTGGTCGGCGATCAGCACGTTCGAGCCCCCGCCGAGCACCAGCACCGGCTCGCCGACCGCGTCGGCCGCCCGCACGGCCTCGATCAGGTCGGCCTCGGACTCCGCGACCACGAGCGAACGGCCGGGTCCGCCGACCCGCAGGGTGGTGAGCTCGGCGAGCCGGCCGCCCGCCACCGCGGGCGCGGGGCGCTCGGTCGTCAACGACAGCGAGGTGACGTCACAGGACTCGCCGGCGGTCACCGAGAGGTCGGTGACCACGGCTCGGGGGAAGGGGACGCTCACCGGGTCACTCCGCGAGATCGACGACGGCCCGCGCCGCCCCGAGCACCTTGACGTCACCGCTGACGGCTTCGATGGCGATCGTCACCAGGGCGTCGTCGACGGCCTCCACCACCGCACCGAAGACGAGCTCGGTGCCGTCGGCGTCGTCCGGCACCACGACCGGCTTGGTGAACCGGACGAAGTAGGACCGGACCCGGGAGGGGTCGCCCACCCAGTCGGTCACCACCCGGAGGGCGGTGCCCATGGTCAGCATCCCGTGGCCGATCACCCCGGGCAGACCGACCTGCTCGGCGTAGAAGCTCGAGTAGTGGATCGGGTTGAAGTCGGTCGACGCGCCGGCGTAGCGGACCAGGGTCTCGCGGGTGAACCGGACGGTCAGACTCGGCAACCGGGTGCCGACGGTGACCTCGGAGAGCTGCACGCCGCTCATGCGTCCGCCTCGTGGGAGTGGAAGAAGGTCGCCTCGGCGGTGCAGATCAGCTCGCCGGCCAGGGTCTCGACCTCGACCGAGGAGGAGATGATGTCGGCGGCGCCGCGGTTGCGCACCTTGTCGATGGTCAGCGTCGCCTGGACCCGGTCACCCGCCCGCAGCGGACGCCGGTAGGTGAACCGCTGGTCACCGTGCACGATCCGGCGGAGGGCCAGGCCGAGCTCGGGGTCGTCGAACATCGACTCCCACGCGGCGGAGGAGATCACGGCGACGAAGGTCGGCGGGGCGATGGGCTGCTCACCGGTGTAGGCCGGGTTGTCGTCCCCGAGGGCGCGGGCGAACTCGGCGATCTTGGCGGCCGACACCTCGTACGCCGGGGTCGGCGGGTAGCGACGACCGGCGTGATCGGCGGTGATGGTCATGAGCGGAGCCTCTCGGGAGTGCAGGAGCGTTTCCGCACGACGCGCCCACGCCGACCACCTGCGGAGTCCGTCGTGCGGAAACGCGACGAACGAGCGAGACCCGCGGAGCTCATGACCCTGGAGCGCGGAGCGCGACCATCAGATGCGGTCATGAGCGGAGCCTCTCGGGAGTGCAGGAGCGTTTCCGCACGACGCGCCCACGCCGACCACCTGCGGAGTCCGTCGTGCGGAAACGCGACGAACGAGCGAGACCCGCGGAGCTCATGACCCTGGAGCGCGGAGCGCGACCATCAGATGCGGTCATGAGCGGAGCCTCTCGGGAGTGCAGGAGCGCGGAGCGCGACCATCAGGCAGGGGCATGGACCTAACGCTAACGGAGGCCGTCCCCGACACCCAGTGCGCCGTGGTAGCGCTCGGACACCACCGGCGCCAGCAGGGTGCCCAGCGGTTCCGCCAGCCGCCAGCCCGCCTCCGCGACGGTGGGCGCGATGCCGTCCAGCAGCAGCCCGGGAGCGACGAACAGCGGGACGACGGTGCCCGGCCCCTCGGTCGTGGCCGTCAGCTCGGCGAGCACGTCGGCGGCCCGCGGCTCGGTGGTGCCGAAGCCGACACGGACCGGCGTACCGCGTCGGACGGCCAACCGGTCGGCCAGACCGGCGACCGCCGCGTTGGCGTCGGGACGGGAGGACCCGACCGCGTAGAGCAGGATCGGCTCCGCCTCCGTCGTGCCGGCGGCGGCCAGCCGCTCGGCGACCACGGCCACGACGTCGTCGCCGGTGCCGATGATCGGCGCCAGGACCAGCTCGATCCCGGAGCTGTCGCCGGCCTGGGCGACCGCCTCGGGCACGTCGATCCGGGCGTGGAACGCGTCGGTGAACAGGAGCGGCACCACCACCGCCCGCGACACCCCCGCCGCGGCGAGATCCGCCGCCACGGCCTCGAGGTCGGGGTCGGTCAGATCCAGGTAGGCGGCGCGGGTCTCGACGCCGGCGAGGCGGGCGGTGGCGGCCAGCACCGCCTCGATCCCCTCCGCCACCCGGGCGTGCCGGCTGCCGTGGGCGAGCCCGATCAGCACGGCGTCCCTCGTTCCGGGAGGCGTCCGGGCAGCACGAAACGAGCCGCCGAGGAACTCGGCGGCTCGTCAGCCCGGGGATCGCCTACGGCGGTCAGCGGGTTTCGCGGTGCGTGGTGTGCGTGTGGCAGCGCGGGCAGAACTTCTTCAGCTCGAGCCGGTCGGGATCGTTCCGCCGGTTCTTCTTGGTGATGTAGTTCCGCTCCTTGCACACGGTGCAGGCCATGGTGGTCTTGGGGCGCACATCCGTGGACTTGGCCATCGTCGTTTCCTTCGGTTCTGTGAGTGAATCGTGGTAGCGGGAGCGGGACTTGAACCCGCGACACAGCGATTATGAGCCGCTTGCTCTACCGCCTGAGCTATCCCGCCGCAGAACCCTGCTGACATGACGCACCCGCCACGTCCAGTGTGCTCGCTCGTTCAAGGACCCGTTTGGGACCCGTCGCGACCGCTCACACCGCCGACGCGCGGTGGCGCCGGAACCTGACTCCGAGCCCCCATGCGGAATCGAACCGCAGACCTTCTCCTTACCATGGAGACGCTCTGCCTACTGAGCTATAGGGGCACTCGTACGCGCCGATCCCCCGGCGCGCCGACGAGGAAGAATACAGGCCGTGGCGCTCGCACGCGAATCGGCCGCGACTCGTTTCACCCGGATGCAGTGAGGCGCTCCCGGCGCCCCCGGTGGGAGGGTGACCTCCATGAGCGAGTCCCGAGGTCCCGACGAGTCACCGGCGGCCCTGCAGGCCCGGGTCGCCGCCCTGGAAGCCGAGAACGCGGCCCTGCGGTCGGCACCGGCCGAGGACCGTCCCCCGGCGCGACGGTCCCGCGCCGTGCTGGCGGTCGTGCTCATCCTGCTGGGCGTGTTGCTGGCCCCGGTCGCTCTCGTCACCGGCTGGGCGACGTGGACGCTGACCGACACCGACCGCTTCGTCGCGACCTACGCCCCGCTGTCGAACAGTCCCGAGGTGCAGGCGTACGTCGTCGACCAGGCGATGGCCGCCGTCGACGACCGGGTCAACCTCGACGATCTGACCCAGGAGCTCGTCGACGGTCTGATCGCCCTCGGCACCGGTCCACGCGCCACCGCGGCCCTCCAGACTCTGCAGAGCACCGCCGTCAACGGCCTGCGGTCGCTGATCCGGGACGGGGTGAGCGAGTTCGTCGCGTCCGACCGGTTCGACACGGCCTGGGCCGAGGCGTTGCGGATCGGGCACAGCCAGCTGATCGGCACGTTGCGCAACGACCCCGCAGCGGTGGCCACCATCAGCGAGGACGGCTCCCTCGGGATCCCACTCGGGCCGATCGTCGAGCAGGTCAAGGCCGGGCTGGTGGAGCGGGGCATCACGGTCGCCGCTCGGATCCCCCCAGTGGACCGGACCATCGTGCTGGTGCAGTCCGATCAGCTGCCGACGGTGCAGCTCGCGTACGGGGTGACCGTCGCCGTCGGCACCTGGCTGCCCTGGCTGGTGCTGGCCCTGCTGGTCGGCGGCGTCCTGGTCGCGAACCGGCGGTCGCGGGCCGTGCTCTGGGCGGCGGGCGGGTTCGCGTTCGTGATGGCGCTGGCGGCGGTCGGGTTCGTCGTCGGGCGGATCGCGCTGGTCGCCGCCGTGCCGGCCAACGTCCTGCCCGGGTCGGTCAGCAGCCTGTTCTACGACACGGCGACCGACGGCATGCGCTCGACCGCGGCGGCGGCCGCGGTGCTGGGTCTCGCGGTCGTCGTGGTGGGGTGGCTGGCGGGACCGTACCGGACTCCGGCCCGCCTCCGGGAGGTCTACGGATCCGGCGTCGGTCGGCTGCGAGAGACCGCCGACGAGCGTGGTCTCAGCACCGGACCGGTCGGCGCCTGGGTGTACCGGCGCCGGTCGCTGATCTTCGGGCTGATCGCCGTCGTGGCCGGGGCCGTCGTGCTGGCGACCAAGCCGCTGACGGTCTCGACGATCGGGTGGACGGCCTTCTGGGCGGCGGTCGCCGTGGTGGTGGTGACGCTGGTCGAGCGTCCCGCACACCCCGCCCCGGCCGCGGCACCGGTCGAGGCAGGACCCGTCGACGGGGGTCAGGTCGCCCACTAGTGGTTGCGGCCGGAAGTTCGTCAAGGGTGCCCGGTGTCCAGGTGCGTGGATGTCGTCGCCCGCTGGCGACGCTTCGCGTCGGCACGCCAGGCCGACGAGGGAGGGATGCCGAGTCGCATCGCGACCGAGGAGAACGCAGCGAGGCGCGTGCCTGGGCGCCGGGCGCCCCGACGAACCTCCGGTCGTGACCACTAGCGTTTCCGCATGCAGACGCGCATCGCCGGCACCACCATGCCCATCCTGGAGATCACCATGAGTCCGGGCGAGCACCTGATCGCCGAGGGCGGGGACGTCTCCTGGCTGACGCCGGGCTTCGCGATGGACACCTCCACCCGGTTCGGCTCGGGCGGCAGGGGCGGTTTCATGTCCGGCCTGAAGCGGGCGCTGGGCGGTGGTCAGCTGTTCCTGACCGAGTACGTCGCCCCGGCTCAGGGCGGCTTCGTCGCCTTCTCCGCCCAGCTCCCCGGGTCCATCCGCGAGATCCGGATCGACCGGGCCGACAACTTCATGGTGCAGTCGGGGGCGTACATCTGCAGCACCTCGGAGGTGGAGGTCTCCGTCGGCCTGCAGAAGAAGCTGGGGGCCGGCATCTTCGGCGGCGCGGGCGTGATCTTCCAGCGGCTCTCCGGCGACGGCACCGCCTGGGTCCAGCTGGCCGGGGAGATCGTGGAGTACGAGCTGGCGCCGGGACAGTCGATGCTGATCCACCCGGGCCACCTGGCCCTGTTCCGCGCGGAGATGCCCCTGGAGTTCGCCACCGTGAAGGGGATCAAGAACAAGTTCTTCGGCGACTCCCTGCTGCTGGCCCAGATCACCGGCCCGGGTCACATCTGGCTGCAGTCGATGACGCCGGCCAAGCTGGCCGCCGCCATCGAGCCCTACCTGCCGGACAAGTCCTCGGGATCCTCGTTCAGCAACGACAACTGAGCGGCGCGTCGGGTTCTGGGTGGCGACCAGCAGCGGACGATCATGCCGTGGACGACGCCGGCGTCGGGCTCGGGGGCCTCGGGCTCCGGGACGCCGGGCTCGGGGACGCCGGGCCCGGGGACGCCGGGCCCGGGGACGCCGGCTCGACGTCGCCGACCCGGGAGCTGCGCCGGGACGCGGCGAGCAGTGAGGCGCCGAGCGCGACCACCGTCCAGATCGACAGCACCAGGCAGGCGTTCACCAGACTCCCCCGACCACCGAGCAGCAGCTGGGCGGCACCGCTGACGAACTGCGGCAGCGGCAGCACGCCGTTCAGCAGCTGGATCGCGGCGGGGGCGGTCTCGATCGGCATCAGCCCCCCGAGAGCGGCCGCCTCGACCAGCGCGAACGCGAGACTGACGAGACGACCGATGCCGCCGAACACGCTGACCAGGGCCTGGTTCGTGGCGGCGAACGCGAGGGCGCCCAGGCCGGCGAACAGCACCAGCCCCGGCGGTGAGGCGATCGGCACCTTCGCGACCGCCACCAACCCGAGCAGCAACCCCGCCTGCACCAGACCCACCAGCACCACCGGCGCCAGACCGAACAGGACCCGACGCGCCGGCGAGGCCTGCGCCCAGGAGAGACCGACCGGCACCGGCGGGCGGGTCAGCAGCATCATCAAGGTGCCGATCCAGAGTGCGAGGCCGAGGACGACCGGCACCAGGGCAGCCGCGACCGTGCTGGGGTTGTCGGCGCTGGCCTTGACGGTCACCGGGGTCGTCACCACGGTGTCGAGCTGCTCGCGCTCGTCGTCGGTGTAGCTGGGGACCTGCTTGGCTCCGCTGGTCAGGCCCGACGCGAGCTGGTCGGCGCCGTCGGCGAGCTGGTCGGCCCCGTCGGCGAGCTGGTGCGCACCCGAGTCGAGCTTCGTCGTGCCGCTGGCGAGCTGGTCGGCGGCGACCGCCATCTCCTGCACACCGGACTCGGTCTGCGCGGCTCCGTCGGCGACGCTGCGGGTCCCCGTGGCCACCTCGACCGCGCCGGAGGAGAGCGATCCCGCCGCCCGGTCGAGCTGCTGGGCGCCGTCACTCACGTCGTCGGCACCGGAGGCGACCTTCGCAGCGGCCGGCTCGAGTGTGGTGAGACCGTCGTCGAGGCGACCGGTGGCCTTGTCGAGGGCGGTCGCCCCCTTGTCGATGGCGTTCCCGCGGTCCACCTGGACGCCGACGAGCCGGTCCAGGGCGGACGCCGCCCGGGACTCGACCGTGATCCGCCGGGCCAGGTCGGCGACCCGGTCGCAGTAGTCCCGCGGGGTGGTCGGCGGGCAGTCGCGCGCGATCCGGTCGGCCCGGGTCGCCACCGCGGCCGCCCCCGTGGCGTGCAGACCAACCGCCTTGTCCGTACGACCCAGCCCGGTCTGCTGGCGTCCGGTCACCGTCACCAGGTCAGCCGCACCCTTCGCGGTGCCGTCGGCCAGTCGGGTCAGACCGGAGATCCCCGTGGCCACCTCGTCGGCGCCGTCGGCGGACTTCTCGGCACCGGACGCGAGCTTGTCGGCCGCCGACGCCAGCTCCCGGCTGCCGGACGCGACCTGCGCCGCCCCGGTGGCCGCGTCCTCGGCCCCGGAGGCGAGCGTCTTCGTACCGGACAGCAACGACTTCGTGCCGCTGTCCAGGCTGGACGCACCGTCGGCGACCTGGTCGGCGGAGTCGGCCAGGGAGTGGCTGGAGCCGGCCAGGTCGTGGGCGGAGCTGGCCAGGGAGTCGGCGCTCTGCGCCGAGCTGGTCAGGTTCTTGTTGATGGTGGTCAGGTTCTTCAGCATGGCGTCGACGTAGTTGTTGGTGACCTGGTCCCCCAGCGTCCGCGCGGCCTGGTTCACCGAGAGCTGGGCCAGGGCGGCGACGGCGGCACTGGCCGCGTCGTCGCTGACCAGCTTCAGCTCGGCCTGCTGGGGGTCGGATCCGGAGGTCGAGGTGACGCTGGCGGAGAAGTTCTTCGGGATGGTCAGCACGCCGTAGTAGCTGCCGTCGCGCAGTCCCGTCGCGGCATCGTCTTGATCCACCAGCTGCCACGAGAGCGGGGTCTCGTCGTCGCTGCCGGGTGAGCTGAGACTGGCGGCCAGCTGACGTCCGGCCGCGATCGTCTTGGCGTCCGAGCCGGTGCCCTGGGTCACCGGCGCGTCCAGGTTCACGATGGCCAGCGGTACGGCCGGGCCGCTGTTCTGGTGACCCTGCACCGCCCAGAGCACGACGCCACCCGCGATGGCGGTCAGGATCACGGCGACCATCGGCACCAACCAGCGCGACACTGGCTCGTGCGCCTTCGACCTACTGTCCGGTGAGCTCATGGGTCTGCTTCCTGGGTTCGGTGTCGCCGGGACCGTCGGGTACGGCGTCGTCCGGCGGCAGGTCGTCCGGCTGCCCGTCGTCTGGGTGGGCCGGTACGACATCGTCCGAAGGTCCGTCGTCCGGTGGCCCGGCGCTCACCAACGGGGTCTCCACGAGGTCCGGAGCTGCGTCAACGGCGCCCGCACCCTGGTCCTCGGCCTGCCCCGCCTCCGCACCCTGGTCGGTTGCCCTTGCGTCCGGATCACGCTTGTCCGAGTCGCTCGGGTTCGAGGGCGTTGCTCCATCTGCAGATAGAGCGACAACAGGAAACCCGAGCGACGTCGGGACAGGAGGGTCCGGGGAAGCCGCCCGGTCCGCCAACGCGGTCACCGTCGACCCGACCAGCAGCACGGTCGTGCCGGCGTCGTGCACCAGCTCCGCGCAGACCCCCGCGAACCAGGACATGGCGCCCGGGTCGAGGTCTCGATCGGGTTCGGCCACCACGATCAGCTCCGGGGACTGGACGGCCGCGGCGCTGAGGGTGACGAGCCGACGCTCCAGTGGCGCCAGGTCTCCGAGCCGGCGGTCGGCCAGCGGCTGCGCGTCGGCTTCCGCCCGCAGCGGTGACAGCCAGCTCTCCGCCTGGTCCAGGGCCCGGCGGGTGGTCCGGAGGGACGGCCAGGGCTTGTCGGACTGGGCGATCAACAGGGTCGACACGTAGCGTCGGACGTCGACGGAGTCGTCGTCACGGCTCGGCAGCGGCACCACCCGGACGGCCTTGCGGACCGCCCCGGCTTCCTCCGGCAGCACCCGACCCAGCACCGCCAGGTGCCCACCGACGGGCTTGCGCCAACCCCCCAGCGTCCAGACCAGCGCCGCGCGGACTGCCGGGTCGGGATGGTCGTAGCTGACCGTGGTCCGCTGCGGCACCGACAGGTCGACCGCCACCGGACCGTCGTCGGTGGCGATGGCGGCGGCCTCGGCCCGGACGGCGACGGCCCCGTTGGCCTCTTCCCACGCGACCTGCTCGACGTGTCGTACGAGGGCGGAGCCCTCCACGTCGATGTGCGGCAGCGCCTTGTCCAGCCGCTTCGGCATCCACCACGCCTTGCTGCCGAGCAGGGCCAGCACCGCCGGCACCAGCGTCATCCGCACCATGAACGCGTCGACGAAGACCCCGACCGCCAGACCGAGCGCGATCGGCTTGATGGTCGAGCTGCCGTGCGGGATGAAGGCGGCGAACACCGAGATCATGATCACCGCCGCGGCCGTCACCACCCGGGCGCTGGAGATGAAGCCGGTCCGGATGGCGTGCCGGGCGCGCTGCTGGGCCGGCAGATCACCACCGTGGACGTAGTCCTCGCGGATCGCCGAGACCAGGAACACCTCGTAGAACAATGA
>CAVXBJ010000076.1:0-98154 GCA_963759915.1 uncultured Actinomycetota bacterium | reverse complement strand
GGGCGACCGCCGACGCTGCCACATGCCACGCAGCCCGATCCGATGACGCCGGCACGACCCTGGCCAAGGCAGCATGTGCCGATCGCGCATCCACCGCGCTCGCGTCGCCGACCACCGCCGAACGCACCAGCGGATGACGGAAACGGAGGACCGAGCCGGCGATCGTCGCGACTCCCGTGGCCGCGATGCGTTCGACCGACTCGAACGGGACACGGTCATCAGTCAGCAGGGCGGCGGCGTCCAGGATCTCCGAGATCTGATTGCCGTCGTGCAACGCCGCCACGAGAAGCACCCTGCGAGCCTGTTCATCGAGGCCAGCGAACTGGGCGGCAAAAGCGCGCTGCAGCCGATCAGACAACCTGTGCTGCCAGCCGTCGACTGCTCCGGCGACGCTCGGTGGAAGTTCGAGCACTGCCAGCGGGTTGCCCTGCGCCACCGCCAGGATCGATGTGCGATCTCGCTCATCGAGACGTGGCCGAGCGGTCGCGAGCAGCACGTTGGCGGCGGTCTCGGTGAGCGCCCCAACTTCGAGTCGCGGCAGAGTCGCAGCCGTCAGCGGCGAGCGGTAGCCGGTCCGCAACGAGACAAGCAGAGCCACAGGGTCGGCCTCGAGGCGCCGAGCCACGAACGCGAGCACCTGTGCGGTCGACCCGTCGACCCAGTGCGCGTCGTCGACAACCACGAGGACGCCGCCCTCGCTGCCGATCTCGCTGAGCAGCTCCACGGTGGCCAAGGCGACGAGGTAGACGTCAGGTGGTTCGGCGGTCCCCAGCCCAAATGCTGCCTCCAAAGCGTCGCGTTGCCGTGGACGCAGTGTCGTGAGCTGATGACGGTACGGCCTGAGCAGCTGTTGCAGGGCGGCGTACGGGAGATGCGACTCGAACTCCGACCCGACCGCCATCAGCACCGCTACACCTCGAGCGCCGGCAGCATCGACGGCCGCTTCGGTGAGTTCTGTCTTCCCGATGCCTGGCTCCCCGAGGAGGACGAGCGCCCCACCCCGCCGAGGCAACCCACGCACGAGACCGTGGACCCGCGACCATTCCGCCGTTCGCCCGATGAGCGTGACAACCACCCCCAAGACGCCTCGCCACCCGATGGACTACGAACCAGACTGAGGCTACCGAGTTGAGCATCGATACCGCAGAAGCAAGTCACTCGCAGACTCGCGAGACACTGGAGGTCCTGCAGCACCGCTAACCCCAACGCGTTCTTCGTTGTCGTCGTCGCTGCCCCCGGCGCTGAGCCCGTGCCGGCGTCCAACGCGACGACCCAGATCTGCGCCGGGAAACCACCGACCCGCTGGGATCCAGGACCGAGTGAGGTCGGACGGGCGCCGCGTGTGCGGCACTCAGGCTTCGCCCGCTGACGCCACGCCGTGCACCCGTCGCTCTGTGTACGTCTCGCTGGGCGGCGGTCGGCCTGCGACACGACACACATCACCGAGACAAAGCCGTGTTCTTCGGCGGTGCACTATGGCAGGTTGGATAGCAGATTGCGAGATGGCGCTGTGTGACCGGACTATTCGTTCGGGTTTAGCATCAGGCAAGAACGGTGTACCGGTGGTGGGCGTCCGACCACACGTCATGGGCTCGAAGGTTGTGTGATGACCAGTGCCGAGGAGCAGGACTCGGGTCGGGAAGCGTGGTTCGTCGACTCCTCGCTGGAGACGAAGTTGGCGGCGCCCCCGGCGCGGGCAGGTTGGATCGTACGGCCTCGCCTGCTGAACCGCATCGCCGTCGCAATCCGATCTCCGGTGCTGCTGGTAGCCGCCCCGGCCGGGTACGGGAAGACCACCCTGGTCACCCAGTGGGTGGCCTCCGGGCGGGCTGGGGCGGTCGCCTGGCTCACCCTCGACCCGGCCGACAATGACCCGACCCGACTGTGGGCGCATCTGGCCGCCGCCCTGGAACGGGCCGGTTGCGTCGTGGATGTCAACGTGGCGGAGTTCATCGCGATGAGCTCGACCGCCATCCTGTCGGCGGTGGTTCCGAGGGTGGCTGAGGCACTCGCCGCATACCCCGGCGTGGTCACCGTCGTGCTCGACGACTGCCACGTCCTGCATGAGCCCGCGTGCAGCGCGCAGCTCGACCGCCTGGTCGCCCTGCTGCCCGCTCACGCCCATCTGGTGCTGGTCTCGCGGTCCGACCCGGCCGTCCGGCTCGGCCGCCTGCGGGTCGAAGGCAGGCTCGCCGAGATCCGCACCGAGAATCTGGCGTTCGATGTCGGCGAGGTCGACGCCGTCCTTCTCGCCGCGGGCGTCAGCGTCTCGGAACGAGAGCTGTCCGCTCTCGTCCGCTGGACCGAGGGCTGGCCGGCGGCCGTCTACCTGGCAGCCCTCTCCCTGGTCGGACGCGACGACGCCGACGCTTTCGTGCGCTCGATGGTCGGCGACAGCCGGTTCATGGCGGACTACCTCAGCGAGGAGGTCCTCGATCGCCAAGACCCGGAGCTCCGGGAGTTCCTCCTGGCGATGGCCGTCTTCGACCGCTTCACGGTGGCCCTGGCCAACCACGTCACCTCTACGCCCACCGCGGCCCGACTGCTGCAGCGGCTGGAACGCACGAATCTGTTTCTGATCCCGCTTCAGGATGGCTGGTTCCGTCTCCACCACCTGTTCGCGACCTATGCGCGCAGTTCCCTGGAGGTCGAGCATCCCGACACCGTCATCGAACTGCACCAACGGGGCGCACAGTGGTTCGCCGCCCACGACCACACCGAGGAAGCCATCCACCACCTGCTGGCCGCGGGTGACTTCGAACAGGCGGCCGCGCTGATCCAGGCCCACTGGCTCCGCTACTTCGATGCCGGCCGCTCGGCAACGATTCTCGGTTGGCTGCGTCAGCTTCGCGGCACACCCGCCGGCACCCGGGCGCCCGCGACCGTCACCGCGGCCTGGATCGCGGCCCTGACCGGCGACCAGGCCGAGCTCCGCCGCCGGCTGGCGGATCTGGAGACCATGATCGAGGATGCGTCCCTTCCGGACGGCACGAGATCGCCCCGGTCAGCACTGATGCTCATCCGCGGGCTGTTCGGCTTCGACGGCCCGGACCGGATGCTGGCCGACGCCCGCCAAGCTGCTGAGCTGGAGAACACGCACGGAACCCCATGGGCGTCCGTGGCGAGCGCCGCCCTCGGCTACGCCGGCTTCGTCACCGGCGACACCGCCCTCGCCCGAGCACACCTGGGCGCGGCCGCTCGGGCACAGAACGCGCCCTTGACCGTCCGACTGCTCGCCCTGAGCACGCTCGCCCTCTGCGAGGCTGAGCAGGGCAACCCTCCGCTCAGCGCCCAGCTCGCCGCCCAGGCCATGGATATCGTCACCGAGCACCGCATGCAGGCAATGCCCCAGGCCATCTTCGCGTTCACCGCCCATGGTGCCGCCCTGGGCGCGGCCGGGCAGCTCGCGGAAGCGGCGGCGGTGTTGGACGAGGGCCTGCGAGCCCGCCGTCGCGTACCGGGCCTCAGCCCCTGGCCACTCCTCCACCACCTCCTGGTGACCGCGGTGACCGCCCACCAGTGCGGCGACCACCGCTACGCCGACGAGCTGCTCGCCGAGGTCGACGCCCTGGTCCCCTGGGACGACCAGACCCTCGGACCCACCCGAGCCAGGATCGCCACCGTCCGCCACCAGCTCAACGAGAGTCGTCACCGCAACGCGGCAGCCGGTGAACTTCTCACCCCGCGCGAGCTGCAGATCCTGCACCGGCTGCGCGGAGACCAGACCCTGCGGGAGATCGCCCGCGACCTGTATGTGTCCCACAACACGATCAAGACGATCACCCTCTCCCTGTACCGCAAACTCGGCGCCCACTCGCGAGCGGAAGCAATCGCCATCGCCGCAACGACCATCCAGCCAGACTCCGAGACGCCCGGGCGAAACAGCCGTCCGTGATCGCGTCCGCTTCGTCGCGGTCACCGAACACCCGCCGAGGTCACCAGCTCCGCACTGACCGGCATCGGCGAGGCGCTCCCCCACTTCGGTCTCCTGCGGCGCGATCTCGCCGTCATCCCGATCCAGACCGCTTTCCGCCGGCAATAGGCCTTGACCCTGTCGCGAGAGACGGTCGTTCACCTCGATGCGGCAGGCCGGGCACGGAGCGCAACCACGTAGGCAACGTCCGCGACAGTCCACATCTGGGCGAGAATCCCGCGGAGGCTCGACCGTGGTGCACGCATGGTGACCACGGTCATCTCGACCACCCGATGTGACCATCCCAAGTGGTGCAGGGCGGCCGCCCCGAGGCGGCACCTGACCCGGACCTCGCAGTACCGGGGCCGCGTGTTCGCCGCATCAGCAGGACCGACCACGGTTCCCCGCACGGCGAGGATCTCCGCCGACGATTGATGGACCTCGCACGGCGTCAGGCCGAAGTCCGACAAGGCATCCAACAGCACCTGCAACTCGTCAGGATCGTGCCGCCGCGACCACAGGATCGTGCTGGTCCGTGCGGCCGTCACTCGGGCCGTGGGGTTGGCCCGACGCACGACGTCACACACGTCGCCCTCGAGCCCGATCTCGAACAGCCGCTCCGCGTCGGCATGATCAACTGTGTCCGGCACCACACAGACTCCTCGTCGTTGACCTGCGATCCTTTGGCTAGACCCCTCCGATGGTTTCACCGCAATGCCCTATCCTGCGGGGACGCGTTCGCCCGATGCTTCACCAGGCCAGGGTGAACGGCCCCCTCCGCGCACGACACTCGCCGACGGCACGGACGCCGACCGATGACCCTGACAGCCGTCACCGTCGACCCTGGCCGCCGCTCATCGGCGATCTCGTCGCCCGCGCCAGCAACAACACAGTGCTGGTCGCCGAACCAAGCACGTTCCTCGTCACCCGACCATGTCGACAAGCCGGTCACCCTCATCTGGATTGCCTAGCGCAAATGTGTGGGCGTCACGTAGCGTGCAGGAAGTGCGGCATCGAGCGGCGACTTCAGGTCCCAGCCGGCTGTTGATCACAGCACCTCTGACGTTACCGACTGGTCGACGCAACGACAACGACAGGGCACCTCCGAGTCCATGGCGTGGTCGCACGAAATTGCTCGAGTTGGGGCCGCGACTCGTCGCTCGTTGTCAGGCTGGGGTCACGTCGACGTAGGGAACTTCGATCGCGTTGTTTCCGTAGCCGAGTCGGTTCCAGGGTGGGATCTCCGGTTGGACGTTGCCGGCGGCATCGGTGGCCCGGACGCGGATGGTGTGTCGTCCCACGTCGGTCGCGGCCCAGTCGAAGGTCCAGTCCTGCCATTGGTAGGGGCCTCTGGGTGATTCGAGCTGCGCCGGATGCCAGTCGCCGGCACCGGTGAAGCTGAGCTCGACGCGGGTCACGGGCCCGGTACCCGACCAGGCCTTGCCCCGCAGTGTGCACGTGCCGGCCGGGATGACGGACCCGGGTGCTGGGTCGGTCATCCGCGCGCGGACCCGCATGAACGTGACGGGTTCATGTGGCCGGTCGGCCCATTCGTAGATGTAGTGGCCGGTCTGGAACTCGCCGGTGTAGGGCTCGGTCAGGACATCGATGCGCTTCAGCCATTTCACGGAAGCCACTGCGTACCAGTGGGGCGTGATGAGACGGAACGGCGCTCCATGATCGGCCCCGAGTGGTTGCCCGTTCATCTCGTAGGCGATGAGGATCTCAGCCGCAGGGTCCGCCGCGTACGCGAGGGGCAGAGCACGGACAAAGGTCAGGTCGTCCCGGCTCGTGTCGGCCAGGACGGGCCGGAGATGGTAGGCGCCGTGGTCGGCGCCTTCGAACCGCACATCGACGCCGTCGGCTGCCGGCTGCACTTGTTCGAGCACATCGGAGAGGCGGGCGCCGGTCCAGCGGGCGGTGGAGACGGCGTAATCACCCCATGGTTCCCCGGTGGGCAGCGGTCTCATGTCCAGGCGTCCGTTGCCGGCACATTCGAGGGTGACCGCTCGTTGGATCGCGGGCAGGGCGCGGAGGTCCTGGAGAGTGAGGGTGATCGGGTTGTGCACGGCGCCGCCGACGGCCAGGGTGCCGTCGTGGGTCGGTAGCGGGAAGTTGCTGCGGACGTAGTGCAGGTCGGACGGGGTCAGGTCTCCGGCCAGGGCCTCGGGTGGGGCCTCGGCGTTGTAGGGCGCTGGGTTGATCATCTGCAGCGCGGAGCGCGCTCGGTCCAGGTCATCTGTCGCTGTCATGTCCAGTCTCCTCGCCGGTGGGATGTGTCGTTGTGTGCCTGGAGGTCAGAAGTCGGAATCCAGGAAGGTCGGATCCCGGTTCTCGTTGAAGGCGCCGATACCTTCGGCGCGGTCCGGGTGTACGGCTGAGCGCCAATGGGCTTCCATCATGATCGCGATCGCCTGCTCGATCGGCTGCCCCTCGCCGAGGCGCACGGCTTGCTTGACCGCCTGTACCGCTGTCGGGGAGTTGCTGGCGATCTTGTCGGCGATCTGGCGCGCCGCGTGCATCAGTTCGTCTGGGGGATGGATCTCGTTGACCATGCCGAGCCGGTGTGCCTCACCGGCGGTGATCGGGTCTCCGGTCATGAGCATCTGCAGCGCCTTTCCCGGGGGGAGCAGGCGCGGCAGGAACACCGGCGAGCCGCCGCCGGCGGCCAGCCCGATCATCGCCTCGGGCTGGCCGAAGGTGGCGTTGTCGGAGGCGATGATGAAGTCGGTGCTCTGCGCCAGCTCGGAGCCGCCGCCGTAGGCGATGCCGTTGACGGCGGCGAAGATGGGTTTGCGCAGCTGCCGGACCGTGTACAGGGTCCGATCGAAGGCCTGGCGTTGGCGGAGCCAGTCCTCCTTGGTCATGTTCTTGCGCTGCCGCAGGTCGCTGCCGACGGAGAAGGCCCGCTGCCCGGCGCCGGTCAGCACGACCACACGCACGGCGGTGCGGACCGCGATGCTCTCGACGATCTCGGTCAGCCGGGCGCCCATGTCGGTGGTGATCGCGTTGTCGGCGTGCGGTCGGTTGAGGGTGACGACCGCGATCCGGTCGCCGGAGAGGTAGTCGATGAGAACAGGCGAGTCCGGCTCGGTGGCGTCGGATCGGGGGGCTGCGAAGTCCAGTGCCTTCCAGCGATCGGTGGTTGTCGGGGTCGTGGCCACGTCGTCCTGCCCTTCAGCGTCGAAAGATCGATGAGTCATGTCTGGAGATCGGCCAGCCAGCGCAGGGCGCGGAGTCCGGGGGCGAAGCAGTACTCACCGCCGCGGGTGACGACGAACGGCGGCAGCGCCTGCAGCCGCCGACGGATCGGTCTGGTCGGGATGGTGAAGGTCCCGTCGCCGTCGTCCGGCCCGACGAGTGGGTCCTTCTCGGCCGGGGCGCCGATGAAGATGCCGTCGTTCAGCCACTGGGTCTTGACGAACTCGAACTGCCTCTTGAGATGGGCTCCGGCGAACACGAAGATGATGCCGCGGTCGGCGCCGTCGTCCTCGAGGACCCCTTCGGGCAGGGCGGGTCCGTAGCTGGTGCCGCGCCGGATCATCCGGTGCAGGCGGACGTTGACACTCCCTTCTCCGTCGAGGGCGTCCCGTGGGTTGGCGCGTCTGGCGTGCGCGCCGGCCGGACACTTGAGGCCGCGGGGATCGTCACCGAAGCCGAAGTGGTTGTTGCGCTGCGGGTCGGCGCCCAGTGACGGGTCGTCGTGGTCGGGAGCCAGAGCGAGCGGGGCGCCGCTCTGCCAGCGACCGACCATCTTGGCTCCGAGCAGAGCCTCGTCGGCGCGGTCGGCGGCTCGTGCGTGCAGGTACTGTCGGTAGGTCGCCACCTTCGTGTGCAGCTTCCGGAAGACGATGTAGGTACCGTTCCGGCCGAGGACGTCCGGCGTCGGCATCGGTGGCAGCTCACCGGTCTCGTCGGGGTAGCCGAGCAGGATCTCACCGGCTTTGAGCGGGCGCTCCTTCGGGTTGGTCGGCGGCAGGCCGCTGCCTTCGACGGCGGGCTGACCGATGCCATCCTTGAACCCGAAGGAGGTCCGGCCCGTCGGGAGCTGGTAGCAGTCCTGGCTCCAGATCACGTCGACGCCCGGCAGGTCCTCCTGGGCTTGGCGTGCCCGCTCGACGACGGTCTGGAGCCGGGCGGCATCTGGGGACAGGGCCGCCAGGGCGATGTGGACATCCGGAGAACCGAGCGGGTGCTCCCAGTGCTCGGGTGCACTCTCACCCACATCGCCCAGGTCGGCGGCACGCGCAGCCATCCCCTGCCGGAACTCGGGCGCGAAGCTGTCCAGAGACTCTTGCGGGACACCGAGCGCCTTCAGACCCTGATAGGTGAAGGCGACGGTGACCCAGGCGTCCTGCTTCGGGTCGGCGGATGGCCGTCCGTGGTCGACGACCGCCACCAGACGTCGCACCAGCTCCCGTCCCGCGTCGCGGTTCGCGATCCGCAGCAGCACGTACGTGCCGACGTAGGGCGAGGGCCGCTCGTGCAGCACGCCGCTCTGGATGTCCTCGAGATCCAGCTCCATCTCGGGCACACCGGTCACTGTTGCCTGCGGCTCATCGCTAGTGGTTGCGGCCGGAAGTTCGTCAAGGGTGCCCGGTGTCCAGGTGCGTGGATGTCGTCGCCCGCTGGCGACGCTTCGCGTCGGCACGCCAGGCCGACGAGGGAGGGATGCCGAGTCGCATCGCGACCGAGGAGAACGCAGCGAGGCGCGTGCCTGGGCGCCGGGCGCCCCGACGAACCTCCGGTCGTGACCACTAGTGGTGCTCCGGTGGTTCCGGCGGCTCTGGATTCGGCGGGGAGAGGTACGGGAAGGTCGGTGCCGCGGGTCGGGACGACCGGTCGACTCCGTCGCGGATGACCGGTCCGTTCCCTGCGTTGACCAGCTGGGTGAAGATCGTGTCCATCACGTCGTCGTTGAGGGTCCGCCCGCCGCAGGTCTCATGTGCCTGGCCCCGTAGACCGGCGAGCTCGATCTCCAAAAAGGACCCGTGCTCCGCGTACGGCTTGGTGAGGTCGACCACCAGGAAGTCGGCAAGCACCACGCTCGTCAGCGGGTGGTCACCGTTCGCGTCGGGAGACCAGTCGGTCTTGCCATCGAGGCCGTCCCAGAAGGCGAGGTTCGCGTTGAGTCGGGCGCGGTAGGCACCGCGATAGGCGTTCCCGAGGTGGAACCCGTCCTCCATGTTGTAGAGGTCCCGGATCTCGAGATCACGGTTGACCGGGTCGAACTGCTTCATCGCGAGCATCATGTTCTTCACCTCCGGCCGGCCGACCCGTTCGATCCGTACGTTGAAGGTGCCGCGCGTGAGCGTCTCCGCAACGACCCCGACCAGGCCTGCCCCGCCTAGCAGGGCAGCGTCCACCTCGACGACCAGGCTGAGGACGTTCTTGCCGTCCAGGAAGATCGAACCGGGATCGGTGAACGCCAGCTCGCCCGTCGCGATCGTCTTCAGGGCAGCGGGTGCGTCCATGATGAACGGATCCCAACGGGGGCCGGCGAAGACACGCACACCACCCGCCGACCCGTCTTCCTCGTTCACCCGCACCGAGACCGTCTCACCAGACGGCGTGGTGCAGGTGACGACCTGGTCGACCTGATGACCCGCGGTCGCGGGAACGGGAGCGGAGAAGACGCAGTCGAAGACGAGCTCTGGAGTCCCGACCACGAAGGGCAGGATCGCGGCCGCGCCCGGGGTGAGCGGGCGTAGCCGGAAGCGGTAGATGAGGCCGTCGGAGAAGGCGTCGGTGGGCTTGGCGAACGGCAGGGTGTTCATCACGAGGACCAGGTGCCCGGGACGTTCGGGACTGGGAAACGCGTAGACGTCGGTGATGTCGGCAATGGGGTCGGCCAGGGCCCGCGGGCCGGAGATGTGATCGGACACAGTCGTTTCTCGCTAACGCTCGGCTTGGTCGAAGCGGCTGTTCGGCGCGGCTAGTGGTTGCGGCTGGAAGTTCGTCAAGGGTGCCCGGTGTCCAGGTGCGTGGATGTCGTCGCCCGCTGGCGACGCTTCGCGTCGGCACGCCAGGCCGACGAGGGAGGGATGCCGAGTCGCATCGCGACCGAGGAGAACGCAGCGAGGCGCGTGCCTGGGCGCCGGGCGCCCCGACGAACCTCCGGTCGTGACCACTAGTCCGCGGCCTCGTCCAGCAGGGGCTGCAGTGCAGGGTGCTGCAGCGCCTCCGCCGCCTGCGGGTGGTCCAGCACCTGCTGGAACGCGGCGTTCACCCGCTCGGCCTTCCGGATCTCCTTCACCGTGCCGCCGTAGTTGCGTGCGTAGGCGGCCGCGGTCTGCTGCGCACCGTAGACGAACGCCTTCACCGCCGCCAGGTCCGGGAGACCGTCGTAGCCCGCTACGTGTCCGAAGATGGCGTCGAACAGCGCCAGCGTCGGACCTGAGGTGAAGAAGTCCTCCATGTAGGAGTCCCAGGGACCGTCGAAGCTGGTGATGAAGGCGAGCCTGGTGTCGTCGTCGAAGAGGACGAATCTGGCCTCGTGGATGGTGGTGATGGCCATGCCGTGGTCCCCGGGCCGGTACCCAGGAGTCTCCTGGAGGGCGCGTAGCGCGGCCCTCAGCGATTCTCCCTCCCCCTGCTTGACCCGGAAGAAGAGACTGAACTCGCTCGTCGGGCCGGCGCTGAGGCCTGGACGTGAGGTTTGTGTCTCAGGTGCGCTCATCGGCTACTCCTTTGGGTCGCATCCTCGATTGGTGACCTCGCACCGACTCGTGCCCGACCGGCGCTCGAGGGTGTAGGCAGATCCCGAGTGGCCGTCAGACCACGTCCACATCGTCGCCGGGATCCTCGCGTGACACTTCACCCACGGCGGGTGAGCAGATGCCGGCTGCGCAGCCCATTAGGGTCGGCGTGAGTTCAAGCCTTGTCGGGCGGAAGTGAAGGTGTGCGAGATGACCGCGTGCGGGTCGGTTCGGCAGGCTCCGGGCGAGCTCTCCCGTCGTCCTGCCCACGAGTCGTTTGGACAACTGGCTCAAGCGCCACCAACGGTGGGAGACCGACGACCGCGAACGCGGTCGATGTGATCCAGCCATCGTCCCGCATGTCCGGCCACGAGATCCCTCCCGGGCAACGGCTCGTACGCAGTCTTCGCCGACGCCCACGTCTACGGGCCGGCTTGGTACAGCTCGCCTACGTGGCCGGAGCGGTCGGAGCTGCCGTCCTGACCGCCGAGATCCACACCGGGCCGCAAGTCAACGCCGCCCGGACCTCGAACCTTCTCTTCGCCGTCGGCGGCGGCATCATCTCCCTGGTCGCAGTCGTCTTCTCCCTCCTCTTCCTGACCGTCCAGTTCGCCTCGACGACACTCTCTCCGCGCCTGAACCTGTTCCGCGACGAACCCCTTGTCTGGCACGCCTTCGGACTGTTCGTCGGCGTCTTCGTCTTTGCCATGACCGCAGCACTGCGCACCTCAACCCGCGAGGAGATGAGCGTTGTGATCCCCACCGCGACGATCGTGCTCGCCCTCGCCGCGATGGCCGTAGCCCGCAACCTGCAGATGAGTGCCTTCAGCTCTGTGCAGGTAGGACCCACCGTTCAAGAGATCACCCGTCGCGGCCGAGCAGTGATCGACCAGTTGTACGAGACACGCACCACCGGAACCCCGGCGCCGTCGCAGCCGGCCGAGGCGAAGGCGGAGGTCTTGTGGTTGGGCGACGACGGATACATCCGCCAAGTCGACGTGCAACGACTGTTCGACACCGCCGTCCAACACCAAGCCACAATTCAGTTGCCGCTCCGTCCCGGCCAATACGTCCGGCACGGCGATGCGGTTTTCCGGCACGACATCGACCCAGCCGACGTGGCCGACGACGACCTCCTCCGTCACATCGAGATCGGCCCCGACCGAACCTGGGAACAGGACCCGCTCCTAGCGTTTCGGTTGCTCGTCGACATCGGGCTGCGGGCCCAGTCGCCTGCCATCAACGACCCGGCCACCTGCCGCCACACCATCGATGCCATCAGCGGCCTCTTGCGCTACCTCGCCGACCGGCACCTCACCATCGGTGACATCACCGATTCCGGCGGTCACGCGCGTCTGGTGCTCCGAGCTGTGACCTGGGAGGACTACGTCGGCGCAGCAGTCGATGAACTCAGCGATGCCGGACGAGGCACAGCCAGCGTTACCGCGCGGCTCGTTGCAGTCCTCGATGATCTCACCCTCGCGGTGCCCTCCGATCGTCGCAACGAGATCAGACAACGACTTCAAGCTCTCGCCGACCGATAGGACGCCCTATGACAGCGCTTGCTGGACAGGTCCAATACGCCACCCTCGGCCACCGGCCAGCGATCCTCCTCACGTCGCATGACGCCGCCCTCCACTGCGCCGTCAACGGCGGCTGAGACCCCTTGGCTGCGGGTGAGTTCTGACACGCTTGTGTGGTGGTCATGCTGATTCGTCGGTGGTGGGGATCGGGCCGAGGTCGCGGTTGCGGAGTCCGGTAACGGGCCCGGGCCGCGCTGGAGGACGCCGGGCTCGACGACCACATCACGATCCGGCTGGGAGTCGCTGAGGACCTGGTCGAGGAGACGGTGAGCTTCGACATCGTGTGGTGCCGCGACGTGGTCGAGCTCTCCACCGTGCTACGGAGCCTCCTCGCGCAGTAGGTGCCGCTCAAGGGTCGGCTTACGGCCGGTGATCTCTTCAGCAGATCGGTCTCGGCGGGATCCCTCAGCTGTGGTCGAACGACTTGCCGGGCCGGGGCGGATGTCCGGTGACCCGGACGATGAGGTCGGCAGCGACGTCGCGGAGCTTGCGCTGACTACTTTGGGACCGCCGGCGGAGCAGGTCGAAGGCGTGGTCGGCGGTGCAGTGTTGCTGCCCGATCAGAATGCCGATGGCCTGGTCGATGATGGTCCGCGACACCAACGCCTGTTCGAGCTGGTCGCGGAGCTCCCGATCGGCTGCTCGGTCCAGGGTGAGCTGGAGCGCTCCGGACGCCTGGGCGGCGAACAGCTCGCAGCGGTGCCTGACCGGTGGCGTGAACATGCTGGGTTCGCCGAAACCGTACAGGTTCAAGGCGGCGACGGGGCCGCTGTCGGCGGTCAACGGCAGGCTGAGCGAGCACTGCAGCCCCAGCCGTCGAGCTCTCGCCAGATACGTGGGCCAACGGGTGTCGTGGTTCAGATCGTCCATCAGCACCGGATCGCCGGTGGCAAGGGCGTGCAGGCAGGGGCCCTCGCCCAGGTCGTACTGGGTCTCGTCCAGGGCGGTGGCCCGATCGTCACTGGAGGCGACGGTGAGCGCCTGTCCGTCGCGGCGGGCCGTGATCCCGCACGACATCGACTGGTCCGCGGCGGTGGTGGCCAGTCCGGCCAGATGCTGCAGGAACGGCTCGATGCCACTGGTGGCCAGCAGCAGCGACTGCAGCCGTTGGAAGACGTCGAGGAGGTCGGAGGAGTTGGCCGGGGCCACGGTGATCTGTCCATCCAGCCGAGCACTGATCGGCCTGTGGTGTTCACCGGAAGCGACACGGCCTTGACCAGCCCTGCCTGCGGGACCCGCGGCACTGTCCACCGTACCCGCACACGACAGTGACCGGCGGTAGCCCGTTTCGGCCAGGCCGTGGGGGGGAACCGTGAAGTCAGGTGATCGGCCAGAGCGGTACTGGTGGGTCGCCAGGTTCGCCGGTCCAACAGCGTGGCCGACGAACCGCACCCGGTGCGGTGCCGCTCACCAATCGACCACACTGAAGGTGCGGACGCTGATCGGCCGGCCGTCACGCGCACCAGAAGCAGACGTTCGGCAAGCAGCATCAGCGGCCGGGAAGCCTCCTGGTCGCGTCAATTCGGTACCCATACCGGGAGCCTTCTCCGACGGCTTTCGCTATGATCGACGCCGGTTGGGGACACAGCCGGCGCTGCTTGCCTGCGCACGAAGCTCCCACCCGGAGGGACGTCCGTGACCACTTCCCCCATCACCACCGCCCCTGCCCCGGCCCCGGCAACGTCCTGCCACGGTGACAGCGGCCAGATCAGTCCTGCCAGCAACGGTCATCAGCTGCCCAGCACAGCCCATGGTCACCACCACCGACCAGCCGACCCCGCCGACGGTGCCGGGGATATCGACGGCTTGCGACTGGAGAACAGGAACCTCCGGGCCCAGCTGGCGAGCCTGCCGGTCATCGAGCAGGCCAAAGGCATCCTGATCGACCGCTACCAGATCAGTTCCGACGCCGCCTTCACCCTGCTGCAACGCTGGTCCTCCCACACCAACCTCAAGCTCCGCGACATCAGCGGACTCCTGGTCGACGCCGCCAGCCACCGCGACGGCCAAGCACCCGGTAGGGATCAACCCGGCAGAGATCTTGAGCAGCTCATCGACTGGCTGGAGAACGGCGGCAAGACCGAGTAGACACCTCGAGTGATGCCCGGAACGCCGCTCACCAACGCACCGGCGAGACGATCGACAGCGCCACCACACCTGCACAAACCCACAAGACAAGGAGCCCTCAGATGACCGCGGAGACCTCAGCGATCGAGCCTGACCTCAATCAAGAACTGAGCGAGGCCCTGGTGGCGGCGATCACGGCGGCCGACGGGCCGTCGGAGCGGGCGATGGTCGTCGACCATCTTGTCGAGGAGATCATCGACGTCGTTGCCAATGATCCGTTGGTGGACAACGCTGAACGGGACAGCCTGTCGCCCGTGCTTGACGCCGCCGACGAACACGGCGAGCGGATGGGAGCATTCGCGTCATGACCTGACAGATCCCCGCTGCGTCCCTCGTCAAGATGGTTGGCCTCAGGCGCCCCGTGCTAGCGCGAGGAGCTCTCGGCGGCTCCGTACGCCGGTCTTGGCGAACGCCGACTTCAGGTGGTCTTGGACCGTGTGCTCGGAGAGGTGCAGCCGGGCGGCCAGGGTTCGGGTGTCGTCGCCTTCCGCGAGGTAGGTGACCACCTCGGTCTCCCGATCGCTCAGCCCGTGGGTGCGGCAGAACAGGTTCCAGCGTTCGCGCTGCTGCACCGGCCCGATCGTCACGGCGATGTCCTCGCCCAGCCGCGACGCCTGCACGCAGATCCACTCACCGGGCGCCACCGCGGCCCTCGCCAGCGGCCGATGGGCGTCGACCCCTGCCTCGACCGCGAGCAGCTGGGCAGCGACGTTGTAGGCCGCAGCTGGGACCGGTCGGCGGCTCTCCTCGGTAGGCAGCAGGGCGCGGAGCCCTGCCTCCGCTTCCGTGGTCTGCCGAGACACGGAGAGGTCGGGTCCGAGAAGGAGAACCGCCTGACCCGAGGGGCTCCGCGTCACCCCATCAGGCATGACGAACGTGACCGCACGCGACTCGCGAAGCGCTGCGGTCACCGGCTGACCGAGGAGCCCGAGAAGCTCGAGATCCTCGGTCTCGAACTGCCCACCCTCCCGCCACAGGTCGAGGAACCCCCACCAACCGAACCGGTCGGCGAACACGAGCGACACGACGTCGTACGTGCCATAGCCCGCGAGGAACCGCGCCAGCTCCGATCCGAGTACCACCGGGCGATGGGGAACACCCGGATCGGCAGCGGTCCAGCGGCGTCCCGACGTGTAGCGAAGTGTCACCAGACGTGCGAGCTGGTCCAGGCACGGCACCTCCGCGAGTGGTGCGGTGCCGACCGTTGTGTCTGGATCGGTGAGCAACCAGGCGAACGCGTCGAAGGGGACGGCTCGGCGTACCTGCTCCACCACGAGGCGACGTAGGGTCCGATCGTCGTCGACGCGGGCGAGCGAGCGGTGCACACCGACCAGAAAGGTGTCGCGGGACACTCGATCAGCGTAGGCACGGCCCAACCGGATGAGAACCCCAACAACCTGGGATGTTCGACCCGGGCCAGGCACGCCACCCTCGAGCCATGACCGCAACCCTGCACATCGAACACGCCATCACCGACTACCCGACCTGGAAGGCCGCCTTCGACCGCTTCGCCGACGCCCGTACCCAGGCCGGTGTCACGGCCCAGCGCATCCGACTACTCGAGGACGACCCTCGTCAGATCGTCATCGACCTCGACTTCGACGCCACCCCGCTCGCCCACGCGTTCTCGACGTTTCTCCACGAGCGGGTCTGGGGGACCGGGAACGCGCCGGCACTGGCGGGTACACCCTCGACACGCGTCCTGGTCGAGGCGGACGACTGACATACCTCTTCCGGTCGGGGCGGTGCCACCCCCGCGCAGATCGACCTCCTCGGTTTCGACGCCCATCTCGCCGACGCCGACGCCGTGGTGACCGGCGAAGGTCGCATCGACGACCAGACCCTGCACGGCACGCTGCCCTACGTCGTCGCCCAGCACGCCACCCCGCCGTCGGCGCGACCTGACCGAATCTCGTTCCGCCCGAGACTCAGCCTTCCCCCGGCGACCACCCTCGACCAACAGGCAACCGCTCCCGCAACACCGCCACAACCCCCTCGTCATCCAGTGAGAACGGTGACGAGGACCCCGCCAGGTCCGCCGCAACGTCCCGCACGTCCTCCACCACGAAATTCACCCGTGCCAGCGTCTCCTGATTCAGCAGCACCTCGTGTACGGACTCGATCACGCCGTCGCGTACGGCCACCTCCGCCCAGTTCCACGCACCCCCGCAGCTAGGGCAAGTCCACAGGTGCAACAAGACGACCGTCTCACCTGGAGCAGGCTCACGGACCAGCAGGTAGTCCGCCTTGAGAGCGCGCTCGGTGTCGACGGGCAACTTGTCGCCGACTCCGAGGAACGCCAGCTCCGGCTCGTCCCGCAGCCGGGTCGTCATGTTCGTCCGCTCGTCCGCGACCGACACCGTGTCGCAGAAGGCGCACCGCAGCTCACCGACGAGATAATCAAACGTGTAACCCACGATGCTCCCTTGCACGATCTTCTTGGCTAGATCTTTGGCATGGGCAGGACGTGAAGGGTCCGGCCCTTGATCGTGACGGAAAACCCGCTGGGGAAGATGTCGGGAAGGCCCGGCGGCGCCATGCCCTTCTTCTGGTTCTTCTTGATGAGCTCGACCAGGGGGGCGGCCCCCTCCTGATCGACCTTGACGCCGTACAACCTCTTGTAGACCCCTTCGTCCATCGTCGCGTACCGCGGCGTCACTCCGGACTCGCCCGCGCCGAAGAACGCGTCGGCGACGATCGACCGGTCCGCGGCGCCCTTCTTGCCGCCCACGCTGGCCTTCTCCAGCACGTCGAACAGATCCTTGTACTCCTGGCTGGCCCGGTCGACGCCCACGCCGAAGCCGCGCTGAGGTCCCGGACCCCCGCCCTTGGCGGCGGCTTCGCCGATGGACGTGTCCGCAACACGTACGTCGGTGGCATTCATCGCGTCGTACCTCTTGAGGAGCGCGGTCTCACCCGGCTGCAACGCCTCACCCGCCGCCCGCTTGCGCAGGGCGATGGCGATATTGGCGTCGATGATCAGTGAGCTGGAGGTCAGCGCAGGCGACACGACCGGTATGCCGTCGAGGCCGCGGGTGAGCACGAGGGTCTCACCCCGCCCCAGCGGCCCGACGCCCTTGAGTTGCAGCGCGGTCAGCCCGGTCATCGTCGCCGCTTGGATCAGCAGCAGCATCTTCGCCCGGCTCTTCTCACCGGGATCGGCGTCACCCTTCTCGATCGCGTCGAGCTGGCTCGCCAGGCCCGATCCCATCACGGCAAGTGTGACGACGTCGGCGGACGCGCCCGCCACAGCCAGTGGCACGTACGACCGCTGTGCGAGCATCGCAGCCTGCGCCCACGCGCCCGTCCACCGGGAGGCGGCGTTCGCCGAACCGGCGGCCACCACGATGCGCCCCGCCGCCAGCGCCCCCGCGGTGGCGATCCCGGCCACGATCTGGGCGAGGTCGAGGACCGCAGTCTTGGCGTCGAGGTTGTCGTGCTGGATGTGCTCTGCAAGGTCGATGCCGGCGACCGTGGCGCCGGCGAGCGCCGAAGCACCGAGCGCCCACGCGGCGGGAACTGCCGCGGAAGTGGCACCCGCCGACGCGATGACCGAGAGCGTGACGCCGATGGCAGCGAGAGTGAGCCCCAGGTAGGTGAAGAACTTCTTCCACGTCAGCCGGTCGCGTACGCCGATCCGTCCGGCCACGCCGCCGGGCACCTGGACGTTGATCGCGCCGGCGGGATAGTGATCGGGGTCGTCGAGCTCGGCGAACAGGCGCAGCGGCGGCAACCTCTCGCCGTCCTGGGCCTTGACCGAGTAGGTGTACGGCTTGGACGGGTTGGTGACGTCCTTGACCTTCCAGTCGCCATCCTCCCTCCACGCATACAGCTGCAGCGGCAGCATCGACACGTAGCCCTGCTCGCTGCGGAACTTGTCGTCGGGATGGTAGGTCGCGGCGACGCGGACCGCCTGCGCGCCCGCCGGGATCTCCTGCAGCTCGCTGCGCACCTGCCCGAGCTGCTTGGCCTCGACGAGGTCCTTGTCGGACTCCCCGCCGGCCTTCTCCATCCGGTCGCGGATCGTCTTGTCCACGGCGGTCATCGCGGTGCTGTACGCGGCGAGCGCGGACGCCCAGCCGCCACTGCGCAGACCGGCGGTGACGAGTACGGCCCCGAGCGATTGCGAGAAGGTCGCCTGCGGCACCTCCTTCGCCCACGCCGCCTGGAACGCCTCGGCCTTCGTCAGGGCCTCGTCCTTCAAGGCGGGAGGCACGCCCTTCGCCGCTTGCGCGCGGACGCGGACCAGCGCCTGCCACAGCGCGAGATTCGTATCGACCGTCTCCTGGGTGAGTAGGCCGCGTTTGGCCGCTCGGCTGCGCATCGACAGCATGGCGATCTCGATCTGGTCCAGCGAGGCGTCCAGGGTCGTGGTCTTGCCCTGTTCGGTCAGGCTGGTGACCGCCTCGGCGTTGCGGCCCGCCTCGGTGGTGACGGCACCCGAGACGCCGTTCACCCCGAGCATGCCGCCGAAGCGGTACTGATAGTTGTACGTCCGCTCGGCGCCGATCGCGGGGCCGATCACGCGCAGCTCGTGGTTGCGCGACTGCGCCGGCGGGCCGCCGCCGTCGACATCGGACGGTGTGGTGAGCCGGTCGAAGATCTGGAGGTCGGGTTTGCCGTCGCCGTTGAGGTCGATGCCGATGCTGGTCGGGCCGGTGTCGACCGGGGAATACTTGATCGGACCGGTGAGGTTGAGTTCCGCGCCGACGGTGTCCCGGGCCTTTCCCGCGTTGACCGCCGAGATGCCGAAGGTCGTCTTTCCGTCGTCGAGTTGGCGGAACGACAGGCGCCACACGTCTTGGTAGGCGCCGAGCGTGATGTCGGCGGCCAGGATGCCGCCGGCGATCTGCGGGGCGCCCGCCTCACCCAGCTTGCGCCGCGGTGTCGTCTCAGCCGGAAACACCAAGTCGGCGGCGCCGCCCCCGAGTGTGGCGCGGTACGAGCTGGTGGCGGGCGAATGGACGCCGGGCGCCAGCAAGAGCGCCGGGTCGGCCTTGCCGAACAGGGTCATCTTGGTCGGCACGTAGCCGTCGGTCACCTCGGTGACGTGTGGGATCAGCCAGTTGCCCAGACCGGGTGGCAGGGCCAGCTGTGCGGTACGCGCCTGCTTCGACGACCGCTGCGTTGCCGTGACGAGCAGTTTCCGGTCGTCCGGGTTCGGCGTCTCTGGCCCGAGCTTGAGGCCGAGCTCGAGCTCCTTGTCCTGGTCGCCGTCGCCATCGATGAGTCCAGTCCAGCCGTCAGCGCCGAAGCCCTTGCCGGTGAACTGCGGATTGGCGCCGGGATTCTCGGCTTGGGGCGCGCCCGTGAGATCGGCCGGCGTCGCCGTCGGATCGAAGACCGTGAGGTTGGTGCCGGACCGGAACTGCTGATCAAGGTAGGCGTCGAGGCCGTGCGACCGGCCGGGCCCGCCCGGCAGCTGGCTCATCCGGGCGTCGTCGCGCAGCCGGACGACCGTGCTGCCCTCGCCGTACAGGTCCAAGGTGATGCCGGCCGGGTCGAGGCTGAGCACACGTACGGCCAAGGGCTTGTCGCCGATGCCGATCGTGGCGGTCGCGGTGCCGGACGCGAAGACGGTCAACGGGCCGATGTACTTGATCGTGATCTGGAACTTCGGGTTGAGCGTTCCGCCGACGCGGGCGAACGTGACCTCGAACTTGTCCTTCGACCAGGTGACGATTCGCGGGTCGGGGAACACATCTGCTACCCGCGGGTCGTCGACTGTGCCGCGCGGCGGGTCCCGCTGCACGTACGGCCCCCCGGCCGCGAGCAGGGTCCTGGCCGCTGAGTTGCCGGCTGTGCGTTGAACCCGGAGCAGGTAGTCGGCCGCACTCGCGGGCGGTCCGGGTTTGGCCGGCTCGCTGCGGTGTGGCCGCGTGCTGGGTGCGTCGGTCTCCTTCGTACGCCGGGGTGCGGGGCGTTGGTCCACTCGTCAGTCCTCCCGCACTCCTCGGCAGACGACTCAGCCTGCCGCCGCGGGGCGCCGCTGTCGAGGGATCTGCCCTAAGGGGCAGGAGAGCATGCGCGGGCCGATGGGCTCTGCGTCCTCCCGCCTCGTGCACAAGTGGCCGAGCGCAGACCTCATGCTTCCGGTCCGGCACGTCTTCAGCGCCAGTGATCGCACCGCCCACGGGGTGGTGTCCATCCCTGTCTGCCGACTAGCTCGGTGCTCAGGTGACGGTCTCGGGTCTGAGTTGACGGTCGGCGAGGCGGCCGACCCGTGACGATCAGCGTGAGTCGCGAATCGACAATCTGACCCACAGAAGGTCGATGCTCAACCGGGCTCCCTCTCGTTCACGGAAGGTGGTTGAGCGCAGCTTGTGAGAACGGCGGCAGACGGTCATCTGGTGCCCGATGGACGGGTTGGCTACTGCGTCCGTCCCGCACAGCGGTCGGCTTGAGGACGCGGGCGGACCGCGAAAGAGAAGGTCATGGGCGAAACGCCGGGGCGATCGGCAGCTGGTGAGATCGGTGTCCGAAGGGCAAAGCGGTGGTGAGCTGACGCGCCAGGTGGCGGCCGGCGACAAGGTCGGCGACGTCGGAGTCGGCAACCCGCCCGAGACGGTGCTGCACGACTGCGCGCAGCGGGGGTGATCCGAGATCGCCGCCCCCAGCGCGACGGTCGGCCATGGCACCGGGGAGGAACCAGCCAACCGTGACCAGACACCAGACCAGGGACGCCAGCTGGATCGCAACATCCATTGCTGACCAGTCGGGTTCGACACCCCTGCACCTCATCGCGCCCTGAAGCCGAGCTTGCCATGCCTGCCGGGCCTGGTCAGCGATGGTGTCGGGCATCCGCCAAGCGCACCAACACGACGGCCACGGGACTCGGAGGTAGGCGTCATCCCAGGCAGGGTGTGCCACCGTCGCGCCCTCGAAGTCGATCAACCGCAGGCCGGTTGCCGTTCGGATGTTGTTGTCGGGGCAGGCGTCGAAGGGCGAAAGGACCTGTACCTCGTCATCGAGGCGAGCAGCGATCGCCACGATCTCGTCGGTCACCTGCTCGCTGACCTCGATACCAAGGGGGTCCGCGGCCCGTCGGAGGCGCTCCACCCCGTCGGCCAGGACGTCAGGCATGGCTCGAGACTTCGGCGGCCCCGGGCCGCCGAGATCGCTCAGCGCCACCTCGAACCTGCCTACGTCGTTCCAGGTCGCAGCGTGCAGGTCCGCCACCGCTTCGGCCCAGTCGACCACCGCTTGCCCAGCGGTCAGCGGATCCGCTGCCAGCAGCGCCGTCGCCACCGAATCGCCAGAGCCAAGGTCCTCCATCACCACCACCGGAGGCGTGGCCTTCGCAGCCACCAGCGCCGGGGCCACTGACCGCACGCCAGTCAACGCGGTCAAAGCGGCGGTCTCGCGGGCCCAGCCCTCTCCGGCGCGGCCAGCGTCGTAGCGCTTCACGACGACCGTCTCGTGGGTGTCCGATCTCCTGGCGCGTACGACGACCGATCGATCCCCACCCGCAAACGGCTCACCAACCACGGTCAGGGATGTTCCGATCAACGCAGACGCCGCCACGATCGCGGAATCCAGAAGTAGGCGCTCCTCGGCCGTCACGGACCGAACCTAGCCGAGACCAGACGCTGCCTCCCCCGCTACATCCACAACCGCTGTCCAGACCAACGCACCCGAGAAGGGAGTGAACGCCTGCCCCCGCGTCCGCAGACGGTCCGTCTACGACTGTGCCCCGGGTTTCGGGCCGCTCTACCATCGGCCGAGTGACCGACTGGAGTTATTCCGGCGAGGACTTCTACTGCGATCTTGCCGTGCCCCGCGCCGACGAGCTCGAGGTTGTCTGCCAAGACGAGCACGTCCTGGCCTTCCACCACACGCGGCCCTTCTGGTCGACCCACATCGTGGTCGTTCCCAAACGACATCTCTCCTCGCTGACAACCGTCGGCCCCGACGACGAGCTCGACGTCCGGGCCTTGTTCTGGGCCGTGCAGCGGGTGGCACGCGACGTCGAGAGAACGAAGGGCGCCGCCGGGGTCCTCACCAACCTCGGCACGTACCAGGACTCGAAGCATCTCCACGTCCACGTCTACTCAGGCGACAAGCTGCGATAGCGAACGCGCGACGGGACGACAGTGGCGAACGCACAGGTGTCGCACAACGGTCGGCTACTGCGTGCGGCAGGGGGTGTCGGTTTGCTCGCTCCCCTGTACTTGCTCAACGGATCAGAGTTCGTGGCAGGATCCGACAGTGTCCATCGGCCAGATCGTGTCCTACGACGACGCCAGGCATCTCGCTCGCAGCCACCAGTGGCGGGAGAAGGTCTTGGTGTACGTCACCCGAGGTGAAGACCTGCTGGTACTCGAGCACACTGCCGCCTTCCCAGACGCCGGAAACCAGGTGCCAGCAGGCGGAGTCGACCCGGGCGAGTTCCCGGAAGCGGCCACGACCAGGGAACTGTTCGAAGAGACCGGTCTCACCGCCCAGCTACCACCGGTCTACCTGCAGTCGTGTTGGTGGCCCCACTCAGACGCTCCGTCGCGGATCCGGCACTACTACTGGGTGGAGGCCCCAGCGGAGACGCCGACGGCCTGGTCCCACGTCGTGAGCGCCGGCGAGGACGACGAAGGCATGAGCTTCCTCCTCAGCTTCCGCCCTCTCGCGCAGACCGACCTCACCCCGGGGTACGGCTGGGCAGACGCATTGCCACGCCTCTCAGCCATCATGCATCAGCGCTGACCAGCATGAGTCGTCACACTCTCCCCGGGGCGATGCACCTGACGGTGGCCACGTTGTCGCGCCCGCGCCTCCTCGACGCTCTCCAGCGAGAGCGGATCCAACTCAATGCATCGGCGCAGACCCTGCTCGAGGCTCCCGCCTTCGACCAACCTGCGCCACGGTCGGTAACTCTCGTCGAGCGCTCGCTGAGCGAGTTGGGCCTGGAAGCCGGGGCTGCGCTACCACGCATCTTCGACGTCGCAGAGGATCAGGGCCTGAGTCTCTGCCCCGTAGCAACAGGGCCCTACCTTCGACTGGCATGGCTCTCTCAGCCGAACGCACCCGATGCCATCATGTCCAACGGTCGCGCGCCCTCGGCATCACTGACCATCGCGGCCTCCCCGCTGCGACCGGACGAGGAGGACTACCCGAAGGGGTTCTACCTTCGCGTGATCGATGGACATCCTTGGCTCCGCGGCTACCGCTGCGACCTGACCTATGGCTGGAACCCCGACGACCGGTTCGTCTTCGCGATCTCTCACTCACCACAGCCCTGGCGAAGTTGACGGCCAACCCCTGGCCCCACCCCGATCGTTCGCGCTGGAGGATCGCCTTCGAGGTGGACCTCGTCATGCGGGTGTCACTTGAGCGGTGGATCTGAGCTGATCCATCGGGTCAGTTACCGGCCGCGGTCGACGGCATGGCCGATCGCGTCGGTCCGGCGACGGCCGACGACGAGGGCGATCGCGGTGACGGACCGCTTGCTAGAGCAACCACGTTTGACCGGACTCAGGTCGGTCCAGCCTGCCCACGACGACGAGTTGCCGCTGGCCTTCGACGGACGCGGAAGCTCTGACGACGTGATCGTGAAGTCGGTATCGATGCCGGCATCACAGTCTGCCGACGAAGACGGCGGGGTCGTGCACACCGGCGTCGATCCAGAAGGCGAAGACGACGTCATCCCGGGCGCCGTCGGGAATGACGAAACTGAGCCTGTAGGGGTCGGAGTACTCGCCGGGGGCGATCATCTGCACGTCTCCGCTGTCGTCAGGTCCTGGGGGGATGAGGTATCGCGCCGCCGGCAGCCGGTAGGTGCCATGCCGCAACTCGCCCCTCATCCAAGCGTCGAACGCGTGGGCCGAGCCATTCCGCACGGTGACGGACAGCTCGACGACCGGGAGCCCGAGTCGACGGCCGGCCCAGACATCAACGACCTGGATCTCCACGCCATCCGTGTAGAGATACGACTCGGTGAAGCCAGGCGGTCGCCGGCCCACGTCGGTCGACCTGGCCGGCGGGGCACCAAGTGATTCACACCCGTAGAGGTGGCAGGTGGCGAGCAGCAACACCACCATGATCACGAACCGCAGAACGGGCTGCAGCGCGATCATCGTCTGCCGCCTGTCACCGATCCAGGTGGAGCCTGGCCACACTCTTGCGGGCTGACGGCCCGTCCCGATGAACCACCCATGGGTGCAGCCTTGTCCTGGCCCGGTCCACGCGCATCGGCAGAACTACCGACCTCGGTGCCGAACTTCAGTGGTTGCCGCCGGCCGAATCAGTCCGGGGTGGTGTCGTCGCCGCGGCAAGGTCAGCAGCAACACCGGCAGCACCTCATCGAGCGACCCGGAGGCGACATCTCCGAGACCGGCCGGCTGAGGTTGCGCGTCCTCACACATCGGACCTGCGAGTTCGCGGCGACGCCCGTTCGCTAGACGGCAGTGACCGCCGCGAGTCACTGCATACCACCTAGTTGACGGACGCTTGATCGGCGATGAATCCCCAGTAGGGGTTGAACTGGTAGTTGCGGAGCCGGTCGGAGACGAGCTCGATCCCACCCTCATTGATCATGGGCAGCCAGCCGGCCTGCTCCGTGACGTGACGGTCCAGTGCGGCCCACATCTGTTGTGCTTCGCGGGGATCGGTGGCCCCGGCAGCTTGTGCCCGGAGGAGCTCGGTGTCGACCTGGGGGTCGCAGAAGTATCCGTGACTGCGCGCGCCGTCGCAGGAGAACCAGGTTGTCAGGATTCCGTGGGCGGTGTCCCGTCCCCACGCACCGGAGATGATCTGGATGCGAGCCAGCGGTAGGTCGGAGCCCTGCGATTCGAGTCGCACGGTGGTGTCGTAACCCAGGCCACGGAGCACCGAGGCCACGTACCGCACCACTTCGGGTCGGATGGTCGGGTCGTCGGTGAAGCCCCACACGGTGACCTTCGCCCCGCGAGTGCCCGACGCAGCCACCAGCTGCTGGGCTCGCCGGAGATCAGGCTCGCGCCAGGCGCCTGACGTCGTCGGGACTCTTCGTGAAGGGACAGAACGGACGGTATGCGGGGATGCCGGGCGGAAGGACCTGACAGGTCGGCGTGGCCAGATCCGGCCCGCCGTAGAGCTTGACGATGTGGTCTCGATCCACGGCCAGATTCAGCGCCTGACGAACCCTGATGTCGTCGAAGGGTGGCAGCTTGAGGTTGAACTGGAAGAAGTCGGTGGTCGGGATCGAAGCCGGTGAAGCCGATCAGGGATCTTGACGCGGAGATCTGCCAGCTGGTCCATGTCGATGTAGGCCGCCCAGTCGGCCCGGCCACTCACGACGGCGGCCGTCTGCTTGGCGCGGGATTCTTCGATGTCGAGGGTGATCTCGTCGGCGAGTCCGTCGGGTTGCGCCGAGTGCGACCGCTCCGTGAAGTGGGGGTTCCTGCACGTACCGCACCTGGTCGGCGCTGGCACTGGCGACGACGTACGGCCCGGTGCCAGGAATCGCTTCCAGTCCCATGTCACGGTACGGGGTCGCCGGGGGAACCGGTGCCGCCGCGAACTCGGTGAGGCGTGCGACGAAATCTGGATCTGGTTTGCCAGATGGAAGACGACGGCTCCGGTGGCGTCGTCGGTGTCGATGCCGTCCGAGAGGTCGCACGACTCATCCCCCGCTCGGGCGCAGGCTTCGGCACCCTTGATGTTCATGAAGTTCGCGCTGTTCCCGTCTGCAGGGCGACGACACGCTCCAGTCCACGCCGGAAGTCGCTGGCCACCAGCGGTCGGCCATCGGAGTAGACGATCCCGGGCCGGAGTCGGAAGGGAAGGCCGTCGCGTTCCCCGATGGTCGTCGGCACGGCCACCGCCAAGTCGGGCACCACCTGGGTGCCCGCCGGGCCACCGACGTGTCGGTAGGCGACCAGGGTGCTGCGCAGCAGGCGATCAGACATCAGCGGAAGGAGATCGGTCTGGAAGGCGGGATCGAGCGTGATGGGTCGGCTGTGGAGCAGCCGCAAGGTGCCGCCCCGGTTGCCCCGTGCCGGGGCGGTCGCCACCCACGGTGTCCCGTCGACCATGCGTGATCGCGGCGGGTTCACCCTCGGTGGCCAGCGTGGTCGATGACAGTGTTGGTGGCGGGGTCGATACGACTCAACGAGGCCGAGTACTGGTTGGCCACCCACACGTCGCCGTCCTTGACCGCGATCCCGACCGGGCCGCTGCCCACAGGGATCGTGGCCACGACGGCGGAGACCTCCGGGTTCACCCGCGACACCGTCGAGTCCAGGGAGTTCACCACCCACAGCGCATCGGCCCCCCGCGCGAGCGCACGTCGGACCACCCCCGACATGGAGCCTGGCGACGATCTGTCCGGAGGCCAGATCCACTTGGGCGACTTCGGCGTTGGCGTAGTCGGCGACCCACAGCGACTCACCGTCGACGATCAACGAGGTGGGCTTGAGCGCCAACGGCATCCGCCGCTTCACCAGCCCGGAGATCGGGTCGACCTCGATGACGGCATCGTTCACCGCATCGGCCACCCAGAGGGCATCGCCGCCGAAGGCCAACGCAGACACGCGAGCGGTTCCGAGCCCGATCGTCCGGACCACGCTGCCGGCGTCAGGGTCGATCTGGTCGACGGCATTGCCGGGCACGCCGGCCGACCACACCGCCTCGACCGCCCGCCGCGACGACACCGGCGCCGCCGACGGGAACGTGGTCACTGACCTGACCCGAGCCGACGATCAACCTTCACCACCTCGCCGCCGGCGGGCATCGCGAACCACAGGGCCCCGAACCCTGAGGCGACGCCGCTGGGGACCTGTCGAGCCGGACGGTACGAAACGCAGGTCCGAGTGCGGGCGATCTGTCCTGGTCAGACGGGACGGTGATCGCGATGACCACCAGCAGCGTGAGGACGGCGGCGACGAGCACCGCGGCTCGCGTCCTCCCCCGCGAGCGGCTCGGCGTGCGCGGTGGGCGGTGGTGCCGGGCGGTCAACCGACTCAGTGCCGAGTTCCGTCGGGCTGAAGGGCCGGATCCCGGGCGAGGACGGCGCGGTGGAGTCGTTGCAGGTCCTCGCCCGGCTCGATGCCGAGTTCCTCGGCGAACTGGCGTCGACCATCGGCGTACACGGCGAGGGCGCGTTCCTGTCGCCCGGACAGGTAGAGGCCGCGGATCAGCTGCCCCCGTAGACGCTCACGGAACGGATGGAGAGCCACCAGCGGTTCGACCAGCTCGACAGCCTCCCTGGCCCGGCCGAGGGTCAGCACCACCGCGACGTACTCCTCGACCGCCAGGAGGCGCCGATCCTCGAGTCGGTCTGCTGCCTCAGCGGCGAACGGCTGGTCGGCCAGGTCCGCCAGCGCGGGACCGCGCCAGAGGGCCAGCGCGGCACCCAGCCTCGTCGGCGGCCGCGGCCGGATCACCATCAGCGAGCCGCATTCCCTCCGCCACTGCCGGTCTCGAACCGTTCGAGGTCCAGCTCGCCGGGGTCGACACGCAGGGAGTAGCCGCCCGGACGGCGGAGGATGCGGTCGGTCCCGAGGAGCTTGCGGACTCGGGACAGGTAGTTGTCGAGAGTGTGCTCCGCAGACGGCGGCGGGTGCTCGCCCCAGATCCCGGCGATCAGCCGATCCCGGGAGACGGTCCTGTTGGCGTTCAGCAGGAGCAGGGCAACAAGTGACCGCTGCTTCGGCCCGCCCAGGAGGTCATCACGCGACGTGCCGGTGACCACCAGAGGCCCCAGTACACCGAACTCCATCCCCTCATCAAACCGCACACCGTCGCTCTGCGGGGGCTTTGCGACGTGGCTGCGATGTCGCCTCAGCACGCTGGCCACACACATTCTCGCTGGTGAAGGGAGTTCCCGATGGCACCTCGATCGTTCGTCGCCGCGAGGTCGGTTCGGATGGCACTGCTGGCGTACTCGGCCCGTTCACGCGTAGCTGCGGTGCTGTTCGCCCTGTGTGCGGTGCTCGGTGTCGACGGCGGTGCCGGCGGCGGCCACGCCTCCGGGCGACAACGGAAGGATCGCCTACAAGGTCTATCTCGACGCCGACCTGTCGACGAGCGCCATCTTCACGATGCGGAAAGACGGAACCCGCCCGCGCCAGATCACCTTCCCCGACGCGGGTACGCAGGACGACCAACCCGACTGGTCACCGGATGGATCGCTGATCGCCTTCCAACGCTGCGCACCCGACACCGCCTGCGCCATCTACACGGTGCGACCCGACGGCACCCGCCTGCACCGGCTGAGCGCGCCGTGCGACTCGAACCAGCCCGGCCAGTGCGACGACGAGTCCACGGTCGCCTTCCTCCCCGACGGCCATCGGATCGTGTTCACCCGCGCCACCGGCTCGGTACGCGAGTTCCCCGACACAGCGTTCATCGAGCACTCCGACATCGTCATCCGCGATCTCTCCGGACGCCACGCACGGGTCGTGCTGCGTGGACGCCCGTTCGCCGGCGACAACGAGCAGATGGTCGTCTCTCCCGACGGGCGGCACATCGCCTTCGCAACGGCACAACTCGCCGCTCGCCGATCCTGCCGGCGGGATCGCGATCTTCGTGATGCGCAGCGACGGCACCCACCTGCGACGCCTCACCCCCTGGTCGCTGCGGGCCGGCATCTCTCCCGACTGGTCACCCGACGGACGCTGGATCCTGTTCCGCTCCAACGCGGACGGCGGCGGCCTCGACTCCCAGCTCTACGTCATCCACCCCGATGGTCGCGGCCTGCGGGCCGTCACCGATGTCGGCGCCGACACGAAGCTGTACTCGGCGTCCTTCTCCCCCGACGGCCGACAGATCGTGTACGGCACGAGCGGTCTGGACGACCTACCCGACCTCTACACGGTCCGGACCGACGGCAGCCGCACCGCTCCGGTGGCCGTCACCCCCGGCTGGGAGAGCTCACCCGATTGGGGACCCGCGATGATCGATGGTCGATCAGCGGTGAAGATGAACCGGGGGCGCCTGGCGCGCATCGCCGTCACGCTTGATGGCCGCCACGGTCCTCCTCGGCTGCGGCGGCCGATCCCCCGAGCGCGCCGGCGAGCGGCGCCGAACAGCAGCGGCCGGCCGGTGTGGTGGCCATCGGGCACTCCGGTCTCACCGGCGAGAGCTCTGACCCCCAGCGGCCCGGCGAAGACGCCCTGGAGAACTCCTGGGCCACCGGAACGACACCCGAGGTCAAGAGCATCTACCTACGACTGAGCGCGGTGCGGCCAGAAACCCAGGGACACGTTTCGAACCGGGCGATGGGCGGCGCCGTTGCTCAGGATCTTCCGGATCAGGCACGAGCAGCCCTGGCAGACGTCCCGACACCTGCGCTGGTCATCGTGCAGACGATCGACAACGACATCATGTGTGACGGTGGCGATGCCGCACACGTCCCCGAGTTCGGCGAAGCGGTCGCCGAGACGCTGACGATCATCAACGAGGCGTCGCCGGAGTCGAAGATCCTCATCGTCGGCCAACCAGGGACGGCCGACGGTCGCCGGGATCCGAGGCCGAGGCGAAGCGAGATCCGGCGATGAAGGCCGAGACGACGGGTACGGGTCCGTGTGACTTCTTCGACCCCAACGGCAAGATCAACGCCTACCACGTCGCAGAACTGCGGAACATCATCGAAGGGTACGAGGCGGAGCAGGCTCGCGTGTGTGCAGCCGCTCAGAACTGCTACACAGACGAAGGGATCGCAGCGACGTTCGTCGAGGGTCCCGATGATCGGATCCTCGGGCACTGGAACGTGGCCGGGCACGCCAAGGTCGCGGCTCTGTTCTGGCCGGCTGTGGTACCTCTGTTCCCGCTCTAGACGGGCTGCGGCCCCTACGGAGTACGGCTGGATGGCCCGAGCCATCACCATCGCCGAAGTCACTCATATGAGCGTGCATGGCAGTCGACCTTCTCCTGCATCCCGTCACACTCTTGGTCGTTCGGTGAGCGCTGGAGCTCGCGGACTAAGGACCTGACACATCGGAGACGACGCAGTTGACCGATGTGTCCACAGGTGGCTTGGACCACGCTTGTGTTGGCGGATCTAGAGGAAAGGGCGGTTGATGATGACTCGTTCATCGTGCCGGGCTGGCAGCCTCCGAGGGTATCGCCGGCCAGTTTCGTGCTCTTCGCCGGAAGGCGGACGATCATGACAGTGATCTCGCTGCGTCCGGTGATCCGGCTGCTGATCGTCGTGGTGCTGCTGCTTCTCACTGGGCCGTTGCACGCTTGCGAGTCCATTGTGCCGCGAGCGAAATCGGCCGACGTGGGACGGCGACCGCCCGGTTTCACTGAGGTGTATCCCTACACCGACGGCATCGAGGTCGAGGTCAGTGAGGTGTGGACCGGGCGTCGACTCGGAGTTGCGGTGGTCGAGCTGACCGTCGTCGTCCTGAACAACTCGGCGGACACGTTCGAGGCCTGGATCAGCGGTGACCTGCGGTACGGTCCCTACCGGCTTCCGGCGGTGCGCTACCTGACCCCGCCGGGGCCCGACGACAGGGGAAGCGTGCAGCTGCTCGCCATCGGCGGATGCTCCGATCCGTACCGGCTCAGCTTCGTCCTGCCGGCGGGCAGCGGTGATGACCTGGTCTTCCACCTGGCAATCGATGCAGGCGCACACGACCCGGCTGTCTTCGTCGGAAGCCTGTGATGATGGAGCCGCCATCGGCGTCAGCAACAGGTGGACGCCGGAGGCAGGCGGGCATCGGGACCATACGGGCTCTGCCCGCCGGTACCACGGGGGTTGACGCGCGCTCCGTAAATTGCTGATCTGGTGGCGTGCAGTGGGTCAGTGCGTTCACCGGCCGTGCGGGCGAGCTGGGTCTGCTGGGTGAGGGCGTTCGCAGCGGATCGACGACGTTGGTGGTCGGCGATGCCGGCATCGGCAAGACCCGGCTCGCCGGGGTGTGCGCGACGGAGTTCGGTGCCGATGGTTGGCTGGTGGTGTCGGCGTCGTGCCTGCCGCTAGCGGAGCAGCTGCCGCTGTTGCCGGTGGTCGATGGGCTGCGGCAGCTGCATCTGGTCGAGGGCGGCTCCCTGCTGCGGGACTCCTTGCAGGACTGTCCCCCGTACGTTCGGGACGACATCGCCAGACTGGTGCCCGAGCTGACGTTGCTGTCGACGCGAACAGCGGCCGGGGAGGGGCCGAGACAGCGTCTGTTTGCCGCCGTGCTGCAGTGCTGGGAGGCGGTCAACCTGCGGCAGAGGTTGTTGATCATCATCGAGGATCTGCACTGGTCCGACGGCACGACCCGCGACTTCTTGACCTACGTGTCGGCGCAACCTGGCTCCGGATCGGTGCCTGTGGTGTTGACGTCCCGCCCCGGGGACATCTCGGACGACGGCACGGCCGATGCTTGGCCGCGGGTACTGGTCTCAGCCGGCCGGTGGCAACAGATCCACCTACCTCCGCTGACGCCGCACGAGGTCGAGGAGATGGCGGCCTCGGTGGCGAGGGATCCGTTGAGCGCCGACCAGCTCGCCGCACTCGTCGGGCGGGGCGAGGGCAACCCGTTCTTCGTCGAGCAGCTGCTGGCCTCGGGCGAGGTGACGATGTTGTCCGACGAGCTCGCCGAGCTGCTGCGTAGCCGAGCGGCCGCCACCACGCCTGCGGCCCACGATGTTCTCCGGGTGTTGGCGGTTGCTGGGCGTCCCCTGTCGGACGACGAGCTCACCACCGTGACCGGACATGAGGCGGATCGGCTGCGGGGCGCACTGCGTGAGCTGGTCGGTGCCGCGTTGGCCCGGCTGACCGGGGACGGCTTGTGCACGCTGCGGCACGCGCTGCTCGGTGAGGCGATCGAGGCCGGGTTGTTCGTCGGCGAGCGGGCCGAACTCCACGCAGCGGTCGCGGGCCTGCTGCTGGACCGGGCAGATTCCTCTCTTGCTGCTGAGGCGGCCCACCATCTGCGTCGGGCCGGGCACGACCGTGAGGAGCTGCCGCTACGGATCGCAGCGGCCGAGTACTGCGAGCAGGTCAAGGGGTACGCCGAAGCTGCCCGGCACTGGGCGCGGGCCGTCGATCTCGCCGAAGATTACGACGACGAGCGGGTCGCGGAGTTCGCCCTGCGCACGTTGGGAGCCGCCGGCGCCGCCGGATCAGCAGAGCGGTTCCTCGATCAAGCAGACCGCGGAAAGCGCGCCGCGGCTCGGTACGGACAACGACAGCTGTACGCAGAGATCCTGTTCCAGGCGGCAACTCTGCACAGCACCGACGGCACCCTGGAACGTGGTCTGACCGAACTGCAGTCGGCCGTGGACGCGTTCGAGGGACTGCCACCATCGACGGTACAGGTCAGTTCTTTGATCGGCCTGTACTGGCTGCACCGTGGGGGAGGCAGCCCAGCGGAAGGGATGCCCTACCTGAAGCGAGCCGTCGAGATGGAGGAGACACTGGGGAAGAACTTCGTCGCGGCGCTGGCCACGCTCGCACATGCGCGCCTGTTGGACGGAGAGGTCGAATCGGGTCTTGCGGCCCTCGCAGCAGCCCGGCACAGAGTCGGTCCAGACGCCGACCAGGAGAGCGTGACCCGGCTGGCTCTGGCCGAAGCCGACACCAACCTCAAACTGAACCGGTTGGAGGAGGCGACGACCGACGGGCTCGCTGAGTGGCGCCGGCTTCAGGCGAACGGCCTGGCTGACACCTACGTCGCCGCGATGTTGCTGAGCACCGTCGGCGAAGCCCTCCGTGGCCGGGGGCAGATCGATCAGCTGCACCGGATCCTGGAACCGCTGACAACTGACCAAACGGTTGGCCCGGCGTCGTGGAAGATGCACGAGCAGCGCTGCTGGGTTGACCTCCACGCGGGCCGGCTGGACGAGGTGACCGACCGGGTGGGCCAGATCCTGAGTCGGTCCTGCCAGCGGTCCTTCTATGACAGAAGCGACATGGCCCAGCTGCGGCTTGAGCTGGCGCTGTGGAGACACGACCCGCGTACGGCCGTCGACGTCGTCCTACCGGTGGTGGAGAGCATGGCCGGCGCTACAGATGATGGCTGGGCAGCGCGGCTTCTGACGTCGGCCATGTGGGCCTGCGCCGATCTGGTCGAGGACGCCCGTGCACGCCGAGACGACACGCAGGTACGCGCCGGCCGTCGGGTCGCGGAGCAGCTGCAGGCTGCGCACACCGATCTGCCGACGGATCCGTTCGCCCAGCATCGGTTCTTCCTCACCAGCACGGTCGAAGGCCAGGAGTGGGCCGCCGAGCTCAACCGCTGCCAAGGGGACAACAAGCCCGAGCTGTGGCTCGCAGTCGCCCGGGAGTGGGATACGTTGAACCGGCCGCATCGCACCGGCTACGCATACTGGCGCGCCGCGCAGGCCCTCCTGCGCGACGGTCAACGCGGGCCGGCGGCGTCCGCACTCCAGACCGCGCGCCAACGCAGCGATCAGCATGTGCCGCTGACCGACGCCATCACTCACCTGGCCCGGCTGGCACGAGTGACCTTCGAACCACCGCCGTCACCAGCGGAGACGCCGAGACCAGACGCCACCAAAGCCGCCGGCGCTCGGACTCACCAACCGGGAGCTCGACGTCCTGCGCCTGCTCACCGAAGGCCTCACCAACGCCGAAATCGGCGCCCGTCTCTACATGAGCCCCAAGACCGCCAGCGTCCACGTCACCGCCATCCTCCGCAAGCTCCACGCCACGAACCGGGTTCAGGCGGCAGCCACTGCCGAGCGACTAGGCATCACCAGCACCTGATCGATAGGCGGTGCGCTCACCCACAGCGGCCCAGCTAGCAGTCCGGCCCATGCACGACCACCTGAGATGCCCGGTCGTTCCTATGGGCAGATCGGTCGCGGACCTGCCTTTGCGTCGTCGATCAGGAGTGACTGCCGGGTGGCGCGACGCCCGGCTGGGCCGCGAGGGCGACCTCGGGATAGTCGTTCTCGCTGAGGTCCGGGGCCGGGCTGTACGGGGCACCGGCGCCCAGCAGGGTGCGGGTGAGCGCTTCGGTGTCGGAGAGCATCTCCTCGGTCGCGGCGAAGAGGTCATCGTCGGACGGCGTACGCCCGGCCGCCGCGGCCTGCAGAGCGGGTGTTGCGACAGCAGTGAAGGGCGGCCCCGCCTCGGCCCCGGGTGCCGGCTAAACGGTCGAATCAGCCGGGATCGGTATCGAGCGGCCCTCGCGATGAGAGACCAAGGCGGCATCGACGACCTGTTGGGCCTTCCAGCCGTCGTAGAAGCTGGGTTCGGTCGGGTGGCCGGCCAGGATGGCGTCGATGAGTAGCCGGTCCCCCACCGACTGGTTGGTGAAGGGGGCGAAGAAGTCGAACACCCACAGCGGCGGGTTGTCGCCGTGACCCAGGAACTCCTCGGGCACCGGCAGATCCTGCCATCTCTCGTCGCCGACGCGGACACCGCGCAGTCGCGAGTGCGCGGAGTCGAAGTGGACCTCGAGGGAACCGGCCTCGCCGTACAGACCGATCTGAAAGTCCTGGCCACGCTCGCCGACCTGGGCCACGCCGCTGACCTGGATCGTCCCCTGCGCGCCATCGGCGAACTCGACAGCCATCAGCGCAGAGTCGTTGGCTGAGGTGAACGGCCGCTCACCGTCCGGGCCGTCGCGCTCCACGAAACTGGCGAGGTGGCCGCTGACCCGGGCGATGTCGCCGACGTACCAGCGGGCCAGGTCGATCATGTGGGAGCCGAGATTGGCGAGGATCCCCTTGCTCTCACCGGGGTCGAGCTGCCACTTGTAGGCGGGGTCGAACGAGCCAGCATGCTGGTACAGGAAGCGGGCATGGTGGCACCGCCCGACATAGCCGTTCTGGATCAGCTGGTGGACGTAGTTGAACGGTGGCACCCAACGCCAGGTGAACCCGACCAGGGTGATCAAACCGGCAGCGTTGGCCGTGTCGTACATCTCGCGGGCCTGACTCGCGGTCAGCGCCATCGGCTTCTCACACAACACGTGCAGCCCGGCTTCCAAGGCAGCCATGCTGATCGGGTAGTGGGTGCTGTCCGGGGTGACCACCACCACGGCATCCAGCCGACCGCTGGCGATCATCTCTCGGTAGTCGGTGAACACGCGCGGGATGTTGTGGTCGCTGGCGACCTGAGCAGCCCGCTCCCGGTTCCGGCCACAGATCGCTGTGACCGACGCGCCAGGATGACTGCTCAGCGCCGCCAGATGCAACGTCTCCGCGAACCAGCTCGTCCCCACCACACCCACACGCACGCTGTCCGGCATGACGCCCCTGTCTCGAACACTCGCTACCCACCACCACGACACCGGTGCTGCACGACCACGATCTCGTCGACAGCCAGCATGTGTCCAGGGCCGCCTCCGGCGGACTCGACCAGATCCCGCGGGCGCGCTGCTGATGACCGACCGGGCCATCATCCACCAGTGTCTGCGCGACCAGGACCTCTCTCCGCTGACGACGTCTGCGGCTGCATCTCATCCGCCGCGCCCGCCCCGTCGCCTTCACAGACAGGGGATCATCCGTCGGCCCCGTCGGTACGACGGCGCCTCTGCCGCCACGCCTGGGCCCGCCGCGCCATCCGGTCACCCGCCCGCGTCTGGCTCGTGACGTCTTCGGCCACGGTCTCGCCGGCACGCAGAGCGACCTGCTGGTCCAGGTAGCGGAGCGCGGTCGCTGCGGTGGCCACGACCGGAACGGCCAAGAAGGCTCCGCTGATACCGAACAAGGTGCCGCCGATGGTCACCGACAGCAGGACGACGGCGGCGGGCAGCTCGAGGCTCTTGCCCTGCAGAAACGGCTGCAGCACGTTCGACTCCAGCTGCTGGACGACCACGATCACGCCGATGACCAACAGCGCGGTGGTCGGACCGTTGGACACCAGGGCCACGACGACCGCGAGGGCGCCGGCGGCGATGGCGCCGACGATCGGGACGAAGCTGGCGAAGAAGGTGATCACCGCCAGTGGTGCGGCGAGCGGGACTCCCAAGATGACCAGACCGAGTCCGATCAGCACCGCGTCGATCAGGCTGACCAGGGCCTGGATGCGGATGAAGCTGCCCAGGGTGCTCCACATCCGGGTGAACATCTCGGTGAGGTGAGCTCCCACGGTGGGACCGGAACGTCGCCGCAACCACGGCAGGAACGACGTTCCGTCCTTGAGGAACAAGAACGTCAACACCAGCACCAGGATGAACGTGACCAACCCAGAGGTGAAGGCGCCCACTCCGGTCAACGCACCGGCCGCGAGGTCACCCGCGCTCGAACGCAGCCGATCCACGATCCCCGCGACAGCTCCGTCGATCTGACGGTTGGAGATCCCCAGCGGCGGGCCGGCCAACCAATCGCGGAGCCGGTCGATCCCGTCGCCGGCGCTGGCCGCCAGCTCGGTTCCCTGCTGGGCCACTGGTCTCACGATGAGGGCGAGCACTCCGCCGATGACGGTGAGGGCGGCGAGCACCGTAGCTCCTGCAGCTGCGGCGGAGGGCCAGCGGTGGTCACGTAGCCAGCCGACAGCGGGGCTGAACACCGAGGCGACGATCATGGCCAGCAGGACAGGGAGCACCCCCACCCACAGCTGGGCCAGAATCCACAGCAGCCCGGCAGCACCCAAGCCGATCAGCAGCACCCGCGCCGACCATCCCGCCGTGGTCCGGACACCCTGACCGATCACCTGCGCGCGGTCGGCGGTCGAATCCCGATCAGGGTGGTCGTCGGCCGAGGCGGCGGACGGAGAGTCGTCGGCCGACGTGTCGGGTGGAGAGGAAGGCATCATGCGAGCGTAGGGGTCGCGCCCCCAACGGTCGCCCCAGGATCCCCTGAGCCCGCTCTCCACCCGGCCGAACTCATGACCCACAGGTTCAAGTTCTGGGGCCAGTCCGGACCGGGGCGGGCCGCCGCTTCCGGTCCGGCGAGGTTCCTCCAGACTGTTCACGCCAGGGAGAGGAAGAGCTTCTCCATCTTCTGGGTGTCGAGGCTCTCGGCTCCGCCTTCTTCGGTGAGGCACTGCTTGAGACCGGTGGCGATGATGGCGAAGCCGGCGCGGTCGAGTGCGCGGCTGACGGCGGCGAGCTGGGTGACGACTGCCTCGCAGTCCTGCCCTTCGTCGAGCATCCGGATGACGGCGTTGAGCTGGCCCTGGGCGCGCTTGAGCCGGTTGGACACGGGCCGGACGGTGTCGGGGTCGAGCTGCACCATCACAGAGCCTCAGTGGTTCGGGTGGCGAGGCTGGCCAGGGCGGCGGTGAGTCGCTGGGTGGCGTCATCGGCCACACCCTGCAGGGCGGGGTTGTCGGTCATCGCGACCATGGTCTGGGGGTCGACTGCCTCGACCGACGTGGTGGACTGATCGATGGCGCGGACCACCACGTTGCAGGGCAACAGCAGCCCGATCGACGGCTCCGCCTGCAGCGCGGCCAGCGCGAGCGGGGGCCGGCAGGCCCCCAGGATCACCTGCGCCGGCACGTCGGCATCGAGCTTGGCCTTCATCGTCGCTGCGATGTCGATCTCGGTCAGGATCCCGAACCCCTGATCGGCCAAGGCAGTTCGGACCCGAGACACGACGGTGTCGTACGGCTGCTGGACGGTGGTGCTGAGCGCGTAGCCCATCTCTCTCCTCTGGTGACTACCGATACCCATTGGGGTATAGCCCCTTCAGGCTAGCCGACATTCCCAGCCCGGGTTGGGAATGCTCCGGACATCGTCTAGCGTTGTCCTCAGCATACCCCCTGGGGTATCTGATGAAGGAGAACTGCATGAGAGACGTCGCCCTCGACGACTTCGCCGCCGTCCACGCCACCGGTCGTGCCAAGGTGGTCGATGTTCGTGAGCCCGCCGAGTTCAGCACCGGTCACGTGCCCGGCGCTGTCTCGATCCCGATGGGCCAGCTTCCGGGCCGGCTGAGCGAGATCCACCGGTCGATGCCGGTGTTCGTGATCTGTCAGTCCGGCGGCCGCAGCTCGGCCATGGCCGACGTGTTGCGACACCACGGCTTCGAGGCCCACTCCGTGACGGGCGGCACCGCCGCCTGGACCGCCAGCAACCGGCCGGTCGCCACCGGCGCCCCGACGAGGAAGTGAGCGAGATGACCACCATCACAACGATGACCGACACCACACCCAGCGGCCCGAGCAAGTCCCCCACGATCATCCCGATCGAGACCCCGACCCTGGGCGACCGCAGCTACCTCGTCCACGACGGACAGGTGGCGTTCGTGGTCGACCCGCAGCGCGACATCGACCGTGTCCTCGACCTGGCCGCCGGCGAGAACGTGCGGATCAGCCACGTCTTCGAGACCCACATCCACAACGACTACGTCACCGGCGGACTGGCCCTGGCCGACCGCACCGGCGCCGCGTACTTCGTCAACGCGGCCGACGAGGTGGCTTACGACCGGACCCCGATCTCCGACAACGAGGACGTACGCGTGGGCACGTCGATGGTGGTGCGAGCCCTGGCCACCCCCGGGCACACGTTCAGCCACCTCTCCTACGCCCTGACCGCCGGCGGGAACCCGGTGGCGGTGTTCACCGGCGGCTCGCTGCTCTACGGCGCGACCGGGCGACCCGACCTGCTCGGGCACGAGCACACCCACGACCTCGTCCACGCCCAGTACGCCTCCGCGCACCGACTGGCCGACGAGCTGCCGGATGCCACCGAGGTGTTCCCCACCCACGGGTTCGGCAGCTTCTGCTCCGCCACCCAGTCCGAGGCCACCGACTCCACCATCGGTGAGGAGAAGCACCACAACCCGGCTCTCACCGCCGACGAGGAAACCTATGTGTCCGAGCTGCTGGCCGGGTTGGACGCCTACCCCGCCTACTACGTGCACATGGCACCGGCCAACACGGCCGGACCGGCCGCACCTGACCTGTCGCTGCCGGCGACGGCGCAGCCCGACGAGCTCCGGCGCCGGATCGAGGCCGGCGAGTGGGTGGTAGACCTGCGCCACCGCACCGTCTTCGCCGCCGGCCACGTCCCCGGCACGCTGAACTTCGGCATCGACGGCGCCTTCGCCACCTACCTGGGCTGGCTGATCGAGTGGGGCACCCCCCTCACCCTGCTCGGCGAGACCGAGGACGAGGTCACCAGAGCCCAGCGTGAACTGGTGCGGATCGGCATCGACCGGCCCGCCGCGGCCGCGACCGGCGGGCCGCAGGAGTGGACCGACCGACCCCTCGCCTCGTTCCGGCAGGCCACCTTCGCCGATCTGGACCAGGTCCGCCACCACCGCGACGTCGTCATCCTCGACGTCCGCCGGCACCCCGAATTCGCGGCTGCCCGGATCAGCGGCGCCCTGAACATCCCTCTCCACGAGCTGCCCAAGCGCGTCCACGAAGTACCCGACGCCGCCGAGGTGTGGGTGCACTGCGCCGGCGGCTACCGCGCCTCCGTCGCCGCCTCCTTCCTGTCCGCGGCGAACCGGCGTCTGGTCGCCATCGACGACACCTTCGACAACGCCAAGCTCACCGGCCTCCACCTCATCACCTCCGACAACCACAGCGCAGCAGACGAGCACAGCGCAGCAGGCGAGCACAGCGCAGCAGACGAGCACACCGCCACAGATGACGGCGGGACCGGAGAAGAGCCCGGCGACGGATCCGCGCCAGACAGCGCACTCCAGATGGCGGGAGACAAGTCGTGATCACCAAGCTCGCCGGACTGTTCCGCCGGCCGACTGCCCTCAGCGCCCCGGCGGCACAGCAGAAGGTGAGCGACGGAGCCGTCCTGCTGGACGTCCGCGACCTCTCGGAGTGGCGGGCCGGGCACGCCCCGCAAGCCCGCCACGTGCCCCTCGCCGAGCTGGACGATCGCCTGACCGAGCTGCCGGCCGACACCCCGATCGTCGCCGTCTGCCGGTCCGGGCGCCGATCTGCCGTGGCGGTGAGACTGCTCAACCGCCACGGCCACACCGCCAGCAACCTCACCGGCGGCATGCACGCCTGGGCCGCAGCAGGACTGCCCGTCGTCACCCACCAGAACGAGCCCGGCCAGATCATCTGACCCGCCGCCAGTCCTCAGCACCCGTTGCCAACACTCACGGAGATCACCCATGCCAACCTCTGCCCCCACCGAGGTCGACCCGGCCACCCTCATCGACTGGATGAACGACCCCGACGCGGTCACCGTGCTCGACGTCCGCAGCCCGGCCGAGTTCGAGACCCGCCACATCACCGGCTCCTACAACCTGCCCCTCGACCTCGTCGGCGAGCACGCCCCCCAGCTGGCCTCCCGGCTCGACCGCAAAGTCGTCCTGGTCTGCCAGTCCGGCGTCCGCGCCGGCCAAGCCCAGCAACGCCTCGCCGCCACCGGCATGGACAACCTCCACATCCTCACCGCCGGAGTGCCCGGCTACGCCGCCGCCGGCGGCCCGGTGGTCCACGGCCGCCCACGCTGGGCGCTCGAGCGCCAGGTCCGCCTCGTCGCCGGAGGACTCGTCGTCGCCGGGATCGTGGCCAGCCGGTGGGCCCCCAAAGCCGTCGGGCTCGCCGGGGCAATCGGAACCGGACTGACCATCTCAGCCCTCACCGACACCTGCACCATGGGCCGGATGCTCTCCGCACTGCCCTACAACCGGGGAACCCACACCGACGCCCAGCAGCTGCTCAACCGCCTCCCCACAGCTACCCGGCCGTGAACACCACGCTGCTGGTCGCAGTGATCCTCGGTCTGGTCATCGGTGCCCTCCTCGGTCTCCTCGGCGGGGGCGGCTCGATCCTGGCCGTCCCCGCCCTCGTCTACGGCGTCGGCCAGCCGCTGGCCGCGGCCGTGCCGACAGCACTGCTGGTCGTCGGGATCTCCTCTGCCGCCGCCGTCCTCCCACGCCTCCGCCACGTCCAATGGCGTCTCGCCGCCATCTTCGGCGTCACCGGTGCCGCCGCCGCCTTCGGCGGGACCGCCGTCAACCGTCTCCTCGACCCCGCCGTGGTCCTCCTCGGGTTCGCCGGCGTCATGGTGGTCGCCGCCCTGCGCATGCTGCGCAGCTCCGACGACGCCGGAGGGTCCTGCGCGCTCCCCGGCGGCGGGGTCAACTGGCGCAGCTGCCTACCCAAGGCCGCAGCCTCCGGCGTCGTCGTCGGCTTCCTCACCGGGCTCTTCGGGGTCGGAGGTGGGTTCCTGATCATCCCTGCCCTCACCCTGCTGCTCGGTCTGCCCATGATGGCCGCCGTCGCCACCTCACTGGTCATCATCGTGATCAACTCCGCGGCCGGGTTCACCGCGCACCTCAGCGACGCCCCCATCAACCTCAGCATCGCGATCGCGTTCACCATCGCCGCGGTCCTCGGCTCCCTCGCCGCCGGACACCTCGCCCCCCGACTTCCCGGGAAACGACTACGCCGATGGTTCGCCTACCTCGTGCTCGCCGTCGCCGCCTACGTCATCGCCCAGACCGTGTTGAATCCCGGTGGCGTCAGCTGACACGACTGCGACCCGGATCCCTTCGTGGGCTGCTGCCGTCGCCGTTCACCCGACCGATCCTGACGTCGGTACGCGTGATCGGGCCGAGCGATAACGTCCTGCCTCATGCAAGGTCGCACCGGGTTCTACGAGATGCTGCGTCGACGCTGGGCTGAGGGCCGCTTCGTCTGCGTCGGCCTTGACCCCGATGAGCATCGACTCCCTGCCACTCTGACCGGCAACCCCGTGGGGCGGATCGGCGAGTTCTGTCGACTGGTTGTCGACGCCACTGAACAGTTCGCGGCGGCCTTCAAGCTCAACAGCGCCTTCTTCGAACGCCTCGGCGTCGACGGCGCGACCGTACTCGAGGCGACGATCCGCTACATCAAGGACCGTCACCCCAACTGACTGGTCATCCTGGACGCCAAACGCGGCGACATCGACAACACCAACGCCTACTACGCCGCAGCGGTCTTCGACAAGCTGCCCTCACCGAAGGCGAGGTCGTCTAGACGACGCCCTTCCCGGTTCTTCCCGAAGTCTCCGACCGCCGTGCGTCCGCCGGTTTCGGTGCCACCCTCGCTGGATTCCCCGGTGGTTGAGCGCGACGTGCGACACTGACGCGCCGACGTACGCAGACCTGGACCAGCGAGGACGTCGGCACCGAGCCGGCGAGTGAGGGTTTCGGCGCGACGAGATCCTGGAACTCGCCCGCGCCCGGCGTCGAGTGTGAGCTGAGCCCGCGCTTCGATCCGTAGAGGATGTGGACCAGCCCAGTGATCACCGCCACGATCAAGCGTCTGGTGGAGGACGGCCAACTCCCGGCGTGTCGAGCGATGACAGCACCGTAGGACGATGATGGAGACAAGGTGTGAGACAGCCACCGACCACAGACCGGGTGTCCGCAGGACGGTCCGCTTCCGACGATCTGATCAGTGAACGGGTTCGACGCTGGTGACTCGGCTCTCGGCATCGACGACGTACCGGCCGTTCGAGAGATCTAGCAGGATGAGTGAGTTGCCGAACGGGTCGGCGACGACCGCCAAGCGACCGATGGGGATCGGGTGAGGCTCCACCAAGATGGTGCCACCCGCGGACACGAAGTCGTCGATCGCCTCCGGAACCGAAGTGACCAGCCAGTTAGGGGCGTACGGCAGGGTCTCGCTGAGCACGATCTCGGTCGTGCTGTCAGGTAGTCGGAGCCCGGCCTGGCCGAGCTCGTCGTTGCGCCAGATCAACTCGTGACCGAGGTGGTCTCGGTAGAACCTCAAGCCGTGGTCCACGTCTGGAACAGGCAAGGTCACCGCATCGACCATTCGGAGAACAGGGCTCGTTGTCGTGTCCACAGTCGCCATGCAACACCATCAGGACTGTTCCCGCTGAGCGGTGTGGTGAGCGCAAAGCTTGACGACCGGATCCTGGCGGTCTCGGAGGCTTTCGTCTGCGCGGCCCGCCCGCAGAGCAGCGACCCGGCGTAAGGTGCGACCGTGACCAGGAGGGCCTACGCCGGGCTGACGTTGGGCATCGTCGTGTTCCTCGCGCTCACCTGCTCCACCGTCGTGATGGGCATGTCGACGGGCGAGCACTGGTGCGACGATCGATGGCCCTGGTGGGGGCCGCCGGAGGACCCCGGGTCTACCTGCAGCGGACATTCGTGGGCGCGGAAGCACCCCGGCGACTACCCGTGGACGATGCCGCGATAACGGCCGCGATAGCTGTCATCGATCGCTTGCGCTTCGCGCCTCACGCCGTCGCGGAAGTCTGGCCGTCCTTTTGATGTGACAACCGGGTCACGGGGCATCGTGGCGACGGCGTCCCTCTCAAGCTGGCTGGCCGACGGCCAGCCCCATTGACACGCTGAACGCCTGAGCCGATCGAGTTCGGCGCGTACGCCGACTCGGATCTCCCTGAGGTGCTACGAGCGCAGGTGTTGCCTTCTTGCGGATTGTGTGGGCGGGCGGCTTCACCGGACCCAACCGGTTTCGCACCTCGACTTCGCAACCCGCCATGAATCCTTACCACCTGCTGTACGCCGCCGGACCTCTGCTGGTGTCGCATCTGGAGATCGTCACGGTCACCGTGACTTCAGAGCAGAACCAAAGATCGTCGTCGTGTCGCTCAGCGAAGCTGGCCGGCACCCGGGTCAGGCCCTTCAGTGACCGCCACCTGGATCGGTAGTGTCGCGACATGCGATTGCAGGCCCGCGCTCCAAGAAGTCAGCCCTTCGGCGCAGAAGCATTCCAACCGCAGGACGAGACGGTGTTGCGTTGGCTCGGCATGGCCGGGTTCCTGGCCAACGTGCGCGGCACCACGGTGATGATCGACCCCCTGCTGGGCGGGTTCGACATGCCGGTGCTGATCGAGTTCCCGATCGCGGCCCAGGCGGTGCCACGACTGGATGCGGTGCTGGTCACCCACAGCGACAACGACCACTACAGCGTTCCGACCTGTCGGGAGTTGGCGCCGGTCACCGGGCAGTACCACTCGACCCGTTATGTGGACACGCTCATGACGGCCGAGGGATTCGCTTCGACCGGCCACGACATCGGCGACTCCTTCACCGTCGGCCCGGTCACCGTCACGGTGACCCCCGCCGATCATGCCTGGCAGAACGAGTCACCCGGTGCCGCCGACCGCATCTTCCAGCCGGAGGACTGTTGCGGGTTCTGGCTGGAGACCCCTGACGGCACGATCTGGGCGCCGGGTGACTCGCGGCTCATCCCTGATCATCATCTGCGGATGCAGGCCCCGGATGCGATGCTGTTCGACTTCTCCGACAGTGAGTGGCACTTCGGACTCGACGGAGCGGTCGCGATGGCGAACGCCTATCCGCGCACTCCGCTGCTGCTGCACCACTGGGGTTGCGTCGACGCACCGGACTTTCCGCCGTTCAACGCCGACCCGGCTTCCCTGACCGATCGGGTCGTCAACCCGAACCGCATCGTGGTGCTGGCGCCGGGTGAACCCTTCACTCTGCACCGCCTCACTTCGTGAGGGCCTGCGGAGCTCTGTCGAGCCACGCACCCAGAGGTGGCTCAGAACCATCCAACGTCCTGGTTAGGGAAGTTGCGCGGCGACTGAGTCGCCGAGCCGGTTCAGGCAGGATTCGCGGCCGGGCTCAAGACTGCCGAGTAAGCGTACGGGCGAACGGTTGCCGCGGGCTGCCAGGCGGCTCCGGCTCCCACGAGAACACCTTGAACAACAACCTGCCGATTCGGAACGGTCGGATCATGGATCGACCCGCCGAGACTGTCTCACCTGGCGCTTGGTGAGCTCATCGAAGAGATCCCGAGCCCCTGGCAAGGACCGGGCCAGCCAGTCCAGGGTGGTCACCACGAGCGCGTCGCCGCCGTGCCAGGCAGCAAGTGCGGGCCGCAGACCTGTCGGTCACCGTTCGCACCGGTCAAGCCGTGACAACGTAGACCCGGTCATCGCCGACGCCGAGCGCGACAAGACTGTTGCGCTGCGCGGTCAGATCCTGATGCTCTGTGAACACCCGCGCGGAGCCCACCAAGAGTTGTCATCGCACCGATCTCCCGGCAACGATGCGCTCCCCTCAAGCGGCCACCGGCACCATTTCGAGCGGCTTGGGAGGGACGGCTTCGGGCTCAGTTCCGGCTGGTCGGCCGTTGCCGCTCGGGGCGACTATCGGTCACGCGAACCTTTTTGCCAGAACCGCCCGACGGGTCCAGCCTGAGCCTGAGGAGGACACCACCATGAGTGTGCACAACGCAGAGTCGGAGTCGCGCGGGGTTACCGTTGAGCCCCTGGCCAGCATCGACCTCGGCCCCGAGATCGAGGGCCTGACTGGACGTGAGCTGCGGATGCGGCTGGTGACGATGGAGCCAGGAGCCGTCTTCGGACCGGAGCACAACCACCGCGACCGCCCCGGCGTCGTCTACGTCCTGCAGGGGAAGATCACCGACCACCGCGACGGCGTGACCACCGAGTACGGGCCAGGACTCGGCTGGCCCGAGGACCGGAACACCCTGCACTGGCTGGAGAACCGGGGCTCCGTGGCGGCCGTGGAGATCTCGATCGACATCATTCGCTCCACCTGACTGCTGAGCCTCTCGCGCTCGAACAGGAGTCGGTTACCGATCATCGAGGTGCCGATCCCCTCACCGAGACCGACCGGCCAGGATCCGCCGCGAGCACGGACCGCAGAGCTGCCCAGCGCGGCCTGGAGATGCGGATCTTGTGGTGGCGAGAGAGGCGGAACGGCGGCAGTGGTCGAAATGCAGGTGGGTGTGGACGACGAGGTCGATGCTGGCCGTGCTCAGTCGACTCGGTAGAGCGAGAACGGCGCGTCAGGGTGCAGGCCAGAGCGCCCGGCCACCAGACCCTCGCGGTGAATCACGCCGACATCGCGCAGGCCGAGGCGGCGCATCACCGCTCGAGAGGCGGCGTTGTGCACCTCGGTGAAGGCGACGACAGGCAGGTGCGGGGCGAAGACGGCAGCCCACTCCAGTGCGGCGCGCCCGATCTCTGACGCGTAGCCCCGGCCGGTGAGGGTGTCGCGAACGACCCAGCCGAGTTCGAGCACGGCCTCGCCGTCGAGGTCCATCCGACTGAAGCCGCCACGCCCGACAAGGGTTCCATCCGACCGCTGACGGGCCATCCACTTGCCGACGCCGTCACGAGCCCAGCGCTCGGCCATGCCGTTTGCCCACGCTTCGATGGTTGCCCGCGCCCAGGGTCCGGTCCAGAAGGCAACCTTCGGATCGCCGTACAGCACCACGAGGTCCTCGACGTCCGCGGCACCAACTGGGGTGAGCGACAGGCGGGTCGTCTGGACCGGGTCCGTGGTCCGAACCGCGCGCATGCGCTCATCCAACACGATGGACGGAGACGGCGGTTCTCGCACCACGGTGGTTCGACGGGCTTGTCCCGGCGAGTCCTCACCTGTCAGGTCGATGCCCTCTGTAGGCAGACCTGCGCGCTGCAGCTCACGTCCGGGCCCCCGAGGAACGGCTATCAGGGTAGGGCGCGCACGATCATGTGATCGGCGCTCACGCCCTCACTCCTTCGCAGCCGACGCCGTGGTGGGTCCCATGACGGCGTGCGTCTGGTCGCTGGTCAAAGCGGCGACTGGCAGCGGGGTCGGGGTCCCAGGTTCCGCGCGGAGGCCGTCCAGCATCAGCTGCAGGTAGCGGCGGTACAAGTCGGGGTGCGTGTCGCGGGAGCGGGTCATGATGGCGTTCAGGCCGACCTGGATGAACGTCAGATCAGTGCCGGCGACGTCATCGCGCAGCATGCCCGCCTCGCGGGCGCGATCGACGAGGGCGCGGTTCTTGGGGGCCATCACCTCGCGGTTCCAGTCGTGCTGCTCGACGCCGATCCGATCGCCGCTGACGATCTGCGCCAGGCCCTTGTCGCGCAGCTGCAGAGCCAGTGACTTCTCCAGATAGCTCACCAACCCGTGCCAGGGATCGGGGTCGGCCAGGCTGGCGTCGGCCGCAGTGGCGACCTCGACAGTCTGCTCGGCGAACAAGGCATCGAGCACCTCGCCCTTGTTCGCGAACCGCCGGTACGCGGTGCCGACGCCGACGCCGGCGTGTCGAGCGATGTCGTCCAGGGTCACCTCGAAGCCCTGCTCAGCGAACAGCTCGCGGGCGGCCGCCAGCAGCCGCTCACGGTTCTCCACGGCGTCCCGGCGCATGGCTCGCGGCTTCTTCGCCGTGGTGATCTCGGTCATCCACACATCCTACTCGATACGGAGAGACAATCTCCGGATCAGGTGCTACGCTTCTGGATATACGGAGAGTTGAACTCCGTTTAGGTGCGCAAGGAGCTTCGACCCGATGTCAGTCAACGCCAGGAGCCGGCCAACCGCTCTCACCGTCGGGCTGCCCAACGGCCCGCACTCGCGGGTCGTGATCACGATCGCCTCGATGGGGTTCTTCTTGATCACGTTGGACATCTCCATCGTGAACGTCGCCCTGGCTCAGATCCGGGCCGAGCTGGGCGGCGGCACCGTCGGGCAGCAGTGGATCATCGACGGCTACACCCTGCTGTTCGCCGCGCTGTTGTTGTTCGCCGGCAATCTGTCTGACCGGATCGGCGCGAAGAAGGCGATGGCTCTCGGCATCGCCCTCTTCGGGGTGACGTCGGCGGCCTGCGCCTTCGCCCCGACCGCGGCCCTGCTGATCGCCGCCCGCTGCGCGCAGGGTGCCGGGGCGGCGATCATGCTCCCGGCCTCGATGTCCCTGGTGCGTGAGGCCTACCCCGACCCGGCCCGGCGAGCCAAGGCCCTCGGGGTGTGGGCCGTCGGTGGCGCGGTGGCCGCACTCGTCGGTCAGCCTCTTGGCGGGCTGTTGACCACGTTCGACTGGCGCTGGGTGTTCACCATCAACCTGCCCGTCTGTGCCGGCATGCTCGTCTTCCTCACCGTGGTGGCCACCTCACCCACCCGGCCCGCCCCGTTCGACTGGGCCGGTCAGGCCCTCGCCGTGATCGGTTTGTCGACCCTGGTGTACGGGCTGATCGAGGGTGGCCACGCCGGGTTCGGCACCCCGCCGGTCGTGGCGGCGCTGACGATCGCGGTCGTCGCCCTGGTCGGCTTCGTGCTCGTCCAGGCCCGGGTCCGGCACCCGATGATGCCGCTGGACCTGTTCCAGGCCCGCGGGTTCCGACTGGCGTTGCCGGTGGGGTTCGCGTTCATGGTCGGTAACTACGGCAACGTGTTCGTGGTCAGCCTCTTCCTGCAGCAGGAGCTGCAGCTGTCCCCCCTGCACGCCGGTCTGGTGTTCTTGCCGTCGGCGTTCTTCGCGATCGCCGCCAACCTGGCCTCGGGGCCGATCACCAACCGCTACGGCGCCCGCCTTCCGGTCGTGGCCGGACTGGCATCGATGGCGATCGGCCTCACGGCCATGCTGATCATCGCCCCGCTCGGTTCTCCTGCCCTCATCGCGTTGTGTGTCATCCCGATCGGGGCGGGTGGTGCCTTGGCCATGCCGTCGGTCACCGGGGTCGTCCTCGAAGGGGTGCCTGCCCAGCAAGCAGGAACCGCGTCCGCAGTGTTCAACACGTTCCGGCAGGTCGGCGGGGCCGTCGCCATCGCCGTCTTCGGCGCGCTCATCGCCGACCCTGACCACGTCGTCGCCGGCCTCCGGGTCAGCCTCGGCATAGCCGCCACCCTCCTCTTCCTCGCCGCTCTCAGCAGCCTGCGCATTCAGGCTCGCACCGACACGACCGCCTGATCATCTCTTTCTGCCGAATCCGTCCCCAGCAACCCCTCATCCCAGGAGAACCCATGCAGCAACGCACCCTCGGCCCCGACCTGTCCGTCTCCGCGATCGGTCTCGGCTGCATGACGATGACCGGCGGCTACAGCGGTCGACCCGACCCCGCCCAGATGATCAACCTGCTGCACGCCGCGGTCGACCGCGGGGTCACCTTCTTCGACACCGCCGAGATCTACGGTCCGCACGCCAACGAGGAGCTGGTCGGCGAAGCGCTGGCACCGTTCCGCGACCGGGTGGTGATCGCGACCAAGTTCGCCCAGGACATCGACCCGGACACCCGCCGTCCGCGTGACCGGATGCTGACCCCCGACCAGCTACCCGACGTCGTCGACGGCTCCCTGCGGCGCCTCCGTGTCGACACGATCGACCTCTACTACCAGCACCGGGTCAACCCCGACATCGCGATCGAGGAGTACGCCGGCGCCGTCCGCGACCTGATCACCGCCGGCAAGGTCCGCCACTACGGGCTGTCCGAAGCCGCGGCCGGCACCATCCGCCGCGCCCACGCTGTGCAGCCGGTCACCGCAGTCCAGAGTGAGTACTCGCTGTGGTGGCGCCGCCCCGAACAGGACGTCCTCGGTGTCTGCGCAGAGCTCGGCATCGGTTTCGTGCCGTTCAGCCCTCTCGGCAAAGGCTTCCTCACCGGCACCATCGACACCTCCACCACCTTCGAGGACGGAAACGACCTCCGCGCCAGCATCCCCCGGTTCTCCCCGGATGCACGGCAGCACAACCAGGCCATGGTCGACCTCGTTCGTGACGTCGCCACAGCCAAGAACCTCACCCCCGGCCAGGTCGCGTTGGCCTGGCTGCTGGCCCAGCAGCCCTGGATCGTCCCCATCCCCGGCACCACCAAGACCCACCGGATGGAGGAGAACGCCGCCGCCGCCGACGTCGTCCTGACAGACGCCGAAGTCCAGCAGCTCACCACCGTCTCCGCGAACATCGAGATCGACGGCGGGCGCTACCCCGACTTCCTCGAAGCCCAGACCAACCTCTGAACCACGGACGGGATCCTGACCCCTCACTGCCGACGTGGGGCGTCCTTGCCCCGACCACGCCTGGGTCGAACCTGGTCGGGAGACATCAGAGTTGCTGGTGGCGTCGGCCAGATCGACCCGCACCCGCACCTTGTTCTCGGCGGCACCGATCGCGGTCAGGTCACCGGACAGCGAGCCGCGCACCCCGCGCCTCGCCGCCCAATCCGGACCTGCCACTCCGGCGGAGAGCCCGACGACCCAGCCCACCAGCGAGGAGACCGACACCGTGACCACCATCCACCTCATCATCGACGGCACCAAGATCACCGGTGAGCTCGACGACAACCCCACCGCCCAGGACCTCGCCGGCCAGCTCCCCGTCGAGGTGACCCTTGCGGACTTCAACGGGGTCGAGAAGGTCGGAGAACTCCCCCGCCCTCTCACCATGGAAGGTGTCCCCGCCGGAGCCGACCCCGAGATCAACGACATCGGCTACTACCGACCCACCAACGGTCTCGTCTTCTACTACGGCGACGTCGGCTACTTCGACGGCATCGTCCGCCTGGGACGCCTGTCAGCGTCCGACATGCAGCTCATGCGAGGCCAGAGTGGCAAGTTCTCGATCACCATCGAAGCAGGCTGAGTCCGCGCTCCAGTCCGTTCTGATGTCGGCCCGAGGACGTGTCTCGGAACGGCTGGGGCCCTAGACCGCTCAACGCGACGGTCGCGCCGACTTCGGCCGCTGCGACACCATGATCGCGTACGGCGGCAGTCGGCCCCGATCGGTCGCAGGGGGTTACGGTCGTGCGGTGGCTTCCCTGATCACCACCCTAGGACCCCGAACGGCGGCGGAGCTGGGGCCGATCCTCCCGCACGAGCACGTGTTCGTCGACCTCCGGACGTGGCAACAGCCCGGATACGGCGAGGCCGATGCGGCTGAGGTCGTCGAGGTGATGTCGCCCTACCTCCGAGACGTCCAGCAGCAAGGCGTCACGGCGATCGTGGAGCCCGGACCGATCGGGGTCGGGCGACGGGTCGACATCTTGCTGGCCGTCTCGCAGGCCGTCGGGCTCCCGCTGGTAGCCCCGACCGGCGTCTATCGAGAGCAGTGGATCCCCCCGTTCGTCCGCGAGAGCAGCACCGAAGCACTCCGGGACCTGTTCGTCCGCGAGCTCACCGACGAGATCGAGGACACGGGAGTCCGGGCCGGCTGGATCAAGATCGGCGCCTCGGACCATGGCATCACCGACGCCGAGGGCAAGGTCCTCCGAGCGGCGGTCGCCGCCTCGCTCGCCACCGGGGCAACGATCGGGAGCCATACCGTGAACGGCGCCGTGGCTCGGGAGCAGCTCGATGTCATCGAGCGGGCCGGGGGCCGCCCCGATCGGTTCGTCTGGATCCACGCCCACGCCGAGCCGGACCGGGCCATCCACCTCGAGCTCGCCCGCCGCGGCTGCTGGGTCGAGCTCGACGGGATCGGTGACCCTGCCCAGGACCAGCACTTCGTCGACCTGACCCACGACCTGCTGGACGCCGGATTCGCCGAGTCCGTGCTGCTCAGCCAGGACCGCGGCTGGTTCGACCCAGCGCAGCCCCGCGGCGGCACGCCCTTGCCGTACACGGCTCTGTTCGACCGCTTCATCCCGTTGCTCGCCGAGCATGGTGTGGACGAGGACACCATCATCACCGTGACCCGCCACAACCCGTTTCGCGCCTTCGCCCGATAGTCCCCGGGCAAGGCGAGGGAGCGCCTGCCCGGGCCTCGCTGACCGCCTCGACAAGCGACGCCGCACTCGAAGACACGAACCGGGCCCACCCCCGTACGCCGGCGATCAGGCATGGTGGGGGGATGGCAGCTCGCTCTCGAAGGGGCATGGATGATGCCGGGCTCGTGGGCAGCGACGGTGAGCGCGACGACTCGAGATCCTCCCGCACCCGGGGTCGGCTCGGAGCGGCAGCGGGCATGGCGGGTGCCGGGACGTTCGTCGCGATCTTCGCGGTCCGGGGCTGGCTCCGTCCTGGGTACTCGCCGACCAGCATGTTCGTCAGCGAGCTGTCCCTCGCCCCCCAGGGCTGGATCCAGATCGTCAACTTCATCGTCAGCGGACTGCTCCTCGTCGTGTTCGGTCGTGGTCTCGCGGTGGTGCTCGATGGCGGGGTGTCGGGCCGCGCGGGACCATTGCTGGTCCAGCTGATCGGGATCGCACTGGCGGCGTCGGGGCCGTTCGTGACGGATCCGTCGACCACGTTCGTCCGGCACAGCGTGCACGGCATCATCCACGGACTGTTGGGGGCCGTGGTGTTCGCACTGGCTCCGGCGACCTGCCTGGTCCTCTATCGACGCTTTCGGCGGGATCCCGCCTGGCGCGGACTCGCCAGCGCCACTCTCGTGGTCGGGGTCGGCTTGATCGTGGGGGTGGTCCTGCTGAAGGTGAGTGAGCAGCCCACCAGTGCGCTGTTCGCCTGGAAGGGGCTGGTGCAGCGCATCATCCTCATCGTCTTCCTCGGTTGGTTGTCTGTCGTGGCTGCGCGCCTGTGGCGCATCGCCACCAGTCGGGAACCGCCGTCAGCCGGTGGGCACCTGGAGCTCTGAGATCACTCAGTGACGACGTGGAGCCCGAGACGATGCAGCTGCCCTACGGCTGGGCGAGATGGTTGACAGCTGGTCACTCTCGGCCTCTGAGGCACTCCCGGACGCGATCCAGCCCCTCGTCCGCCACAGGCGAGCCAGGCGGGCCCGCCGGTCAGCCCGCCGAGTCCGCGACAGCCCCAACACGATCAGGCAGGGTTCCGTACCGCGTGGCGCACGTAGATCACTCCGTTGCCGAACCGTCGAAGGTCCAGCAGCTCGAGGTCGAGTCGCACCCCACGGGGCAGCGCCGGCTTGCCGCCGCCCACCAGCGCGGGAGACAGCAGCAGCACGCACTCGTCGACCAGACCGTGCCGGAACGCCTCGGCGCCGATGGTCGCGCCGCCGATGCTCAGGTCCCGGCTGGACTCTTCCTTGAGCTGTCGTACCGCCTCGGGCGCGAGCTGCCGCTCGATCCTCGTCCGCGCCGTCGACACCTTCTCGAGCGTCGAGGAGTAGACGATCTTGTCGGCATCACGCCAGATGTCCGCGTACTCGCGGACGACCGGCGGCTCGGTCGTCAGCCAGTCGTCGCTCTCCCAGATGCGCATCGTCTCGTACATGCGGCGGCCGTAGAGCGACGTGCCGATGTGACGCTCGTGCTCGTTCCAGAAGGCGTGCACTTCCTCGTCGGGCACAGACCAGTCGAAGGAGCCGGTCTCGTCCTCGAGGTAGCCGTCGAGTGAGACGTTGGCGGCGTAGATCAGCTTGCCCATGGGTGTACCTCCGGCTGGACGGGGACTCCAGGGTGCAACACCGCGGGCGGCACCGGCAAGGTCGACGACAGTGAGAGATCAGCTGTCGTAGGGAATCCGTGCCCAGCTGAGGACTGCGCGGCCTCCGCGGTTCACGCTGACCCGGAGGTAGTCGTTGTTGTTGTCCGATCCGTCGACGGTGATGCGTTGCAGCTTGTCCACCGGGGTGGTGACACCGTAGAAGGCGAGCCACGGCGAACCGGAGGCCAGCGGCCGGTCGCTGTTGTAGACGTGGCTGTCGCCGTTGAACAGGTAGACCTCGCCGTGGAAGGACGCCGACTCCTCCGCCAGGGCCCGCACGATGGGGGTGAACGCGTAGTAGCTCGCGTAGGACGGGTTGGTCACCGTGGGGTCGAACATGTCTGCCTGCGTCATCACCACCACGGCACGGTCACGATGGGCACGAGCGTCGTCGAAGGCGTCGCGGATCAGCTCCACGGAGGCGGCGGTCCGACCCAGGACCTCGGCGGTCTGTTCCGGTGTGGCCGTGGTCTGACCGGTCCAGGGCGCGAGGCTGTTGTTGCTGCCGACGATGTGGGGCAGCACGAACGAGACATCGGCTCGTCGGTAACGGACGTTCTCGGGGTAGCCGGCACCGGTCTGGGCGGTGACGCGGGCGGGGCGCTCCCCCAGGCTGAGGCCAGGCTGGTCGAAGAAGACCTGTCGGATGGCGGCGAGGCGCTCGAGAGGGTTGTAGCCACCGTTGTTGGGGCGATGGCAGTCGGTCCACTCGTTGTCCCCGGGCGTGTACACCAGCGGATCCTCGAACCGGTCGACGTCGGTGCGGATCTGCTCGAAGTAGGCGTCGCTGCACACCGTCGAGCCGCTCTTGATGTCGCCGAGGTGGTTGACCAAGGTCACCGTGGGATCGGAGTTGATCTGATCCACCCGTCGCGGGAAGTCGGCGACCTGCTGCGCCCCGTACGGGATGTCCCCGATCACGGCGAAGGTGAAGGGACTCCGGCCATGGCTCGTCCGGCCGCTCCCCTGCGGCGGGCACGGAGGCGGCAGCGGAGACGGTCAGGCCGACGACGAGAACAGCGGCTGCGGTGAGGGTGCGGAGGCGCATCGATGCTCCTGGAAACGGGTCGCGTCCGACGGACGCGGGACGTCGGGAAAGCTACGCAGGCGCGCTGACGTGCACATGGCGCACAGATGAACACTCCGGACATCGCCCTCGGCGTCGCGGCGTCCTTCGCGCCGGAACGCCAGGTGGCGCCACCGAGCCACGCGCGGTCGCCGGGCGTGCCCCGGGGCCGTCCGCCACCCGCCGCCGAGTCACGCGCGGTCGCCCCGCCGAAGGGCCGACCAGTCAGCCGACGGCGAGGTCGGCGACGGTGGCCGCGGCTCCGCGGGTGTGCAGGGAGTCCAGGGCCCGCAGGTAGGACTCGGTGAACCGGGGCTGGTCCGCCAGGTCAGCGAACAGGTCGCGGTTGCGGATGAAGGCCAGCGGGTCCTCGGTGTGGCGGACCGCGGCTGCCGTGCGTTCGTCGGCGATCCGGTCGACGACCTGGATGGGCTCGCCGGCTTCGTCGACACCCTCGGCGTACCGCGCCCAGCTCGCCACGATGGCCGCGGACACCTCGATCTCCCCACCCGCGGCGAGGTTGGCGTTGATCACCGGGACCAGCCACTTGGGGATGCGGTCGGAGGACTCCGCGGCGAGCCGGGCGACGGTGTCGCGCACCTCGGCGTTGCCGAACCGCTCGATCAGCGAGTCGGTGTAGTCGGTCAGATCGATGCCGGGCACCGCCGGCAGGGTCGGTATCCCCTCCCGCCGCATGTAGCGCAGCAGGTAGTCGGCGAAGACCGGGTCCTGGGCGGCGTCGTGGACGTAGGTGTAGCCCATCAGGTGCCCGAAGTAGGCAACCGCCTGGTGACCGGCGTTGAGCAGGCGGAGCTTCATCAGCTCGTACGGCTCGACCTCCGGTACGAGCTGGACCCCGGCGTCCTGCCAGGCCGGCCGGCCGGCGACGAACTCGTCCTCCAGCACCCACTGGAAGAACGGCTCGGCCACCACGGGCCAGGCGTCCGTGACGCCGAACCGCTCGCTGATCTGGGCCACGTCCTCGGCGGTGGTCACCGGGGTGATCCGGTCGACCATCCCGTTGGGGAAGGCCACTTCCGCCTCGATCCACGCAGCCAGGTCGGGATCCAGCGCGTGGGCGTACGAGGTGAGGGCGCGCCGGGCCACCTCGCCGTTGCCCGGGATGTTGTCGCAGGACATCAAGGTGAACGGTCCGACGCCGCGCTCCCGCCGGCGGCGGAGAGCCTCGACGACCAGTCCGAACGTCGTGGCCGGCGGTGCCTCACCGGTGAGGTCCGCCGCGACCGCCGGGTCGGCGAGATCGAAAGCGCCGGTGGTCGGCGAGAAGTTGTAGCCACCCTCGGTCACCGTCAGGGACACGATCCTGGTGCCGGGGTCGGCGAGTCGCTCGAGCACCGCCTCCGGGTCGTCGGGGGCGAACAGGTAGTCGACGATCGAGCCGATCACCCGGGCCGACCAGCCGCCGTCGGGTGACTTCTCGACCAGCGTGTAGCAGCAGTCCTGGTCGGCCATCACCTGCTGCATCCGCCGGTCGCCCGGCATCAGCCCGATCCCGCAGATGCCCCAGTCGTACGCCTCGCCCTGTCGCAGCAGCCGATCGACCGCCAGCGCCTGGTGCGCCCGATGGAAGCCCCCGACCCCGATGTGGACGATGCCGATCCGGATCCGGGATCGGTCGTATTCGGGCCGTGCGACGTCGGCGGTCGCAGAGGAGAAGACATCGTCGGCACTCATCCCCTGCACGCTAGTCCGTCAGCGCCGCGAGGTGGGCGCTCCCCCGCCACGCACCGCCGTTGTGGCCCGTGACACAGTGGACAGCGACGTCGGCGGGACGCCATGTCCGGCCCTGGTGAGGGCAGAACTCATTCCATCCGAGGAGGGATCGATGACCGAGTCGACTCAAGGTCGCGGCGAAGGCACGGAAGACCTGGAAGGGCCGGCCGACGGCGGCGCCAACGGGGTGCCCGGCATGCACGATGGTGGCGCGGACGGCGGAGCCGACAGTGGCGCTGAGGGGCCGGCTGACGGCGGCGCCGGCGGCGTGTCCGGTGTGCACGACGGCGGAGCCGATGGTGGCGCAGACGGCGGAGCCGATGGTGGCGCAGACGGCGGAGCCGAGGGACCGGCCGACGGCGGCGCCGGCGGCGTGTCCGGTGTGCACGACGGCGGAGCCGATGGTGGCGCAGACGGCGGAGCCGATGGTGGCGCAGACGGCGGAGCCGAGGGACCGGCCGACGGCGGCGCCGGCGGCGTGTCCGGTGTGCACGACGGCGGAGCCGATGGTGGCGCAGACGGCGGGGCCGATGGTGGCGCAGACGGCGGGGCCGATGGTGGCGCAGACGGCGGAGCCGATGGCGGCGCAGACGGCGGAGCCGATGGCGGCGCAGACGGCGGGGCCGATGGCGGCGCAGACGGAAGCGCCTAGTACCCGGCAGTCGGCGCTCGGTCGCCTGATCGGGATCGGTGTCGAGGAGTTCGCCCGTGACCACTGGGGTCGGCAGGCGTTGCTGACCCCGGCCGGAGCCGCCGCGGGCGGCTCCGGTTTCGGCGATCTCCTCGATGCCGACGCGGTGGACGAGCTGGTGTCGGAGCGCGGGCTGCGGACGCCCTTCCTCCGGGTCGCCCGGGAGGGCACGACGCTCGGTGACGCGACGTTCACCGCGTCGGGCGGTGTGGGCGCGACGATCGGCGACCAGGTCAGTGACGATTCCCTGGTCCGGCTGTTCGCCGACGGCGCGACCATGGTGCTGCAGGCGCTGCACCGCGTGTGGCCGCCGATCGTGACCTTCTGCCAGCGGCTGGCCGCCGACCTCGGGCATCCCGTGCAGGCGAATGCCTACGTGACCCCGCCGCAGAACCAGGGCTTCAGCAACCACTACGACGTCCACGACGTGTTCGTGCTGCAGATCTCGGGCGAGAAGCGCTGGGTCATCCACGCGCCCGTGCATCCGGCACCGCTGCGCCATCAACCCTGGACGGACAAGCGCCACTCGGTGGAGAGACGCGCGGCCGAGGAACCGGTGATCGACACGGTCCTGCGACCGGGTGATGTGCTCTATCTCCCCCGCGGCTTCCTGCACGCGGCGACCGCCCTGGGCGGCGTGAGCACCCACCTCACTCTGGGGGTGCACAGCTGGACCCGGTACGGGCTGGCCGAGCAGCTCGTGCAGCTCGCCCTGCGAGCCGTCGCCGACGATCCGGCGGCGCGGGCGTCCCTCCCGCTCGGCGTCGACGTGTCCGATCCGACCGACCTGGCCGAGGACCTGGACCTGGTCCGCGGTCGCTTGATCGACGTGCTCCGCGACGCCGATGCTGCCGCCCTCGCCTCGGCCCTGGCTCCGCTGGCTCGCTCCGCGCAGCGTGCGGCGCCGATCGGACCGCTGCGCCAGCTCCGAGCGGCCGACGAGCTCACCGACCTGACCCCGGTGCTCGTTCGCCCCTACCTGGAGGGTTCCCTGAGCGACCGGAGCGACGGCGGGCTGACCGTGTCGAGTCGGGCCGGTCAGGTCATCATCCCCGCCGACGACCGGGAGACGTTCGTGAGCTGGTGGCAGGCCGGCCACGGCACGACGGGCGAGCTCGGTTCCGGGCTGACCCGGAAGCTGCTGCTGACCGGCTTGGCCGTCACGGGGTGACGACGCTCCGTTGCGCGGACACGGCTCGGGAGCGCGGCGACCCGCCACTGGGCACCGCCCCCGTCGCCGGCTCCTTCCTGCTGATCGAGCACCCCGGGCCCTGGCGACCCGACGCGCTCGCGGGCGCCGGTTGGTCCCCTGAGGTCGTCGACGCGCTGACGGCGGCCGTCCGCCGCAGTCTCGGCCGGCTCCTGTTGATCCGTCGCCCCGGGCGCCGCCCGGTCACCACCACCCGGGCCTGGGCCGTGACCCGGGTCGGGGTCGGCACTGTCTGGGGCACGTGGCAGCACGAGGCCGACCTTATGGTCGCAGCGGCCTCTCTGAGCGCGCCGCCCTCGACGCCGCCCCAAGGCCGGTCGCCCGCGAGTCAGGCCTCGCCGGAGCCGGTGCTCCTCGTCTGCGCCCACGGCGTGCACGACACCTGCTGTGCCGTGCGCGGCCGGCCGGTCGCCACCGCGCTCGCCGGACGCTGGCCCGCCGCCACCTGGGAGTGCAGTCACGTCGGTGGCGACCGGTTCGCCGCGAACGTGGTGGTGCTGCCCGACGGCACCTACTACGGCGGGCTGGACGCGGTCTCGGCGACCGACGTGATCGCCGACCACCTCGACGGGCGGCTCGACCCCCGCCATCTCCGCGGATCCGTCCGGTGGCCTCCGGCTGCACAGGTCGCCGTCGGTGAGATCCACCGCACCCGCGGCCCGTTCGCCGCCCGGGACGTCCGCGCCGAGAGCTGGACGACCGTGGCGCCGAGCCGGTGGCTGGTCGAGGTCTCGGTTCCCGACGGACGGCGCTGGAGCGTGACGGTGGCCGGCGAGCGTCGCCCAGCGGCCCGCCTCACCTGCGCGGCCACCCAGGACACCCGTGCGACCTCATATCGAGTCGTGGCTGTCGGCGCGACGCCCTCACCTCCCGATCAGGTCACAATCTGATAACAACGTCGGCGACTGGGAACAGGATCCGTTGCGGCGCGGGCCCGGTCGAAGCAACAGTTCTGCGCCACCCGGGGCGAGAATGCGCCTGAGAGACGTACTGAGCCTGCGAATCGACCATCCGCGAAGTTTGTGCGTGACGGATCAGAATCCCGAAGACATGGCGTCGTTCAGCCTTTCGTGTGGCAGGCTTAGCCGCGGTTGTCCTGTGCCGGGAGCGCGACAGCCACCACCGACGACACACCCGCCTCACCGCTGGCCTGTTGTCACCGACCACGCGGGTTCGGGTGCCACGGGCACCCCAGGGGAGAAGTGAAATGAGGACGGGGCGATGAAACGACTGTTGACCACGCTGGTCACCGCAATCTGCGGTGCCGCGCTGATGGGCATCTATCTGGTGCCGACGGCGGACGCGGTGCCGTACACGCCGAGGACCGGGGTGGTGTTCAACAACGCCGCCGGCAACAAGACCGCCGAGCGGCGCGCCCAGACCGTCCTCGACAAGACGATCGCTGCGGTTCCCGGCTGTCCGACGGGCAAGGCGGGCTGCCAGACCATCACCATGGCGATGTACCTGTTCAGCCAGAAGTCGACGGCCGATCGGTTGATCGCGGCGCACAAACGGGGCGTCAGGGTGCACATTCTGATCGACAACGGCGCCGAGGGTCACGAGCTGAGCCGGTTGCGGAAGGCGCTGGGCACCAGCAGGTCGGGCCGCAGCTACGTCGTCACCTGCAGCCGGGGTGGCTGCATGTCGAACTACCCCTACGCGACCGTCCACGTGAAGTACTACCTGTTCTCCCAGGTGGGCGCCGCGAGGAACGTCTCGCTGATCAGCTCGGCCAACCCGCACCGGGTGAACATCTACAACAGCTTCAACAACACCCACACGATCGTGGAGGGCAGCAAGCCGATCCTCTACAACCGGCTGATGACGTACTTCGCCGACATGACGCTGAACCGCCAGAACCACGCCTACGGCAACGGGAAGAACACGACCAACGGCCCGTTCACGATCTACATCTACCCGCAGCGGTCGTCGAGGAACGTGCAGTACCTGGACGTCCTCAACACGGTGAGGTGCTCGACCACGTTGGGCAGCAACCGGCGCACGGTCGTGCGGATGAACATGTGGGGCTTCACGAACCCGCGGATGGACGTGGCCAAGAAGCTCTGGTCACTGCACAACGCCGGCTGCAAGGTCGACGTCACCCTCAACCGTGGCCGCGCGAGCCGCACGATCATGCGCCAGCTGCTGGTGAAGAGCAAGCGATACGGCCAGATGGTCGTCGAGGACGCCTGGAAGGACAAGAACCGCAACGACTACGGGGAGCAGTACACCCACCACAAGGCCATGATCATCAACGGCTACGTGCAGGGCAAGAACCAACGGGTCTCCTGGACCGGCTCCCAGAACCTGACCAGCAACGGGTCGCTCTACAACGACGACATGATCCTGCGGGTGGCGGGCACGAACTACTACAACGCCTACAACACCAACTTCAGCTACATCCAGAAGAAGTCGAAGCGGCTGCGCAAGACCCCGCCGCCGATCGTCCTGAAGAGCAAGCGTGAGGATGCCCGCACGCTGACGCCCGAGCAGAACGTCGAGCGTCAGGCCGAGCTCAACGAAGGCGGCTAGGCCGTCAGCCTCACCCCCAGTTCCACCTGACGACGCCCGGTGACCCCTTGTGGGTCACCGGGCGTCGTGCGTCGAGGCAGCTCGTGCGCAAGAATCGATGATGTGTTTGAATACCTCGTGCGATGGGACGAACAACGCCTGGAGGCCGCCGAGGACAGCGCACCGGGTCTGCCGGGTATCCCCACGCTGTCGACCCTGGTCCGATCGGTGGAGACACCGGAGTTCGCCGGCCTGACCTTTCACGAGGTGCTCGCCAGATCCGCGCTCAACAAGGTCCCCGGTGCCGCTCGAGTCCCCTTCGAGTGGACGGTCAACCCGTATCGCGGCTGCAGCCATGCCTGCACCTACTGCTTCGCCCGGCGTACGCACAGCTACCTCGAGCTCGACACCGGCGCCGACTTCGACTCCCAGATCGTGGTCAAGGTCAACGTGGTCACCGTGCTACGCCGCGAGCTGGCCCGTCCGTCGTGGCGGCGGGACCCGGTGGCCCTCGGCACCAACACCGACCCCTACCAGCGGGCCGAGGGCCGCTATCGGCTGATGCCCGGCATCGCCCGGGCGCTGGCGGACTCCGGCACCCCGTTCTCGATCCTCACCAAGGGCACCACCATGCGTCGTGATCTGCCGCTGCTGTCCGACCTGGCCGCCGACGTCCCGATCGGCACGGGTGTCTCCCTCGCTCTCGCCGACGAGACCCTGCACCACGCCCTCGAACCCGGTACGCCGACGCCGCGCGCCCGACTCGCCCTGATCCGCGCGATCACCGACGCCGGACTCCCCTGCCAGGTGCTGGTCGCCCCGGTGCTGCCGCTGATCACCGACGACGACGAGCACCTGGACCGGCTGTTCGGCGATGATCTCCGCCGCCGGAGCCACGAGCGCCACGGCGTTCGCCCTGCACCTGCGACCGGGTGCCCGGGAGTGGTTCTGGGCGTACCTGACCCGCGAGCACCCGGACCTGCTCGGCGCCTACGCCGAGCTGTACGCCGGAGGGGCCTACGTGCTGCGGTCCTACGCGTCCGATCTCGCGCGCCGGGTCACTCTCCTGTTGCGCCGCCACGGCCTGGACCATCCGGCGGCAGGTTCGGTCCACCCAGCGACCACCTGCCCCACCGACCGCGTCCTCGAGTGAACCGATGCTCTTCTGAGCGCGCCGGGACGGTCGAGCCGGCGACCCCGGTATCTCCCGGCGCCCCGCCGCCTCTTCGGCACATGAGAACCGTCGATCATCGACCGATCGCGGTCGGAGACCCCGCCGGGGTGACGCGATGACCACCGTGATGATCGCGGATGTCGACCCGTCTGGTGGCCCAAGGCATCGCGCTGCTGATCGGCACGGAGCCCGACATCGAGGTCCTGGGCACGTACGACAGCGGCGACGCGGCCGTCTTCGAGGCGCATCGGCAGCGACCCGATGTCGTGGTCATGGACGTCCAGCTCGCCGATCTGGACGGCTGCGCCGCGGCCCGGCTGCTGACGCGACCTCGGTGATCAGACGCCGCCACCCCGCCTCGTCCTGGTGTCGTCACTGGACCACGACGACGACGACATGGTGATCCGGGCGCTGATCGCCGGAGCCTCCGGCTACGTCCGTCGGCGAGCCGCCCTGACCGACCTGGTGGCGGCCATCCGGCACGTCGCCCTCGGGCACGCCTGGCTCGACCCGCACGTCGCGGGCGCCGTGATCGGCGCGCTGTCGAGCAGTCCCCGGCCCCTCCGGGCCGTCTCCCAGCGCTACGAGCGCCTCACTCCACGGGAGCTCGAGGTCCTCCTGCTGATGGCCGACGGCCTCTCCAACGCCGAGATCGGTACGCGACTCGTGGTCAGCGAGGGCACCGTGAAGACGCACGTCTCCCGGGTGCTGATGAAGCTCGCCGCCCGGGACCGGGCACAGGCGATCGCCCTCGCCTACCGCTCGGGGTGGGTCCGGATCGCGTCCTGACGCCCGACCGGCTCACCTACGACTCGAGACAGACCCGGCAGGATCAGTCCGGAGCCAGACGACTCCGAGGCGCCGGACAACCACCCTGGAACCAGACCCGGAAACGCCGGGATCCCTTACCAGGAGGACGACATGTCCACTTCATCGACCAGCCGGACCCGCAAGATCGTCTTCGGCGGCCTGGCCGCCGCCGCGGTCGCCGTACCGCTGGCGCTCACCCCGACCCAGGCCGAGGCCGCCACCCTCAACGGGTGCACGGTCACCCCGTTGACACCGTCGGTGGTGACGGTCTCCGGCAACCGCCGGATCCTCTACCAGACGCGCGTCACCTGCGCCGCGAACCGCATCGTGCAGATCCGTGACTACCGCTACGAGGCGGACGCGCCGGCGGGGATCGGTGGCGACGACTACCTCGGCGGGGTGGTGCACCTGCGCACCTTCGCCGCCGGCGGGACCGTCACGCTGGCCTCCCTCGGCACCCTGCCGAACACCGAGGCCGGCAACGAGGAGGTCTACCACCGCACCAGCTTCCGGGTCGCCACCATCAACGGGGTCACCGGCTGGACGGGCTACCAGAACTCCGGGGTGCGTGGGGTGGTCAGCTGAGCCGGAGGTCCGGTGTCAGGCCGGAGCCGGCTCGACGGTGAAGAGGGGATCACCCAGTCGAGTGCGGTCACCCGGCCTGACCAGGACGTCGGTGACCGTGCCGGTGAATGGGGCGCGGACCGCGACCTCCATCTTCATGGCCTCCACGATCCCCAGCACCTGATCGGCCACCACCGCCTCGCCCGGCGCGACCCGGACCTCCACCACCACGCTCGGCATCGGCGAGGTGACCGCGCCGTCACCGGCGGCCGGCCCGTGATCGGCGAAGACGTCCGGGCGGGCGAAGACGAATCGCTGCCCCCGATGGGAGATCTCGACCCGGTCGCCCGCGTCCAGCAGCGACACCTCCGTCTCCTGGCCGTCCAGGGTGAGTCGCGTGCCGTGGGTGCCGGCCGACTCCGCGACCACGACCACTCACCACCCGGGCCGACCACCCGACCCGATCCCCGATCCACCGTGAGCAGCTCATCGAGCTGGACGATCAGCGGCGCCGACGGCCCCGCCAGACGCCAGCCGTCGGCCCCGAACGGTCCGCCGCGATCCGCCTGCCGAACAGCGTCGGCCGTGAGCCAGGCGGCCACGACGCGAGCCTCGGTCGGTGACGGTGCCACCAGGTGCTCACGATCCAGCCAGGCGACGTCGATCGCCGCCGCCGCGAACTCATCTCCGGCCGCGACGGCGCGCAGGAAGCCGACGTTGGTGGTGAGACCGAGGACCGCCGTCCGGTCCAGGGCCTCCACCAGACGCCTGCGGGCCGTGTCCCGATCGGGCCCGGAGGCGATGATCTTGCCGAGCATGGGGTCGTACTCGGTGGTCACCTCCTGGCCGCTCTCCAGGGCCTGGTCGACCCGGATCCCCGGCCCCTCCGGCCAGCGCACCAGGGCGGCGGTGCCCGCCTGCGGGAGGAACCCGGCGTACGGGTCCTCCGCGTAGACCCGCGCTTCGATCGCGTGACCGTACGGGCCCAGCCCGGTCGCGTCGATGAGGAGCGCCTCACCGGCGGCCACCCGGAGCTGCAGCTCGACCAGATCGAGCCCGCCGCAGATGGCCTCCGTCACCGGGTGCTCGACCTGGAGGCGGGTGTTCATCTCGAGGAAGTAGAAGGCGTCGCGGTCGCTGTCGAGCAGGAACTCGACGGTGCCGGCGTTGACGTAGCCGACCGCCACCGCCAACGTGACCGCGGCGTCGATGATCTTCGTCCGGGTCGCCGGCTCGAGGGTGGGCGCCGGGGCCTCCTCGATCACCTTCTGGTGCCGTCGTTGCACGGAGCAGTCCCGCTCGTGCAGGGACAGCACCCGGCCGCGGGCGTCGGCGATGATCTGCACCTCGATGTGGCGACCCCGCTCCACGTACGTCTCGATCAGCAGCGTGTCGTCGCCGAAGGCGGCCGCCGCCTCGCGCCTGGCCGCGGCGATCGCGTCGGGCAGCTCGCTCGCCCGTCGGACGATCCGCATCCCCTTGCCACCACCACCGGCGGCCGCCTTCACCAGCACCGGGAAGATCATCTGGGCCGCCGGGGTGTCGAGGTCGTACGCGGGCACCACCGGGACTCCCGCCGCGACGGCGATCCGGCGGGCGGCGTCCTTGCGACCCATCTGCTCGATCACCGTCGAAGACGGCCCGACCAGGACGAGGCCGGCGTCCTCGACGGCGCCGGCGAGGTCGGACCGTTCGGACAGGAAGCCGTAGCCGGGATGGATCGCGGTCACCCCGGCCGACCAGTGCGGCGGCCACGATGCCGTCGATGTCCAGGTAGCCGGCCACCCGGATCGCGTGATCGGCGGCCCGGACGTGGGGAGCGGCGGCGTCGGAGGCGGTGAAGATCGCGACACTGCGGATGCCGAGCCGTCGACAGGTGCGCAGCACCCGGACCGCGATCTCGCCGCGATTGGCGACCAGCACCGCGGCGATCGCCGCAGATACGTCGACCACGGTGTCGGTGGAGCCACTCTCCGCGTGCATGATCACATCCGGAAGACGCCGTAGGCGGGCGCCGGGATCTCCACCCCGGCAGCGATCTGGAGCCCCATGCCCAGCACCCGGCGGGTGTCGCGGGGATCGATCACCCCGTCGTCCCACAGACGCGCGGTCGAGTAGTAGGGCGAGCCCTGACGCTCGTACTGGTCCCGGATCGGCGCCTTGAAGGCCTCCTCGTCCTCGGCCGACCACGAGCCTCCGCCGGACTCCAGACCGTCGCGCCGGACCGTGGCCAGCACGGAGGCCGCCTGCTCCCCACCCATCACCGAGATCCGGGCGTTCGGCCACAACCACAGGAACCTCGGGTCGTACGCCCGGCCGCACATCGCGTAGTTGCCGGCACCGAACGAGCCACCGATCACCACGGTGAACTTCGGCACCACCGAGCAGGCCACGGCGGTGACCAGCTTCGCACCATCCTTGGCGATGCCGGCGTGCTCGTACTCGCGGCCGACCATGAAGCCGGAGATGTTCTGCAGGAAGACCAGCGGGATACCGCGCTGGTTGCACAGCTCGACGAAGTGGGCACCCTTGAGGGCCGAGCCGGAGAACAGGATGCCGTTGTTGGCCACGATGCCGACCCGGTGCCCCCAGATCGAGGCGAAGCCGCACACCAGCGTCTCACCGTAGAGTCGCTTGAACTCGTGCCAGTGGCTCCCGTCGATGATCCGCCGGATCACCTCCCGCACGTCGTACGGGGTCCGCGAGCTCACCGGCACCACGTCGAGCAGACCGGCCGGGTCCTCGCCCGGCTCCTCGACCGGACCATGATCACCGACGACGCGGGGCGGGCAGCGTGCCGATGATCGAGCGGACGATGGCCAGGGCCTGCGGGTCGTCGGCGGCGAGGTGGTCGACCACCCCCGAGGTCCGGGCGTGCACGTCACCGCCGCCGAGCTCCTCGGCCGTCACCACCTCCCCCGTCGCGGCCTTCACCAACGGCGGGCCGCCGAGGAAGATGGTGCCCTGGCCCTGCACGATCACCGTCTCGTCGGACATGGCGGGGACGTACGCCCCGCCGGCCGTGCACGAGCCGAGCACCGCAGCCACCTGCGGTATCCCCGTGCCGACAGGTTGGCCTGGTTGAAGAAGATCCGCCCGAAGTGGTCCCGGTCGGGGAAGACCTCGTCCTGCAGCGGCAGGAAGGCGCCACCGGAGTCGACCAGGTAGACGCACGGCAGCCGGTTCGCCGCCGCGATCTCCTGCGCGCGCAGGTGCTTCTTCACCGTGATCGGGTAGTAGGTGCCGCCCTTCACGGTCGCGTCGTTGGCCACGATCATGCACAGCCGACCGTCGATCCGGCCGACCCCGGTGACGATGCCGGCGCTCGGCACCGCGAGCTCGCCGCCGTACAGGTCGTACGCGGCCAGCGGCGCGAGCTCCAGGAAGGGGCTGCCCGGGTCGATCAGCCGATCGATCCGGTCCCGGACCAGCAGCTTGCCGCGTCCGGTGTGCTTGGCCCGGGCCGCTTCGCTGCCGCCCAGCCGGACCGCCGCCAGCCGGTCCCACAGCTCATCGACCAGACCGGCCAGCGACGGGGCGACCGGCGACGCAGTCCCGTCCGGACTCATCCGCCCACCAGGGCGGGCTCAGTCTTGTCCCGCACCTCCTCGGCGCTCACGCCGGGCGCCAGCTCGACCAAGATCAGCTCGCCGCCGGCGGCCGGGACGTCGATCACCGCCAGGTCGGTGATGATGCGTTGCACCACCCCGCGGCCGGTCAGTGGGAGCGAGCAGGTCTCCACGATCTTGTACGACCCGTCCTTGGCCACGTGCTCCATCAGCACGACGACCTTCTTCGCCCCGTGCACCAGATCCATCGCCCCGCCCATGCCCTTGATCATCTTGCCGGGGATCATCCAGTTCGCGATGTCGCCGACCCGGGAGACCTGCATGGCGCCGAGGATGGCCGCGTCGATCTTGCCGCCCCGGATCATGCCGAAGGACAGGGCCGAGTCGAAGAAGGCCGCACCCCTGCGGACGGTGACGGTCTCCTTGCCGGCATTGATCAGATCGGGATCCTCCTCGCCCTCGTACGGGTAGGGACCGACCCCGAGGATGCCGTTCTCCGACTGCAGCACCAGCTCGATGTCGTCGGGCACGTAGTTGGGCACCAGGGTCGGCAGGCCGATGCCGAGGTTGACGTAGTCCCCGTCGGCCAGCTCGGCGGCGGCCCTGGCCGCCATCTGCTCGCGGGTCCAGCTCATCGGGCCGCCTCCGGTCGCGTGGGCGTCCCACTCATCGAACGCCCTCCGGGCGGGGCGTACCGTCCGACGCTCGATCCGCTTGTCGGCCGCCTGCTCCGGCGTCAGCGCGACGACCCGGTGCACGAACACCCCCGGGGTGTGCACCTGGTTCGGATCGAGCGCGCCGGGCTCGACCAGCTCCTCCACCTCGGCCACGGTGACCCGGCCGCACATCGCCGCCAGCGGGTTGAAGTTGCGGGCCGAGTCGCGGAACACGAGGTTGCCGTGCCGGTCGCCCCGCCAGGCCCGGACCAGTCCGTAGTCGGCGATGATCGCCCGCTCCAGCACGAACTCCTTCGCTCCGTCGGGGGTCTCGAAGGTCTGGGTCTGCTTGGCCGGTGAGGCGACGGCGATCGATCCGTCGGCGGCGTAGCGCCAGGGCAATCCGCCCTCGGCCACCTGGGTGCCGACCCCGCTCGCGGTGAAGAACGCGGGGATCCCCGAGCCACCCGCCCGCATCCGCTCGGCCAGCGTGCCCTGGGGGGTGAGCTCGACCTCCAGCTCGCCGGACAGGTACTGCCGGGCGAACTCCCGGTTCTCGCCGACGTAGCTGGCCACCACCCGCCGCAGTCGCCCCGCTCCCAGCAGCAGACCCAGACCCCAGCCGTCGACCCCGGCGTTGTTGGAGATCACCTCCAGGCGGTCGGTGCCGGCCTCGAAGAGCGCGTTGATCAGCGTCGAGGGGATGCCGCAGAGCCCGAAGCCGCCGACCGCCAACGAGCAGCCCGCCGCGATGTCGACAACGGCCTCCGCCGCGGAGTCGACCACCTTGTCCACGCTGCTCCCGTCGCCGATGACCCGTATCGGCAGTCAACCCGTCCATCCCGGCCGGGTCAACCGACGCCACCGGCCGGGCGCGGCATACTCGCGTGGTCGGAGTCGGAGGGGGTGCAGATGCAGGTCGTACACGCCTGCTGGGAGGCACACGCCCCGGCGTCGCCGGGCGGTTTGCTGATCTGGGCCGAGGACTCGACCGCCGACCGAGGGACCGGTGGACCCGACCGGCCACCGCGAGCCCCCACCCCCCACCCGTACGCCGTCGACGCGGCGCAGCTGGCCAGCAGCCTCGGCGTCGTCCCCGCCCGGGACGCCCTCGACAGCACCGAGCTGATCCTGCCGACGCGGGGCGGTGCACCGCTGGCGTCGCCCGAGCTGGTCCGCGACGGTGACCCGCGCTCGACCGGTCGGGTGCACCCGGGTCGCTGGCGCGTTCCGGTGGTGCCGCTGTCGGTGGACCAGACCTACGCGTTCCTGTCCGGGCTGGACCCGACCGCGTTCGCCTACGGCGCCTCGGTCCACCACCTGGTCGAGCTGGTCGCCTTCGCCGACGACCTGGTGACGCGGGGGCGGATCCTGCCCACGGTGCTGGTGGACGGACCGGCCGCGGTCTGGCGACCCCTGCTGTCTGGACCCGATGCCGCCTGGGCGCGGGTGCTCGCCGCCGCCATGCCCCCGGCCCTGCTCGCCGCCGGTGATCCCGGTGGCGATCCGCTCGAGGTGTGGTCCGCGGCGGTCGACGACCTGGTCGACGCCTCGGTGCGGGCCGTCCTGGGCACGCGGCGGCTCACCCTCGGCCGCCGCGGCACCCCGACCACGAGGGCCTGGCTCGCCGCGCTGGCCGGGCCGGTCCGGTCCTTCGCCGCCCCCGGCGCCGAGCTCGACGGACTCGCCGCCTCGCTGGCCCGCTGGCAGCGGGACGCCCTCAGCGGTCCGGTCCGTGCGTTCTTCCGACTGAGCGAACCACGGTCCGACGACGAGCACGACGACGAGCGGTGGCAGCTGCGGTTCGGACTGCAGGCCAGCGACCAGCAGAGTCTGGTCGCAGAGGCCGACGAGGTCTGGCGAGCCACCGGCGAGCTCCCCGGCCTCGGTCGCCCGGTGACCGCACCCCAGGAGACCTTCCTGGCCGAGCTGGGCAAGGCGGCCCGGCTCTACCCGGCGCTCGACGAGGCCCTCCGGACCGCCCGGCCGGACGCCCTCGTCCTCGACGTGGACGGAGCCCACCGCTTCCTCCACGACGCCGCCCCCGCCCTCGCCACCGCCGGGTTCGGGGTCCAGCTGCCGGGTTGGTGGTCCAGGCCCGCCACCCGTGTCGGGGTCAAGGTGACCGCGACGCCGCGCACCCAGCCCGGGATGGTCGGCACCGGTGCCGGCGTCGGGCTCGGAGCCATCGCCGACTTCCGCTACGACCTGGCGGTCGGCGACGACACCCTCACCCCCGACGAGGTGACCGCGCTCGCCGAGCTGAAGTCCCCGTTGGTACGGCTGCGCGGGCAGTGGGTCGAGCTCGATCCCCGCAGACTCGAGGCCGCGCTGCGGATGGCGGGTCGTCAGGGAGAACTGAGTGTGGCCGAGCTGCTCCGCCTCGGTCTCGGCGTCGACACCGCCGACGACGACGTGACGGTCACCGCCGTCGCCGGGGAGGGCTGGCTCGGCGATCTGCTGGCCGGCCGGGCCTCGGAACGGCTGGCCGTCGTGGACGTGCCGGCGGACTTCCGGGGCACGCTGCGGCCGTACCAGGCGCGCGGCCTGTCCTGGCTGGACTTCCTCGGCCGGATCGGGATCGGCGGGGTGCTGGCCGACGACATGGGTCTCGGCAAGACGGTCCAGCTGCTGGCGCTGCTGGCGCTGGACCAGCAGGGTCGGTCCGGAACCGAGGAGCCCGGCGAGCCCTCCCTGCTCGTCTGCCCGATGTCCCTGGTCGGCAACTGGCAGCGGGAGGCGGAGCGCTTCACCCCGGGCCTGCGGGTGCACGTGCACCACGGCTCCGAGCGAGCGCGGGGCGAGGCCTTCACCACGGCGGTGGCCGGCAGCGACCTGGTGATCACCACGTACGCGATCGCCACCCGCGATGCGGCGGTTCTCCGCCGGATCCCGTGGCGCCGGGTGGTCGTCGACGAGGCGCAGGCGATCAAGAACGCGGCCACCAAACAGGCCACGGCGATCCGTTCGATCCCCGCCGGGGTGAGGATCGCGGTGACCGGCACACCGGTGGAGAACCGGCTCGCGGACCTGTGGTCGATCCTGGAGTTCGCCAATCCCGGTCTGCTGGGCAGCGCCACGTCCTTCAAGAAGCGCTACGCCGAACCGATCGAGCGGCACGGCGACGACGAGGCCGCCGCCCGCCTGCGACGCTTCACCGGACCCTTCGTGCTGCGACGGTTGAAGACCGACCGCTCGATCATCACCGACCTCCCCGAGAAGCTCGAGATGGAGGTGCTGACCAACCTGACCGCGGAGCAGGCGGCGCTCTACCAGGCCGTCGTCGACGACATGCTGGCCAAGATCGACGCCGCCGACGGGATCGAGCGTCGCGGTCTGGTGCTGGCCACCATGACCAAGCTCAAGCAGGTGTGCAACCACCCGGCCCACTTCCTGCGCGACGGGAGTCCCCTGGCCGGACGCTCCGGCAAGCTGGAACGCCTCGACGAGATCCTCGCCGAGGTGCTGCAGGCCGGTGAGCGGGCCTTGCTGTTCACCCAGTACGCGGAGTTCGGGGCGATGCTGCGCGGCCACCTCGCGGGCCGGTTCGGCCGCGAGGTCCTCTACCTGCACGGCGGTGTGGCCAAGTCCGCCCGGGAGGCCATGGTGACCCGGTTCCAGGCCGAGCAGGACTGGGCCCCGCCGCTCTTCGTGCTGTCGTTGAAGGCCGGCGGCACCGGCCTCACCCTGACGGCCGCCAACCACGTCGTGCACGTCGACCGCTGGTGGAACCCGGCCGTGGAGGACCAGGCCACCGACCGGGCGTTCCGGATCGGTCAGCGCCGCGCCGTCCAGGTCCGCAAGCTGGTCAGCGCCGGGACCGTGGAGGAGAAGATCGCCGCCATGATCAGCCAGAAGCGGGGGCTCGCCGCGAAGATCGTCGGCACCGGCGAGACCTGGCTGACCGAGCTGTCCACCGACGACCTGGCGGAGCTGCTGAAGCTCGAAGCGGGGGCGGTGGTCGAGTGAGCGGCTGGTACCCACCCTCCCGTCCGCGGGCGGTGGAGGACGGGCTCAGGGCCCGGAGCACCCGGGGTGACATCGGCACGTCGTGGTGGTCCCGCCGCTTCCTCGACGTGCTGGAGTCGTTCGCCATCGGGGGCCGACTGGCCCGCGGGAAGACGTACGCCCGGAAGGGGCAGGTGATGTCGCTGGAGATCACCGCCGGTCGGGTCACCGCCCAGGTACAGGGCTCGCGCGCCACGCCGTACGACGTCACGATCGCCTTCGCGCCGTTGTCGACCACCGAGTGGGAGCGGGTCGAGAGGGCGCTGTCGGAGCAGGCCCTGCCCTGCGCCAAGCTGCTGGCCGGCGAGGTGCCGACCGAGCTGGAGACGATCTTCGCCGCCGCCGGTTCCCCGCTCTTCCCCACCGCGGTCGGCGACCTGCGGCAGACCTGCAGCTGCCCGGACTGGGGTGTGCCGTGCAAACACCTGGCGGCGGCGTTCTACCTGCTCGGCGAGGCGTTCGACACCGACCCGTTCCTTCTCCTGCGCTGGCGCGGACGGGAGCGGGAGGAGCTGTTGGCGACGTTGCGGATCCTGCGGACGGGGGACGCGTCGGGCGCTGACCAGCGGGCCGCGGTCACACCGGCCGCCGGCACCCGTGCCGCCCTGGCCGGTTTGGACTGGCCCGGTGACCGGCACGAGCGCTTCTGGCAGCCTCCGCCGCCGCTGCCGGCGCGGCCACCGGTCCTCAGCGCGGCGCAGGATGTCGTGCTGCGCCAGCTGCCCGAGCCCGAGCCCGAACTCGGCGGCGCCGAGCTGGTGGCCCAGCTCCGCCGGGTCTACCGGGCGCCCTGAGTCAGCCTGGCCCGTGGTTCCGGGCGCGGGGCGCGCGGCTCGGGCCGCGCGCCCCGGTCGCTCAATCGAGGCCGAGACGGTCCCGGAGCGCGGCCTCGTCCTCCGCGCTCAGGTTGGACTCGATCAGCTCGAGGTGGGTGCCCGCGAAACGCTGCCGGATCCGGTCGGCCACCGCCCCGGACGACAGCAGGAACAGGGCCGAGGTGCCCTCGGTCACCTTCTCCTTCACGTTGGCGATGAAGTCGTCGTCCACGCCGACGTCCTCCAGCTTGCCCCAGATGGCCCCGGCCGCCGCCCCCACGCCGGCACCGATCACCGGCACGAAGAAGAGGATGCCGAACAGGATCCCCCAGAACAGACCACCCAGGGCGTACCGACCGGTCATGTCGTTGAGCTGACGGGTCTTCGGCTTCTTCTGCCCGACCGGCCACTCGACGATCGCCGCCTCCTGGATGTCGATGAGTCCCTCGTTGTTGAGGTCCTTCAACGTCCGCATCGCCAGTGACGCACCGTCGGGGCGGTCGAACTTCCACGCGGTCAAGGTCGCCATCGCATCCTCGTCTCAGTAGCGGGGTCCCGGGACGCGGACGGTCCCTGGCATGCACGCTATCGAGTCACGGCACTCTGAGCCAGCGCTCGGTGACCGGGTGATCGACGATCATCGCCGGCGCCCGGGAGACCAGCAGCCAGGCCGGCAGGATCACCAGGCACAGCACGGGCAGCAGCGCGATGTCACCGGTGATCACGACGGCCAGGAACAACGAGACCCACCCGTCGCGGGCGATGGCCAGGGCGACGCCCAGCACGGCACAGCCCACGGCCAGGCTCACCGGGACCGAGGGCAGCAGGTCGTGCGCGAGCAGTCCCAGCGCGACCCCGATGAACACGGCGGGGAAGATCCGGCCCCCTCGGAAGCCCGACGCCGCGGCGACCACGAGCGCCGCGAGCTTGACCACGATCATCAGCGACGAGGGCGCCGGTCCCCCACCCGTCCACGTCGGCCAGCAGCTCTCCGGTCTGCTCCAGCCCCTTGAACAGCGTCAGCTCCCCACCGATCGCCCCCAGCCCGCCGAGCACCAGACCGCCCAGAGTGGCGTAGACCAACGGGTTCCGCAGGCGGTGGAAGAAGGTGTGGACCGGCGGCAGCGCCAGCACCGCCAGCATCGCGATCAGCAGGCAGCCGCAGGCGATCAGGGCCCCGCTGAGCAGGTCGACGGCTCGCGGGGTTCCGTAGGGAGGGAGCGTGAAGGCGAGGGTCGGCGCGCCCAGCAGCTTCATGGTGATCGAGCCGGCGCCGGCGGCCACCAGCGGCAGGAACAGCTTGTCCCACAGCGCTCCGCCGCCCGGTGCGGCGGCCATCACCCCGGTGAAGATCAGCGCCGCCGCGACCGGGGTGCCGAACAGGGCGCCGATGGTGCCAGCGGCTGCGATGGCCATGATCAGCTCCGCACCGACCTGGGGCAGGAGCCGGGCGACGAGCGCGATGGCCAGGGCCGCGTTGATGGCGATGATCGGGTTCTCCGGCCCGAGGCTCACCCCACCCGCCAGGGTCAAGATCACGGCCAGGGTCAGGCTCGGCAGCATGCTGACCGGCAGTGGTGGCGCGGTGAGGTCGGTGGTGGCCGAGTCCTGCCCACCATGACCCGGCATCTTCCAGACCACCAACCCGACCGCCGCGCCGGTCAGGGTCAGCACCAGGAAGATCCACCAGCGTGAGCCGTCCGCGACCCCCAGCGGCGTTCGGCAGGAGATCCCAGAGTGCGCGCTCGACCAGGCCGGAGACCTGGTTGAGCGCCGAGAGGATCAGCGCCGACAGCACGCCGATGAGCACCGCGGGGACGGACAGCAGCAGCAGCTGTCGTGGGGTGGGTGCCGGTGGTGGCGTCGGCGACGTCTGACTCACGCCGGCGATCCTAGTGACGCTGCACGCCTCGGTGAGCTCTGGCACGGCAGGCGTCGGATGGACCATTCGGGGACGCGCCGCGTCCGGGTCTGGCAATCCGCTCGGCGCGCCGTACGGCCGAGACGACCCGGGTCCCCGCAGGATGCGACAGAGTGGGACCCACACTCAACCACCGCAGGCGGTGTGAGGACCGGCGGGCTCTCACCTCACGATCCGGACCCACTCGGCCTTCTCGAGTCCTCAGGAGCGGTGATGACTCCCTCGTCCTCCAGATCCACCAGGTCCACCCCGTCCGACCACGAAGCAGGCCGTGGCCGCCGGGGCGACCATCGGCACCGCGACTCTCCTCGGCATCGTCGGCGTCCTCGCCGTCCTGCAGGGCCTCGCCGCGATCCTGCGCGGCCCGACCTTCGTGATCGGGTTCGAGTACGTCTACAAGATCGACGCCAACGGTTGGGGCTGGATCCACCTCATCCTCGGCGCCGGCGCCGTCGCCGTGGCGGTCGGCCTGTTCACCGAGCAAGACCTGGGCCGCGGTCGCGGCGATCGTGGTGGCCGGCCTGTCCATCATCGTCAACTTCATGTGGCTGCCGTACTACCCGTGGTGGTCGATCATCGTGATCGCGCTCGACGTGTTCATCATCTGGTCGGTCGGCACCTGGCGGCAGAGCACGGCCGTCCGGCGCTGAGAGCTCGGGCGCCGCGATCATGGCGAACACCACGCCGGCTGTGAGTACTCGCGGAGGCTTCAGTCCCGCCAGCCGGGTGCTGCTGACGCTCGCCGCCGCCACCATCACGATCGCCGGTCTCTACCTGGCCCGCGGCGTCATCGGCACCCTGGCCATCGCGGCACTGGTCGTCATGGTGGCGCACCCGGTGCGTCACCTGCTGGAGCGGCGCCGGGTGCCGTCGCCGGTGGCGACCGCGGCGGTGATCGCCGTGGCCTACCTGATCCTGCTGATCATGGGACTGCTGCTGATCATCGCCGTGTCCCAGTTCGTCGGGCTGCTGCCGCAGTACGCCGACCAGTTCGCCGCCCTGGAGAGTCAGCTTGTCGGGGTCGTCACCCAGCTCGGCGTGGACTCCTCCGACGCGCAGTCCATGATCGCGTCGATCAGCCCGGCGAAGCTGCTGGAGCTCGCGGGTGCGGTGAGCAGCGCGGTCCTCGGTGCCGCCTCGGCGTTCTTCTTCGTGCTCGCCTACATCGTCTTCATGGCCGCCGATGCCGGCGGCTTCGGCGGCCTGACCCAACGGTTCGCCGACAGCAAGGCCGGTCTGATCGAGGTGCTCAACCGCTACTCGCAGGCGGTCCGCAAGTATCTGACGGTGAACACGCGTCTTCGGTGCGGATCGTGGCCGTGCTCGACGGCATCGTGCTGGTCGTCATCGGACTGCCGGCACCGATGCTGTGGGTGATCCTGGCCTTCGTCACCAACTACATCCCCAACATCGGCTTCGTGATCGCGCTCATCCCGCCGGCCCTCCTCGCCCTGCTCACCGGGCGGCTGGGGCGCCTGCTTGACCGTGATCATCGCCTACTGCGTGATCAACCTGACGATGCAGACGTTCATCCAGCCGAAGTTCGTCAGCGATGCGGTGCGGCTGAGCCTGACCTTGACCTTCTTCTCCGTGGTCTTCTGGGCGATCGTCCTCGGGCCGATCGGGGCGGTCCTCGCCATCCCGGCCACCCTGCTGGTCCGGGCTCTGCTGCTCGACACCGATCCCGACGCCTTCTGGGCCCGGTCGCTGACCGGCGACTCGGCCGACCCGCCGACCGCGGCGGATGAGCCGGAGCGGCGGCAGCACGAGGAACCGGGGCCGTCGCCGTCGCTCGGCGTCGACCAGACTCGCTGACGCACTCCTCGGTCCACTCACGCACGGGTGCAACGGCCGCGTGGGTGCCCGGAGGAGTGCGTCAGCGGGTCTGGTGGGTGCCGGTCAGCGCAGCCGCAGGGTGTAGCGGAACGGCACCAGACCGGTCAGGTAGACCCGCTGACCGGCCGGGGTCAGGTTGCCGCCGAGGTAGGTGTACTTCTCCCCGGGGTCCATCGCGATCGGTTGCCGGATCCCGCTCCCCGTACCGGGACCGAAGGTGATGGTGTCGCTACCGACGGTGTAGCTGCCCTCTCCCTCGACCAGCTGGAAGTTGCCGTCCCCGCTGGCGGGCACGACCCCGGCGAGGGTGCCACCGGACCGGAAGCAGAGCTCGATGGTCAGCGAGGTGGGCGGTCCGTCGAGGTCGAAGGCGAGGTCGAAACCGCCGGCGCCGACCTCGGTGATCAGGATCGTCGTCTCCAGCACCTTCTCGTCCTTCGGGCGGTGCGGGAAGTCCATCTTCGAGTAGAACCGGCCCTCCGAGCCGAGCACGTACGCGCCGTCGGAGCGCCGGCGTCGCTGCGGCAACGGCAGGTGGTACGCGACGGCCACCTCGTCGCTCAACCGCCAGCCACCGCGCGAGCCGGTCACCCCGTCGCTGCGGAAGTGGCCGGTGCTGAAGAAGCGCGGGGACAGCCGGACCGAGTCCAGGATCGCGGCGCCCTTGCGCAGCTTGAAGAACGTCGGGTTGGTCGACAGCCCGGAGGCGATCTCCCGGATGCTGGTCGACTGGCCCTCGCGAGTCGACCCGCTTGTTGTGCCAGTCGGTCCCGCCGAAGACCACGGCCGTGGTGGACGCCGCGCCGGAGGCTGACCAGCTGGGATCCCTTGCTCGATCTTGGTGTACGTGGTCGGCACCGGCGTCGAGGTCGGCAGCGCGGCGGTGATGTCGGGGTAGGCCAGCGCCTCGGCCAGGAACTCACCGACCGAGTAGCCGCTGGTGGCGAAGCTCGCCGGGTCGGCGGCGACCCGATCCAGGATCTGCGCGGCCACCGCGGCGAACTGGCCGTTGCGGTCGCGGATGGCCAGCTCGCGGTAGTGGGTCAGGTACTTCCAGACGTCCTGGATCCCGGTCTGGTCCTGCCGCCGCGACTGGACGGTCTCCACCTCGCCGTTCGGCTGGATCCGGTAGAGGGTCAGCTGCAGGTTGCGGCGGACGTTGGTCCGCAGCTCGGGCTTGTCCGCGTACCGGGCGATCGTGAGCAGCGACTTGTTGGTCACCTCGGAGGCGTAGTTGGGACTGCGCTCGCTGTACTCGCCCTCGCCGTCCTGGTCGATGCCCTCCCCCAGCCAGTCGTTGATCCGGGCCTTCAGCAGCCGGCTCGGCCACAGGTGGTTCAGGTGCGCGAGCGCCTTGCAGATCTCCCAGCGGTGGTTGGGCGTGTGCACGCCGCCCTCGGCCAGCGCGGTGCCCGACCTGCGCATGATCGCGGCGTACTGGCGCGCGGATCGCCGCGGTGGCCGGCTGGTCGTCGTCGGCCAGCAGCACGTAGCTCAGACCCAGGTCGGCGATCACGAACGAGGTGTCGGGTGGGCTGTCGAGGTTCCCGATGTCGTACAGACCGCTGGGGTTCTGGCGCTCGGCGAGCGCCCGCAGCAAGGTGGCGATCGGGCCCGAGCAGCGCCGCTGCCGTGGTGGTTCGCGCCCGCGGGGGTTCACGTACGCGCTGACCAGCCGCATCGCGCTCTGGGCCAGGGCGCGCGGGCTGGCGAGGGTGTCGATCTGGCCCTGGTAGCCGGCCAGCGTGGCTCGGCACCTGGAGGTCGTTGATCTTGGTCAGCGTGTCCAGGAACCGTTCGTCGACCACCGCCGGCGGACGCTTGTCCGGGTCCCGTCCGCGGCTCGGCCTGGGCCCAGTTCTCCTCCAGCACGGCGCTGGCGGCGACGGCGGCCGAGGCCACCCCCACGGTGGCGATGAAGTGACGACGATCCATCCGGAGCGCTCCTTCGAGTGGGTGCACATGATCACTGACGTGACCCCCCGCGGAGCCGAACGACCCTGTCCGTCGGCGGTCAGCGTAACCGATTGCGCCCGCGCCGCCAGGCACCTCGAGCCGCGGGGAAAGCGATTACGCGCGCGGCAGCCACTCCTCGATGGCCTCGACCACGACCGGATCCTTCGGCTCGGTGCGGGGCCGGAACCGCTTGACCTCACCGTCTCGGGCTGACCAGGAACTTCTCGAAGTTCCAGGCGACCCGGCCGGCCTTGCCGTCGGCGTCGGGGGTCTCCTTCAGCTCCTTGTACAGCGGATGCGCCTTCTTGCCGTTGACCTTCACCTTCTCCGACATCGGGAAGGTGACCCCCCAGGTCAGCGAGCAGTACTCGGCGATGTCGGCCTCCGAGCCGAGCTCCTGCAGGAACTGGTTGCTCGGGAAGCCGAGCACCGTGAAGCCACGGTCGCCGTACGTCTTCTGCAACGCCTCCAGCTGCTCGTACTGCGGGCTGAGCCCGCAGCGTGGACGCGACGTTGACCACCAGGGCGAGCCGCCCCTCGCTCAACGCCCCGAAGGTCGTGTCCTCTCCGGTGAGGGTGGTGACGGGGATCGTGGCCAGTTCCATGGGTGCTTCCTTCGTCGGTCGGATCGTCGCCTCCACCGTAGGCGCGGCCCGCAGGCGAAGGCCAGCTCGCCCGCGGCCGCGACGGACCGTCCGAGGATCTGTGAGAACGTTAACCTGACCAGCGACGAGAAGGGCGACCACAGATGAGCGACGAGCCGACAGCCGTGCGGCAGGCCATCACCGAGGGCCGCACCGCGCTCGGCATCGAGCTCGGCTCGACCCGGATCAAGGCGGTGCTGATCGGGCCGGACCACGCCCCGCTGGCCACCGGCGGTCACGGCTGGGAGAACCAGTTCGTCGACCGGCGCTGGACCTACTCCCTCGACGCGGTCTGGGCCGGGATCCGGGAGAGCTACGCCGCCCTGGCCGCCGACGTCCGCCGAGCAGTACGGCGTGGAGCTGACCTCGGTCGGCGCCCTGGGCGTCTCGGCGATGATGCACGGCTATCTCGCCTTCGACCGCGACGGCGAGCTGCTCACCCCGTTCCGGACCTGGCGGAACACCAGCACCGGACCGGCCGTGGAGGCCCTCAGCGAGGCCTTCGGCCACAACATCCCGCACCGCTGGAGCATCGCCCACCTCTACCAGGCGGTGCTCGACGGCGAGGAGCACGTCGGCGCGGTCGCGCACCTGACCACCCTCGCCGGGTACGTGCACTGGCAGCTGACCGGGGAGCGGGTGCTCGGGGTCGGCGACGCCAGCGGCATGTTCCCGATCGACGCGACCACCGGCAGCTACGACGCCGCCATGATCAGCACCTTCGACGACCTGGTCGCCGATCGCGACCTGCCGTGGCGGCTGTCGGCGCTGCTGCCCACCGTCCGGACCGCCGGCGAGGCCGTCCGGCGAGCTGACCGAGGCCGGCGCCCGGCGGCTCGATCCGTCCGGCTCGCTGCGACCCGGGGCGCCGCTGTGCCCGCCCGAGGGTGACGCCGGCACCGGCATGGTGGCCACCAACTCGGTCGCGCCGCGCACCGGCAACGTCAGCGCCGGCACCAGCATCTTCGCCATGGTGGTGCTCGAGCAGCCACTCGGCCGGGTGCACCACGAGCTCGACCTGGTCACCACCCCGGCCGGCGACCTCGTCGCGATGGTGCACTGCAACAACGGCGCCAGCGAGCTGAACGCCTGGGTCGGGCTCTTCGCCGAGTTCGCCCGGGCGATCGGGGCCGACGCGGACACCTCGATGGTCTTCGAGACGCTGTTCCGCGCCAGTCTGTGGGGCGAGCCGGACGGTGGCGGGCTGCTGGCCTACAACTACCTCTCCGGCGAGCCGATCACCGGGCTCGACGAGGGCCGGCCGCTGTTCCTGCGCACGCCGGACAGCACCTTCGACCTGGCCACCTTCATGCGCACCCAGCTGTTCGCGGCCCTGGCCACCCTGCGGATCGGGATGGACGTGCTGACCAAGGACGAAGGCGTGCGACTGGACACGATGTTCGCCCACGGCGGGCTGTTCACCACCCAGGGCGTCGCGCAGAAGTTCCTCGCCGCCGCCATCGACACGCCGGTGTCCGTCGGTGACACCGCCTCCGAGGGCGGCGCCTGGGGCATCGCCGTGCTGGCGGCGTTCCTGGCCCGTCGGGCGCCGGAGCAGACGCTCGCCGACTACCTGTCGACCGACGGTGTTCGCCGGTGCGGACCTGGTCACGGTGCGGCCCGAGGCCGGGCGACGTCGCCGGCTTCGACACCTACATGCAGCGCTACCTGGCGGCCCTGCCGGTCCAGCGGGCGGCCGTCGAGTGCAGCTGACCTGACAGACTCCGATCATGCTCCTCGAACTCAGTGACCGGGTCGTCGTCATCACCGGCGCGGGCCGCGGCATCGGCCGGGCCATCGCCGAATCCTTTCTGCGCGAGCGATCGCGGGTGATCGCGATCGACGTCAGCACCGAGGCGCTGACCTGGTTCGACGAGCGCCCGCGAGGAGGCCGGGCTGGCCGGGCGGGCGTACGCCTGCGACGTCCGGGACACCTCCTCGGTCACCGCCGTGGTCGCCGACGTCGCCGAGCGGTTCGGCCGGATCGACGTGCTGGTCAACAACGCCGGGGTGATGGGCGAGGGTCTGATCACCGAGATCGACGACGAGACCTGGGACCGCTGCTTCGACGTCAACGTGGGCGGGGTGTTCCGGATGTGCCGAGCCGTCGCGCCGATCATGAAGCGGCAGAACTCGGGTCGGATCATCAACGCCGCCTCGTTCGCCGCCATCGTGCCGAGCATCGGCAGCGCGGCGTACGCGGCCTCCAAGGCGGCCGTGGTGCAGCTGACCCGGACGCTGGCCGGCGAGCTGGGACCCTGGAACATCACCGCCAACGCCTACGCCCCCGGGATGATCCCGAGCGGCATCAACACGTTCGCCGAGATGGACCCCGCCGGACCAGGGCCGGCTGCTGGACACCCTGACGCTGCGCCGGTGGGGCGACGCCGAGGAGGTGGCCGACCTGATCTGCTTCCTGGCCAGCGATGCCTCCCGCTACATCACCGGCACCCTGGTCGACGTCAGCGGCGGCAAGCTGGCCACCCAGCTGCCCCAGCGGGGGTACGAGATCGCCGGGCAGGAGGCATGACCGCGTCGAGCGGTGGCTACCGGTGCACGCCCCGGAGCGGGCGCGTGCTGTGGGTGACCGGCGCGGGCAGCGGGATGGGCCGGGCCGCGGCCGATCGCGGCCGCGCCCGGTCGTCGGATCGCGCTGAGCGGTCGCCGGCCCGAGCCGTTGGCGGAGACCGCCGCCCAGATCGAGCGGGCCGGCGGCGAGGCGCTGGTGCTGCCGCTGGACGCCCGGGACGGCGCCGCCGTCGCCGCGGCCCACGCGGCCGATCGTGTCCGCGTGGGGCGGGGTCGACGACCTGGTGCTGTCCGCCGGGCTGAACACCCCGCAGCGCACCTGGGCCGACCAGTCGATCGGCGACCTGGAGGAGGTGATCGCCACCAACCTCACCGCGGTGGCCCGGGCCGTCGACGCGGTGCTGCCGGATCTGCGGACGCGCGGCGGCGGTCAGGTGGTGGTCGTGTCCTCGTACGCGGCGTGGCGGTTCACCCCGTACGCCGGGGTCGCCTACAGCGCGAGCAAGACCGCCCTGGCCTCCGCTCTGCCAGAGCCTCAACGCCCAGGAGGCCGAGCACGGCGTCCGCGCCTGCCACCTGTGCCCCGGCGACGTGGACACCGACTTCCTGGAGCACCGGCCCGTCGTCCCCGGGGCGGAGTCCCGGGCGGTGATGCTCACCGCCGACGACGTGGGTCGCGCGGTGCTGTTCGTGCTGGACTCGCCGGCCCACGTCCGGATCGACGAGCTGGTGATCAGCCCGCTGTCCCAGCGCTGAGGTCCGTCACGTTTGGGTTCCATCCCGGGGGTACGGGTGTGCGACGGGGTTCGACCACGGCCTCGCACCACCGAAGGACGTACCTGATGTACCTGCACACCGAGCTGCTGATCAACGAGATCGCCGTCGACGAGCCGGATCCCGCCGCCGCCAACGCCCTCCAGGAAGGTCTGGGCGGCCAGTTCGGCGAGATGCGGACGATGATGCAGTACCTGTTCCAGAGCATCAACTTCCGGGGTGACAAGGCCAGCAAGCCCTACAAGGACCTGCTGCAGGGCGTCGGCACCGAGGAGATCAGCCACGTCGAGCTGATCGGCACCACCATCGCCCGCCTGCTGGACGGCTCGCCGGAGTACCAGGGCAAGAAGACCGACTCCGTGGACAAGCCGGGTGCCGCCGGGGCGACGCCGCTCAAGATCGCGCTGGACACCGGCAACATCCACCACTTCCTGGTCGGCGCCCAGGGTGCCCTGCCGGTCGACGCGGTCGGCAACCCCTGGTCGGGGTCGTACGTCTACAACAGCGGCAACCTCGTCCTCGACCTGCTCTACAACCTGATGCTGGAGTCGACCGGTCGGCTGCAGAAGTGCCGGATCTACGAGATGACGGACAACAAGGCGGCGCGCTCGACGATCGCCTACCTGATCGTCCGCGACCAGGCCCACGAGAACGCCTTCGCCAAGGCGCTGGAGTCCCTCGGCGTGAACTGGGGCGGCGTGCTGCCGATCCCGAAGACCAACGCGGAGAAGTTCCCCGAGGTGAAGAAGCTGCTGGACAAGGGACTGCAGAGCATCCAGTACACCTTCTCCGCCGATGACCAGAGCCAGGCCGCCAAGCTCTACCGCGGGGCCTCGCCGTCCAACGACGGGACCGAGCTGAGCACGGCGATCATGCCCGACGGGGTGCCGATCACCATCGCCCCGGAGCGCCGCGAGGAGTTCTCGCCGGGTCTGGACGCCGAGCTGCTGAGTCTGATCCAGGCCACCGCCGAGATCGAGATCAAGAACGCGGACACTCCCGGCAAGTGACCCGGCCGACCCAGAGCAGGTCGACTCAGAGGCGGTCGACTCAGAGCAGGTCGGCGAGCAGCGCGGCGGCCCGCGCGGCGCCGTCGGTCTCGACCGGCAGCGACGTCACCGGCATCGCGAGCACACCTGAGCAGGGCGGCGACCAGGGCGTCGGGGTCGCCGGCCCGCTCGTAGTCCAGGCACACGCCGGCGCGGTAGCGCTCCAGTCGCGCCCGGACGTGGAAGTTCTGCTCGAAGTGATGGCGGAGCGGCACGTACAGGAACGGGCGGGCCGCCGCCGTCAGCTCCATGCAGGTGCTCAGCCCGCCCTGCACGACGGCCACGTCGCAGGCCGCGATCAGGTCGACGAGATCGGCACGGTAGCCGAGCACCTCGGCGCCGTCCGGTCTCGGCAGCCGATCGGGGTCGATCCGCGGACCGGCGACGACGACGAACCGCAGCTCGGGCGCCACCCGACGAGCCAGCGGGCACGGCGTCGAGCACGCGGCGGAGCAGCGCCTCGCCGACCCCGGAGCCGCCGACCGAGACCAGACAGATCCGCTCGTCCGATCGGTAGCCGTACGCGGCCCGGAGGCGGGCGCGGTCGGCCTCGGTCGGCGGTGCCTGGTCGGTGACGTACCCCGCGAAGTCGAAGTTCGTGCTCGGTCCAGGCCCGGATCTCGGGCAGGCCGGCACCGAACGCCCCGGCGACGATGTCGTCGGGCTGCCCGACGAAGATCGACCGGTCGCGCAGCCGCCGGTAGCGGGCCCGCTGCTCGAGCATCTCCGCGTTGTAGTCGGTCGTCAGCGCGGCCTCGGCGTCGCCGCCGTCGGGCATCGGCAGCCAGCCGACGAAGTCGGTGAACCACGCGTACGCGAACCGCTTCCGCTCCGGGTTCTCGTGCAGGAAGTGGTCGACGTCCCAGGCCTCGTCGCCGATCACCAGGTCGTAGCTGCCGTCGGCCACGACGTCGTCGAAGACGCCGAAGTTGTCGATCAGGATCTCGTCCATCCGGCGGATGGCCTGGAAGGCGTGCAGGTCGTGGTCCAGCGCCTCGGACTCGATGTGGGCGGACTCGTTGGCCAGCCAGGGCGACGCGGGATGGATCCGCTCGCCGGCGTCGGCGAGCACCCGGGTGACCGGATCCTGGGCCAGCCAGTCGATCACGATCTCCGGGTGCCGAGCGCGCAGCCCCCGGGCGATGGCGAGGTCGCGGCGGGCGTGCCCCAGACCGATCGGCGAGCTCAGGTAGAGCACCCGCGGTCGACGCGACCGGGACCGCGTCCAGGTGCGGGTCGACCGGTCGCGGCAGCACCCGCTCCACCAGCGCCCGGATCTCGGTGTTGACCAGCACCGGCTCGCGGGCGAGCGGTCCGTGCCCGACGCCCTCGAGCTCGATCAGGTCGCCGCCGGTGAGCTCGGCCAGCTGTCGCGCGGTGGCGATCGGGCGGATCCGGTCGTCCAGGCCGTGCATGATCACCACCGGACAGCTGACCGCCGCGACAGACCGGTTCGATCGAGGGGCAGATCGCCCCGTCGCAGCCGAGCCGGCCGTCGGTGCAGGCGATCACGATCTCGGGATCGGCCTCCAGCGCCCAGCCGGTCAGGTCCTCGATCTGCTTGGTCGAGTGAGGCTCCGGGAAGAACTGGGCCATGAAGAACTGCGACGAAGTCCGGGTAGCCGCCGCGCCGCCAGTAGTCCCGGTTGTACCTCGCCCAGCCGTCGGTCTGGCGTCGTAGACCTGGTCCCAGGCGTAGACCTCGCGCTCGGGGTGGGCGGACCCGAGCCCGCAGGACGGGGCGATGGCGAACAGGCCCGCCACCCGCTCGGGATGACGAGCCGCCGCGTGCAGGGCTGTACGTGACCCCGCAGGAGAGCCCGACCAGGACGGCGACGTCCACCCCGACGGCGTCCAGGACCGCGATCGCGTCCTCACCGAACTCGTCGTCGGCGTAGTACCTCGCCTCGGTCGGCCGGTCGGACCTGCCGCAGCCCCGACCGTCGAAGGTGATCACGTCGAAGTGCCGCGACAGGTAGCCGATCTGGGCCTTCCAGACCCGCGAGTCGACGATCGACCAGGTGGGCATCAACAGCACCGTCGGCCGCCCCGATCGCCGCTGCTCGCCGTAGCGGGACCAGGCCAGGCTTGATCCCGTCGCGCACGGCCCAGCCCTCCGCGTCCGGCTCGCGGGCACGCCCGGCCGGGCGACCCACCGCGTGGGCCGCCACCACCGACGACGTCTGGGTCACTTACGCACCTCGAACACATTGTTGAACGGGGTGCTGGCCACCGTCGAGAACCTGGTGAAACCCGGCCGCCACGGTGACGTCGCGGATCCGAGCCGGACCGGCCTGGGTGCCCAGCGCCAGGCCCGGGCTCTGGGAGAGCGAGGCCGGGCGTGCAGAGCAGCGTGGAGAACCCGTAGTAGACCCGGCCGACCGGATTCAGGTTGTCCTCGATGTGGTCGCCGGCGATCGGCTCGACGACCATCCAGGTGCCGTCCGCGTCGAGGGCCTCGAACACCTGCCGCGCCGCACCGACCGGGTCACCCATGTCGTGCAGGGCGTCGAACGTGGTCACCAGGTCGAAGCCGCTGCCGGCGAAACCCGTCGCCGGCGCCACCTCGAAGGTGATCCGGTCCGCGACGCCGGCCGCCGCGGCCCGCTGCCGCGCGGTCTCGATCGAGGCCCGGTGATAGTCCGACCCGACGAACTCCGACGCCGGGAAGGCCGACGCCATCAGCACCGTCGAGGCGCCGAAGCCACAGCCGATGTCGGCCACCCGACCCCCGCGCCGCAGCTTGTCGACCACGCCGTCCAGGGCCGGCAGCCAGGCGTCGACGAGGTTGGCGAGGTAGCCGGGCCGGAAGAACCGCTCGCAGCCCTCGTGCACGTCGGAGTTGTGATCGTGCCAGCCGAGACCGTCCCCGCTGCGGGCCAGCTCGATGATCCGGGAGGAGTCCCGGACGGTGCCGATGGCGATCTGGAAGAGTCCGGGCAGGAACGCCGGGCTCGACTCGTCGGTCAGCGCGATCGCGTACTCCGGGCACAGCGCGTACGTTCCCGACGCGGGGTCGTACGACACGTACTGCCCGGCGGCCTGGGCGTTCAGCCACTCCCGCGCGTACTTGTCCCCGGTCGAGGTGCGCTGGGCCAGCTCGGACGCGCCGATCGGCCCGTGCTCGGCCAGGGCCCGGTAGTAGCCGAGCTGGTCGCCCATCACCACCAGGGCGGCGTTGAGGGTGGCGCCGACCTCGTCCACCGCGCGGAAGACGAAGGCCATCAGCTTGTCGGGGTCGATGGTCACGGGTGGGGTCTGCTCGTCGACGGTCATCTCGGTGGTCCTGTCGTTCTGGGCGGCGGAGTTGCCGCTGTCCCAGGCTCGGTTCGACCGAGGTCTCGGCGCATCAGGTGGGGGTCCTGGTGGTGTGCATCGCTCGACCCCTGGGTCTCCTCCTGGCCGAGAGCGGACGCGCGGACGGCCGACCGGCCGCAGGGGATAGATTCGCCGCGACGCGGCGGGAGCACGGGGGATGTTGGTCGGTCGGGACGCGGAGCAGCACCTGCTCGACGCCCTGTTGGCGGGCGCCCGGCTCGGCCAGAGCGGCGTGCTGATCATCACCGGCGAGGCCGGGATCGGGAAGACGGCCCTGCTGGACCAGGTCCGGGCCGGCGCCGAGGACATCCAGGTGCTCAGCGTCACCGGCACCGAGACCGAACGGGACCTGCCCTTCGCGGGTCTGGCCCAGCTGCTCCGCGTCACGAAGGCCGATCTCGACCCACCTGCCGCCGCCCCAGGCGGAGGCGCTGGGAGTCGCCCTCGCGTTGTCCGCCGGGCGACACCGCGGACCGCTTCGCGGTCGGCGCCGGGCTGCTGACCCTGCTCACCCAGCGGAGCGAGGTGACGCCGCTCTGCCTGATCATCGACGACGCCCACCAGCTGGATCCGCCCTCGCAGGACGCCCTGCTGTTCGTCGCCCGACGGCTGCTCGCCGACGCCATCGCGGTCATCGTGGCGTTCCGCGAGGGTGAGCCGTGCCGGCTGGCGGGAGCCGGGCTCCCGCAGCTGACCCTGACCGGCATCGACCCCGAGGCGACCGGTGCCCTGGTCCGGGCGGAGCTGGGCGAACCCGGCGGCCGTCTGGTGGACCAGGTCATCGCCCTGTCGGTCGGCAACCCCCTGGCCATCCGCGAGCTGATCGCCGATCCCGGCGCCCTGACCGCCTCGCCGACCGAGTTCCCCCGACCGCTGCACGGTGTCGCTGGGCCAGGTGTACGCGCGCCGCGCGGCCGAGCTCGACCCCGACGCTCTGACGGCGGCCCGCTGCGCGGCGGTCGCCGGCCAGGAGCTGGCCGTGGTCGCCCGGGCCTGCGCCGACCTCGGGGTCGACGTCGTCGGCTCTCGAGCGGGCGGAGGCGATGGGACTGCTCACCGTCGGAGCCGACGAGGTGCGGTTCCGGCACCCGCTGGTCCGCTCGGCGCTGTACGCCACGGCCACGCCGGCCGACCGGCGCCGGTTGCACGCCGCCGCGGCGCGCGCCGTCGACGACCGCGACGACGACCGGCGCGCCTGGCATCTCAGCGAAGCCGTGCTCGGCCCGGACGAACCCACGGCCGCCGCGATGGAACGCGTCGCGCAGCGAGCGGCGGACCGGGCCGCGTACGCCGTGGCCGCCAGCGGTGCCGAGCGGGCCGCCGCCCTGTCCCCCGACGCCCCGGACCGGGCCCGCCGGCTGCTGGCCGCCGGGACCTGGGCGTGGCTCGGCGGCAGCACCGACGACGCCCGCCAGACGCTGGAACGGGTCGCCGAGATCACCCGCTCCCCCACGATCCGGGCCCGCACCCGGCACCTCCTCGGGGTCATCGCCGCGCGCAGCGGGTCGGTCGAGCGAGGCACGGGACATCCTGCTCCGGGCCGCCGCCGAGGCCACGGAGACGACGGACGCGCTCACCAGCCTCGCCGAGGCCGTCGACGTCTGCTTCCTGCTGGGCGACGCGGCGACCGCGGTCACCGTCGCCCGCGAGATCGAGAGGCTGCTCCCGGCGGCCGACGACGTGGCCCGGGCCCGCGGGTCGATCGCCGCCGGCTGCGCCCGGATCCTCGCCGGGGAGGACGGCCAGCGGCCAGATCCAGGACGGACTCGACCGGCTTCGATCGGCCGCCGTCGGCGACCGTGAGCCGACCCTGGCCGGCTGGGAGGTGATCGGCCGGCTGTTCCTCCGCGACTCGCGGTCCGCTCGCGATCAGCTGACGGCGGCGGTGAGCGACCGACGGGGGCGCTCGGCGGTCGGCGAGCTGCCCCATCTGCTGTTCCATCTCGCCCGCGACGCCGCGGCCAGCGACCGCTGGGACCGGGCGGAGGCCGACTACGGCGAGGCCGTCGCCCTGGCCCGTGAGCTGGGACAGAGCACCGAGCTCACGGCTGCCGTCGCGGGCCTGGCCTGGTTGGAGGCCCGCCGTGGTCGGGTCGCGTCCGGCGACGGCGTACGCGGCCGAGGCGCTCGAGCTGGCCGAACGGCACCAGGTCCACGTGATGGAGATCTGGGCGCGGCTGGCCCAGGCCGACCTCGCGTACGGACTCGGCGACGTGGCGACAGGCGCTCGATCACTACCAGGGCGTCGGCCGCCCGGCTCGACGAGCTCGGGCTCCGCGACATCGACCTGTCGCCGGTGCCGGAGATCGTGGAGTGCCGGCTCCGCCTCGGCCGCGACCGCCCGGGTCGCCGACCTGGCGGCGGAGTACGACCGGCGGGCCGAGGTCAAAGGACAACCGTGGGCCCGGGCGCGGGCCGCGCGCACCACCGCGCTGCTGTCGGCGGACGCCGAGCTGGACACCGGCCTTCCGCCGTCGCCCTCGCCCTGCACGACGCCACCGTCGACGGCTACGAGCGGGCCCGGACCCAGCTCGCGTACGGCGCCCGCCTGCGCCGTGCCCGCCGCCGGATCGATGCGCGAGCCGTCCTGCAGCCGGCGTTGGACACCTTCGTCCGGCTCGGCGCCCAGCCGTGGGCGGACGCGGCGGCCGACGAGCTGGCGGCGACCGGCGCGTCCGTGTCCCGGCCCGACCACAGCCCGACCGCCCGGCTCACCCCCCGAGAGCTGCAGATCGCCATGCTGCTGACCGAGGGCCGGACCACCCGGGAGGCGGCGAGCGCCCTCTTCCTCAGCCCGAAGACGGTCGAGTACCACCTGCGCAACATCTACACCAAGCTCGACATCGGCTCCCGCGCCGAGCTCGCCGAGCAGCTGGACCGCGGCTGAGCGGTCTCCGCGTCGTCGACGGTGCTCATGGACTCGTGGGGGATGGCGTGCTCGTCGTCGCGGGATGGCGATGACGGGCCACCGGCGTCGGCCGGCTGCTCGGCGTGATCAGCACGGAGCAGTGCGCCTCCTCGATGAGCCGCCGGCTCTCGGAGCCGAGATTGCGCTTCCCGCGGTGCCCCTCCGTGTGCCGTGCCACGACCAGCAGCTCGTACCGGGCGGACAGGTCGGCGAGAACGGGGGCCGGGCGTCCCCAGAGCACCGACTGGTGGACCTCCACATCCGGATACTGCTCGCGGTGGCCGGCGAGCTGCTCGGCGAGCTCGGCGGCTGCCGAGGCATGCAGGAACTCGGTCTCACTCGGACCCGGCTGAACGAAGGTCGGGCCGGGTGGTTCCGACGCCAGAACCGCCGTGAGCGGTACATCCCGCCACGATGCCTCGGCGAACGCCTCCGCGATGGCGTGAGCCGCGTGACCTCGGGGGTCCACCCCGACCAGGATCCCCGAACGCGCCCCGTCCGATGCCGGCGCGGGATCGTCGGGATGGACGATCAGCACGGGGCACGCCGCGCGGGCGGCGACGAGAGCGCTGGTCGAGCCGGCCCGGATGCGGGCCAACGGTCCCAGCCTGCGCCGCTGCAGCACCACGACGCCGGCGTTGGTCGACGCGGCCAGCAGCGCATCGACGCCGCCGCGTTCGCTGATGCTCGTGTGGACACGCTGGGCGGGTTCGAGCTGCAGGGCGAGATGGTCGGCGGCCGCACCGACCTCGGATCGGGCGAATCGCACACGGTCGTCGGTGCCTTCCGCGCTCGTCCCGTCGCCTGGACCCAGTCCGACCACGAGCTCGACGTCCAGCTGGCGACGGGCCGCCCACGCCTCGGCCGCCGGGAGCGACCGGTCGTACGACCCGTCGTGGTTGCTGATGCCGACGACAACCCGGCCCGGGCGCAGGTTCGGCTCCTCGGGAGCGACGCCGTCGTGGTGGAGGGTGCTGGACATGGTGGGCTCCGATCGTTCGTGTCCCTGCTCGGTCGCCAACTCGCCGCTGATCAGGGTCACCACCATCGTCGTCCCGACCCTCGTCTCTTCCCACCGTCGTCCGGCTCGACTGCGGGTCCCCAAAGGGCCACGGTCGGCGGGACGAACGGGCCGAGAACCCGAGACACTGGTCGGATCAGGTCAGACCTTGGTCCCACGCGTCGACCCGGCGGCCGACTCGCCGCGAGACGTCACCGGACGACCACGACCGTGCTCCGGCTGTGAGCGAGGACGTGCCGGCTGACCGATCCCAGCAGCGTCCCTGCGAGGTCGCCGTGTCCCCGTGCACCGACGACCATCAGGGCAGCGTGCTCGGACAGCCTGACGAGCTCCGCCCCGGCGTCACCCTGCACGATGCGCTGGCGGACGTGCACGGTCGACGGCTCGCCGACCAGCGCGTCGACCAGGTGTCCGAGCATCGCGCGGGTCTCCCGGGCCACCTGGTCGGCGACCCGCACGGGGGGCGCGCCGAGCGGCAGGTCGACCAGCGGGTGCGGCAGGGACCAGATGCTGACGACCAACACGACCATGGACAGCGGCTCCGCGACGTGCAGTGCCCATGCCAGAGCCTCCCGGCTCGGCGGGGAACCATCGACACCCACCACGATCAGGTTCCCGTTCGTGGGGCACCTCCCGGTGGTCAGGTCGCCGCGGATCTGTCCTCGATCGGACGGCGGCAGGTGGTCGGTGGTCAGTCGTCGCGAACCGGTCGCGCCGGTTGGCGGTGCCTGGTCGAGATGGCCGCGGCGTTGAACAGCGCCTCGAGGTCGCGCTCCTCCTGCGACCGGCTGGCCAGCAGCGCCCGCGCGTCGAGTCCGCTGGTGCCGAGGCCCTCCAGGTAGCGCTCGTGCAGGTGCTCCTGGCAGGCGATCGTGTACCGGGCGCCGCGCACGATCCGGTGCAGGAGCGAGACCACGACGGCCGAGAAGCCGTGCTCGAGGCGCTCAGGGGCGCCATCAGGATCGTTCGTCGATCTCCACTGGCTCATGACTCCTCGACTCCTCCGCCGTGCGTCCTACGGACGCCGCTCGTGGTCTCGCTTCACTCCTTCGACGGTGGCACCGAGCCGTACCCGACGTCAGGTGCGATGGTCGATGATCGTCGAGCCCAACGTCGCGATCTGGCGGATGGACCGAGGGGCTCGGTCGTCGGCGACCAAGGTCGCGAGTGTGCTGCGGCCCTCCGGCGGTTACCGGGCGGGGCCGCGGCGAGCGAGCGTGAAGCCAGACCTGACTCCGTCGACACCGGCACGTCCGGGAAAGGCACGACCATGACCACGATCACACAACCGCCGCGTTCCCAACCAGGGCCACCACCGGGTCGATCCTCGACCCGGGCCGTGCACATCGTGCTGATCGTGGCCGGCGTCCTGCTGGGCATCGTCGGTCTGGCCCTGGCCGGCGTGGCCTCGGCCGCCGGCTGGGTGAACGTCCAGCAGCGCGACGGCATGTTCCTCACCGCCCCGACCGAACGGTACGCGGTGAGCTCGTACGCCATCACCACCACCGAGGTCAGTGTCCTCGTGGATGACCGCCTGCCCGCCGGGACCCGGCCACCGATCGCTCAGCTGAAGCTGGACGTCACCGCTGCCGACCCCGGCGGAGCCGTCTTCGTGGGCGTCGGCCCCCGGGACCAGGTGGAGGCCTACCTCGCCGGGGTGGAGCACTCCGAGCTCACCCGGGTCACCTTCAGCCCGTTCCGGGCGCAGTACCGGACCGTCGCCGGGACGAGCGCACCCGAGCCTCCGGGGCGTCAGTCCTTCTGGGCCACCTCTGCCGAAGGCACGGGGACCCAGTCGATCCAGATGGATCTGCAGTCCGGCCGCTGGGTGGCCGTCGTGATGAACGCCGACGGTAGCCGCGGCGTGGCGGCTGACGTGGCCGTCGGCGTCCGGACGGTGCTGATCGCGCCCGTCGTGTGGGGCTTCGCGCTGGGAGCGCTGGTCCTGCTCGCCGGCAGCGTGGCGCTGCTGATCGCGGGCGCCGCCGGTCTCGGCCGAACCTCGGCCGTCACGACTCCCGGGAACGCTGTGGCGACGGCTGCCTATCCCGTGCGCCTGACCGGTGAGCTCGAACCGGTCTCCCGGTGGCTGTGGCTGGTGAAGTGGATCCTCATCATCCCGCACGTCCTCGTGCTCATCGTGCTCTGGCCGATCCTGTTGCTGACCACGATCGCCGCCGGGGTGGCCATCCTGGTCACCGGACGGTATCCACGGTCGCTGTTCGGGTTCAGCGTCGGCGTCCTGCGATGGAGCTGGCGGGTCGGCTTCTACGCCTACTCGGCGCTGGGCACCGACCGTTACCCGCCGTTCACGCTGGCGCGCACCGACTACCCCGCCGACTTCGACGTCGACTACCCGGAGCGGCTCTCCCGCGGCCTGGTCCTGGTCAAGTCCTGGCTGCTGGCCATTCCGCAGCTGATCATCGTGGGCCTGCTGACCGCCCCGTGGTACTGGGTCGCCAACGGGTCGCCCACCGCCGATCAGCAGACCAACGCCGGGATCTCACTGCTGGGCCTGCTCGTCCTGGTTGCGGGGATCGCGATGCTCTTCACGAGCCGCTACCCACGAGCGTTGTTCGACCTGGTGATGGGCATCAACCGCTGGCAGTACCGGGTCATGAGCTACGTCCTGCTGCTGCGCGACGAGTATCCGCCCTTCCGGCTGGATCAGGGCGGCTCCGACCCGGGTTCCCCCGGTGTGCCGGACCACGGCCCTGACCCGACCTCGGCCGATGACCGACCCGCCGTCGATCGGGCAGCCGACAACCGAGAGGTGGTCGAGGCCTCGGACGAGCCCAGCTGAGCGATCCGCAGCGAGCTGACATCGCGCTGATCCGAGAATCTCGGGTCAGCGCGATGCGCGTGCGACGACAGCGAGCCAGGGCGACCCGTCGACACAGGCGTCACCGGCCGGCGTCGACCACAGCCGCTCGATCGTGAAGCCGGCGCGGGACAGGTTGTCGCGGATCGTCGCCGGCGTGTACGCGCGCTTCCACATCGGGTAGGTCGTCACGTCGTCATCGATCACCGTCACCCGAAGAGAGCCTGGAGGGCCCCGTACGCCAGGTAGGCGGGCCAGACCACAGCCTGGAGGACCGCCAACACGTGGTCGCCGACGCTGTCGGCGCGGGTCCAGAAGTAGACGAGAGCGCCGACGAAGCAGAGCAGGTGGAGGAATCCGAGGTTCGCGCCCGCCGGCGAGGGCGCGGTGCGCCCACGTTCACGGGTGGGCGACTGCAGATCGGTCATGATGGTTCCTTTCCGTCCAGCTCAGCCTGACGCTCCCCGACGACCCTGCACCAGGGCCTTCGTAGCCGGCTGATCGGACCGAAGGGCCCACCCCACCCCGGGCCTGGTCCGGTGAGCGCTAGGGCCGCCACCACGGCCGCAGGGGGAGGTCGACCCCCCCGCCCCGGCCGTCGGTCTTGACCGCCAGCACCTGGTGCAGCTGGACGATGTTGCGCTCGAACCCGAGCCGGGACCCCGCCATGTACAGCCCCCAGACCCGCGCGGTGCCCAGACCGACCTCGGCGACCGCCTCGTCCCAGTGGTCGACGAGGTTGGCGCACCAGTCGCGGAGGGTCCGGGCGTAGTGCGGACGCAGGTTCTCCTCGTGCAGCACCTCCAGTCCGGCGTTCTGCGCTTCGGCGATGATCCGGCCCGACCCGATCAGCTCGCCGTCCGGGAACACGTACCGGTCGATGAACCCGCCGATCTTCGAACCCGGTCGGTTGTCGGGCCGGGTGATGCTGTGGTTGAGCAGCAGCCCGCCGATCCGCACCTTCGATCGCAGGAAGCGGAAGTAGGCGGGGTAGTTGGCGACCCCGATGTGCTCGGTCAGCCCGATCGAGGACACGGCGTCGAACTCCGTCTCGCCGATCTCGCGGTAGTCACCGTGCCGCACCTCGGCGAGATCGGCTCAGCCCCTCGTCGGCGATCGCCCGCTGGGCCCAGGCCGCCTGCTCGGCGGACAGGGTGATCCCGACGGTCCGCACCCCGCGGCGCGCGGCGTAGCGCACCATGCTCCCCCAGCCGCAGCCGACGTCGAGCAGCCGGTCACCGGCGGTGAGCCGCAGCTTGTCGAAGACCAACCGGTACTTGTTCTCCTGCGCCTCCTCCAGCGTCGCGTCCTCGTCCGGGTAGCAGGCGCAGGTGTAGGTCATCGACGGTCCGAGCACCCACTCGTAGAAGGTGTTGGAGACGTCGTAGTGGTGGTGGATCGACTCGGCGTCACGGGTGCGGCTGTGCCGCAGACCCTGCACCGTGCGACGCCACCGGGGCAGCACCTCCTGGGGCGGCGGCGCGATCGGCACCAGGTGCTCGACGCCGATGGAGCGCACGATGTCGGCCAGCACCCGGGCCGACGGCCGGCCGACATCGATCCGGTCGTTCAGGGCCGTGAGCAGCTCGTACGGGTCACCCGGATGCACCCCGCGGGGTTCCAGGTCCCCCGCCACGTACGCGCGGACCAGCCCCAGCTCGCCGGGCGCCGTCGCCAGGTAGGTGGTGCCGCGCGGAGCCACCAGGTCGAACCCGAGGGCGTCCTCGGGTCCGGTCGAGCTGCCGTCGTACGCGGTGAAGTGCAGCGGGCGCCCGACTGGAGATCGTGCGTCTCCAGGACCTGGGCCAGGGACATCTTGGCCGGCGCGGACCTTGCTCGCCAGGTCTTCCTTGAACGCCGTCATCGTCGTTGCACCGCCTTTGCGTAGAGGTCGAGGAGTCGAGCATCGGGATCGTAGGTCTGCTTCACGCTCCGGTAGTCGCCGGCACCGTAGAGCCGGTCGAACTCGGCGGGGCTGTAGTAGGCGTCGGAGTACAAGGACTTGAGCCCGTCGAGCTCGCGGACCTTCCGCTCGATCCGCCGGTTCGTCTCGCCCTCGGTCGAGCGCCGCCGGGCACCGAGGACCAGAAACCGAGGTTGACGTACGTGTGGTCGGTCCGCATCGGGTACAAGCGACCAGCGCATCCCGCTGCCGCACCGGGCACAACCAGATCGGCTCGATGGGCACCTCGGACAGGAACCAGTCCAGGAACTCCGCGCACCGCTCGATCGGCACCTCGACGTCCTGCACGACGCGTTCGCGCGGCGGACGACCGTGCGCCTTCTCCAGGCGGTCGACGATCCGGAGACGCTGCTCGTACGCCAGCAGCTTCCAGTAGAAGCTGCTGCGCCGGTAGCGCCGCGGCCACCAAGCGCCGCAGCCGCGGGTGCTGGGCACCGAACGCCGCCGAGCACCAGAACCAGTCGGTGTCCCACCGCCACAGGTAGTCGTGGATGGTGAGCCGGTCCTCGATGACGCCGTGGTCGTGCTGGATCGATCGGTAGTAGATGGCCTGGCCCGTGTAGTCGCTGACCGGTCCGGCCGCGTCGGTGCCGACTCCGACGCTCAGATAGCTCTCGTCGGCGCTGAACACCACGCCGTCGAGGTAGTCGACCCGGATGCCGTCCAGGCTGCCGCTCTCGACGATGCCGTTCGATCGCCTCGACCAGGTCGGTCAGCGAGTGGTAGCGGATGTGACGGAGGGCGACGAACGGGTCGACGGCCTCCAGCGCGATCGTCAGACGCACGGCGTAGCCGAGCGTGCCGTAGGAGTTGGGAAACGCCCGGTACAGGTCGGCGTGCTGCTCCGGAGAGGCGGTGACCACCTCACCGGCGCCGGTCAGGATGTCCAGCTCCAGCACCGACTCGTGCGGCATCCCGTTCCGGAACGAGGCCGACTCGATGCCCAGACCGCTGACGGCTCCGCCGAGGGTGATCGTCTTCAGCTGCGGCACCACCAACGGAGACAGCCCGTACGGCAGCGTGGCCGCGACCAGGTCCTCGTAGGTGCACATCCCGGCCACGTCGGCGGTCCTGCGCGTCAGGATCCACCGCGATGACTCCGGTCAGGCCCGAGGTGTCCAGTCCGGGCGACGTGTTCGGAACCCGGGACCTGAACAGGTTGGAGGTCCGCTTGGCCAGGCGGACCGAGGCGCCGGCCGGGATCGCGCGGTAGCTGGCCAGCAGCCGCTCCACGCCCGCGGCGTGCACGGCACTCGGGACCCCCGGACGCAACAGCCATGGCTTCACGCTAGACCTCCCGTGCGCCGAGGTCATGGCTGGATGGCGGGACGAGACACCGGTCGGGTGAACAGGATCACGACACTGACCAGCAGGACCCACGCGGGGAACACCAGCTGGGTCCACTTGTGCTCCCCCGCGGCCACCAGGAGCGCGAGAGCGACGGCGTACCCGAGGAAGGAGACCCAGCGCGGCAGGGCCCCGGTGCGCAGTCCCAGGGTGCTCACCGACAGGGTGAACACCGCGGCCATCCGCATCGCGTAGACCGAGATGATGCCCTGGGCCGAGTTGCGACCGAAGGCCCAGATGTCGGGGTTCAGGCTGGCCCCGGCCAGCATCTCCATCAGGCTGGTCGAGGTGACCGTGCCGACGAACATCATGGCGAGGAAGAGCAGGCCACTGCCCAGGAACACGGTGGAGAACAGGCGGTCCTCGACCACGCCGATCTGCTCGCGCACGACGCCGATGAACCAGAGGAAGGCGATGCCGGCGAACGGGACGAGATTGAGGCTGATGCGGATCAGCTGTCTGCGGGAGCCGTCGGTCCGCAGCGCCTGCAGGCTCCCGTCGCTCAACGCGAGGCGCAGCATGACCATCGCGGTGATGAGCAGGACGGCGAAGACGATCCCGGCGACAGCCGCCGCGCGTCGGCTCCGCCAGAAGGCGGCGGCGAGCACCGGTCCATCCGTGGACCGTGCTGACCGGTTCGAGGCACTCATTGCACGGCGGAGGTGAGTCGCATGACGTTGTCGAGCCAGCGCTGGCGTGATCGGGCGCTTGTTCCACTCCGCCAGGGTCAGCTCCTTCGACACCGCCCGGTAACCGTCCTCGACCTCCCGCATCGCCGCCACGAACGACGCCCCCGTGCACATCATCGACACCTCGAAATCCAGGTTGAACGAACGGATGTCCATGTTCGACGACCCGATCACCGCCGTGTGGTCATCGACGGAGAAGTGCTTCGCGTGCAGCACCGCCGGATACGGGTACTGGAAGATCCGCACCCCCGCCTCCAACAGGAACCGGTAGTACGAGTTCTGGGCGTGGCTCACCATGAACTGCTCACCCCGCTCACTCACGAACAGCTCCACCGCCACCCCCCGCTGCGCCGCGGTCGTGATCGCGTACAACAACGAGTCGTCCGGCACGAAGTACGGACTCGTGATCGACAACCGCTGCTGCGCCCCGTAGATCAACGTGTTGAACAACCGCAGGTTGTTCTCATCCGGGAACCCCGGACCACTCGGCACGATCTGACAGGTCAGATCCCCCTGACCCTCGGGAAAGGGCACCGGCTGCACCCAGTCGACGAGCCGCTCGTTCGTCTCGATGAACCAGTCCGAGGCGAACACCAGGTTCAGGGTCTGCACCACCGGACCCTCCACCCGCGTCGTCAGCTCGTGCCAGTGCCGACCCGCCGCCTCGTGCTTCTTGTTGTGGTAGCTGGAATCGATCATGTTCTGCGACCCCACGAACCCGGCCCGACCATCGACCACCACGATCTTGCGGTGGTTCCGCAGATCCGGCCGCCGCCACTCCCCCTTCAACGGCTGGATCGGCAACATCGGCCGCCACTCGATCCCCGCCCGGTCGAAGGTGGCCAACAGCTCCTTGTGCCCCGGCAACCCGAACGTCGACATGTGATCGAACAGCACCCGCACCTTCACCCCCCGCCCCGCCACCTCCAACAACGCGGCGAAGAACGGCTCCGAGGTCGAGTCCCGACACATCATGAAGTACTCCACGTGCACGAACCGCTCCGCCGTCGCGACCAGCTCCGCCTTCGCCCGGATCGACTCCTGGTAGTCACCGAACAACACCGCCGTGTTGTTCTGCGTGCTCGGCAACCACCCCAGCCGCCGGTTCAACGCCATCGCCGAGTCCAGGAACTCCGGCCGCTCCGGTGACGCCGGCAACGCCGGCACCGTGGCCAGACCCGACCGGATCAGCTCGCCGGCCACCCGCTGCTCCTCCCGCCGCTTCCTCGGCACGTACGGGCTACCGATCAACAAGAACAACAACAACCCGATCCCCGGCAAGAAGAAGATCAACAACAACCACGCCATCGCCGACGACGGCCGCCGCCGCTCCGGCACCAACCCCAACGCCACCACGTTG
>CAVXBJ010000075.1:0-101412 GCA_963759915.1 uncultured Actinomycetota bacterium | reverse complement strand
CGATCACGATCTGGCGGGTCCCGGTCTTCGGTGACCCGGTGTGCGACTCGGCGCCGGTGCCGTCCGGCTTCGCGCCCAGGGCGACCCGCATGCTCATCCCGTCGGCCTCGCGGATGGAGTCCAGCGGGGGGTTCGTGACCTGGGCGAAGCGCTGGGAGAAGTACTTGGCCAGGCCGCCTTCGGTGTCGGACAGCGCGTTGATGGCGTTGCCGTAGCCCATCGCCGAGATGCGCTCCGAGCCGTCGGCCAGCATCGGGTCCATCATGAACCGGAAGCTCTCCTGGTTGTGCGAGTACGCCACGAACCGGCCGTGCAGGCTCAGGTCGCCGTCGTAGCCCAGGGTGCTGGTGCCGCGGGCGATGGCCGGGGCCGGTAGCGCATCCAGCGCGACCCGGGCCTGCTCCAGCAACGCCCCGTAGTCCCGCCGGGCCGCCAGCGCCGCGAGCGCCTCCCGGGTCCGCAGGATCTTGCCGGTGCGGTGGTCGAGGTAGAGCATGCCGCCGGCCTCGATCCGGCCCCGGTGCACCACCGTGTCGGCGGGCAACGGCACCTGGCCGGCCTCGGAGGCCACGATCAGGTAGTCGTCGGTCTCCACCGTGCGCAGGGGGCGGAGGCCCAGCCGGTCCAGCCGAGCCCCGACCACGTCCCCGTCACTGAAGATGAGGGCGGCCGGACCGTCGTTCTTCTCCTCGTACAGGGAGAAGAACTCCAGCATGTCGCGGATCGGGGCGGGCAGGCTGTGGTCGTTCTCCCAGGCCGGGGGCATCAGCGAGACCACGGCCTCCACGATGTCGAGACCGTCGTCGAAGACGCGGCTCTGCAGGGTCTGGTCCAGCCGGCTGCTGTCGGACTGACCGGGCGGACGCACGATCCGCCGCAGCCGGGCCCGGGCGCCGGCGTCGTCGGCCAGCCGGTTCTTGCGGTCGGTGTTCAGCTCGCCGTTGTGCGCCATCATCCGGAACGGCTGTGCCATGGTCGGGTGCGGCTCGGTGTTGGTCGAGAACCGCGTGTGGAAGTAGAGGGTCCGGACCTCGTGGCGGGGGTCGACCAGGTCGGTGAAGTAGCGGACGACCTCGCCCGCGTTCAGGCGGCCCTTGAGCACCTGGGTCCGCGCGCTCAACGAGAGCGGGTAGAGCCCGGCGAGCTCGGGACTCTCGTACCCGCGCTGCTCGATCTCCAGCAGCGCGGCGTTGGCCGCCCGGTCGACATCGGCCCGGGTGCGGTCGGCCGGGGCGACGAACACCCACTGCACGATCGGCAGCTGGTAGGCCACGGCGGCCGGGCGCAGGGCGCTCGGGTCGACCGGCACGCAGTCGTTCGAGCAGGACCTCCAGGCCCTGCCGTTCCAGGGCCGCGCGGACGATCCCGCGCGCCTGAGGTTCGTACGCGGGATCGGTGGGCATGAACAGGTTGGCGACACCGAACGCGCCGGCTTCGCAGCGGCCAGCCGGTGAGCGCGCTGAAGAAGCGGACCGAGAGGTCGACGCTCACCCCGGCGCCGTCGCCGACGCCCTCGGACGACATGCCGCCGCGGTGCGGGATGGCGCACAGGGCGTGCTCGCCCCGGACGATGACGTCGTGGTCCTGGCGGCCGTCCTTGCGGGTGATGAAGCCGACGCCGCAGGCACTGGACTCGCGAGCGGGGTCGTACAGGCCGATCCGGAGGTCATTCACGTGGCAGCTCCAGCGCAGGCCGGGACACCTGGAGCAGGAGGCCCGGAGACGAAGGTGAACGGCGCCACGTTGCGACGTTCCAAGCGTGCGGGTGCTTCGCCGGATCGCGGCTGGTCGCCCGTGTTATCTGAGACGCGGTGTGCTCATGGTAAGGGCAGGCCGACGGCTCGAACGGGCCTCAGGAGTGTGATCCTGCTGACCACCTCGACCGGGTGAGCCGGTACTGGCGGAAGCGGACACCGCCGTACGTGACGTCGCCGTCGGGTGCGAACCCGTACCGGGCGACGACCCGATCCGGGTGGCGGCTGTACGGCAGCGCGATCAGCACGTCCTCGAGTCCGAGGGTGCGGAACCCGTGATCGAGGGCCCGACGGGCGACGGCTTCGCCGTGACCCCAGAAGCGCGGTCGCAGCACCAGCGCGAAGTCGGCGCCGTTCTCCTCGGCCTGGAAGCCGCCCCAGCCGGCGAACTCCCCGTCGATGAGAACCGCCCAGGGACCGTACCCGTGCTCGTCCCACTGTCCGTCCTTGGCGGCTACCCAGTCGGCAGCCGTCTCGGCCGTGAAGGCCTCGCCGGCGAGCGGGAGGTGGCGGGCGTTGCGGGGCTCGTTCAGCAGGGCGGTGAGGTCGTCGAGGTCGATCTCGGTGAGCCGGACGAAGGTGATCTCGGGACCGGCCACGTCCAGCATGGTAGAACCAGCGATCTGCGGGTCGCCCAGCGTGGGTCCGGCCCTGGGGGCGGGCCCGACACCTGAGTCGAGATGTGGCAGTCGCTTTTCGGGGCTTTTCTTCGCGATATCCGTGCGGTACGACCTCGCCATGCGCCGTTCACTTTCCCAGAAATTCCGGCGATAATTCGGGAAACTGGACAAATACCGGTAATGGGTCGAGTATGACAAAAGGCAGGCCGCCGAATCCCCCCAGCGCCGCCTCTACGGAAAAGGCCCCTCATCATGAGATTACGAGCTCTTGCGACCACTTTCGGGTTGGCCGCAGTGATCATTCTCGGAATTCCGACCACGGCACTGGCGGCACCGTCGGCCGGAAGCGTGACCATCTGCCATGCCACCCGGTCAGTCACGCACCCCTACGTGAAGATCACGGTCAGCAAGTCGGCCCTGGATGCGCACAAGAAGCACCAGGACCGCCGCGACATCATCCCCGCCCCCGGCAAGGGTTGCCCCCCGGACCTCACCTTCCCGGGTCCCGATCCCACCCCGGGTCCGTTCGTGCCCTGCGTGGTCAGCATCGGCGTGGTGCAGACCGCCACCACGGTGACCGGCACGAGCGCAGACGACACGATCGACTGCACGAATGCCAGCCCCGGCAAGTGGATCCTGGGGTTCGACGGGAACGACACCATCACGGGTACGGCGTTCGCTGACACCATCATCGGCGGCAACGGGAACGACACCGTGACCGGCGGGCCCGGGATCGACTACATCGAGGGCAATGCCGGCAACGACACGCTCACGGGTAGCGCCGGCGACGACACCCTGATCGGTGGCACCGGCAACGACACCCTGAGCGGTGGCACCGGCAACGACACCCTGATCGCCCTGCCCACCGACGGTGGCGCGGACACGGTCAACGGCGATGCCGACACCGACACCTGCAACGGCGACACGGCGGAAGGTGACACCCTCACCGGCTGTGAGGCCTGACCCGCCCCCGCGATGAGGAGCGCGCGCCCGGGACGGGCGCGCAGGCTCTGAGAAGAATCGGCTCGACGTCTTCGACCGCTTCGCCACGAAGCGGTCGAAGGGTCGTTCCTGAAATGCTCCGGCGGGAACTTCTCCGAGAAGATCCGTGATTTACGGCCGACATTTCCAGAAGACACTTCCAGGAATATCGCACGTTCGGTGGCGGTTTCCGCCGCAGCCTGGCTCGCAGTGCTCTTCGAGCTGCCAAAAAGCCTCGCCGAGAAAAGTCTCTGGTGGGAGCAGAGGGACTCGAACCCCCGACATCTTGCTTGTAAGGCAAGCGCTCTAACCAGCTGAGCTATGCTCCCGCGTCGCCGACGTGAGTCGTGAACGGCCCCTCAATCTAGTGGGCCGCACCGCACCGTCCAAGTCCGTCGGGACGGTCGTCAGGCGCTGAGCGCCGCCAGGTGCTCCTCGAGATCGCGCGCCTCGCCGATCCCGTTCACCACGCTCCAGCGCACCACGCCCTCGGCGTCCAGCAGGAACGAGCCGCGCAGGGCACAACCGGCGGTCTCGTCGAACACCCCGTACGCCCGCGCGATCCCGCCGTGCGGCCAGTGGTCGGTGAGCAGGTCGAAGGCGAGGCCCTCGGCGTCGGCGTACGCGCGCAGGGTGAACATCGCATCGCAGGAGATGGCCACCACCCGCGCCCCCAGCTCGTCGAACCGCTGCCACCGCTCGCGCAGGCTGCGCAGCTCACCGGTGCAGATCGAGCTGAACGCCCACGGGTAGAAGATCAGCACGCTGGGCGCGCCGCGCAGATCGGTCGACGAGACGGTCTGGCCGTACTGGTTGCGGCTGCTGAAGTCGGGGCCCGCCGCCCCGATCCCGATGGTCTGAGCGGACTCACTCACCGCCGGGTGCCGCGCGGCCGGACCAGCTTGTGCGCCGCCCAGTCGGGCGAGGCGTTCGCGGTGGTGGTCAGGGCCAGTCCCGCGGTGACCGCGGCCTCGGAGATGTCGGAGTTGTCGACGTACCCGCTGCGACCGACCTTCGGCGTCAGCAGCCAGAGCACGCCGCTCGCGCTCAGGTCGACGACCCCGTCCACCAGACCGTCGACCAGATCGCCGTCGTCGTCGCGCCACCACAGCAGCACCACGTCGACGGCATCCATCGCCTCTTCGATCAGCTCGCCGTCGATGGCGTTCTCGACGCCGATCCGCAGCTCGTCGTCGACGTCCTCGTCCCAACCGAGCTCTTGGACGACCTGACCCTTGGTCAGACCGAACTTCTCCCCCGCCGCACTCCGCGGTTGCGAGGGTCCTGCCGTCGCGCTCACTGTCCTGCCTCCAGCATCCTGCTCGTGGGACCGCCGCACCGCAGCCCGGCGTCCCCGGTCCATGTGGGACGAAAGCCTGCCATGGGCCGCTGCCCGGCGGAACCCCGGAGTCTCATCCGGCCTGCTGGAGCGCGGCGACGGTCTCGGCCACGGACTGGCGGTTGCCGGCGACCTGCCAACGGTTGCCGTCGAGCTCGACCACCTCGGCGGCCCCGCCGGCCCCGAGCACCAGGGCCGCGCCGGGGAACCAGTCCCAGGGGTGCAGGTTCGCCTGCAGGAACACCCCGATCCGTCCGGTGGCCACGCCGGCCAGGTCGACCGAGGCGGAACCGAGCATCCGCACGGTCGCCGCCGCGCCCACCGCGGAGCGCCAGGACTCGACCCGCGGCTCGTCACGCAGGTTCCGCGGATGCAGGTAGGTGGCCACCGACACCCGCTCCAGCGGCTCGTCGACGAGCGGCGTCACCGGCACCCCGTTCAACGTCGTGGGCCGGTCCCGCCCGCCGACCCAGGCCTCGTCGCGGGCCGGGTAGTAGACCGCGCCCAACAGCGGTCCGTCGACGTCGGTCAGGCCGATGGCGGAGCACCAGTACGGCAGTCCGGAGAGGAAGTTGTAGGTGCCGTCGACGGGATCGATGTACCAGGTGCGCTCGCCGGGGCGAGCCGCTCCCTCCTCACCCACCAGGCCGTCGTCGGGACGCAGCTCGGTCAGTCGTCGGACGACGAGGTCCTCGGCCGCGTGGTCGGCGGCCGACACCACGTCGGACACGGAGGTCTTGTAGTGCGTGTCGAGCCCGTCGGCCAGCATCGTCGCCGCCAGCGTCCCGGCCTCCCGGACCAAGCTGGCCGCCACGTCCGCGTCATCCACCATCACACCCGCACCATCCACAGTCCTGCCCGCGCCATCCACAGGGGCGAGGGTAGCCGTCCAGGCCGCCGGTCCCCGCAGGCGGGCCGGACCTGGTCCACCCCGGGCCTCAGCCCTTGGCGCACCAGGACAGCAGCTCCTCGACCGGCCAGGTGTTGATCACCCGGTCCGGATCGAGGCCGAGAGCCTCCGCCCGCTCGCACCCGTACGCGACGAACTCCAGCTGGCCCGGGGCGTGCGCGTCGGTGTCGATGGAGAACAGGCAGCCCGTCTCGATCGCGAGCTGGAGCAACCGGGTCGGCGGGTCGCGCCGCTCGGGCCGGGAGTTGATCTCCACGGCGACGTCGAAGGCGCGGCACGCCTCGAACACGACCTCGGCGTCGAAGCTGGACTCCGGCCGGGTGCCCCGTTCCCCCTCGATCAGCCGCCCGGTGCAGTGCCCCAGGACGTTGGTCCGCGGGTTGGCGATGGCGCCGACCATCCGGTGCGTCATGGTCTCGGAGTCCGAGCGGAGCTTGGAGTGCACGCTGGCCACCACCACGTCGAGCTCGGCCAGCAGGTCGTCGTCCTGATCGAGACCGCCGTCGTCCAGGATGTCGACCTCGATCCCTTGCAGGACACGGAAAGGGGCCATCGCCGCGTCGAGGTCGCGGGTGATCTGGAGCTGCTGCCGGAGCCGCTCGGCGGTCAGTCCACGGGCCACGGTGAGCCGCGGCGAGTGATCGGTGATCGCGCAGTACTCGTGGCCGAGCGACCGCGCGGTGATCATCATCTCCTCCAGCGGACTGCCACCGTCGGACCAGGTGGAGTGCACGTGCAGGTCGCCCTTGATCGCCGCCCGCAGCCGGTCGCCGCCGGTGGCCAGCGGCACCTTCTCGTCGCGGAGCTGCTGCAGGTAGTCCGGCACCCGCCCGGCGCTCGCCTGGCCGATCACCAGCGCGGTCTTCGGTCCGATGCCGCCGATCTTCTTCCAGTCGTCGGCCTCGGCGTGCCGCGCCCGCTCGTCGGGATCGAGCTCGGCGACGATGTCGGCCGCCCGCCGGTAGGCCTTGACCCGGTGGGTGTCGGAGCGTCCACGCTCCAGCAGGAAGCCGATCTCGCGCAGCGCGTCGACCGGGTTCACCGCCGGCCCTCACCGGCGGGGGCTGTCGCTCGGGTGGCCGGCGGGGTCGCGGCTTCAGCGGCACGGTCGGCATCGCCGGTGCCTCCATCACCCGCTCGGCGCGCGTGATCACCGGCGGGAACCGCTCGGTCCCCGGCGTCGGCGTCGCGGTGCTCCCACTGCTCGCGGAACGCCGCGACCTCCTCGTGCGTACGACCGATGAAGTTCCACCACATCACGATCTCCTCGGCGAACGGCTCCCCGCCCAGCAGCAGGACCCTCGCCCCGGCGTCCCCCGCCGCCACCGTCACCGTGCCCCGACCCGTGCCGAGGTAGATCAGCTGGTCGGTGGTGGCCGAGACGTCCCCGCCGGTCGTCACCTCACCGGCGACCACGAACACACCGTGCTCGTGGGCGGCGTCGGTGGCCAGCTCCACCGTGGCCCCCGGCTCCAGGGTCAGATCGGCACCCACCAGCGGGGTGAAGCTGATCGCCGGCGACCGGACGCCGTCGAGCTCGCCGATCAGGACCTGACCGCGGACTCCGGGCCGCTCGATGATCGGCAGGTCGGTGTAGCGGTCGAACCGCGGCGCGCTGTCGCGGACGTCGTCGGGCAGCGCCACCCACAGCTGCAGACCGTGCAGCGTGGGCGGCTTGTCGACCGGCGACATCTCGGAGTGCACGATGCCGTGGCCCGCGGTCATGATGTTGAGGGTGCCGGGCGTGACCAACGCCCGCGTGCCGAGGCTGTCCCGGTGCTCCACCTCGCCCTCGACCAGCCAGCTCACCGTCTGCAACCCGGTGTGCGGGTGCGCGGGCACCTGCATCCCCGGCGCGGCACTGACGTCCTCCGGTCCGTAGTGGTCCAGGAAGCACCAGGCGCCGATCATCCGGATGGCCCGGTCCGGCAGCGCCCGGGCGACCAGCGTGGTCTTGCCCAGCCACACCTTCCGCGCCGTGACCACCAGCTCCTCGGGTCCGGTCGGCAGCGAGGAACGACAGACGTACTCCTGCGGTTTGGCCTCCAGTACGCTCACCGCGCTCCTTCCCTCGCCTCCGACGTCCGAGCACGCCGTCCGGCCCGGCCGATGTCCGGCGCGTCGAGCACTAGGCTCAGCCTATGGCGGCGGCGAAGGGGCTCAACAGGTCCCGCCCGTCCTCGCTCAAGTCCCGCGCGGCGATCGCCAGACGTCTGTCGGCGCAGACCGCGGCCATGACCACGGCAGCCGTCACGGAGATGGAGACGCGCCACGTCTGGTTCCGCGAGCTGGACGCCGAGCACCGCTCCTGGATCACGTTGGTCGCCCGGGCCGGCATCGACGGGTTCGTCACCTGGTTCGCCGACCCGGAACCGGACGGTCCGGCCACCTCGGAGGTGTTCGGATCGGCGCCGCGGGAGCTGGCCCGACGGATCAGTCTGCACCAGACCGTCGAGCTGGTGCGCACCACCATCGACGTGGTCGAGACCCAGATCGAGGAGGTGATGCCGCGGGCGGACCGGCCGGTGCTGCTCACCGCGATCGTGGCCTACAGCCGGGAGGTGGCGTTCGCGGCGGCCGAGATCTACGCGCAGGCGGCCGAGCTGCGTGGCACCTGGGACGCCCGCCTCGAGGCCTCGGTGGTCGACGCCGTGCTCCGGGGCGAGACCGACGACTCGGTGCTGTCCCGGGCCTCGACGCTGGGGTGGACCTCCACCCACGGCGTCGTGGTGGTGGTGGGTGGGGCGCCGGACACCGACGTCCCCAGCGTCGACGCCGCCGCGGAGCTCGAGGCGATCCGCCACCAGGCCGCCATCTCGGGGCTGGACATGCTGGGCGCGGTGCAGGGCGACCGGCTCATCGTGGTGCTCGGCGGCTCGCCGCTGAAGGACCCGGACTGGACCCTCGCGGTGGTGGGCCGGTTCGTGAGCTCCTTCGCGGCCGGCCCGGTCGTGGTCGGGCCCCCGGTCGATCACCTGATGGACACCGGCGCCAGCACCCGGGAGGCCCTGAGCGGCTACCGCGCGGTGGTGGGTTGGCCGGAGGCGCCCCGCCCGGTCAGTGCCCACGACCTGCTGCCGGAGCGAGCCCTGAACGGCGACGGGCACGCACGCCGCTCCCTGGCCCGCGAGCTCTACGACCCGCTGCAGGACGCCGGGGGCGGGTTGCTGGAGACGCTGGTGGTGTTCCTCGACCAGGGCCTGTCGGTCGAGGCGACGGCCCGCGCGCTCTTCGTGCACGCGAACACGGTGCGCTACCGGCTGCGTCGGGTGCACGAGATCAGCGGCTACAGCCCGACCGACCCGCGCGACGCGTACGCCCTCCGGCTGGCCCTGACGCTCGGCCGCCTGCTCGGCCGCCGCGGCCGGACGGACGACCCGGCCGTCGACTGAGTCGACGCTCCGGGACCGGACCCGGTCCCCGACTGAGGTCCCCGTCACCCGGTCAGATCACACGATCCGGTCGCATCGGCGACCCTTTTGTCAGATTCCTACAACCAGGTAGCCCCAGATTCGTCGTGTCCCTGCGCGACGTACACCCGAATGTCACGAAATAGTCAAGATCGTGCTGGCCATCGTCGCGCCCGGTCAGGGCGCACAGACTCCCGGGTTCCTGACTCCCTGGCTGACCGAGCAGACCTTCGCCGACCGACTGGACCGGCTCTCGTCGGTCACCGAGCTCGATCTGCGCCACTACGGCACCGAGGCCGACGCCGACACCATCCGCGACACCGCCGTGGCGCAGCCGCTGCTGGTGGCCGCCGGTCTGCTGGGCGGACGGGAGCTCCTGGCGGGGTCGGACGGGGACGGACGGCATCGGCGTGGTCGCCGGTCACTCCGTCGGTGAGATCACCGCGGCGGCCCTGGTGGGTGCCCTGTCCGACGACGACGCCCTGGTGTTCGTCCGCGAGCGGGGACGCGCGATGGCGGCGGCGAGCGCCATCGACCCCGACCTCGATGACCGCCGTGATCGGCGGCAAGCCGGACGAGGTGCTGGCCGCGATCGCGGCCCAGGGTCTCACCCCGGCCAACAACAACGGCAGCGGCCAGATCGTCGCCGCCGGGACGATCGAGCAGCTCGCCGGTCTGGCGGAGAACCCGCCGCCCCGGGCGCGCCTGATCCCGCTCAGCGTCGCCGGAGCGTTCCACACCGTGCACATGGCCCCGGCGGCCGACCGGCTGGCGGAGCTGGCCGACGTCGCTCAGCACGCACGACCCGAGCACCCGGCTGCTGTCCAACGCCGACGGCCGGGTCGTGGCCGACGGCGCCGACGTGCTGCGGCGCCTCGTCGGGCAGGTCGCGTCGCCGGTCCGCTGGGACCTGTGCCTGCAGGCGATGGCCGATCTCGGGGTCACCGGGCTGCTGGAGCTGCCACCGGCCGGCACCCTGACCGGGATCGCCAAGCGCAACCTGAAGGGCGTCGAGCTGTTCGCGCTGAACACCCCCGACCAGCTGCCCGAGGCGCTCGACTTCGTCCGGCGGCACGCGTCGACGAGCACCGACGAGACCGAGGCCGCCCGGTGAGCGTGCCGGACGAGCGATCTCCCCGCTCCCCGCTGCGGACCTCGACCGGCGGCCCGTACGCGCGGGTCATGGGCATCGGCAGCTACCGCCCGCGCCGGGTGGTCGACAACGACGAGATCTGCACGCTGATCGACTCCTCCGACGAGTGGATCCGGACCCGCTCCGGGATCCGGGAGCGGCGCTGGGCGTCGCCCGACGAGACCGTGCAGATGATGTCGGTGTCCTCGGCCCGGATGGCGATCGAGCGCGCCGGTCTGGATCCGGCACAGATCGACACGGTGATCGTGGCCACCGTCTCCCACCTCTACCAGACCCCGTCCGCCGCCGCGACGATCGCCGCCGAGCTGGGCACCAAGGGGGCCGCCTTCGACGTCTCCGCCGCCTGCGCGGGCTTCTGCTACGGCCTGACGCTGGCCGATTCGCTGGTCCGCACGGGCGCGTCCACGTACGCGCTGGTGATCGGGGTGGAGCGACTGTCCGACATCACCAGCCACGAGGACCGCTCGAGCGCGTTCATCTTCGCCGACGGGGCCGGCGCCGCCGTCGTCGGCCCGAGCGAGGAACCGGCCATCGGTCCTGTGGTCTGGGGCTCCGACGGCGAGCAGTCCGGTCTGATCACGCAGTCCGAGCCGTGGGACCTGGCCATGGCGGCCGATCCCCCGCAGTGGCCGGTGATGAAGATGGACGGCAACCCGGTGTTCAAGTGGGCGGCGTTCACCATGGCCAAGGCCGCGGCCGAGACGCTGGAACGTGCCGGCGTCACCGCCGACGAGATCGAGGTCTTCGTCCCGCACCAGGCGAACATGCGGATCACCGACGCCATGCTGCGGGCCCTCAAGCTGCCCGCCTCGGTCGTCGTCGGCCGCGACATCGAGTGGCACGGCAACACCTCGGCCGCCTCCATCCCGCTCGCTATCGATACGCTCCTGACCTCCGGCGAGGCTCGCAGCGGCCAGACCTGCCTGGTCATCGGCTTCGGTGCGGGCCTGGTGTATGCCGGTCAGGTGATCGTGCTGCCATGATCGTTCCCAACCACAGATCCCTGGGCTGACCACTCCCGGTCCGTCCACCGTCCAACCCCAAGGAGCCCTGAGCCCGATGCCCACCACCGAAGAGGTCCGCGCCGACCTGGCCGACATCGTCAACGAGGTCGCCGGTGTGCCGACCGACGACGTCCAGCTGGACAAGTCGTTCACCGACGACCTCGACGTCGACTCGCTGTCGATGGTCGAGATCATCTACGCCGCTGAGGAGAAGTTCAGCGTGAGCATCCCCGACGAAGAGGCGAAGAACCTCAAGACCGTCGGGGACGCGGTCGCGTACATCGAACGCGCCGCTTCCTGAGCAGCGGAGGGCCACGCCGACGGCGACCGCTGACTCGGTCGTCGCCCCGCGTGGCCCTCACCATCGCCCCCTCACCCGCCGCCCGACAGCAGCGGCGGGACCCACCACTCCCGGCAGCCCGACCCCTGACCACCGGAAGGTCCACCCATGAGCCCGACCCCCATCGTCGTCACCGGACTGGGCGCCACCACCCCGCTCGGTGGAGACGTGGCCAGCACCTGGGAGGGACTGCTCGCCGGCCGCTCCGGCATCAGCAGGATCGAGGCCGACTGGGCCGCCGACCTGTCGGTGCAGATCGCGGCGTCGGCGGCGGTCGACCCCGCCACCGTGCTGGAGCGGGTCGAGGCCCGCCGCCTCGACCGCTCGGCCCAGCTCGGTGTGGTCGCGGCCCTGGAGGCCTGGCGCGATGCCGGCTTCGGCTTCAAGGAGGAGAACCCGGTCGACCGGCAGCGCCTCGGCGCCGTCATCGCCACCGGTATCGGCGGCCTGCAGACCCTGCTGGGTCAGTGGGACGTGCAGAAGGAGAAGGGTCCCCGCCGGGTGTCCCCCTGGCCATCCCGATGCTGATGGCCAACGCCGACCGCGGCGAACGTGAGCCTGCGGATCGGCGCCCAGGCCGGGTGCGCACGCGCCCGTGTCCGCCTGCGCCTCCAGCAACGAGGCGATCGCGTACGGCATCGACATGATCCGTCTCGGTCGCGCCGACGTCGTCGTGGTCGGTGGCACCGAGGGCGTCATCCACCCGATGCCGATCGCCTGCTTCGCCCAGATGCAGGCGATGAGCCGCCGCAACGACGAGCCGCGAGCGGGCCTCGCGCCCCTGGGACAAGGGTCGCGACGGCTTCGTGCTCGGGGAGGGCGCGGCCGTGATGGTGATCGAGACCCTCGAGCACGCGCAGGCCCGCGGCGCGCGGATCTACGGCGAGCTGGCCGGTGCGGGCATCACCTCCGACGCCCACGACATGGTCCAGCCCGACCCCACCGGCGAGTCCCAGGCCCGCGCGATGACGTACGCGCTCCGGGAGTCCGGGCTGTCGGCCCGGCGACATCTCCCACGTCAACGCCCACGCCACCTCGACCCCGCAGGGCGACGTGACGGAGGCCCTGTCCATCCGGATGGCGCTCGGACGAGGACACCGACGCGATCGTCACCGGGACGAAGTCGATGACCGGGCACCTGCTCGGCGGGGCCGGCGCGCTGGAGTCCCTGGCCACGCTGCTGGCCCTCTACCACCGGACCGTGCCGCCGACGATCAACCTCGAGGACCCGGAGCCCGGTCTCGGCATCGACATCGCCAGCTCGGTGCGCGAGCTGCCGGCGGGTGACCTGGCGGGCATCAACAACTCGTTCGGGTTCGGTGGCCACAACGTGGCCATCGCCTTCACGAACCGGTACGCCACCGCCTCCTGAACCCGGACCCAGCCGATCCTGCTGACGCACTCCTCCGTACGCTCACGCGCGCTCTGCACCGCCTGCGTGAGCGGCCGGAGGAGTGCGTCAGCGGGTTCTGGGGTCAGACGACCTTGTGCAGCCAGCGGACCGGAGCGCCCTCGCCGGCGTACCGGAAGGGCTCCAGCTCGGCGTCCCAGGGGCGGCCGAGGAGCGCGTCCAGGGCCTCCACCAGATCCTGCTGACCCAGGGCGGCCATCACCATGGCGTGCTTGATCCGCTCCTCCGGCACCACCACGTCACCGTGCAGGCCGATCTGGGTGTGCAGCACCCCGAGGGCGGGGGTGTAGGAGTAGCGATGCGCCTCGACGCCGTCGCTGGCCTCTTCGGTGGCCTCGAACCTGATCCGCTGCCAGCCCTTGAGCGCGCTGGTCAGTCGCGCCGCGGTGCCGGCCGGGCCCGTCCAGGCATACTCCGTCCGGTACGCGGCGCGCTCCGCCGGCTGGGGTATCCAGTCCAGGCGTACGGGCGTGCCGAACGCACCACCGACCGCCCACTCGATGTGTGGGCACAGTGCCGACGGTGCGGCGTGGATGTACAGCACTCCACGAGTTGTGCTCATCGATCCTCCAGTGACGCAGGTGTGAGGGCTGTCTTCCCCAACATCCTCACGACGCCGTCACGGCGGATCAGGGTCCATTCTGCCTCATCAGTCACAGCAGAACCAAGCCCCGGGCTCCGGCGGTCAGCCCGGCGTGCTCGATGCGCTCGGTGCGCCACTCGGCGCACCGCCACCCGGGGCGCCCGACGGGCGCTCGCCGCTCGGCGGATTCCCGCCCGGAGCGCCCTGGCCGCCGCCGCCGGGCGCACCGCCGCCCGTCGGCTCGGTGGCATGATGTCGACCGGAGCGGTCAGCGTCGCGACGAAACCCTTGCTCACGTCACCGGTGACCGCGGCGAGCTGGTGCGCGGCGCCGTCGTCACCGAACACGTTGTCCGACTCCAGGCTCACCTGGGCCAGGTTCGCCACCGAGGCCTCGTAGCCCTCCGTGGCGTAGACCAGATCGACGACGTCCTTCGGGAAGGCCAGCTGGGAGGTGGCGATGGCCGTTGGCGGAGTCGGTGATCGACGCCTCGTCCGGGTAGACCTCGAAGTGGATGTGCGGCCAGCGGCCGGAGTAGCAGGCCGGGACGATGCTGGTGAACCGGACCTTGCCCTCGGCGTCGGTGACCTGGACGCCGCGGAGGTAGTTCTCGTCCTCCACGCCCTCGGAGTACATGGAGTACCTGCCGGCGCGGTCGCAGTGCCAGGCGTAGACGGCGACGCCGACGAACGGCGCGTTGTCCTTCGGCCATGTCCAGGATGGTGAGCTCGAACTCGAGCGGCACGCCCTCGGCCGTCGTGGTCGAGGTGCCGAACGAGGAGCGGATGTCGCTGCGGACGATGCCGGACTCCTCCAGCACGTCCGGTCCGTTGGATCCGTCACCGGGATAGGGACCGGCGGTCTCGTCGGGGATCTCGGTCACCCCGCCGGCGCCGGTCGCGGACGCGTCGGAGGTCGACGCCGCATCGACTCCGCAGGCAGCGAGGGCGAACATCCCCGCGCCGAGACCGAACGCCTTCAGCATCCGGCGCCGGGAGAGCAGCGTACGGACGTCGAAGTCGAGACCCTGGTCGACGACCTCCTCGTCCGGGCGGGGCAGGAGGCGGCCCTGGTACGCGGGTCCGCGCGGGGTGGGGTCGGGCTGAGGCTGGTTCACGGTGGTCGTTCACCTTTCACGGTGGCTGGTCTGCTGTGCTCGATCCTGCCGGGGCGGACTGTGCCGGATCCCGCACCTCTCTGTGACCCGGCTGTGCGTTCCCGGTGCCGGTCAGACGCCGCGCCGAGCCCTGGGACGATCTTCTGGAGTGGGCTGCCGCGGTCTTCTAGAGTGGGGCGGATGACCACCGCGCCGTACGGGACCTGGCCGTCGCCCGTCACCACCGACCTCGTCACCTCGGGCACCGCCAGCCTGGCCTCACCGCATGCTCGACGGCGACACGCTCTACTGGCTGGAGTCGCGGCCCGACCAGGGCGGGCGGGTCGATCTCCTGAGACGAACGGTCGACGGCACGACGGAGCCCGTGACCTCCGACCCGTTCAACGTCCGCAGTCGCGTCCACGAGTACGGCGGCGGGGCGTACGCGGTTCGCGACGGTGTCGTCGTCTTCAGCGACTTCAGCCGACAACCGTCTCTACCGGGTGCGGGACGGCCGGACGACACCGCTCACGCCGGTCAGTGACCACCGCTACGCCGACCTGCGCGTGCATCCCGACCGCGATCTCGTGCTCGCGGTCCGCGAGGACCACTCCGGCGACGGCGAGCCGGTCACCACGATCGTCGGTCTCGAGCTGGGGGGTGAGGGGGCGGGCACCGTGCTCTGCGCCGGCGCCGACTTCTACTCCGACCCCGAGCTGTCCGACACCGGGGTGCTGGCCTGGACCGAGTGGAACCACCCGGCCATGCCCTGGGACGCCACCAGGATCCGCCGCGGCCGCCTCGTCGCCGGTGCGGTCGTCGACGTGGTCGACGTCGCCGGCGGTGCGAGCGAGTCGGCGGTGCACCCGCGCTGGGCGCCGGGCGGTGAGCTGATCTTCGTGTCGGACCGCACCGACTGGTGGAACCTCTACGCCGAGCGGGACGGGGTCACCACTCCCCTGTGGCCCGAGACCGCCGAGTTCGCCACCCCGCAGTGGGTGTTCGGCGAGCAGCCGTACGTGGTGCTGGACTCCAGCCGGCTGCTGGTCAGCCGGATCAGCGAGGGGGTCACGTCGGTGAACCTGCTGGATCGGTCCTCGCAGACGCTCCGGCCGGTCCTGGCCTCCGGGCTGTACGGACCGCTGACGGCCGCCGCCGGCCGGGCCGCCGCCCTGATCGAGGACCCGGACCGGCCCGCACGGCTGGCGCTGGTGGACCTGACCACCGAGGCCTGGACCGACATCCGGCACGCCGGCGAGCAGACCCTGTCGCCGGACTGGGTCTCGGTCCCGCGCGCCGTCAGCTGGCCGAGCACCCTCGACGACGTCCCCGGCGACGTGCACGGCTGGTACTACCCGCCGACCAATCCGGGGTACGCCGCCCCCGAGGGCGAGCAGCCGCCGCTGATCACCATCTCCCACGGCGGCCCGACCTCGTTCTCCGACACCGGCTTCGCCGTGTCGCTGCAGTACTGGACCTCGCGCGGCTTCGCCGTCCTCGACGTCAACTACCGCGGTTCCACCGGCTACGGTCGGCCCTACCGGGACGCGCTCCGCGGCGCCTGGGGCGTGGTGGACGTGGCCGACTGCGCGGGCGGGGCCGCGGCCCTGGCCGAGCAGGGCCTGGCGGATCCGCGCCCGGCTGATCGTGCGGGGCGGCAGTGCCGGCGGCTACACGACCCTGCAGTCGCTGACCACCACCGACACCTTCACCGCCGGCATCAGCTTCTACGGCGTCGCCGACCTCGAGTCCTTGGCCCGCGACACCCACAAGTTCGAGGCGCGATACCTCGACGGCCTGATCGGGCCGTACCCGGAGGCCATCGAGGTCTACCACGAGCGGTCCCCCATCCGCCACGTCGACCGGCTGTCTGTCCCCCTGCTGCTCCTGCAGGGCTCCGACGACGCCGTCGTACCCCCGAACCAGGCCGAGACGATGGCCGCCGCGGTCCGCGCCAAGGGCCTGCCGGTCGCCCTGATCATCTTCGCCGGCGAGGGACACGGCTTCCGCCGGGCCGACTCGATCCGCACCGCCCTCCAGGCCCAGCTGTTCTTCCTCGGTCGAGTCTTCGGCTTCACCCCGGCCGACGACCTGCCGCCCATCGAGATCGACAACCTGTAGGCGTTGGGGGGGCGGGTCAGTCGCGCCGGGAACCGGGCCCGCTCGTCACCACCTCCCGCGTACGTCTCACGATCGTCCGGGCACGCGATGCCGCCCCCGAGCCACCTTCGGCCTTCCCCGACACGGCCGAGCCAACCGGAACCCACCACCGAGCCACATCCGGCACTCCGACAGACGACCCCGCCCACCGGAACCCACCACCGAGCCACCCCGTTAACCCACCACCGGCCACCTCCGCCACCCGCCCACGACCCCGCCCACCGGAACCCACCACCGAGCCACAGCCGGCACTCCGACAGACGACCGGACCAGCCAGAACCCACCACCGAGCCACAGCCGTCCGTTCCAGGTCCACTGAGGCGCCGGCCAACCCCGGACGACCACCGGCCGGCCTGATCAGCCCCGGAACCCGGTGCAACAGCGGCAGAGCGCTGAGGCTCCTGGGGCGGCGTCGGGGCGTGGATGGGTCTGGCGGGAGCCCGAGCCTGCGAGGGCGGATGGTTGCCCCGGCGCCGCCCCAGGAGGGTCAGCGCGGACCCAGGCGATAGCGCACCCGGAGCCCGAGAGGGTCAGCGCCCGGACACCGGCCAGTAGTCGTTCGGATCCAGCCGGTCGCCGAAGATCGCTTGGCCGACCCGGACCGTCGTCGCCCCGTACGCGATGGCCAGCTCGTAGTCGCCCGACATCCCCATCGACAGCTCGCCCCAGCGCTCGGGCCGGTCGTCGGTGTCCTGCAACCGGGCCTGCAGGTCGCGCATCCGGGCGAAGCAGGCGCCGACCAGGTCGGCGTCGTCGGAGAACACGGCGAGGGTCATCAGCCCCCGCACCCGCAGGGTGTCGAACCGGGTCAGCTCCCGCGCGAGCCCCGGCACCGCCTCCGGCGGCAGACCGAACTTGGACTCCTCGCCCGAGGAGTTCACCTGCACGAACACGTCCAGCGTCCGGCCGAGATCGTGCAGCCGGCGGTCGAGTGCCTCGGCCAACCGGAGCGAGTCCAGGGCGTGGAACTCCGCGGCCACCGCGGCGACCTGCTTGGCCTTGTTGGTCTGCAGGTGCCCGATCACCGCCCAGCGCAGGTCGGGGACGTCGGCGAACACCTCCGCCTTGGCCACGGCCTCCTGCACCTTGTTCTCCCCGAACAGCCGGGCTCCGGCCTCGTACGCCTCGCGGATCGCCGCCGGGGGCTTGGTCTTGCTGACCGGGAGCAGGCGCACCTGCGACGGGTCGCGATCGGCCGCCGCACACGCCGCGTCGACGCGTCGGCGTACCTCAGCGAGGTTCTCGGCGATGCCCACCGGCCCAGCCTAGTGAGCCGGCCCGCAGGCACCGTCCGGAACCAGCGGGGGTCAGGGCCAGCGGGCGCCGAGCGAGATCATCCCGAGCGCGGCGAAGATGGCGAAGGCCAGCCCGAAGCCGGCGTACCGGGCGGTCACCTCCCGGTCGACCTTCTCCTTGCCGACCGAGTTGCCGATGTCCTTGTAGACCTCTTTCAGCTGCCCGGCGCTCTCGGCGGTGTACGCCTCACCGCCGGAGATCTTGGCGACCCGCTGCAGCTCCACCCGGTCGACCGGGACGGGCTCCCGCCGGCCGCCGACCTCGATGTAGCCGTCCTCGGTGCCGTACGCGATGGTGTAGATCGGCACGTTCTGGTCCCGGGCGGCCCGGGCGGCCTGGTCGGAGGCGCGGCCGACCTGCGTCTTGCCGTCGCTGAGCAGCACGATCCGGGCCGGTACGTCGGCGTCCGGGTCGTTGGGGTCCGGCGGGACCTGGCTGAGCGCGGCCAACGACGTGTAGATGCCTTCGCCGATGGCCGTCGACGGCTGGGGCTGCAGCGCCTCGATCGCGGCGGTCACCGCGCCCCGGTCGAGGGTCGGCGGCACCAGGGTCGTCGCGGTGCCGGCGAAGGACACCAGCGACACGTTGAACTTGGGGGGCAGGGAGGTGACGAACGACGAGGCGGCGGTCTTGGCCGCCTCCAGCCGGGTCGGCTCGACGTCGGTGGCCTCCATCGACAGCGACACGTCGATGGTCACCACGATGGTGGCGCGCTGCCGATCCTCCAGCACCTGGTCCTTGGGCTTGGCGAACGCCAGCGTCAGGGTCAGCAGGCTGAGGATCGACAGACCGACGGCGACGTGGCGCACCCAGACCCGGTCCTTGGGGATGACGAGGTCGAACATGGTCCGGCCCATCGACCGCCGTCTGCTCGCCCGCCGGCGGGACAGCAGCAGGTAGCCGCCGACCAGAGCCGGGATGAGCAGCAGCAGCCAGAGCCGCTCGGGGGCCAGGAACTGCAGCAGCGGAACCATACCGATCACGGCCACTTCGCCCCCAGGGAGATCGCACCGAGAGCGGCCAGCACGGCGAACGCGAGTCCGTAGCCGGCGAACCGCGAGGTCACCTCGCGCTCGGCCTTCTCGTAGCCGACCTCGGAGTTGATGTTGTCGTAGACCGCCTTCAGCTCGTCGATGGTCGCCGCCGAGAAGTAGCGTCCGTTGGTCGACGCGGCGATCTGCTTCATCAGGTCGTGGTCGACCGGCACCGGTTCGCGCTTGCCGTCCAGATCGACGTAGCCGTTCTCGGTCCCGTACGCGATCGTGTAGATCGGCACCTTGGCCGTACGGGCTTCGGCCGCCGCCTGCATCGGGGCCCGACCGGCGGTGTTGGAGCCGTCGGTGAGCATCACGATGGCCCCGGGTGCGACCGAGTCCGGCTTGCTCGGGTCCTTCGGTGCCTGCTGCAGCGCGCGCAGGGCCGTGTAGATGCCCTCCCCGATCGCCGTCCCGTCCTGCAGCTGGATGCTGTTGATCGCGTTCTCGACCGTGTTGTGGGCCAGCGTCGGCGGCACCAGGATGGAGGAGTTGCCGGCCATCGACACCACCGAGACGTTGTACTTGTCCGGGATCTTCTGCACGAACTCGATCGCCGCCGCCTTGGCCGCGGCCAGCCGGTTCGGGGCCACGTCCGTGGCCTGCATCGACTGCGAGGCGTCGATCACGATCACCACGGTGGCGCGCTCGCGGGGCACGTCGACCTGCGTGCTGGGCTGGGCGAACGCCGCGGTGAGCGTCACCAGGCTCAGCAGCGAGAGCGCGACCGCGAGGTGCCGGCGCCACTGCGACTGCTTCGGCACCACGACGTCCAGCATCGAGGTGTTGGTGAAGCGCATGCCGCGGCGGTTCTTCCGCCGGGTCGCGAAGATGTAGGCGGCGACCAGCAGCGGGATGACGAGCAGGATCAGCAACCGGTCCGGAGACAGGAAGCTCAGCTGCGGGATCACTTGGTCACTCCCTGAGGCGGTGCGTGCAGCATGCTGGCGACGCGACGGTAGGCCAGCACGAACCGGGCGATGTCCTGCACCCAGTCGCGGTCGGTGCGGAGCTGGATGTGCCCCACACCAGCACGACGAAGCGCGATCCGGATTCGTTCCCGCTGGGCGGCGGAAGCCGCGTCCATCCGGGCGCGGGCGGCCTCGTCGGCGGTGTTCACGTACCGCTCGAAATCGGTCTCGGGATCGCGGATCAGCATGTCGCCGACGTCGGGGAACTCGATCTCGCGCTTGTCGACGACCTCGACCGCCAGCACCTGGTTGCGGACGGCCAGGCGGCGCATCGAGCGTTCCCACTCCGGCTCGACGTTCGGGTCGAGCTCGTGGTCGCCGGGCGTGAGGAAGTCCGACACCACGACCCGCAGACCGCGCCGACGCTGCGTCCGGGACAGCTGCTCGACGGCGGCGGCCAGCGACATCGAACCGGTCGCGTGGTCGGGCACGAACGGCTCGGTGAGCATCCGGCGGAGGACGCCGTACAGGGCCGACCGGCCGGCGACCGCCGGCAGCCGTCGGATCCGGTCGGGTCGCATGATGTAGCCGCCGAACCGGTCGCCGACCCGCTGGCCGAGGAACCCGATGGTGGCGATGGCCGCGATCCCGAGGTCACGCTTGGTGACGCCCTCGGTGCCCCAGTTCATCGACGGGGTGACGTCGAGCAGCGCCCACACCTCGAGCTCACGGTCGGAGATGGTGTCGCGGACGTGGGCCACGTTGGTCCGCGCGGTGACCGACCAGTCGATCCGGCGGACGTCGTCCTGACCGGGCTGGTAGACCCGGGCCTCGTTGGTCTCCGATCCCGGACCGGGCAGCAGACCGAGGTGGTCGCCGTGCAGGAAACCCTCCAGCCGACGCACGATGGTCAGCTCGAGGCGACGCAGCGCCGCCTCCGGAGCCAGCTTGTTCAACGGGATCGTGGGCTGGGTCGGCTCACCGAGGACGGACGACAGGGCCCCGTACGCCGCCGGGTCCGGCGCCGCCATCGCCGGCGCGCCGGAGGGTGGCGGGAAGGCCGGAGCCCCGCCGGGCGGTGGGTAGGCGGGGGCGCCGGACGGGGGCGGGAAACCGGGTGCGGAGTACGACATGCGACTCAGCTGAAGTCCGGCTGCGCCGCCTGCCGCTGCGGGGCACGCTGTCCACCGGGCTGCTGGGACTGCCCCGGCTGCTGGGATTGACCGCCGTTCCACACCGGGGTGGGCGGCGGCACCATGGCGATGATCCGGTCGATCACCTGGGCGGGCTGGATGTTGTCGGCGATCGCGTCGAAGCCGAGCACGATGCGGTGCGACATCACGTCCTTGGCCACCGACTGGACGTCGGTGGGCAGCACGTAGTCGCGGCCGTGGATCAGCGCCAGCGCCCGGGCCGCGGCGACCAGACCGAGGGTGGCGCGCGGGCTGCAGCCGAGCTGGATGACCGACGTGAGGTCCGGCAGATTGAACTCGGCCGGGGTCCGGGTCGCCAGCACGAGGCGGACGATGTACTCCGCGACGAGGTTGTGGACGAACACCTCCGAGGCCTGCTTCTGCAGCTGCAGGATCCGCTGGGGATCCAGCACCGGACGCGAGGTGGGCGGCTGGACGCTCATCCGGCGGAGGATCTCGAACTCCTCGTTGCCCCGCGGGTACGGCACGTCGACCTTGAGCAGGAACCGGTCGCGCTGCGCTTCCGGCAGCGGGTAGACGCCTTCGGACTCGATCGGGTTCTGGGTGGCGATGACGATGAACGGCTCCGGCATCGGGTAGGTCCGACCGCCGATCGAGACCTGCTTCTCCGCCATCAGCTCCAGCATCGCGGCCTGGACCTTGGCGGGCGCGCGGTTGACCTCGTCGGCGAGCACGAAGTTCACGAACACCGGACCGAGCTCGACGTCGAAGCCTTCCTGGCTCGCCTTGTAGATCCGGGTGCCGACGATGTCGGACGGCACCAGGTCCGGGGTGAACTGGATGCGGGCGAAGTCACCGCCCACCACCGTGGCGAACGAGCGGACGGCCAGCGTCTTGGCGACGCCGGGGACACCCTCGAGCAGGATGTGGCCCTTGGCGAGCAGACCCACCATCAGCTGCTCGACCATGTGCTCCTGGCCGACGATGACCCGCTGGACCTGACTGATCGCCTCGCCCAGCAGGCGTGACGCCTGTTGGTTGGTGTTCTGGGGTGCGGGCTGGGTCGGCGCGGCGGGGGGAGCCGGCGAGGCTCCTGGACCGTGCGACGGACTGCTCACTCTCAGACTCCTGGTGTGGCCGGGTGCGGGACGGTGGCCCATTCTCGCAGACCCATCCAAGCCCACGACCGGGTCGCCATCTCCTGCCGGGCGGGTCGGCGCACCGGTCGGTGCGACCGCTCCCGCATAGACTCGGCGGGCACCGGGGTGGACCCGCCGATCGGGCGGGTCGCCGATCCCGGTGCATCCCTGCCGACCAGCCGACGAGGAGCGATGTCCACGCCACCAGCCGATCCTGACTGGGTGCCGGTCAGTCCGCTGCTCCCGGACGACCCGCCCCGGGTCGGCGACTTCTGGCTCGACGCCCGGATCGGTGCCGCCGAGTCCGGGGTGGCCTACACCGCCCATGACCCAGACGGTCGCACCGCGATGGTCATCGTGCTGTCCGAGGGCGCCGCCGCCGACGCCGCCGCCCGCGACCGGCTGGCGGGTGTCGTCAACGACATGCACATCGACACGGTGCTGGCCCGCGGCGGGCACGGCCAGGACTTCGGCCGGATGGGTCGCAAGTACGTGACCGACGAGGGCGACCCTGTGCCGCCCGACGGCACCCCGCTGGCCCCGTGGGTCGCCCTCGCGTACGACGGCACCCCCGCCGCGGCCGAGGAGGCCGCCCGGGTGCTCGACGAGGTGCAGCTGGCGACCCTGGCGCCGCAGGGCGCACCGAGCGGGCCCGACTACCAGCACTACTGGCAGGAGCGGGTGAAGCCGGGACTGGTCCGGCTCTGGCCCCTGCCGTGGCCCGGCCGCTACGACCGCGCCGGTTGGCAGACGGTGCTGGTCTCCTGGCTGCTGATGCTGCTGCTGGCCGCTCTGGCCGTGCTGATCGCGATCCTGATCTTCCGCAACCAGCCGCCGCAGACACCGCCCACCCCCACCGGCGGCTCGGGCAGCCCGCCGCCGCAGTCACAGTCCGGCTCGCCGCCACCGCAGTCCGGTTCGCCGTCGCCGCAGTCGGGCTCGCCGTCGGCCAGCCAGTCGGGATCGGAGTCCGGCACCCCCTCCGGGTCCCCCTCCGGCAGCGAGTCCGGCTCGCCGTCGGCGTCGGGCTCCGACTCGGGCTCGGCGTCGCCCTCCCCCAGCGGCAGCGAGTCCGGGGGCGGTCAGGCGAGTCCGGACGAGTCCGGATCGCCGGGCGGCAACACACCGACATCGAGGCTGTAGACGTGCGTACGGCGACGTCGACCGTGCGAGGATCTGGCGCGTGCGCACCCCGAAGCTGATCGCGACCGACCTGGACGGCACGTTCTTGTCGCCGGACTCCTCGGTCAGTGCGGAGAACTCCGCGGCGGTGCTGGCCGCCCAGGAGGCGGGCGTCACCGTGGTCTTCGCGACCGGCCGGCCGATCCGGTGGCTGGAGGTGATCCGGGGTCTGCCGGGGGCACATCCCACGGTGATCGCCAGCAACGGTGCCGCCCTCTACGACGCGACGGCCGACGAGCTGGTCGACCGGATCACCATCGACACCGCCGCGGCCCTGGACGCGGTGACCCGGATCCGTCGCGTGGTCGACGACGTCCGGTTCGCCTTCGAGTCGGGGACCCGGTTCGGTCACGAGCCGCACTACACGACCTGGGAACCCACCGACGGCAGTGACCCGGACATCTTCAGCGGCCCGCTGGAGACGATCGTGCACGAGGACCTGGTCAAGGTGCTGGTCCAGTCCCCCGCGTTGGAGTCGGACGAGCTGCTGGACCGGGTCGACCGCGTGCTCGGCGACCGGCTGTCGGTCACCCACTCCACCAGCCGCGGGTACGGCCTGGTGGAGATCAGCGCCCGCGGCGTCGACAAGGGCGCGATGCTGGCCCGCGTCTGCGCCCGGATGGGCATCGACGCCGCCGACGTCGCGGCGTTCGGCGACATGCCCAACGACTTGTCCATGCTCAGCTGGGTCGGCCAGCCGTACGTGGTCGCCAACGCCCACCCCGCGCTGCTTGCGCAGGGCTTCGCGACCGTGCCGCCGAACTCCGAGTCGGGGGTCGGGCAGACCATCCGCCGGCTCCTCGGCTGAGCTCGATGGGCGAGGCGATGGCCCGGATCGGGCGAGGGGTGGCGATCTGCCTGCTGCCGGTGCTGATGGCGCTCTGGGTCGGGGCCACCAGCTTCCCCGGCGGCACGGCCCTTCCGTGGCGGCCCGTGATGGTCGATCTCGACGTCTACCGACTGGCCGGCCGGGTGCTCCTCGACGGCGGGAACTTCTACCAGCTGCCCGGCCCGCTGCCGTTCCTCTACCCCCCGTTCGCCGCCCTCCTGGCGGTCCCGCTGGCGGTGCTGCCTGTCGCTCTGGTCCAGATCGCCTGGACGATCGCCGGTGCCCTGATGATCATTGCCCTCCTGCACCGGTGGGGGCAGTCCGGTTGGCGGCTGAGCCTGTGGTCGACGGCGATGGTGTTCGCGGTCGTGCCGGTCAGCCAGACCCTCGCGTTCGGGCAGCTCGGCATCGTCCTGGTGGCCCTGGTGGCCCTCGATCTCGCCCCCGGCCCGCGGGTCCTCCGGGGCCGGCGGATCCTGCCCGAGGGCGTGCTGACCGGTGTGGCCGCCACCCTGAAGCTCACCCCGATGATCTTCGTGCTCTACCTGCTCGCGGTGCGCCGCTGGCGGGCCGCCCTGACCGCGACCCTCACCGCGGGAGCGCTGACGGTGCTGGCCGCGATCATCCTGCCGCGCGAGTCGCTGGACTTCTGGACCCGACTCGCCCACGGCGACACGGGTCTCGGCCACAGTCTCATCTACTACACGAACCAGTCGGTGTACGCCGACTTCGTCCGCGCCTTCACGCTCGCTCCGGCCGGATCCGTGCTGGGGTTGCTCGCCAGCGCGGCGGTCGTGGCCCTGGGCGTGTGGGCGGCGGCCGTCTGGCACCGCGCCGGCGAGGTGCGCTTCGCGGTCGTGCTCTGCGGGGTGGCCAGCCTGCTGGCGTCGCCGGTCTCGTGGCTGCACCACTTCGTCTGGGTCGTGCCGCTGGCGTTCAGCCTGGCCGAGCTGGTCGCCCGCCGGCCGCCCGTCGTCCCCGGCTGGCTGCTGGTGCTGGGCTGGGTGTTCGTCGGTTGGGTGATCGTGTCGCCCTACCGGCGGCTACCCAACGGTGGCGACCTGGAGCTGCAGTGGACGGCGGGACAGCACCTGCTCGCCTCGGTCACGGCGGTCCTCGGCGTGGTCCTGCTGCTGGCCGCCGCCCTGGTGGGTCGGCGACAACCACGCCGCGCTACCTGAGCAGGCCCGTCCCGGGGGGACGCAGGACTGTCGGACCCCGCGCGGGGCCTTTGTGCCCTACAGAGCGATCCATCGGCTCCTTAACGTGTGAGCATGTGGATCGCCATCGTGGTTCTGCTGGTCGTCTGGGCGATTCTCGCCATCGTCGGCTTCGTGTTCCAAGGGCTCGTCTGGCTGGGCTGGGTCGGGATCATCCTGTTCGTCGGCACGCTCATGGTGGGGATCCTGGGCCAGCGGACGAGGCAGCGCGCCCACTAGTGGTTGCGGCCGGAAGTTCGTCAAGGGTGCCCGGTGTCCAGGTGCGTGGATCGCCAGGCCGACGAGGGAGGGATGCCGAGTCGCATCGCGACCGAGGAGAACGCAGCGAGGCGCGTGCCTGGGCGCCGGGCGCCCCGACGAACCTCCGGTCGTGACCACGAGCAGCCACGGCGGAACGGTTCTCAGTGGCGACGTGTCGGATGGTGTCGGACGATGACCACTTCGATCGAGTTGTGCTCCTCTACAACCCCCTGCAGCGGCGCGTCCCACTGACCATCGCCGAGTCGCTGGGAGACCAGCTCTCCGCCGGCTCCCGAACCTGCCGGTCTCCTTGCGGGCCACCCAACGTGCAGGTCACGCCCGCGTGCTCGCCCGCGAGGATGCCGCGACCGTACGACAGCCTGTGTTCGCCGACGTCACCCGGATGGCCACGCACGGACGGCTCGGCCACTTCGTCCGCCCCGACGACGGGTTCGTCGAGGTGGTCTCACGTCGGCGCGGACGTCGCTTGCGGGCGGGCGTCCGGATGTGACCGAACCGTGCCCTCCCCCGCCCGCCGATCGCCGCGACGGCGGAGCGGGCCGCGTCGGTCGGGTGAGGGTGACGACCACCCGTGCCGCCACATGATCTCGGTCCGGACCACACGAGGAGGCAGGCCATGACATCACATCCAGTGCACAGCGCCGCACGAGCAGTTCCGTGGCGCGCAATCGCCGCCACCATCGCCATGGTCTTGTTGACCGGGCTGTCGCTCCTCCTTCTCTATCAGGTTCGGCGCACCCTGGTCTGGCTCGTGGTCGCGCTGCTGTTCGCGGTCGCCCTCTACCCCGTCGTCGGCTGGGTCCAGCGTCGGATCACCCGCACGCATCGCCTGCCGGCCACCCTGCTGGTGTTCCTCGTCGTGCTGATCCTCATCGCGGGCCTGGCCACCCTCTTCGTCATCCCGTTGACGCGCGAGGGAGTCGTGTTCGTCCAGCAACTTCCTCACCTGATCGAGGAGGCGAGGGCCGGCGGCGGAGTGCTCGGCAGGTTGCTGGCGCGGACTGACGCGATCTCGTACCTGGAGCAGAACCAGGACAACATCAGGTCCTCTCTCACCGGTCTGACGGCCCCCGCGGCTCGCGTGGTGCAGACCGTGGTGACCGGCGTCGCCGGAGTCGTCACGATCTTCGTGCTGGCTCTGCTGATGGTGCTCGAAGGCCCGAAGCTGGTGGACGGCGGGCTCAGAGTCGTGGGCGATGCCCAGCGCCGCGCACGCATCGCCCGCGTGAGCGCGGACTGCGCGAAGTCCATCACCGGTTACATCTCGGGAAACCTGTTGATCAGCGTGATCTGTGGTGGCCTGGTCTACGGAGCGCTGAAGATCATGGGCGTACCGTTCGCCGGCCTGATCGCGATCTTCGTCGCCTTCACCGACCTCATCCCCCTCATCGGGGCCACCCTCGGCGCCATCGTGGCGGTGACCGCTGCGGCCTTCCACTCGATTCCCGCCTTGATCGTGATCGCCATCGTCTTCCTGGCCTACCAGCAGCTGGAGAACCACGTGCTGCAGCCGGTCATCCTCTCCCGGACCGTCAAGCTCAATCCGCTCGCCGTGATCGGGGCGATCCTGATCGGCGTCGAGCTCGCCGGGATACTCGGTGCGCTCCTCGCCATCCCCTTCGCAGGCATCATCCAGGTGATCGTCCGTGATGTCTGGACGCACCGGACCGGTGGTCCGGACGAGATCACCGCGGGCATGGGTGAGACGTCCATCGTCCCAGAAGAGCCACCCCCGCCGCCCGGCTCGAGGGCCCTCACTCAGCGCGGATGAGGAAGACATGCCGGACCGCCGCGCCAGCCCCGCTGGGGAACTCAGCTGAGCTCGGGCTTCGCTCCCCGCGGCACCGCAGCCGGCCGCTCGCACCGGCTCACCACCCGTACGGTCGCGCCCGCGGCCGAGGCCTCGGCGACCCGCTCCATCACCTCGTGCACGTGGAAGCCGAGCTCGGCGCTCTGTCGATGCGGGCTGCCGTCGGCGATCGAGCGCGCCAGGTCGGACAGTCCGTAGCCACGGCCGGCGTCGGGGTAGCCACCCAGATCCGAGACGTACGTGAACGGTTCGGTCCGGGCCCGCGAGATGCCGACCGGGTTGGCGAACTGGTTGGGATCGGGCACGTCCAGGCTCGCCGCCGAGCCGTACACCTCGATCCGGGGCAGCTGGCTGGCGATGGTGTCGAAGCTGACGATCAGGGTGCTGATCACCCCGTTGTCGTGCCGCAGCGTGGCCGCCACGTACGTGTCGACCTCCACCGGGAGGATCTCCCCCGCACGGGGCCCGTTGTCGGGCACCCGCCGCTCGGTCCGCAACCGCGAGCTCATCGCCGACACCTCGGCGACGGGACCGAGCAGGGTGACCAGCGCGGTCAGGTAGTAGACCCCCATGTCGAGCAGCGGACCGCCGCCGCGCAGGTAGTAGAAGCCCGGGTTCGGGTGCCACGACTCGTGACCCGGCGACATCATGAACGCGGTCGCGGCGATCGGCTGCCCGATCTCGCCGTCGTCGATCAGCCGTCGGGCGGTCTGGATGCCGGTGCCCAGCACGGTGTCCGGGGCGCTGCCGATCCGCCGACCGGCCGCCTCCGCCGCGGCCAGCATGGCCGACGCCTCGTCCGCGGTCACCGCGAACGGCTTCTCGAGGTAGACGTGCTTGCCGGCCTCCAGCGCCTGGATGGTCAGCGGGGCGTGGACCTGCGGCGGCGTCAGGTTCACCAGCACGTCGACCGTGTCGTCGGCGAGCACGTCAGCCAGGGCCCGAGCGGGAACCCCGTGCTCCGCCGCCACCCGCTCGGCCGCCGCCGCGACCGGGTCGGTGACACTGACCAGCCGCAGGTTCGGCAGCCGCGGCAGACTGGCCAGGTACTGCCCGGAGATGTTCCCGCAGCCCACCAGCGCCACCGTCAGCGGCGCGCTCATCGGCTCGCCCACAGCAGCCCCCGCTTGATCAGGGTGTTGACCTGCGGCACCTCGAGCACCTCGACCCGGTGCCCCGGGGTGCTGATGAAGATCCGGCCCGAACCCCACTGCCGGGTCCAGACGGCCGGTGACGTGACCGGACGCTGCCAGGGATCCCACTCCCGCACCGACTGGGTGGTGGTGGCCAGCACGTCGATGTAGTCATCGCTCAGCACCCAGTACTGCTCGGTGACCAGGTCGAAGTCGCCGATCCCGGCCGTGACGGGGTGGTCTGCGGCGGCCGGCAGCATCTCGATCCGGTACGGGACGTAGTTGTCGGACTGCTCCCCCACCCGCTCGTCGGGGTGCTTGCCGGGATGGCAGGCGAACTGGCCGCCGACCAGGTGCAGGTAGTCGGAGGTGTTGCGGTAGGAGTCGGCGATCCCGCCGTGCCAGCCGGCGAAGCCGGTGCCGGCCTCGATCGCCGCCCGCAGCCCCTCGAACTGCTCCTTCTCGATGGTGCTCATGGTCATGCACTGCACGATCAGGTCGGTCGAGGCCATCCGCGCCGCGTCGGCGTACGGGGCGGGTGAGTCGAACACGTCGACGAGGAAGCCGTTCCGCTCCAGGAAGGGGATGAACAGGTCGGTGGCTTCGATCGGCTGGTGCCCGTCCCAGCCGCCCCGGACCACGATGGCTCGTCGGGGGCGGGTGGGGTCGAAGCCGGGAATGGTGTCGGTGTCTGCGTCGGTCACGACGGTGGGTTCTCCTCAGGGGGAACAGGCGGATGAACGTTCACAGTCATTCTCGCCGATGCCGGAGAGGGCGACGCCACGGGCCGGTGGCTGCGGTGCTCCGTCCTAGGATCGGCGTCGTGACGTCCACGGGGGGAGCTGCGGTCGAGCCGGTCACGCCCCTGACCCCGCGGCCCCTGCCCCGGACCCTGTCGACCCAGACCTGGTCGGATCTGTGCTTCCTGCACTGGGCGGTGGACCCCGATCTCGTGGCTCCCCTGCTGCCCCCCGGCACGCGACCCGACACCCTCGACAAAGCGACGTACGTCGGGCTGATCGGCTTCCGGATGGTCGGTCTGGGGCTCGGTCGCGGCCCGGCGCTGCCGTGGGTGGGCACCTTCCTGGAAACCAACGTGCGCCTCTACAGCGTCGACGGACGCGGACGCCGGGGCGTCGTGTTCCGCTCGCTCGACGCGACCCGGCTGATCGCGGTGCTGACGGCCAGGGCGACCCTCCGGCTGCCGTACGCGTGGTCGCGGATGAGCTTCGACCGCAGCGGCGACGAGATCACCTACCGCTGCCGCCGCCGCTGGCCGGCCCCGCGCGGGGCCACCAGCGCGATGCGGATCCGGGTCGGTCGACCGGTCACGGAACCGACCGCCCTGGACCACTTCCTGACGGCCCGGTGGGGCCTGCACACCACCATCGGCCGGCACAGCGTGCACCTGCCCAACCAGCACCCGTCGTGGCCCCTGTGGAGTGCCGAGCTGCTGGAGCTGGACGACGAGCTGGTCGCCGCGGGTGGCCTGCCCTCGCCCATCGGACCGCCGCAGAGCGTGCTCTACTCGCCCGGTGTGCCGGTCACGTTCGGCGCGCCCGATCGGGTGACCTGAACCGGCTCAGAAGTAGCGCACGCCGGTGAAGTTGACCCGCAGCGTGTAGAGCGACGTCGTCGCGGTCAGGTACAGCTGGTTGTGCTGGCGACCACCGAAGCAGAAGTTGGCGACGGTCTCGGGCACCAGCAGCTTGCCGCTCAAGGTTCCGTCCGGCTCGTAGCAGTGCAGACCGTCCTGAGCCGCTCCCCAGAGCCGACCGCGGGTGTCGAACCGGATGCCGTCGTAGCCCGCCGGGTCGGCGGCGAAGACCTCGCCGCCACTGAGCCCGGCGCCGTCCACGGTGAAGACGCGGACATGGTGCTCTTCGCTGTCGACCACGTAGAGCCGGGCGAAGTCGGCGCTGAAGGCGAGTCCGTTGGGCTGGCTGAAGTCGTCGGCCACCACCGTCAGCTGCCCGTCGGGAGCGAGCCGGTAGACGTTGCGGCTGCCGATCTCCTCCGTGGCGGCGTGACCCTCGTAGTCGGTCATGATCCCGTAGCTCGGGTCGGTGAACCAGACGGCGCCGTCGGCGGCGACCACCACGTCGTTCGGGCTGTTCAGCCGGTGGCCGGCGTAGGAGTCGGCCAGCACCGTGGTCGAGCCGTCGTGCTCGGTCCGGGTGACGCGCCGGTGACCGTGCTCGCAGGCGATGAAGCGTGACTGCGCGTCGATCGTCCGCCCGTTGCTGAACCCGACCCCGGCCGCGAACTCGGTGACCTGCCCGGTCACCTCGTCGTAGCGCAGCACCCGGTCGTTCGGGATGTCGCTGAACAACACGAACCGGCCGGCCGGATGGTAGGCCGGGCCCTCCAGCCAGCGCCCCTCGGTGAAGGCCCGGAGCAGCCGGCGGTCCCCTCCCGTCCCGGCGAACCGCTCGTCCAAGGTCACGAACTCGGCGGGAATCGTCTCCGGGCTGCCACGCATCCGCTCACGGTAGCGGCCGGTGGAGGACTCGGCGAGAGCCGTGGCGGAAATGGACGGACGTGCGCTCGTTCGAGCCAGAAAGAAACCCGCGACAACTCGTATCTCTGCCCACCGGCTCGGCTCAGGATCCCTAGATTTCTCCCAGCGCGGCCGGCACCGGAGTCGTCCGCCGATCACAGGAGCGTATATGCGACCCGTCCCCCGAAGACTGCTGGCCATGGCATCGGCCGTGGCACTGACAGCCGGACTGCTGTCCGTCTCCACCGCCCCGGCGGCGGAGGCGGCCGGTCCCAGCTCGACCTCGAAGGTCGAGAAGCGGCGCAGCAAGGCGGTCAAGACCCCGAAGCTCGACTGGTACAAGTGCTACGGCTACGCCCGTTGCGCCACCGTGAAGGTCCCCCTGGACTACGACAAGCCCAAGGGCAAGAAGGTCCAGCTCGCGGTGCTGAAGGTGCCTGCCAAGAACCAGAAGAAGAAGATCGGCACGCTGTTCGTGAACCCGGGAGGTCCCGGTGGCTCCGGCACCGAGATCGCCTACTTCTCGTCCTACATCTTCAGCCCGGCCGTGACCGACCGCTTCGACGTGGTCGGCTTCGACCCGCGCGGCATCGCCTTCAGCCAGAACGTGAAGTGCTTCCCGTCCGCCCGCAAGAACGACCCCGTTCTGGACACGATCTACTCCACCGCCTTCCCCTATGGCGCGAAGCAGGAGAAGGCCTTCATCAAGGCGTACGGCAAGCACGCCAAGGCCTGTTCGACCACGGGCAAGCCGTTCACCGGTGCCATGTCGACCGCCGAGGTGGCGCGGGACATGGATCTGCTCCGCCGGAGCGTGGGCGACAAGAAGCTGACCTACGTCGGCTTCTCCTACGGCAGCTACCTCGGTGAGGTCTACGCCAACCTGTACCCGGACCGGGTGCGGGCGGTGGCCATCGACGGTGTCCTCGATCCCGTCGCCTGGGCCGGCACCAAGAAGACGGCGAGCACCCCGATGGGCACCCGACTCCGCTCGGCGGAGGGCGCGAGCAAGGCTCTGCGGGAGACCCTGGTCCGCTGCGACAAGGCCGGCCCGACCAAGTGCCTGTTCTCGGACGGCAACCCGGTCGCCAACTACGAGAAGATCGCCCAGCGGCTCCGCAAGGGTCCCCTCTACGAAGTCGATCCCGAGTCGGGCGAGCGCTACCTGGCCGCCACCTACGCCAGCTTCGTCGCCACCACGCTGTCGATGCTGTACGACGGCTACGGCGGGCCCGACTACGTCACCGAGTACGCCTCCTACCTCTACGACCTGATCGACCCGACGACCTCGGCGGGCCTGAGCGCGGCACAGCGCAAGACGACGGTCGCGTCGCTGATCAAGCTCGAGAAGGCGACCAAGGAACGGCAGAAGCAGCGCGGGATCCCCGGGCGGGCGTTCGGGTTCCCGTACGACAACAGCCTGGACGCGTTCCAGAGCGTGGTCTGCACGGATTCGCGGAACAGTCGCAACATCGCCAAGTTCCCGACGTTCGCCAAGGAAGCCGATAAGAAGGCGCCCTACTTCGGACGCCTCTGGCTGTGGAACCAGGCCGGCTGCGCGAGCCCGAAGTGGAAGGTCAAGGACGAGGACGCCTACCGTGGGCCGTTCACCAAGCGGACCAGCTCGACGGTGCTGATCGTGGGCAACACCTGGGATCCGGCCACGAACTACGCGGGCGCCGTCTCGACGTCGAAGCGGATGCCCAACAGCCGGCTGCTCTCGTCCAGCTCCTGGGGCCATACCGCGTACGGTTCGTCGGACTGCGTCACCGACGCGGTGGACACCTACCTGCTGACCAAGCGGGTGCCGGCCAAGGGCACGCGCTGCGTGGGTGACTACCAGCCCTTCGTCGAGGACCTGAGCGACGACGAGGAGTCGATCGAGTCGCGGGCCCGCCAGCAGGTGCGGATCCCGATCGCGCCGACGAGGCCCGGTCTGCGGTAGCGCACACCCGTGACCTCTGCGCGGGCCGAAGGGGACCTTCGGCCCGTGCGGGGGTCAGGTGGCGGTTCTAGCGTCGTAGGTGAGATCCGACAGTGCGTCGGTCCGCCGAGGAAAGAGATGCTGTGACCGTCGCCCCGACCCTCACCGAACCGGCTCAGAGCCTCAGCGAACCCGGTCGGGACCGCACCGAAGCGCCTCAGACCCTCGACGGACACGAGTCCACCGCGCACCCCTCCGAGGTCGGGGACCTCGTGGCCCGGGCCGTGCTGGCCCTGCACGACTACGCGCGACTGACCCAGGACGACGTCGACCACATCGTCGCCAAGGCCGCCGTCGCCGCCCTCGACCAGCACGGCCAGCTCGCCCAGGCCGCCGTGGCCGAGACCGGGCGCGGTCTGTTCGAGGACAAGGCCGTCAAGAACATCTTCGCCTGCGAGCACGTCACGCACTCCATGAAGGGGCTGCGCACCGTCGGGGTGATCTCGCACGACGAGCTGACCGGCATCACCGAGATCGCCGAGCCGGTCGGGGTCATCGCCGGCGTCACGCCGGTCACCAACCCCACCTCCACCACGATCTTCAAGAGCCTGCTGGCGCTCAAGACGCGGAACCCGATCGTCTTCGCCTTCCACCCGGCAGCGCAGCGGTGCTCGGCGCAGGCCGCCCGGGTGGTCCGGGACGCGGCCGTCGCCGCCGGGGCTCCCGAGCACTGCATCCAGTGGATCGAGCACCCCTCCATCGGGGCCACCGGCGAGCTGATGAACCACGCCGACGTCGCCACCATCCTGGCCACCGGCGGCAACGCCATGGTGCGGGCCGCCTACTCCTGCGGCAAGCCCGCCCTCGGGGTCGGCGCCGGCAACGTCCCCGCGTACGTGGAGAAGTCCGCGAACCTGCCACGGGCGATCAACGACCTGGTGCTGTCGAAGTCCTTCGACAACGGGATGGTCTGCGCCTCCGAACAGGCCGTCATCCTCGACGACCGAGATCTACGACCGGGCCATCGGCCGAGTTCGCCCGCCTGCACGCCCACCGCTGCAGCACCGAGGAGAAGGCCGCCCTCGAGCGGCTGATCTTCGGGGTGACCGCCCACGGCGAGAACTGCGGCGGAGCCGCCCTGAACGCCGAGGTCGTCGGCCGGTCACCGGGCTGGATCGCTGCCCGGGCCGGGTTCTCGGTGCCGGAAGACACCTCCATCCTGCTGGTCGAGGTCGGTTCGGTCGGGTCGGCACGAGCCCCTGACCCGGGAGAAGCTGTGCCCGGTGCTGGCCGTGCTGCGCGCAGAGGACACCGAGCACGGGATCACCCTGGCCGAGCAGATGGTGGAGTTGGACGGCCTGGGCCACAGCGCCGCCATCCACACCGAGGACGAGCAGCTGGCGGTCGAGTTCGGCACGCCGGGTCAAGGCCGTCCGGATCATCCGCGACTCCCCCGCGTCGCTGGGCGGCATCGGTGACGTCTACAACGCGCTTCCTGCCGTCGCTGACGCTGGGCTGCGGCTCGTACGGGCACAACTCCGTGTCCGGCAACGTCTCGGCGGTCAACCTGATCAACATCAAGCGGATCGGCCGGCGCAACAACAACCTGCAGTGGTTCAAGGTGCCGGCGCAAGACCTACTTCGAGCCGAACGCCATCCGCTACCTGGTCGACATGCCGGACGTGCACCGGGTCACCATCGTGACCGACGCGACGATGACCCGGCTGGGCTTCGTCGACAAGATCATCGACGTCCTGTCCCGCCGCGCCGACAAGGTCGCCCTGCAGATCATCGACTAGGTCGAGCCCGAGCCGACCGTCGGCACCGTGACCACCGGGGCCGAGCTGATGCGCGCCTTCCGGCCGGACACGATCATCGCGCTCGGCGGCGGCTCGCCGATGGACGCCGCCAAGGTGATGTGGCTGCTGTACGAGCACCCGGAGGTGGTCTTCGCCGACCTGAAGGAGAAGTTCTTCGACATCCGCAAGCGGGCCTTCACCTTCCCCACCCTGGGCGACCCTGGCCCAGCTGGTCTGCATCCCGACCACCTCGGGCACCGGCGCCGAGGTCACCCCGTTCGCCGTGATCACCGATCCGGCCACCGGCAAGAAGTACCCGCTGGCCGACTACGCGCTGACCCCGACCGTGGCGATCATCGACCCGGTGCTGACCGCTGAAGCATGCCGGCCTCGCTGGCGGCCGACTCCGGCTTCGACGCGCTGACCCACGCCACCGAGGCGTACGTGTCGGTCTACGCCAACGACTTCACCGACGGGATGGCCCTGCACGCGATCCGGCTGATCTTCGAGAACCTGGAGCAGTCCGTCACCGGCGAGCCGGGCACGCTGGCCACCGCCAAGGCACGGGAGAAGATGCACAACGCCGGCACCATCGCCGGCATGGCCTTCGGCAACGCGTTCCTGGGCATCGTGCACGCGATGGCGCACACCATCGGGGCGACCTTCCACCTCGTGCACGGCCGGACCAACGCGACCCTGCTGCCGCACGTGATCCGCTACAACGGCACCATCCCGACCAAGCTGACCGCCTGGCCGAAGTACGAGCACTACGTCGCCCCCGAGCGGCTGGCCGAGATCGCCGCGATGCTGGGGCTGCCGGCCGGCACCCCGGAGGAGGGCGTCGAGTCGTACGCCCGCGCCGTGGAGGACCTGCGCGCCCGTGTCGGCATCCCGCCCTCGTTCGCCGCCCAGGGGGTCAGCGAGGCCGACTTCCTCGGCCGGCTGGACGAGCTGGCGATGGGCGCCTACCGCGACCAGTGCGCGCCGGCCAACCCGCGGATGCCGATGCTGGCCGACATGAAGGAGCTGATGGTGGCCGCCTTCTACGGCCTCTCCCGGACCGACGCCAAGGCCGTGCTCGTGGCCAGATCACCACGGCACCGGGACCTTCGCCTCATGCCGCGTGGGCGTCCCGGCCGTACGTTCGAAGTACCAGAAGCCCAGCGGAGAGATCGTTGATGAGCACCGTCACGCAGACCACACCGACCAGTCGTCGACCCGACGCGGGACACTCCGACCGCCTGGCACGGTTTCGCCCCCGGGCCGTGGCAGGACGCGATCGACGTCCGGGACTTCATCCAGCGCAACTACACCCCGTACGTCGGTGACGCCGGCTTCCTGGCCGGTCCCGACCGAGCGCACCACCGCGCTCTGGCAGCGGCTGACGGCGATGTTCCCGGCCGAGCGGGAGAAGGGCGTCTACGACATCGACGCCGTCACCCCGGCCTCGATCACCGCGCACGCGCCCGGCTACATCGACGCCGCGAACGAGATCATCGTCGGTCTGCAGACCGATGCGCCGCTGAAGCGGGCGATCATGCCGTACGGCGGCTGGCGGATGGTCGAGGACGCGCTGACCACCTACGGCTACCCGGTCGATCCCGAGATCAAGAAGATCTTCACCACGTACCGCAAGACCCACAACGCCGGGCGTCTTCGACGTCTACCCGCAGGCGGTCAAGGCGGCTCGCCGGTCCAAGATCATCACCGGGCTGCCGGACGCCTACGGCCGCGGCCGGATCATCGGCGACTACCGCCGGGTCGCGCTCTACGGCGTCGACGCCCTGATCGCGGCCAAGAAGCTGGATCGGGCCGCGACCGACCTGCAACGCAGCACCGAGGACGTGATCCGCGACCGCGAGGAGCTCGCCGAGCAGATCAGGGCGCTGGCCGAGCTCAAGGCGATGGCCGCCTCGTACGGGTTCGACGTCTCCGGACCGGCCCGGACCGCGCAGGAGGCCGTCCAGTGGCTCTACTTCGCCTACCTCGCCGCGGTGAAGGAGCAGAACGGTGCGGCCATGTCGCTGGGTCGGACGTCGACGTTCCTGGACGTGTACCTGCAGCGCGACCTCGCCGCCGGTCGGCTGACCGAGCCGCAGGCCCAGGAGCTGATCGACGACCTGGTGATCAAGCTCCGGATCGTCCGGTTCCTGCGCACCCCGGAGTACGACGCACTGTTCTCCGGCGACCCGACCTGGGTGACCGAGTCCATCGGCGGCATGGGCGCCGACGGCCGGACGCTGGTCACCAAGACGTCGCTGCGGATGCTGCAGACCCTCTACAACCTGGGCCCGGCCCCGGAGCCGAACCTGACGGTGCTCTGGAGCGACCGGCTGCCCGAGGGGTTCAAGCGGTTCTGTGCGCAGGTGTCCATCGACACCTCCGCCATCCAGTACGAGTCGGACGAGTTGATCACCGAGCAGTGCGGCGACGACGCGGCGATCGCCTGCTGCGTGTCGGCGATGACGGTCGGCAAGCAGATGCAGTTCTTCGGCGCTCGGGTGAACCTGGCCAAGACGCTGCTGTACGCGATCAACGGCGGGCGGGACGAGATCACCGGCGTGCAGGTCGCCCCGCCGAGCCCGCCGGTGACCGGCGACGTGCTCGACTACGCCGACGTGGACGCCGCGGTTCGACGCGCTGATGGACTGGCTGGCCCAGACCTACGTGGACGCGCTGAACTGCGTGCACTACATGCACGACAAGTACGCCTACGAGCGGATCGAGATGGCGCTGCACGACAGCCAGATCCTGCGCACGATGGCCTGCGGCATCGCCGGGCTGTCGGTGGTGGCCGACTCGCTGTCGGCGATCAAGTACGCCACCGTCCGTCCGGTCCGCGACGACCGGGGGCTCGTGGTCGACTACCTCATCGAGGGCGACTTCCCGACCTTCGGCAACGACGACGACCGGGTGGACGAGATCGCCGCCGACATCGTGCGGCGGTTCATGGCGAAGGTCCGCCGGCAACCGACGTACCGCGACGCGAAGCACACCCAGTCGGTGCTGACGATCACCTCGAACGTGGTCTACGGCAAGGCCACCGGGAACACGCCCGACGGCCGCCGTCAGGGCGAGCCGTTCGCGCCCGGGGCCAACCCGATGAACGGTCGCGACCGGCACGGCATGCTGGCCAGCGCGCTGAGCGTGGCCAAGCTGCCCTACGACCAGGCCCAGGACGGCATCTCGCTTGACCACCACGGTCGTCCCGTCCGGTCTGGGTCGAGACCGCGGTGAGCAGGTGGGCAACCTGGTCGGCCTGCTCGACGCTTACACCATCTCCGACGGCTTCCACCTGAACGTCAACGTGCTCAACCAGGAGACGCTGCTCGCGGCGATGGAGCACCCGGAGGACTTCCCCCAGCTGACCATCCGGGTCTCGGGGTACGCGGTGAACTTCGTCCGGCTGACCCGCGAGCAGCAGCTGGACGTGCTGTCGCGGACCTTCCACGGCGGCGTCTGAGTCGCTCGGGCCGCCGCGATGATCATCGATCTCGGACTTCCGACCCTCGCGTCAGCGCCGACGGGTCGGTCGGAACGGTTGGCCGCGGTACGTGACGGGATGCTCGGTAGCGTGCACTCCTGGGAGCTCGTCACGGCCGTGGACGGCCCCGGCACCCGGCTGACGGTCTTCCTCGCCGGCTGCGCGTTGCGCTGCCAGTACTGCCACAACCCGGACACCTGGAACATCAACCACGGCAGGGATCTCGCCGTGGCCGACCTGGTCGCGCTGATCGACCGCTACGCGACGATCATGGCCGTCACCGGTGGCGGGCTCACGCTCTCCGGTGGTGAGCCGCTGCTGCAGCCGGCTTTCGTGTCGCGGATCTTCCGGCACTGCGCCGAGCGGGGGATCCACACCGCGCTGGACACCTCCGGCTTCCTCGGTGCGCGGGCGTCCGACGAGCTGCTGGCCGACACCTCGCTGGTGCTGCTGGACGTGAAGTCCGGACTGCCGGAGGTCTACCGGGAGACGACGGGCCGCGAGCTGCAACCGACGCTGGACTTCGGCCGCCGGCTGGCCCGCACGGGCACCGCGATGTGGATCCGCTTCGTCCTGGTGCCCGGGCTGACCGACGCGGTGGAGAACGTCGAGGCGGTGGCCGCGTACGCTGCGTCGCTGCAGGAGCTGGGCTCCGGCGGAGCGGTCGAACGGGTCGAGGTGCTGCCGTTCCATCAGCTGGGCCGCGACAAGTGGCACGAGCTCGGCGAGCCCTACCCGCTGGAGAACACGCCGCCCCCGTCACGGGAGCTGGTCGACCGGGTGCGCGGACAGTTCCGGGCACGGGGGCTGACCGTCACGTGAGCGACCGCCCGAGGGCCACAACGCTCGCGACCGCATCCCGCCACTGAGTCAAAGACGGTCGTGGGGTCTGCGTGGGGTGCGCCAGAAAGCGCCGCGGAGTCGCGGACCGTGGAGGAATGTCTGTGGGGTGTGTGCCGTTTCACGCCCGGGAGCCATGGACGGGCACCGGACCCGCGGGACCTGTGAGCGTCGTCGACCAGGAGGTCCGGGCACGTCTCCAGGTCCGGAACCGTGCCCGGTGCTCCTTCTCGGCGGCAACGACCGGTCGACTCGTCCAGGAACTCGCCCGGCCACCCCGGGCGCCCCGAGACCGACCTACGCTGCGGTCGGTAGGCCCGGGGTGACCTGGGCCTCGGTGCAGCCACGGGGCCGAGGCTGTCTCAGGGCACCTGGGACGAGGAGTCCTGGGTGCCCTCCGGATCCAGGGTGCGCTCCGCCGACTCCTCCAAGATGAGCTCGGCCTGCCGCTGCGGGTCGGCGCTGCCCACGGCCAGCTCCTCGGGCAACAGGTGGGCGCGTCCGTCGACGCTGTCTTGATCGGGTGCGGTGGGATCGGACGGCGCCGGGCTCTCGGTCATGGCGCCACCGTACGCGGCCCGGTCGGCGTCACTCGTCAGCAACCGCAGGACCACGCGTACCAGGCGCCGCCGAGCGGGGAGAACTGATCCGGCCGCAAGCCCGACCCCACCGCCGGGTCCTCGCGGGGCAGACCGTGGGGAAGGTACGCGAAGCCGGCTTCGCCGCCCAGGGATGCGCGCTGCTGGAGGAAGAGGTACCCGCGGTCGACGACCTGGCACTCCGCGAGGGCGAACGAGCCGATGCTGGTGGGGCAGGCCCCGGTGAAGTCCCCTCTCAGAGCGCTGCGGTGGGTCGGTGGTCCCGCCTCGGCGACCACCGTCTCGAAGGCACCGCGACTGGCGCCGAACCGGGCCTGCAGCGCGGCGTCGTCCGACTGCTCGACCAGGATGGCGCCGCCGACGGCCACCAGCAGAGCGACCACCAGACCGACCGGGCGAAGCCGTCGCGCCGCGGGCACCGGCTCGGACCCCAGCATGAACAGCAGACCGGCGAAGACCAGCACGGAGAGGATCACGCCCGCCGCCAGCGGCCACCCGGGGAACGTGCTGGCCCAGAGCAGGACGGTGGCCGCCGCCGCACCGAGAGCGACCACACCCGCGGCGCGGATGCACTCGCTCTCGACGGACGCGGCCCCGCGTCCCGACGGCGTTGTCACAGCCGGAGCATAGAGTCGGCGGCCCCCCATCGTCGGGACCCCGCACCCACCGATGCGCAGCCGTTACGGACGGGTCGCGCCGAGGCTCTGCCCGCCCGGGCCCGGGCTCTCCCACCGCTCCCCTGCCGTCACCGAGGCGGCGGAAGCGTCTCAGGCGACCTGCTCGGATCGACCGTCACGGCCCGGGCCCGGATCCTCGACCGCCTCAGCCGCCAGCAGCTCGTCCAGCTCGGGCCGGGAGCCGAGCACCTCGGTGAGCTCGTCGCCGGGCGACAGCGGGATGCGGACCGCCGCCCGGCCGCCCTTCTGGCCGGTCACGATCTCGCCGGCCACTCGCAGGAACTCGTCTGCGGCGTGCCTCCCGAGCTGATCACCGAGACAGTGCCGACGATAGGCCCGGCGCCGCTCGGCCAGCGGGTCCGCACCGTGCAGCCCGTCCAGCGCGGCGTCCAGGGTGGACAGGTCCTTCTCGATCACGTACGCCACCCGGGCCATCGGGAACTCGTCGCGGAAGGCGCTGCCCGACGCGCGCATCGCCACCATCGCGAACGGCTTGCCGGACGCCAGGTTGTCCGAGGCGACCGACGACACGTCGGTGACCAACCCGTCCGAGGCGTTGAGGCAGTCGGCGATCTCCCAGTCCCGCTCGGCCTGCTCACCCCAGACGTGCTCCCGGCCGCTGGCGCGCCGGTCCGCCGCGAGCTGCTGCTGGATCCGCCGGATCAGGCCGACATCGGTGGGATCGGCGTAGCTCAACGGGTGCGGGCGGAAGACGACCGTCGTCCCGCGCTCGAGCAGCGCCGCCACGATCCGCTCCCCGATCGGCAACGACGAGTAGTCGGTGGCGGGTCGTCCTCCCCGCCAGGTCGGGGCGTACAGCACGGTGCGGGGCGTGTTGGCGGGCAGCGGTTCGTCGCGCACCTCGATCTTCTCGATCTGCGGGCGGCCGACGACCAGCAGCCGGTCGGGCGGGATCACCACCCCGTGGGCGGCGTAGCGCTCGACGCCCTGCTGACCGGAGACGAGCACCTTGTCGTACGTGGCGTGCCGGGCGCTGAAGTTGGCGGCCTTGTCGGAGTCGCCGTGGTTGAGCCAGACGTGGGTGAGCCGGCGGAACTTCTGGAAGCTGAGATTCGACCGACTCCCCTGGACGTAGAAGGCGGCCTTCATCGACGTCACCACCAACGCGTCCAGGGTGCCGAGCGCGCTGTTCGTCCGCGGCACCACCACCGGCGCCCCCGTCAACGAGGTGATCGTCGGCACCGTCGCGGCTTCGCGGGTGATCACGACGAAGGGCTTGTCCAGCCGCTCCAGGTAGGGCAGCCACTGGCCCAGCTGGTAGCGGGCGCCGTGCTCGCCGCCGTAGTAGACGACGAAGGCCGGCTCGAACCGCGCCAGCGCCTTCGGCAACGCGGACAACGAGGCCTTGCTGATCAGGTTGGCCCGCAGCGCGTACCCGATCATGATCACGACAACCGTGAGATCCAGCAGCACGACGGCGAGATAGAGCCATCCGGGGGCACCCGACAGCGCGAGGACCCCGCCGACGACGACCAGGACCAGGGAGCCGACGGGGATCCGATCGGGTCGGAACGGTGGCGCCGGCACCGGCCGGACGCCGGGGAGGTTCACCGCCACCTGCTCGGTCTTGCTCAGCAGCACCTTGATCGTCGGTTCGGTGAGCACCCCCACCAGGGCCAGCCCGGTCGCCGCCCAGAGCCACGCCCCCTGGTCGGGGCGGCGCGCCAGACCGGCCGCGGCGACACCGAGCAGCAGCACCAAGCGTGACCCGGCGTACGCGGTCAGCAGCGGGCTCAACCGAGCCGCCTCCCGCTTCAGCAGCCAGGCCGCAACGACCGTGCCGACGACGAGCAGCAGGCCACCGACCAGCCGCCACGGCGGGGAGTCGGCGGCGAACAGCAGCACCACGCCGGTCACGGTCACGACGTTGCCGGCGCAGGACACCAGCAGGTCGGTGATCTTGGACTGGTTCGCGCCGACGGTGGCGGACCAGCCCCTAACGCTCAGGGCGCTGGGAGGCTGCGGCTCCATGCCGAGAACCGTAGCGGGGATCGTCCGCCAGCCCTGGCGCACGCGCCGAGCGGGAGTGATCACGTCCGGTCGGGTGGCTGTCACCGCCGTCGGCGCTGGACTGGTGGGGCCTGGTCCCTCGGGGCGGATCGGCGCCGTCGTCGGACTCGCCGTCGGCATCGCCCTGCTGACCGTCGGCGTCCTGCGTCTCCGGCGCCGCCCGACGCACCGGTCGTCGGTCGCGAAGCCTCGCCGGGTGGGCACCGTCGCTCTGGTCGGGGCGGGCGCGGCGTACGTGGGCAGTCTGCTGATCGACCCCACCTTCATCGCGATCACGGTGCTGGCCGGCCGCAGTCGGGAGCCGCTCGAGGTGATCATGATGCAGGTGGCCTGGGTGCTGATCAGCCAGCTCCCGCTGCTCGCCCTCCTGGTGACGGTGAGCAGGTTCGGGCAGCAGCGGGGGGTCGAACGGTTCCAGAGCTGGTGGTCCCGTACCCAATCGGCGCTGAGGCGGGTGGTGACCGGCGCGCTGCTCCTCGACGGGACCCTGCGCGTGCTGGATGCGGGCTGGTGGTTCACCACCGGAGGGTTCCTGCTCCCCGCCCCGGCGGCCTGAGGGTCGAGACTCAGCGAGTGGCGAGCTGTGGCTGTTTGCGGGCGCGGGAAGCAGCCACAGGTCGCCGGTGGCGGAGTCGGGGGGTGCTCAGCCGCTAGCAACGGTGGTCGGCCCAGCGCCGGGGGCGGTAGCTCAGCAGAAGAGGGACGCTAGTTCCGAGCGCTGACTTCCTTGATCGTCCGTCGCACGCTGGGAACGCCCATAACGCCTAATATGTGCCAACTACGCCGCATGACGGGATCGAGTGCGCACGCAGCAGCACCCGAACCGCACCCGTAGTGGGATGCGAGCGATGGGCAGGGCGCAACATTAACGGGTGCCATGGTGCAGATGGACTGGCACTGGGACACCGCCTGCGGGGTTTCGACACGCGAGGGCGAGGGCGCACATGACGCGGTGCGGACGGACCGTGGAGGACATTGAGGCGGTCTGCGGGATCTGCGGCGCAAGGCCGAGGACTCGAAGCAACGGGCGGCTGCGACGATCGACAAGAGGACGATGGCCGTCAGGCAGTTCTTCGAGGAGCGGTGGTGAGCCTCGGCGTCGAGGTCGTGCACAGTGAGATCCGTGAGATGCATGTCTCTGCGAGCGGCTGGTGCGCATCTAGGTCCTTCCAAGCCTGGCTGCCGGTATGGGCGTCCAGACCAAGCAAGATGGACGTGCTGGCAGCAGTGAGCATGATTTTTCCGTAACTCGCTCCAACTCGACGCGAACTCGCTACGCTCCGACCACCGGCTGGGGGGCCGGTTCTGAGGGGAGTCAGAGCATGTTCAAACGGGCGTTCGTCGCCGTCATCATTCCGGCCGCCTTGGTACTGGGGGCATGCAGTCCTGGAGCCACCGACGCCGACGTCACCGCAGTCCCGGCGAGCCCGTCCGTGTCGGCGAGCGCTACTCCATCCGCGACCGAGTCAGCCTCTGAGAGCCCGACGACCGCAGCGACGTCCTACTCAGAGAGCGACAAGAAGAACTTCCTCGATGCCATCGTGGTCGAGACCGACGAGGTCTACATGGAGTCGGACGAGGACCTTGTCGACCTTGCCGACACGATCATCGCCGCACACGGGCGCGGCGTCGCATGGGATGACGTGGTCAAGGTCCTCAAGGAGAACTTCACCGACTCCGACGCCGAGATCTACGGCGAGTTGGTCGTGATTCACTTGATGAAGGACCTCCCGAAGGACGATGGGGTGGAAGGTTGCGGCGAGCGCTGAGCGGCAGACCCGGGAGGCGGCTAAGTCACCGGAGCCTGAGCCGGAAGACCCGACCGAGCCTGAGATGACCGTGGCTCAGGAGCAGGCAGTGGGCAAGGCGGAGGACTACCTGGATGGTCAGCACTTCTCCAAGAAGGGGTTGATCGAGCAGCTCAGGTACGAGGGCTTCTCGAAGAAGAACGCCGAGTTCGCCGTTGAGCACATCGACGTGAGCTGGAAGAAGCAGGCTGCCGGAAAGGCAGAAGACTACTTGAACGGCCAGCACTTCTCGCGGTCAGGTCTGATCGCGCAGTTGAAGTACGAGGGCTTCACCCAATCCCAGGCGGAGTACGGGGTCAAGAAGGCCGGGCTCTGACCCGGCTCAACCCGAAGAGCCCGTCTCCCGTTTCCGGGAGGCGGGCTCGTTGGCATCGGCGGACGGCGCGTGCGCACGCGTGGTTGGGGTGAGGCTACCTCGTTTGCCACGCTGTCGAGGAGGCGAGATCCCAGACGATCCGATGTCCGTCGTCGCCATACCCGAACAACCCCATTCGGATGCCCGACTCGGACCGCAGGTCGGCGATCTGCTCGGCCGTGAGCAGAGCCAGGGCCTCCGCCTGCTTCTCGGCGATGAACGCGGCGTGTTCGGGCAGCTGCGCATGCACGTGGAGGAGAACGAGGACACACCGTTGATCGGCGAGCCCAAAGGCGGCCAGCGGCCGCATGCCGGAGACGTCGAGCCAGCCCTGGTCCGGCTCCATGAAGGCGATGTTGACGTCGGCCACCGACCCTAGTGGAGGCTGGTCGACCCAGATCACGTCCTGCGCTCGGGTGTTGTCCGGTTGGAGAGGCAGGACGTCCTCGTGCCGCACCCGGATGGTTACGCCGCGAGTCCATCCGCCGGGGTTGCTCGGCTCGCGCTGCCATTGGTCGAGGATCCGGGAGCCGTCTGGTCTGCGGTGCGGGCTCTGGCTGGTCTTCAGAGCAGGGGACTCATAATCCCTGGGTCGCGGGTTCGAGCCCCGCCCGCCCTACCCAGTCGGTCCGCGGTCCCGGGCGCGGGTGCCGGTCGCCGTCCGCCGCAGCGCCCGTCCGGGGAGGGCCGGCGTCCGACCGCCCTCCTCGATCACCGGCTCGCCGTCCACCAGCACCCAGTCGATCCCCTCGGCCTGCTGCCGCGGGTCGGCGTAGGTCGCGACGTCGCGGACCCGGTCCGGGTCGAGGAGCACGAGGTCCGCATGGTGCCCGACCCGCACCAGGCCCCGGTCGACCAGCTTCAGCCGCGCGGCCGCGCGCCCGGTCAGGTGGTGGATGCAGTCCTCCAGGCCGAGCACCCCGAGCTCGCGCACGTAGTGGCCCAGATAGCGCGGGAACGTCCCCCAGGCCCGCGGGTGCGGCTTGTCCCCCACCAGGATCGCGTCCGAGCCCCCGGTGTGCACGAGGTGTCGCATGATCGCTCGGACGTTCTCCTCGTTGCCGACGTGCTGGAGGATGGTGGTCGCCAGCCCATCCCGCAGCAGCAGATCCGCGTACACCTCGATCGGTGCCGATCCGGTGTCGACGGCCAGCTGCGCGATGGTGCGCCCCACCGCCCCGGACAGCGCCGGATCGCCCACCCCGCTGATCTCGATCGTGGCCCAGTCCACCGGGCAGCCGTGACAGCCCTCGCTGCCCTCGACCTCCAGGGCGTACGCGATCCTGGCCAGGGCGCTCACATCCGCGAGCCGGTCCATGATCAGGTCCGGGCCGCCGGCGGTGGACCAGCGCGGCAGCAGGGCCACCAGCGACGTCGAGCCCGCCAGGTACGGGTAGGTGTCCAGCGTGACGTCGAGCCCCTCGGCCAGGGCCTCGTCGATCATGGCCAGCAGCTCGCCGGCCCGGCCCGCGTTGACCCGCGAAGTTGAGGGTGGCGTGGGTCAGGTGCACCGCGCAGCCGGACCGCCGGGCGACCATGATCATCTCCGCGTACGCGGCCAGCGCCCCGGCCCCGTACGACCGGTGGTGCGGCGCGTAGAAGCCGCCGTGCTCGGCCACCACCGCGCACAGCGCCACGAGCTCGTCGGTGTCGGCGTACATGCCGGGTGGGTAGGTCAGCCCACTGCTCAACCCGACCGCGCCGTCGACCAGACCCTGCCGGACCACCTCGGCCATCGTGGCGCGCTCGGCGTCTGTCGCGGGCCGGTCGTCGTTGCCGATCACCAGCATCCGCACGGTCCCCTGCGGCACCAGGTACGCCGCGTGGCAGGCGATGCCGTGGTCCAGCGCGTCCAGGTAGTCGGCCACACGGGGCCAGCCGAGTGCGAGCTCCGGATCACCGTTCCAGCCGGCCAGCTGCCGCCGCAGCAGCGGCGCGGTGATGTCGTCCGCCGGGGCGTAGGAGAGGCCGTCCTGCCCGAGCACCTCGCAGGTGACGCCCTGGCTCACCTTGGGGAGATGATCATGGTCGACCAGGATCTGGACGTCGGAGTGGGCGTGCAGGTCGATGAAGCCGGGCGCCAGCACCCGTCCGTCCGCCCTGATCACCCGGCGGGCGGCGCCTCCCCCGCCCACGGGCGCGATCGCGACGATCCGGTCGCCGGTGACCGCCACGTCGGCGGCCCGTCCCGGTGTGCCGGTGCCGTCGACCACGACGGCGTCGGTGATCAGCAGATCTGTCGGCACAGGGGTCTCCGTAGCAGCTCGGGACTCAGAAGAACGTCCGGATCACGTCGACCACCACGGGGTCGGCGGCATCGGGATCGTCGACCACCGGGATCACCTTCCACTTGTCGAAGGCCGTGCAGGGATGGGAGACGCCGAGGCGCAGCTCGTCGCCGATCACGACCGGCGCATTCAGCTGCGGATCCCAGCGGACGAAGCCGTGCTGGTCGTTCAGGGCCGTCACGGTCAGGCCGGGCAGGGGCTCCGGGGCCGACCCCTCGTCGCGCGGTCGCCGCAGCTGGACCTCCGGCAGTCCCAGGTCGTACGGCAGGTCCCGCTTTCCGCCGTCGACCAGGGCCAGACCCGGTTCGGGCTGGCTGCTCACCCGCACCCACCCGTGCAGGGCACTGACCAGCCGGGAGCCCGAGGTCCGCGGCTCCGCCCCCAACGGACTCAGGTGGCGGTAGTGACCGTCGTCGTGGGTGAGGTAGGCACCCGACCGCAGCACGACGCGGACCCCCTCCGCCACCAACGGGCCGAGCACGTCGGCCACGTCGTCGAAGTACGCGCTGCCACCGGCGGTGACGATCGGCACCAGGCCGGGCGGATACCACCCCTCGGCGACGATGCTCCGGTGCAGCTCGCGCAGCAAGGTGAGGAAGTCGCGCACCGCGGTCAGGCTCGCGGTGTCACTGTCTGTAGCCAGGGCCGCCTCGTAGCCGCCCACCCCGGCCAACCGCAGGTGCGGGGCCTCGGCGATGGCGCGCGCGATCTCGATGGCCCGGAGACCGCGTCCCGCGCCCCGGTGCGACCACCGCGGCCGCCGAGCTCGACCAGCACGTCGACGGGCCGGTAGGCGCTGCCCAGGGTCGGCGCGTACGCCGCCAACGCCTCCTCCATCACCGCGACCGTGCGCACGTCGTCGGCCCAGGTGATCACCTGGGCCCGCTCGTCGGCGGCCAGCTGGTCGGCGATCCAGCGCAGGGAGAGCGGCGAGATGATCGCGTTGGCGATCAGCACCCGCGAGACGCCGAACGCCCGGGCCACCGCCAGCTGCGGCAGGTTGGCGAGGGTGATGGCCCACGCCCCGGCGGCGAGCTGGTCGGCCCAGAGCCGGGGCGCCATGGTGGTCTTGCCGTGCGGCGCGAGATCCAGACCCCGCTCGGCGCACCAGCTCGCCAGGACGGACACGTTGTGCCGCAGCGCCGGCGCCGAGAGCGTCAGCAGCGGGGTCGGGAACCGGCTCAGCGGCACGCGCAGTGCCGCGACCTCCGCGGGCGGTCTGCCCCAGAGCTCCGGCGGGACGCCCTTGTCGGCCCAGGTCAGCGGCTCGGCGGCCAGTGCCGCCAGCGCACCGGCGTCGATGGTGGCGGGATCGGGTTCGGGCATGCTCACCTCCGGACGGCAGACTACGCACACCGCCGGGACGGCGGGCACCACGCACACCGCGGACGGCGGACACCACGCACACCGCCGGGACGGCGGACACCACCGACACCGACCAGGCCCACCGAGGAGACTCCCGTGACCACCACCCCGAAGATCGCTCTCAGCACCGCGGATGCGCCGGCCCCGGCCCCGGTGTTCTCCCAGGGGGTGCGACGCGGGCCGATCCTGCAGGTCTCGGGTCAGGGACCGGTCGACCCGGCGTCGGGGACCTATCTGCACCCCGGTGACGTCGCGGCGCAGACCATCCGCACCCTGGCCAACGTCGAGGCGGTGCTGGCCGCGGGCGGGGCGTCGTTCGAGGACGTGATCATGCTCCGGGTCTACCTGACCACCCGGGACCACTTCGCGGCCATGAACGAGGCGTACGGCGAGTTCCTCACCGTCCGGTGCGAGGTGCTGCCGGCCCGGACCACCGTGTTCGTCGGTCTGCCGCGCGAGGAGATGCTGGTCGAGATCGACGCCCTCGCCGTGCTCGGCGACTGATCCGGTTCCGGCTCGCGCCGGGACCGAGGTCAGCGGGCGGTGAGGCTGTCGGCCAGCCGGTCGAGCCACTCGGCCACCCCGGTCGGTCCGTCCACCACCAGGTCGGCGAGGTCGGTGAGCGCGTCCTCCTCGTGCGAGGCGGAGCAGACCAGGAGACCGGGGATGCCGTCGACCCGGAACTGCTCCACCGCCCGGAAGGCCGGCAGGTCCCCGAGGTCGTCGCCCGCGAAGATGATCGTGCGCACGCCCTTCTCGGCCACGATGGCGCGGAGCGCATCGCCCTTGTCGATGCCCTGGGCCCGGATCTCCCACACGTTCTTGCCCGGCTCGAGCTTCAGCTCGTACCGCTCCGCCAGCTCGCGCAGCGGCTCCGCCAGCTGGTCGAAGGCGAGGCCCGGGTCGGCCAGCTCACGGGTGTGGACACCGATCGCCCGCCCCTTGTCCTCGATCCGTACGCCGTCCAGGCCGAGCCCGGCGAGGAGCTCCGGCAGCTCCTCCTGCACGTGTGTGATGCCCTCGGGGGTCGGCGGCAGGTCGAAGTGGTCACCGTCGGCGTCCCAGCGCTCCACGCCGTACTGACCGAGCACCGTCATCGACTGCAGCCCCTTCGCCTCCCGGAAGCCTCCGAGGCGGACGGCGGTGCGCGCCGGCCGGCCGGTGATGACGACCACCGCACCCAGCACCGGCCCCAGGCGCGACAGGGCCGCAACGGCCCCCGGATCGGCGTGCGCGTGCTCCGGGTCGTCGATGATCGGCGCCAGCGTGCCGTCGAAATCCAGCGCGATCATCGTCTGCTCGGGTCGGTCCATCACCGCTCGCATCGCGTCGATGCCCGCATCCGAGACCGGTCCGGTAGAGCTCATGCCGGGAAGCCTTCCAGATGGCTGCCGATCTACCCAAGCGGAGGTTCCTTCTGGTCCGGAAAGATGTCTCCCGGCGAATCGGGCTAAGGTCACAGGGATGCGTGACACGAGGACAGAGCGGTTCGGGGTGAAGCGACGATGAGCACGGTGAGACGACGCACGTCCAAGAAGGCTTCCTTCGTCGTGGTGGCCAACCGGTTGCCGGTCGACCGGTTCGAGAACCCCGACGGGTCGGTGGAGTGGCGCACCTCCCCCGGCGGGTTGGTGACGGCCTTCGAGCCGGTGATGCGCACGCACCGCGGCGCCTGGGTCGGCTGGCCCGGGTCGCCCGACGAAGACATCGAGCCGTTCACCCACAACGATCTGCAGCTGGAGCCGGTCCACCTGACGGCCGAGGACGTCGAGCTGTACTACGAGGGCTTCTCCAACGGCACGCTGTGGCCGCTCTACCACGACGTCGTCGCTCCACCGGCCTACCACCGGGAGTGGTGGGACCGCTACGTGACCGTCAACGAGCGCTTCGCCGAGGCGGCGGCGCGGGTCGCCGACGAGGGCGGACAGGTCTGGATCCAGGACTACCAGCTCCAGCTCGTGCCGCAGCTGCTCCGTCAGCTCCGACCCGATCTGCGGATCGGCTTCTTCCTGCACATCCCGTTCCCCCCCACGGAGCTGTTCCAGCAGCTGCCCTGGCGCAGCCAGATCCTGCAGGGGCTGCTCGGCGCGGACCTGGTCGGCTTCCAGCTGCCCGGCGGTGCCCAGAACTTCGTCCGGCTGGTGCGACAGCGGTTCTCGTACGAGACCCGCCGGGATCGGATCCGCACGCCCGACGGTCGCACGGTGATCGCCCGGGCGTACCCGATCGCCATCGACTCCCGGGGCATGCACGAGCTGGCCATGGCCGACGCCACGGCGGAGCGGGCCCGCGAGATCCGGGCCGACCTCGGTGACCCGAAGACGATCTTCCTCGGCGTCGACCGGCTCGACTACACCAAGGGTCTGCCGGAGCGGATCCGCGCCTTCGGTGAGCTGGTCGCCGACGGCACCGTCGACCCCGGGGACGCGGTCTTCCTGCAGGTCGCGACCCCGTCGCGCGAGCGGGTCGAGCAGTACCGGATCCTCCGCGACGACATCGACCGGCTGGTCGGGCGGATCAACGGCGACACCGGACTGCTGGGCCGGCCGCCGATCATCTACCTGCACAACTCCTACCCGCGGGAGGAGATGGCCGCCATGTACCGGGCTGCCGACGTCATGGTCGTCACCCCGCTGCGCGACGGGATGAACCTGGTGGCCAAGGAGTACGTGGCCTGCCGGGACGGCGACAACGGGGCGTTGGTGCTGAGCGAGTTCACCGGGGCCGCGAAGGAGCTGCGGCAGGCCTACCTGGTCAACCCGCACGACATCGACGGGCTGAAGGCCACCATGGTGGCGGCGGCCGAGGACTCCGCGCGGAACAAGGCGCGACGGATGCGGATCATGCGGCGGCACGTGTTCGATCACGACATCGACCACTGGGCCGGTCAGTTCCTGGACGACCTGAGCAAGCTGGGTCCGGGCAGCGACTACTGACGGGAGCCGACGTGTCCCGACCCGTACGTCGGTGGTGGAGCAGGTCCCGGGGCGTGCCCCCGCAGGCTCACGCCACCTGGCGGACCACCCTGACGGCGGTGGCCGGCCGACCCGCCCGGATCCTCGCCTGGGCGCCGGTCGTCGACGGCGGCCTGGTCCTGCTCAGCCCGGCAGCGCTCTCGGTGCTCCGAGACGACGACTGGCGGCACCTCGGCTGGCAGGAGATCGAGCGGGGCGGCTGGAACGCCGAGACCGAGCAGCTCCGCTGGCAGACGTACGGTGGCACCCGCGGTGCGGTGGCCCTGCCCGATCCGGCCCGGGTGCCCGAGGTGTTCAAGGAGCGTGTCGACGCCAGCGTCGTGTTCGAGCGCTTCGTGGCCCTGGGCGGGTCCGGTGACCGGGGTGTGATCGTCAGCGGGCGCCGTGATCTCGCGCAGGGTCCGACGGAGATCAGCTGGCACACCACCCTCACCCGCGGGGTCACGTGGCGCACCCCCGGCGTCCGCGAGCTGGCCGACTCGGCGATGGCGGAACTGCGCCACGAGTACGACGAACGCTGATCTGGCTGCTAAAGTACGTAGCCGCGTCAGCACGCGATCCCCTGTAGCTCAGTTGGCAGAGCGCTTGACTGTTAATCAGGATGTCGTTGGTTCGAGTCCAACCGGGGGAGCTCGTTTCACCTCAGCCGGCCAGCCGTTCCCGCTCCCCACGGGGGCAGACGGCCCGGAGCCGCTCCAGCCCCCGTCGCTCGGCACGGCGTACGCGGTTGGCCGTCACCCCCAGCAGGCGCGAGACCTCCGCGTAGGAGCTGGGGTCGCCGACGAAGCCGAGTCGCAGCTCCAGCACCCGCCGCTCGAAGCCCTCCAGCAACGAGATCAGCTCCACCGGCGCGTCGACTCCGCCGAGCACCTCCTCCAGCTCGGTGTCGTCGACCGCGATGTCACCCACCTCATCCAGCCCCTGCGGGTGCTCGTGGGTCAGCAACCGGCTGGTCCAGTCCGCCGTCCGCCCGAGCGCCTCCCCCACCTCCGCCGACGTGGGCTGGCGGCCCAGCTCCTGCGCCAGGACCGCCTCGATGCCCCGGGCGTGCCGTAGCTGACTCGCTCGGCTGGTCGGCAGGTTCAGCATGCCGAGCTGGCGTGCACTCGCCGCACCGGTGAAGGCCCGGATCCAGAGCAGGGCGTAGGTGGCGAAGCGGCAGCCCCGGCGGCAGTCGTAGCGGTCGACCGCGATCATCAGTCCCAGACAGCCCTCCTGGAACAGATCGGCTTCGGTCAGCCCGGCGCGCACGCCGGCCTGACGGGCCACCATCGAGACCAGCCGCAGATTCGACTCGACGTAGCGGCGCCGGGCCCGCTCGCCGGCCTCGACCAACCGGAGCAGCTCCTCGACGGTGGCCCCGTGGGGCCTCAGATCCCGGGCCAGCGCGTCCGCCGCCAGCAGCCCGGCCTCGATCGCCAGGGCCAGCTCCACCTCCTCGGCGGCAGTCAGCAGCGGTCCGGCCAGGGGTGCGGTGATGTCCATGCCCCACTGTCGGCGGCGCGGCGCACGACCGGCAAACACCCGGTCGGGGTTATCCACAGAACCGATGAAGATCTCCGACGGAGTCTCCGAGGGAGACTAGTGGTTGCGGCCGGAAGTTCGTCAAGGGTGCCCGGTGTCCAGGTGCGTGGATCGCCAGGCCGACGAGGGAGGGATGCCGAGTCGCATCGCGACCGAGGAGAACGCAGCGAGGCGCGTGCCTGGGCGCCGGGCGCCCCCGACGAACCTCCGGTCGTGACCACTAGACGGCCCCGCGCAGGCTCTCGGCGTGCAGCTGGCTGCGGCGGGCCTCCAGCACCACGAGCTCGGAGAACATCTGGTTGTACGTGGTCGGGTTCTCGACCGGGTTGGTGCGCTGGAGCTTGGACTTCGAGCTCACTCACCTGCCGCATCACGGTCAGCAGCCGCAGCTTCGCGGCGTTGGCCTGGACGTAGTGCTCGGTGGCCGGCCCGTGCAGCGAGAGCGGCTCGACGGCGAGCGCGGCGACCAGGGAGGCGAGCAGCGGGTGCGGCACGGCGGTGGCCACCTCGTGCACCCACACCGCCCCCGACGCGGGGTCGTCACCGCGTCGGGAACGGGCTGTCTGCATGGAGCGGAACACGGCGGCGTACGCGCGGTGGGTGAAGTCCTCGGCCGTCAGTCCGAGCCAGTCCGGCTCGAACAGCAGCGGCGCCTGCAGCAGCAGCTTCATGGTCTCGCGCTCGGTGACCAGCAGCCGGTCGTCCGGCTCGGGCAGCCATCGCCGGTCGGCGGCGGTCTGCTCGGCAGCGTGTGGCCTCCGGAAGCGAGTCCGCGCGCCGGAGGCTTCCGCGCCGATCGCCCGGCTTCGGACGCTCTGTGTCGCGGCCGCCGACCGCTCACCTCCCGCCGGACCTCCTCGACGTCCATGCCCAGCATCCCGGCGAGTTCGCGGACGTAGCCACCGATCAACCCGCTGTCACGGATGCTGCTGACCAGTGGCGCCGCCTCGCGCAGCGCGGACAGCCGCCCGTCGGCCCGATCGAGGTCGTGCTGGGTCAAGATGTTGGCCATCACGAACCGGTACAGCGGCACCCGCCGAGCCACCAGCTCGCGGACCGCCGCGTCGCCGTGCTGCAGGCGCAGATCGCAGGGATCCAGCCCGGACGGCTCCACGGCCACGTAGGTCTGGGCGATGAAGTTGGCGTCGCCGCCGAACACCTTGAGGGCGGCGGCCTGACCGGCCGCATCGCCGTCGAAGGTGAAGATGACCTCGCCCCGGAACGCGTCGTGGTTGCCCATCAGCCGGCGCAGCAGGCGGGCGTGGTCGTCTCCGAAGGCCGTCCCGCAGGAGGCCACGGCGGTGTCGACCCCGGCCACGTGGGCGGCCATCACGTCGGTGTAGCCCTCCACGACCACGGCCTGGGACTTCTTGCCGATCTGCTGGCGGGCCAGGTCCAGTCCGTAGAGCACGTGGGACTTCTTGTAGAGGGGGGTCTCGGGGGTGTTCAGGTACTTCGCCGGCATCCGGTCGTCGTCGCGCAGCCGGCGCGCCCCGAACCCGAGCACCTGCCGGCCCGAGTCCCGGATCGGCCACAGCAGGCGCCCCTGGAAGTAGTCCCAGCCGGCCTCCCTGATCAGTCCGCCGGTCACCAGCTCGGCATCGCGGAAGCCGCGCCCGTTGAGGTGCCGGCGCAGCGCGCGACCGTCCTGCGGGGCGTAGCCGACCCCGAAGTGCTCCGCGGTGGCCCGGTCGAACCCCCGCTCGCTGAGGAACTGCCGGCCGATGCCGGCCTCGGGCCCCGACAGCTGCTCGGCGTAGAACTCGGCCGCTGCCTGGTGCGCCTCCATCAGCCGCAGTCGCTGACCGCGCTCGGGCTGGGACGCTCCCCCGTCGGTGTAGCGGAGCTGGATCCCGACCCGGTCGGCGAGTCGCTCGACGGTCTCGGTGAAGGACAGGTTGTCGATCTTCTGGACGAAGGAGATGACGTCGCCGCCCTCGCCGCAGCCGAAGCAGTAGTAGAAGCCGCGCGACGGGTTGACCTGGAAGCTGGGGGTCTTCTCGTCGTGGAAGGGGCACAGCCCCTTCATGGTGCCGCTGCCCGCGTTGCGGAGCGCGACGTGGGATCCGACGACCTCGTCGATCCGGGCTCGCTCCCGGACCGTGGCGATGTCCTCGTCGTTGATCCTTCCCGGCACGGGGTGAGTGTATGCCCGCCCCGTACGGGGCCGGAGCCGTCGCGGGGACGGTCCAACGGCCGGCACCCCTCCTCCGCACCCGTCCGGAAGACCTGTCGGGAGCGGACCCCCGCCGCGTCAGGCCGGTCGAGGCCGCCCCGGCGCCGGTGGACGACGCGCCGGCTACTCGGCTCAGGAGGATGCGGACGGGTCGGCGTCGTGACGCCTGCCGCCGCCGCGGTCGGGCCCGAGATACCGCGGGGCACTGGCCGCCGCCAGCACCAGCACCAGCGTGGCTGCTGCCCCGATCAGACCGGCTCGTCGCCCCAGTCCGACATCGAGGATCAACAAGACCGTACCGAGCACGATGAGCGACACTCCGGCGATCTGAAGCCGCAGGGCGATGTGACCGAAGCGGACGATGGACGGCTTCACCAGCTGGTGGAACAGCGCCCGATGCAGGTTCACCGGGGCCAGGCCGAGCACGATGGTCGTGGCGCTCAGCATCACCAGCCCGACGTACAGGCTCTTCTGCACGCTGTCCAGGGACGCGAACCGGGGCTGGAAGACCAGGGTGAGCAGGAACCCGCTCAGGATCTGGGTGCCGGTCTGCGTCACCCGGAGCTCCTGCAGCAGGTCGTTCCAGTTGCGGTCCATCCGCTCGTTCGTGGTCTCGTCGCGACCGTCGCGCGGATCGACGTCGGCTTGCTCGTCGCTCACGATCCCCCCTCACCTCGCCCCGGCCGGCACGGCCCGGCAGACGTCAGTCTGCGTGCGCCCGGGACAGCGGCAGCCGCACCTGGAACCGGGTGTCCCCCGGCTCGGACAGTACCCGCAGGTCGCCGCCGTGCCGCTGGGTGATCACGCGATAGCAGATGTCCAACCCCAGACCGGTGCCCTCACCCACCGGTTTGGTGGTGAAGAAGGGCTCGAAGATCTTGTCCCGCAGCTCCGGCGGGATGCCGCTGCCGGAGTCGCCGATCTCGACGAGCACGCAGTCGACCTCCCGGGCCGTGCGGACGCGCAGGGTGCCACCGTCCGGCATCGCCTGCAGGGCGTTGTCGATCAGGTTGGTCCACACCTGGTTCAGCTCGGCGGGGTGGCCCGGGACCGTCGGGAGATCGGGGGCGAGCTCCTTCTCGACGGTGATGGAGCCGGTCTTGAGCTTGTGCCCGAGCATGATCAACGTGCTGATCAGACCCTCCTTGACCACGACGTCCTGCAGGCCGGCGCGATCCACCTGGGAGTACTGCTTCGCCGCTCCCACCAGCGTGGAGATCCGCTGCGTCGAGTCCTCGATCTCGTTCATCAGCTGCTCGGTCTCCAGGGCGTACGCGACCCAGTGCAGACCGTCGGAGATGAGCTCGTCGGGCACCTTGGTCGCGACGTCGTCCAACCAGTCCGGGTCGACCCCGGCCGCGACCAGGGCCGGAGCGAGGTCCCAGCTGTTCGTCACCCGGTGGTCGTCGAGCCAGTCCGCGATCGTGTCCTCGAGATCGCTGACCTCCATGGTGGTCATCTCCTGGACCTTCGCCATCCGCTCCACGGCCGCGTCCTGCACCTCCACCAGGATCTGCAGGGCGGCGGCGTCGACCTGGCCGGACGCCAGGTGCGCCAGCTTGCCCCGCATCCGGCTGACCCGCTCGCGCAGCGACGCGGTGGCCCGGACCGCCGCGGCGGCCGGGTTGTTGAGCTCGTGGGTCAGCCCGGCCGAGAGCCGCCCCAGCGACAGCAGCCGCTCGCGCTGCCCGACGGCCGCCTGGCTGGACCGCATCCCGATCGTGAGCCCCTCGAGCAGGTGCATGGCCATCGGGAACCAGGCGCGGATCCGCTCCCCGATCTCGGCGGCGTCGATCACCCAGAACCGGCTGTCGGTGATGGCCACCAGGCTGTTCAGGTAGGTGGCGTCGTCGCCGGCCATGAAGGCCTGCGTCGCTCCGGAGTACGCCCCCAGCTGACTGGTCCGGGTGATCTCCACGTCGGTGTTCTCGACCCGCCGGTGCATCGAGATCGTCCCGGTGAGCAGCACGAAGAAGCAGGTGGCCCGCTCGCCCTCGCGGTACACGAAGTCACCGCGCGCCCGCTCCTCGACCCGTCCGGTGGCACTCAGCCAGTCCAGCTGGTCGGGGTCGAGGGACTCGAACAGGAACAGCTCGCGCAGCTCGTCGGGGGTCAGCAGCTCGTCGGGGGTCAGCCGGGGCACGTCCTCGTCAGTGTCGGTCATGGCGACCGTCCCCTCTCCCTGCGGCTCTCCCTGCATCGATGGTGCTCACTCGGCCAGATACCGGTGCACCAGGGTCACCGCGAGCGCACCCTCGCCGACGGCAGAGGCCACCCGCTTCACTGACTGCGACCGTACGTCGCCCGCGACGAAGACTCCAGGGATGCTCGACTCCAGCAGGTACGGGTCGCGGTCGAGCTCCCAGCCGAGCGGGCGCAGGCCCTCGACGACCAGGTCGGGACCGGTCCGGACGAACCCGGCGTCGTCGGTGTCCAGCTCCGCCGGCAGCCAGCCGGTCAGCGGTGCGGCGCCGATGAACACGAACAGGTGCCCGGCGTTGACCTGCTGGGCCGAGCCGTCGTCGAGATCGACCAGCGTGACGCACTCCAGGTGGTCGACACCGGTGCACCGGTCCACCCGCGTCCGGGTCCTGACGTCGATGGTGTCGATGGCGGCGATCTGCTCGATCAGGTAGCTCGACATGGACCGCTCCAGCGACTCGCCCCGCACCGCCAGGGTCACCCGGGCGGCGTGCCGGGAGAAGAACACCGCGGCCTGACCGGCCGAGTTGGCGCCGCCGACGATGATCACGTGGTCACCGGCGCAGGCCGTCGCCTGGGTCGAGGCGGAGCCGTAGTAGACACCGCGCCCGACCAGCTCGGCCAGCCCGTCGGCGACCAGCTCCCGGTACGAGACGCCGGTGGCCAGCAGGACCGCTCTGGTCAGCACACTCGATCCGTCGTCGAAGACCAACCGGCGTGCCGGTCCCTGCACCTCGAGACTCACGGCGTTGCGGGCGGTGATCAGCTCGGCGCCCAGCCGGAGCGCCTGCCGGCGGGCCCGCTCGGTGAGCTGGTCGCCGGACACCCCGTCGGGGAAACCCAGGTAGTTCTCGATCCGCGAGCTCTGACCGGCCTGCCCACCGGCGGCGGCCCGCTCGATGATCACCGTCTTGAGTCCTTCCGAGGCCCCGTAGACCGCCGCCCCGAGGCCCGCCGGTCCGCCGCCGACGATGACGAGGTCGTAGAACTCCTCGGTCGGCGCGGTGGACAGGCCGACCGCGTTGGCGAGCTCGGCCAGCGCGGGTCGGATCAGCGGGTCACCGTCGCTGGTGATCACCACCGGGATGTCGTCGGGGGTGGCGCCGGCCGCGGCCATCAGCCGTTGCCCGTCGGGTTCGGCGACGTTGTACCAGCGGTACGACACGAGGTTGCGGGCCAGGAAGTCCCGGACCTCGTACGACGGGGCGGACCACGGGTGGCCGAGGATCTTGATCTTGCGCTCGGTCGCGTGGCCGTCCCGCTGCCAGGCGGCCAGCAGCTCGTCGATCACCGGGTAGAGCTTCTCCTCCGGCGGCTCCCACGGCTTGAGCAGGTAGTGGTCCACGTCCACGACGTTGATCGCGGCGATGGCGGCGTCGGTGTCCGCGTACGCGGTGAGCAGTGCCCGTCGGGCGTGGGGAACCAGGTCCATGGCCTGCTCGAGGAAGTCGATGCCGCTCATCTGCGGCATCCGGTAGTCGGCCAGGATCGCGGCCACCTGCTCGCCCCGCAGGACGACCTCCCGGATCGCCTCCAGAGCCGCCGGGCCGGAGTCGGCCCGCAGGATCCGGTAGTCGTTCCCGTACCGCCGCCGCAGGTCGCGGGCGACGGCACGGGACACCGACGGGTCGTCGTCGACGGTCAGCAGGACCGGACGGGACGAGCGTTCGTCAGGACTGGGCCGTTGGTCAGGACTGGGCAAGGGCGGGCGCTCCGTGTGTCACGGCATCATCTTCCCCGATCCACTCGACCCCACCGGACCCCGCCCGGCCTCAGTCGACGGCGGTCACGAGGTAGAGGACCGCGTGATCCGGGTTGATCGAGGCCGGCATCAGACCCGCTCGGGCCAGAGTCGCGCCACTGAGCTCGACCCCGAGCTCACCATCGGGCTGCAGGGTCGGACGGGTGCCCGGCGCGAGCGCGTGCACCTCTTCCCAGGACGGCGTCCGCAGTCCCCACCAGCGCGGCACCCGACCGGACCTGGGGAGCAGCTCCTGCACCGGGACGACCCGGTAGTGCCGGTCGGGGTCGAGGCCGGGCAGCGGCATCCGCCCCGTGGAGACCAACGCGGACCGTGCCACCGAGACCAGCGAGTAGATCGCGGTGCTCTGGTCCGGCGCCACCACCCCGTGGGCGTTCAGGCTGTCGTCGGGGAAGTCGATCCGGACCAGGTCGCCTCCGAGCAGCAGGTCGCGGTGCTCCTTGTAGAAGCCGATCCAGACGCCGAGGTCGGCCAGCTCGGTCTCCGAGGCCTTGGACAGGTCCCACTCGATGCCCAGGTGCCCGAAGATCGCGGTGGCGGCCCTGAAGTCCAGGTCGTGCTGACGACCGGTGGTGTGCGACTCGCCCGAGGCGATGTGGGCGCCCATCAGCTCCGGCGGGATCAGCTGGGTCGTCCAGCGGTGCATCTCCTGACGCTCCAGCGGGTCGATGCAGTCGGACACCCAGACCCGCTCGGTCCGCTCCAGCACGCCCAGGTCGACCCGCGCGCCGCCGGAGGAGCACGACTCGATCTCCAGTCCACCGAACTCGGCCTTGATCTCGTCGAGCAGCCGGTAGAAGGCCAGCGTCTGCTCGTGCACGCCCGGTCGTCCGGCCGGCTGGGTGCCGGCGTCGACGAGGTCGCGGTTGTGGTCCCACTTGATGTAGGCGATGTCGTACTCGCGCAGGATCGCGAAGATCGCGTCGCGGATGTAGGCGTAGCAGTCCGGCAGGCCGAGGTTGATCACCTGCTGGAACCGGGACTCGACCGGCAGCCGGTCGCCGGTCGCCATCACCCACTCGGGGTGGGCCCGCGCGACGTCGGAGTCCATGTTGATCATCTCGGGCTCGAACCACAGCCCGAACTCCATGCCCAGCTCGGTCACCTTGTCGACGAGCGGATGCAGGCCGTTCGGCCACACGTCGGCCGAGACGGTCCAGTCGCCCAGCCCGGAGTGGTCGTCGCGCCGCGAGCCGAACCAGCCGTCGTCGAGCACGTAGCGCTCGACACCCAGCGCCGCGGCCCGCTCGGCCAGGTCGACCAGGCGATCGAGGTCGTGGTCGAAGTAGACGGCCTCCCAGACGTTGATGGTGACCGGACGGGTGGTGGAGGGATGGTTCGGCCGGGCTCGCAGGAAGCGGTGGAAGCGACGGGCGACCTGATCCAGGCCGGCACCGTACGACCCGTACAGCCACGGCGAGGTGTAGGTCTCGCCCGTGTCCAGGACGACCTCACCGGGCAGCAGCAGCTCGCCGCCGCCGATCACCTGCTCACCCGTCGACAGCTGCTCGGCGTAGTGCACGTGGTTGCCGCTCCAGCCGGTGTGGACGGCCCAGATCTCGCCCTGCTGGAAGGAGAAGCCCGGGGTGCCGACGTGCAGCACGGTCGCCGCGTCGGCGCCGGTACGGCCCTTGCGGTTCTCCCGCAGGTGCGATGCCCGACCTGCAGCGGGCTGCGCTGGGCGATCCGCTCCTTGCCCCACCGACCGCACATGTCCAGCACCTCGCGGGCCGCCGGCGGCACCGGGAAGGCGGGGGTCAGTCCGTGCAGCTCGTAGCCGTCCGCGCCGGTGTTGGTGACCGCGGCACGTGCCCGCAGCAGTCCGCCGGCGGTCAGTCCGAGCGTGAGGGTGACGGCCAGACCGGCGATGTCGTCGACCGCGTCGACCTCGATCTCGGCGGGGCCGGACAGATCGATCAGTCCGGTGGCCTCCGACCGGTCGTCGCCGCCCACCCGCAGCGCGGTGGTGGAGAACTTCGGCGACCAGTCCCGACCGGCACGCGACCCGCTCAGACCCGGTCGGCCCAGCCAGCCCGTCCAGTGCTCGGGTAGCACCGCGAGCCGGACCGGGTCGTCGATGATGTTGGCGGCCGTCGGGAACTCGTTGGACCGGACGATCGCTGCGACCTCGGACTCCGACAGCTCACCGAGGTCGGCGCCCCAGTACGGGATCGAGGGCAGACGTCCGTCGGTCAGGTCGAGGACGGCCGCGACCCCCTCGGTTCGCAGCAGGACGAAGGCGTTGACGGGCACAGAAGATCCTTTCGGGGCCGCCGGGCTACCGGCTGGATGGGTGGCGTGCTGGCGTGATCGGGGGTTGCGTGACGGGGGGTTGCGTGACGGGGGTTGCGTGACGGGGGGCTGGTGCGGGTGCGGTTCGCGTCACCTGTGCGCCGCGAGACGCGCTTCCATGACCCGCAACAGGTCCTGGGCGGCCTCGTGGGCTTCACGCGTCCGGTCGACCCGCAGGGTGCACCCGCGGTGGCCGGGTGTCCCGCGGACCCCCAGCCGGGAGTCGCCGTACCCCACCGTCGAGACGTGGTCCCACGGCAGAACGGTGCGGCGGCTGCCGTTGACGACGGTGAACGAGTCGGCGTCGACGTAGGCCACCCACCGCAGCCGGTAGTGGCGTACGAGAGCAGCCAGCGCGAACCCGAAAGCGACCCCCATCAGGAGGAGGCCGAAGACCAGGAAGAAGGTCGGCATCCGGGCCAGGGCCCAGGCGAAGAGCTGGCAGGCACCGGCGATGGCCGCCAACGAGGCGATCACCAGATGGCCGAGCGGCGGCTCGACCGGCAACCGGAAGCGGGCGGCGTGAGCGCGTGCCGGGGTGGGGCTGGACAACGATCCTCCTGGCGACGGTGACGCCCTCATGCTGCCACGGAAGGGCTCAGATGGCACTCAGCACCGGTGGCAGGAGCGCCACCGGTGCTGAGTGTCTGGACTGCTGCGGGACTGTCGTGGACCTACGTCTTCGAACCCGAGAGCGCGATGCCCTCGACGATCTGCTTCTGAGCGACGATGAACACGATCAGCATGGGGAGCGCCGCCATCGTCGTGGCCGCCATCAGGCTGGTCCAGTCCGAGGAGTACGCGCCCTTGAAGTAGTTCACCACCAGCGGGATGGTGAACTTGTCCTCGCTGTTCAGGAAGATCAGCGGCTGGAAGAAGTTGTTCCACTGACCGAGGAACACGAAGATCCCCAGCGCGGTCATCGGCGTCTTCAGCAGCGGCAGGATGATCGTGGTGAACGTCCGGAGCCGGCCGGCCCCGTCGATCGACGCCGCCTCCTCCAGCTCGATCGGGATGCCCCGGACGTACTGGCGCATCAAGAACACACCGAACGCGTTGAACAACGACGCCGGCACGATGATCGCCAGGTGGGTGTCGATCCACTGCAGCCATCCGAGGATGAGGTACAGCGGGATGATGGTCAGCTGCATCGGCACCATCATCGTGGCCAGGAACACCGCGAACAGTGCGTTGTTCCCCGGGAACCTGATCCGGGCGAACGCGTACGCCGCCATCGAGCAGGTCAACAGCGTGAAGATCGTGACCAGAGCCGCGATGTAGAAGCTGTTGAAGTACGCCGTGCCGAACGGCGCACCCTCCCACGCCGTCCGGAACCCGTCCAGCGTCCAGTTGTTGGGCAGCAGGACCGGCGGACGCATGAAGATCTCGTCCAGCGGCTTGAAGGCGGAGAACACCATCCACATGAACGGGATGAACATGAGGATCGAGAAGACGATGAGGATGAGGTGGAGAGGGATCTTGGCGGGCTTGAAGCCCGAACCCCCGCCCCGTCGGCTCCTTGGTGGACTCGTTGGTCTCGGTCTCTTCGACCGCCTTGATGCCGAGCTCGGCTCCAGTGGTAGTCATTCTGTGTAGTGCACCCATCTCTTCTGCGCGAGCAGCTGGAGGCCGGTCACGATCAACAGGACGAGGAACAGGTAGATCGCGATCGCCGAGGCGAACCCGAACCTGAACTCACGGAAGGCGATGTTGACGATCTCGTAGACGATCGTCCGGGCGTTCGCCGGAGCCGTGGTGTCGTAGAAGAAGAAGATGTAGTCGAAGACCTGGAACGAGCCGATGATCGAGGTGATCGACAGGAACAGGATCGTCGGCGACAGCAGCGGGATGGTGATCTTGCGCATCTTCTGCCACTCGCTCGCCCCGTCGATGTCGGCAGCCTCCATCAACGCCTTCGGCACGCTCTCCAGCCCAGCCATGTACATCACGATCATGTAGCCCAGGGCCTGCCAGACCGACACCAGTGCGATGGCCGGGATGGCCGTCCGGGGATCCTGCAACCAGTCCGGAGTCGGCAGACCGATCCGGGCCAGGAACGTGTTGAGCGGGCTGATCTCCGGGTTGAGCAGCCACAGCCAGATGGCCGCGACCGCGATGCTCGACGTCACCTGGGGGGCGAAGAAGAACACCCGGTAGACCGACTTGACCTTGCCCGCCTTCTGCAGCAGGAAGGCGAACAGGAACCCGCTGATCATCAGACCCGGCAGCTGCAGCGCCGTGAACCAGGCCGTGTTGAGCCAGGACTGCCTCAGCTGAGGATCCTGGAGCACGGCGATGAAGTTGTCGAACCCGACGAACGTGCGGGTGCCGAACCCGTCCCAGTTGGAGAAGCCCAGGATGAAGGCGAACACCAGCGGACCCAGCATGAAGGCCATCAGCCCGATCAGCTGCGGAGACAGGAAGAACAACGCCCAACCGAAGTCCTGGCGGTGCTTCTTCTTCATCGCCGGAGTGACCCGCGTGAACTCCCCCGGAGCACTGGCGGCACCCTGTGCGGTAGCGCCTGTAGTCGTGGTGGACATGATCAGCCCTGGTTGATGAAGGCGCAGATCTTGGTGGCGAACTCCTGCGCGGTCGCCCCGGACTTGACCACCTTGTCGATCTCGGAGTTGATGTTGGCCGCGACCGCCGCCTTCTGGGAGATGGCCGGCGGGATCGCGTAGCCGACCTTGGCCACCTCGTTGAAGTACGCGGCGTGCTTCGGGCAGGTCGCCCTCGGTGACGACGTCCTCGGCGCCCGGGATCGAGGGCACCGCGTTGCCGCCCCCGGAGAGACGCGCCTTCTGACCGTTGACAGCGTCGACGCTCACGTACCGGGTGGTCCACCAGAGCGCGGTCTCGGGATCCTTGGCCTTGGAGTTGACACCCATGGCCGCCACCGGGACGTTGACCGGAGCGACCGTCTTGCCGTCCTCGGACGGGTACGGCGCGATGTCGTAGGCGACCTTCAGCTTCTTCAGGTTGGGCAGGATCCACCGACCCATCTGGCAGGTGGCCAGCTGTCCGGCGAAGAACAGCGCGTCGATTCCCTGACCCTTGGGCAGCGAGCCGCCGTAGGTGATCTTCTCGTCCTTGATGCCGGCGAAGATCCACTCCAGGGTCTCCATCGACTTCGGATCGGTGTCGAAGATGGCCTTGTTGCTGTCGTCGAACGTCTTGCCGCCGAAGGTGGTCATCCAGGACAGCCAGTACGCCCACTCGCCGGCGATGGCCAGGCCGCGCTTGCCGGTGCCCTTGATCTTGGTCAGCAGCTCGTCCAGCGCGGCGCGGTTCCAGGTGCCGGCCTCGTGCAGCTCGACCGGGTTCGTCACCCCGGCGTCGGCGAGCATCGTCTCGTTGAACCAGAAGACCAGCGGGTTGCAGTCCACCGGGAGGCCGTAGATGCCCTCACCGGACGCCGGCTTGCACCAGGGGAGCAGACCCGGGTAGAAGTCGTCGACCTTGACCGGCGACTCCGGCTTCGCGGCGAACTCGGTCAAGTCGACGATGTTCTTCGACTCGATCAGCTTCGCCATGCCCTCGGTGCTGATGTAGAAGGCATCCGGCGCACTGCCGCCGGCGAGCTGGGTCAGCAGCTTGGAGTTGTAGTCACCCGTGACGATCTGGTAGGTGATCTTGGCCTTGTACTCGCTCTCGTAGGCCTTGGTGACCTCGCGGAAGCGGGTCGCCTCGCCCGGGTTGGCCCAGTTGCCCCACGTGAGCGTGCCGCCCTCACCGCTGGCACCGGCGTCTGCGCCGCCACCACCCGGACCGGCGCCGCTGCCGCTGCCGCCGCCGCAACCGGCGAGGAGCGTCCCAGCACCGGCGACCCCCAGGCCGGCCAGTGCGGTCGTACCCATGAAACTACGGCGCGAGACTGCGCGTCCCAGTGCGTCCTTGACTTCAGTCATGCATTCCTCCTCGAATGTCGCCTCTGGGGCTCCCGATGGCCTGAGAGGTTCCTTAGCGCGACCGATCCTGCCCGCGTCGCAACCGGTTGTCAACGGATGGTGTTGACCAATCTGATCCTGATCCAAGCACACGCAGCAGACCACGAGATCCACTGGTAGGGCAAGGACTCTACCGAAACGTTATATCGCCTGCGCCCGTCGAGTCGCGGATGATCAACTCGACCCGCAGCCGGTCGGTCGGTGTCGGCTGCAGCTTCTCCCCCGACCCAACCACACCGACGATCTCGAGCAGGGCCTGGGCCGCCCGTACACCCTGGGCATGAGCGTGCTGATCGATCGTGGTCAGGTCCCAGAGCCTTGCCATCGGGTGATCGTCGAATCCGGCCACCGAGATGTCTCGCGGGCACTGCACGCCAGCCCGCCGCAGGCTGGCGATCAGCCCGAACGCCAGCTCGTCGGACTGGCAGAAGACCGCTCGAGGTAGGGGTTGCGACGATGCCAGGAGCTGGGCTCCGACCCGTTCACCGTCGGCGGTGTGACAGTCCCCGGGCTGCAGCCGGAGGACCCTGGCCGGGTCGATGCCGGCCTCGGCCACTCCGTGCAGAAACCCCGCCGCACGGAGCTCCCAGATGCTCACGTCCATCTTCCCGGTCATCTGGCCCTCGATCATCGCGAGCGACGTGTGTCCGAGACCGACGAGGTGCTTGGCCACCAGACGCCCGCCCTCACGGTGGTCGACGAAGACCCCGGGAGCAGTCACCAGCGGCCCGCCGTTCGCAGCCACCGGGACCAACGCCTTCCCGTCAGCTCGATCGGGGACGCTCGTGGTGCCGGCGAACAGGAGAGCATCTCGCGAGCGACCCGCGCCGAGCTGGCGGAACAGGCGCGCGAACTGCTCGGAGCCGATCTGCAGGAAGTCCGAGTCGATGTCCAGGTTGATCAGCTCGACGCGGAACCCCGCGTCGCTGAGGATCTCGCTGGCCCCGGAGGCGACTTCGCTGAAGTACCACGAACGCAGGCTGGGCAGCACGATCCCGACGGTGCGGGTCGTCCCCGTGGCCAAGGCCGTGCCGAGCTCGGACGCTGAGTAGTCCAGCTCCGTGGCGGCAGCCAGGATCCGTCGGCGGGTCTCGTCTCCGACGCCGTCCATGCCGCGCAGAGCGCGCGAGACGGTGCCCTTGTTCACCCCGGCCTTGCGCGCGACATCCACGATGGTGACGCGCCGCTTCTTCTCCTGGCTCGTCGCCACGAACCAGGTCGTCGCGTCGGAGGACACGCCTGGAGTATAGGAAGTGTGTTCGTCGAGGGCATCCCCCCTCCTGTCGGACGGCCGTGGCTTCTGAGATTCCGGCTGCGGGCCGGGTCCGGATGCACCCGGCTCACCGCCAGCGATAGCGCACCTCGGGTCGGCCGGCACGGCCCTCGTGCGAGGTACGACGTTCTGCCAGTGCGGCGTCGGCCAGGTACTCCAGGTAGCGCCGGGCCGTCACCCGCGAGATGCCGATCTCGTCGGCCACTTCGCCCGCGCTCCGCGGATCCGCGCCCTGGAGCACCGCGGTGATCCGACCGAGCATGTCCACCGAGAGCCCCTTGGGCAGGTCCTGGGAGCTCAGCGCCGGCCGCAGGGTGGCGATCATGGCGTCGATGTCGGACTGACCGAGCGCGGCCTGGCGGCTGTCCAGCTGGACCCGGTAGGCGAGGTACTGCTCGATCTTGGTGCGGAACGAGCCGAAGGTGAAGGGCTTGATGACGTACGCCACGACCCCTTGAGCCACCGCTTGTCGGACGACGTCCACGTCGCGGGCCGCGGTCACCGCGATCACGTCCGCGCCGTGACCCGCACCGCGGATCCGGCGGAGCAGGTCGAGTCCGTGGCTGTCGGGCAGGTTCATGTCCAGTACGACCAGGTCGATGTCGGGGTGGGCGGACAGCAGCCGCAGGGCGTCGAGACCCGATCGGGCGATTCCCACCACCTCGAGACCGAGGCGCTGGAGGTACAGGGCGTTCGCCTCGGCGACCACGGCCTCGTCCTCGACCACCAGGGCGGTGAGTCCTGTGGTCGCTGCAGTCCCGGCCGAGGTCGTCACGGCTGCTCCCCCCGGCGGCCCGACACCCGTGTCGTCCGCGTCTGCATCAGGTCCCCGGTCGGGATGTCGACCGTGAACTCGGCTCCACCCAACCACGACGCACCGATCTCGATCCGCCCGCCGAGCCGACGGACCACCTCGGTGACCAGGGCGAGCCCGATCCCCCGCCCGATCCCGTCGGCTCCCGGCTTCGTGGACCAGCCGCGGGTGAAGACCTGACGTCGCTGCTCGGCGGCCAGACCGGGGCCGGAGTCCCCCACCCGCAGCTGCAGCCGGTGACCCGCCAGATCGCAGAACACCTCCACCTTCCGGTCCCGGTCCATCTCGCCGGTCGCGTCCATGGCGTTGTCGATGAGGTTCCCGACCAGGGTGACCAGATCCTGCGGATCGAAGTCGTGGTCGGCGACCGTCGAGCCCTCCACCACGGTCAGCTCGATGCCGCGTTCCGCGGCCTGGGCGGTCTTGCCGAGCAACATGGCCGCCAGCACCGGGTCGTCGACCGCGGCCACGACCTCGTCGGTCAGCCGCTGAGCCAGCGCGAGCTCCGACGTCGCGAACTCGACCGCGGCCTCGGCGCGACCGAGCTCGATCAACGACACCACCGTCTGCAGCCGGTTGGCCGCCTCGTGGTTCTGCGCCCGCAGCGAGTCGGCCAGGCTGCGGGCGGAGTCCAGCTCTCCGGAGACGGCCTGCAGGTCCGTGCGGTCGCGCAACGTGATGACCGAGCCGACGACCCTGCCCTCCCAGGTGGCCGACGTCCGGTTCACCACCAGGATCTTGTCGTGCACGAGCTGGATCTCGTCCCGGATCTCGACCGCGCTGCCCGAGCGCTCGACGAACGACGTCGGCAGGTCCAGCTCGCCGAGCTCGGTGCCGACCGGGTCGTCGGGAAGGGCGAGCAGCCGCCGGGCCTCGTCGTTGGCCAGCTGCACCTTGCCACTCGGGTCGAGCAGCAGCATGCCCTCCCGGACCGCGTGCAGCACGGCGTCGTAGTACTCCAGCATCGCGACCAGCTGGGTCTCGCCGAGCCCTCGGGTCTGGCGGCGGAGGCGCCGGCTGATCGCGATGGCACCCGCGGTGCCGACGGCCAGGAGGCACCGAGTCCGGCCAGCAGGATCGGCGGCAGACTCGGCCAGATCGACCGTTGCACGCTCGCGGTGGTGATGCCCACCGAGACCAGGCCGACGACCCGGCCCCCGTCCACGACCGGGACGACCGACCGGACCGACCGGCCGAGGGTGCCGGTGTACTCCTCCGTCAACGTGGCACCGCCGCGCGCGGCCTCGATGGTGCCCAGGTAGCGGCCGCCGATCTGGGTCGGATCGGGATGGGTCCAGCGGATCCCGTCGGTGCTCATCACCACCACGAAGCTCGTGCCGGTGGCCTGCCGAACCTGCTCCGCGTACGACTGCAGACGAGCCGTCGGGTCCCCGACCGGGCCCCGGCCCGGACCGTCGGTGAGGCCGCCATCGCCTCGGCCACGCCCAGCGTCACGTCCCCGGCGGCGTGCACGGCGTCCCGCCGGGCGTCCACCACCGCGAGACCCAGTCCGCCGATCACCACCACGGCGACCACCACCAGCTGCAGCAGCAGGATCTGGGCCGCGACGCTGCCCGTCCTCAGCCGGTCCAGGGGTGCCATGGCCGCATTGTCCACCAGGGCCCGGTGAACTCAACGTACGCAACGAGGCACGGGTCACACCGCGCGCCACAAGATACGTGCATCCCCCGGATCTCCGGGACCCACTCGTCAGCGCCGATTCGAGGAGAGATCATGGCTGCCACCCTCACCCCGCCCAGCGGGGAAGCCCCGGTCAGCAGGAAGAAGAAGGACCGGACCCACTGGCTCTACATCTCGGTCATCATCGCCGTCGGGCTCGGGATCGCCGTCGGGCTGGTGTTCCCCGAGGTGGGCAAGGCCCTCAAGCCGCTCGGCACCGGGTTCGTCAACCTGATCAAGATGATGATCGCGCCGGTGATCTTCTGCACGATCGTGCTGGGCATCGGCTCGGTGCGCAAGGCGTCCCAGGTCGGCAAGGTGGGCGGCATCGCGCTGGCCTACTTCCTGACCATGTCGACCCTGGCTCTGACCGTGGGTCTCCTGGTCGGCAACATCATCCACCCCGGTGAGGGGCTGCGGATCACCCCGGAGATCGCCGAGAAGGGGGCCGGAGCGGTCACCGCGGAGAAGCTGACCACGGCGGAGTTCCTGCTGCACATCATCCCGACCACGCTGTTCTCCGCGCTGACCACCGAGGTCGTGCTGCAGACCCTGTTGGTCGCCCTGCTGGTCGGCTTCGCCCTGCAGGCCATGGGTCGCAGCGGCGAGCCGGTGCTCAAGGGGATCGGTCACCTGCAGAAGCTGGTCTTCCGGATCCTCTCCATGATCATGTGGCTGGCACCGGTCGGCGCCTTCGGCGCCATCGCGGCCGTCGTCGGCGCCACCGGCGTCGGCTGCCCTGAAGGCCCTGGCGATCCTGATGTTCGGCTTCTACACCGCCTGTGCCCTGTTCGTCTTCGTCATCCTGGGCACCCTGCTGTGGCTGGTCGCCCGGATCAACATCTTCTCGCTCTTCCGCTACCTGGCCCGCGAGTTCCTGCTCATCGTGGCCACCTCGTCGTCGGAGTCGGCCCTGCCGCGACTGATCGCCAAGATGGAGCACATCGGTGTCTCCCGCTCCACCGTCGGCGTGGTCGTGCCCACCGGCTACTCGTTCAACCTGGACGGCACCGCCATCTACCTGACCATGGCCTCGCTGTTCATCGCCACCGCCATGGGTGACCCGCTCACGGTCGGCGAGCAGATCTCGCTGCTGGTCTTCATGATGATCGCCTCGAAGGGCGCCGCCGGGGTCACCGGCGCCGGGCTGGCCACGCTGGCCGGCGGCCTCGCCTCCCACCGCCCCGAGCTGATCGACGGCGTCGGTCTCATCGTCGGCATCGACCGGTTCATGTCCGAGGCCCGCGCGGTGACCAACTTCGCCGGCAACGCCATCGCCACCCTGGTGATCGGCACCTGGACCCAGAGCGTCGACCACGACCAGGTGACAGCTGGTCCTCGCCGGCGGCGACCCGTTCAACGAGGAGACCATGGTCGACGACGGCCACGGCCACGGCGACGAGGTCGAGGACCGCGAACCCGAGCTGGTCGGCGCCAAGCACTGATTCCTGACCCGGCTCCGCCCGTTCCCCCCCAGCCCGAACCCGCTGACGCACTCCTCCGGTGCCTCACGCACGGTGTGTACACCACGCGTGAAGGCACTGAGGAGTGCGTCAGCGGGTTTGTGGCGGTCAGTGGGCGCGGGCGTCCACCTCGTAGGAGGTGTTGATGGACTCGAAGAAGTTGACCAGCTGCAGCGTGTCGTTGGCCGCGGCCATCCACTTGGCCGGGTTGGCCACGCGAAAGACAGGCTCGAAGCCGAGCTCGGTCAGCCGCCGATCGGCCAGGTACTTCACGTACGTGTTGATGTAGTCGGCGTTCAGCCCGAGGATGCCGTTCGGCAGCAGGTCGCGGTTGTACGCCTCCTCCATCGCCACCGCGTCGATGATCATGCCCTGGATCTCCGCGGCGAACTCGTCGGTGGCGATCTCGGGGTTCTCCTCCAGCACGGTCAGGATCAGGTTGATGCCGAACTTCAGGTGCAGGCTCTCGTCGCGGACGATCCAGTCGATCAGCGAGGCGAAGTTGCGCAGCAGGTTCCGCTGCCGGAACGACAGCGCCACCATGAAACCGGAGTAGAACCAGATCCCCTCCAAGATCACGTTGTACGCCACCAGGTTGCGGACGAAGTCCTGCTTGCCCTCGACGGTCGAGATGTCGAGGGTCTGCTCGGTCATCCGTCGGATGTAGCGGACCTCGAACTCCTCCTTGGCCGCCATCGACGGCACGGTGACGTGCGACTCGTACGCCGCCGTCCGGTCGATCGGGAAGGTCTCCAGCACGTACTCGAAGGCCATGCAGTGGTTGGCCTCCTCCCACATCTGCTTGGCCAGGTAGAGATGGCACTCGGCGGCGTTCACGTACGGGTAGACGCCGAAGGCCAGCGCCTTGTTGACCAGCAGCTCGTTGGGGTTGAAGTAGCTCATCAGGTGCGTGAGCGCGTGCCGCTCCTCCTCGCTCATCCGGGCGAAGTCGGCCAGGTCCTCCCCGAGCTGGACCTCGTGCGGGAACCAGGTGTTCGCCACGGCCTGGTTGTAGAGCTCGAAGGCCCAGGGATAGGTGACCGGCTTGAGCAGCAGACCCTCCTGGATGCCGGTGCCGAGGATGCGGGGCTGGGTGGTGGTCAGACTCATGATCATCTTCTCCTCAAGGGGACGGATCGGTGGGGGTGGCAGCGGCTCACTGGCAGGAGTCGCACTGCAACCGCTCCTGCGGATCGACCGGGCAGGCCGCGCCGTCGACCACCTCCAGCTCGAGCTCGGGGGCGACGACGACCGGCGTCGCCCCCGGCGTGACGAGCGGCGCCGCCGGAGCCGGAGCGACGCGCCCGCGCGCCGCCGAAGCCACGACGGGTGGGCACCCCGGACGGTGCCGCCGGCCGGTCGGATGCCTTGTTGACCGTGACCGTGCTCTGCTCGGCGGTGTGCCGGGGCATCATGTGCAGGTAGTAGGTCGTCTTGACCCCCATCCGCCAGGCCGCGGTGTAGACGTCGACCATGGTGGAGATCTCCCGGTCCGCGAGGTACATGTTGCGGCTGATCGCCTGGTCGATCCACTTCTGGGCGCGGGCCGCCACGGTCAAGAACGCGTACGGCGAGAGCTGGAACGAGGTGCGGTAGACGGCCTTGATCTCCTCCGGCACGGCGTCGATCCTGGACACGTCGCCCTGGTGCCGGAGCAGGTCCTCGCGCACCTCGTCCCACAGCCCGAGCGTCTTCAGGTCCTCGACCAGGTTCCGGTTCACCTCCAGGAACTTGCCGGCGGAGGTGGCGCGGCTGAAGATCTGGCTGAACTGCGGGTCCAGCCCCGGCGTGGTGCCCGCGACCAGACCGATCGAGGCGGTCGGGGCGATGGCCATCAGCGTCGCGTTGCGCATCCCACCGGCCACCTTGGGCCGCAGCGCCTCCCAGTTGAGCCGCTGGGTCCGGTCCACCGCGACGTCGGTGCCCCGGTCGGCGGCCAGCAGGTCGAGGGTGTCGAAGGGCACCATCCCCTGCGACCAGCGAGAGCCGGCGAAGTTCGGGTAGCTGCCGCGCTCCCGGGCCAGATCCGCGCTGGCGTCGATGGCGTGGAAGCTGATGAACTCCATCACCTCGTCGATCAGCGCGTACGCCTGCTCGCTCTCGTAGCTGATCCGGAGCTTCTCCACCACGTCGGTGAAGCCCATGATGCCCAGCCCGACGGCCCGGTTCTGCGTGTTCGAGTGCTCCGACGCCGGCACCGACGAGACGGTGATGTCGATCAGGTTGTCCAGCTGCCGCACCGCCGAGCGGACCGAGCCCCGCAGCCGGTCGAAGTCGATGGTCGCGTTCGGCCCGACGCCGACCAGGTGGCGGGACAGGTTGATCGAGGCCAGGTTGCAGACCGCGACGTTGTCCCGGTCCTGGGGCAGGCAGACCTCGGTGCACAGGTTGGAGAGGTGGATCGTCCCGGTGTTGTTGTTCAACGCCCGGGTGTTGATCGTGTCCTTCCAGGTCAGCCACGGGTGCGACGTGGTCTGCAGCGAGATCAAGATCGCCTGCAGCTGCTCGCGGGCCTTGATCTTGCGGAACCGCCGCAGCTCACCGGCCTCGGCGAGGGCCACGTACGCGGCGTACCTGGTCGAGAACTCCGCGCCGTACAGCTCGACCAGGTCCGGGGTGTCCAGCGGGTCGAACAGGTACCAGTCGGCGTCCTCGCTGACCCGCCGCATGAACTCGTCGGAGATCCACACCGCGGTGTTGGCCGTCCGGGTCCGACGGTAGGGGTCGCCCGAGTTCTGCCGGAGGTCGAGGAACTGAGCGAAGTCCAGGTGCCAGTTCTCGATGTAGAAGCAGAGCGCACCGAACTTCTTGCCGCCCCGGGAGACGGCCCGCAGGGTCGAGTCGATCGTGTGCATGAAAGGGATCGGCCCGGTCGAGGTCGTGTTGTTGGACCGGATCGACGATCCCTCCGACCGCAGCTTGCTGACCGACAGCCCGATCCCGCCGGTGCCCTTGGTCAGCCACATCACGTCCCGGATGGTCGTGGCGATGTGCTCGATCTCGTCGTCCATCTGCAGGACGAAGCAGTTGGACAGCTGCGCGTACGAGGTGCCGGCGTTGACCAGCGTGGAGCCGGCGGCCAGGTAGTCGAGCTGTGACATCGCGGTGTAGAAGCCGAGGGCCGCGGCGGTCGGATCCGCCTCGTTGAGCGCAAGACCCATGGCCACGCGCATCCAGAAGAACTGCGGCACCTCCAACGGGCGCCGGGTGCCGGTCGATCCGTCGGGCAGGTCGCTGATCATGTAGCGCGTCCGCATGGTCTGCACGCCGATGTAGCGCAGCAGGTCGTCCCGACTCGGTTCCAGCGCGGCGGCGAGCTGGTCCAGGTCGAACAGCTCGGCCAGCCGTCGGTCCAGCAGACCGATCCGTACGGCGTGCTCGACGTAGCCGGGGAAGTAGTCCCGGTGGAGGTCGGCGATGGTGACCGCCTCCCCCTCGCTGAACAGGTCGCGGGTCTGCCCGAAGACCAACTTGTAGAGCGTCTTGACCAGCAGCCGGGCCGCGATGATGTCGAAGGCGGGGTCCTCCTTCACGTTCTGGAGCGCGACCTGGATCACCGCCTCGTCCAGCTGCGCGGTGGTGATCTGGTCGAAGAGCACGATCTCCAGCTCGGAGCAGATCTGCGTGGTGCGAGCCACCTCTGCGGTGAGACCGCGGGCGGCGTCGGCGATGGACTGGGCGATCTCGTACCCGTCGTACGGCTCGAGCGAGCCGTCGCGCTTGCGGACGCGGATGCCGGTGGGAGTGGACGGTGCGCGTCATGGAACCCTCGTTCGTGGCTGCGGAGGTGCCCGTGACACGGTGGGGAGGTCGTGGAAGCGTCGGCGGACCCAGCGGGTGCGCGCGCTTCGTCACCGGCCCTCCCACGGGGCCACGGACGCACACCCGCGGAATCGGCCCACGGGCGGTAGCGGCAGGTCTTCGGACTCACGAGCAGGGGTGGTGCCGTCTCTCGACGAGCCCACCGGGCCTACTGACCGTCGCTTCCCGGGAGTTCTCCCAGTGCTGTTGACGGCGGTCGTTCTCGTTCACCGCTGCGGGGCAGTTCCGGTGTCTCACCGGATTCCCTCTTACGACGACCGCCCTGGCTGACCGGCCGAACCGACTACGTCAACCACCATATCTGGAAACTCCACGGTTGTAACTACCTAGATGTAGTTTTCTGCGCCGTCCAGGGTTGCCGCCCACAGAACACCGAACTGACTCACCGGTGGCCGCCCGGAACCAACCACCGAGCCGCGTACGGCGAACCCGGCCGCACCCCCCGGCCCGGAACCCACCACCGAGCCGCGTACGGCGAACCCGGCCGCACCCCCCAGGCCCGGAACCCACCACCGAGCCGCGTACGGCGAACCCGGCCGCCCCCCAGGCCCGGAACCCACCACGAGCCAAGAACGGCGAACCCCCACGACCACCGCCCGCGCGATCAGCAGGTCGCTGACGGCGGCTGACCGCCGCCCGTTCAGTCGGCTTCGAGCTCGGCCACCCGGGTCAGGTAGGTGGTCCGCTCCCCCTGGTTGCGGGTGTGCTCAGCTCGCCGGTGGCAGGCGCGTCGGGTCCCAGCCGAGCTCGGCGACGGCACGGTCGAAGGCGTACCGGTCGGTCATCCCGGCCACGTACGCCACCGCGGCCCGCACGGGGTCGCCGGGAGCCACCTCGAAGGCCGAGGGAGAGGGCATCGCCGCCGGGTGCTCGACGTAGAACTCGACCAGCGCCCGCAGCACCGCGACCACCGCGCGCGATTGGGCCAGCGACGCCGGCCGGACGTAGATGCGCTCGTAGTTGAATGCGCGCAAGGCCGCCAGCGCCGAGGCCTGGGGGGCTTCCAAACCGACCTCGCCGTAACGGTCGACCGCCCCGATCACCCCGCGGACGAAGGCGCGGAGCTGCTGGCGGCGCGTCCGGCCGCAGACCTCGGCGACTTCGGCGGGGATGTCGGCCTCGGTGACGATGCCGGCGTGGATGGCGTCCTCGAGATCGTGCGCGCAGTAGGCGATCCGGTCGGCCCAGCTGACGATCTCGCCCTCGACGGTCGCCGGCGCGGGCCGCGACCAGGAGTGGTTGCGGATGCCGTCGAGGGTCTCGGTGCACAGGTTCAGGGGGGCGAGGACGACGTCCGAGCCCCAGGGACCGTGGTCGTAGCCCTCCGGGATGAAGGCGTCGAAGGCGTCCTCGCTGGCGTGGCCGCCCGGTCCGTGGCCGCAGTCGTGACCCAGCGCGATCGCGTCCACCAGGGCCACGTTGGCCCCGATCCCGCGAGCGATCGAGGTGGCGACCTGGGCCACCTCGAGGGCGTGGGTCAACCGGGTCCGTTGGTGATCACTGGGGTAGACCACCACCTGGGTCTTGCCGGCCAGCCGGCGGAACGCGGTCGAGTGCACGATCCGGTCCCGGTCCCGCTCGAAGCAGGTCCGCTCGGCGTCCGGCTCCTCGTCTCTGGCCCGGTTCCCGGCGCCGCGGGCCCGGGTGGCGCCGGGCCGCAGGCGTACGGCTTCCCATTCCTCCCGCAGCTCGCGGACGACCACCGGGCCGGGTCCGGTCAGAGCGTGTGAGGTCGCGTGCGCCCGCACCAGACCGGCGTCCGCGTGACCGTGCATGGTCGCTGCCCACTGCTGCGCTCGGGGGGAGATGTCCCCCCCATCCTCCGATGCCATCAGTCCGGGTCAGCCACCCGAGATCCCGAGCTCGGCGTCGGCCAGCTCGAGGTCGACGGCCAGCGGGTCGTCCAGCCAGCGCTCGGGCAGCGCGACCTTCGCGCGCGGCGAACCCTGCCGCCCCCGCGGCGACCCCAGCTCGGCGGTCGGGAACGGTACGTCCGGATCGAGCTGCGCCAGGGCGGCGTCCAGATCGGCGAAGCTGGAGATCAGACCCAGCGCGCGCCGCAGGTCGCCACCGACCGGGAACCCCTTGAAGTACCAGGCCATGTGCTTGCGCATCTCCGCCAGCCCGTGCACCTCGTCGCTGAGGCTCACCAGCAGCTCCGCGTGGCGCCGGACCATGATCGCCACCTCGCCGAGGGTGGGCAGCGTCTGCGTCGGCACCCCGGCGAACGCGTCCACCAGGTCCCGGAACAGCCACGGCCGACCGAGGCAGCCGCGGCCGATGACCACGCCGTCCACGCCGGTCCGCCGCACCATCTCCAGCGCGTCCCCGGCTTCCCAGATGTCCCCGTTGCCGAGGACGGGGATGGACACGTGCTGCTTCAGGTCCGCGATGGCGTCCCAGTCCGCCTCGCCCGAGTAGGCCTGCTGCGCGGTCCGTCCGTGCAGCGCGATCGCCGCACACCCCGACTGCTCGGCGATCCGGCCGGCGTCCAGGTGCGTCTGGTGATCATGGTCGATGCCGATCCGGGTCTTCATGGTCACCGGCACCCCGTACGGTGCCGCGGTCCCGACCACCGCGGTCAAGATCAGCTCCAGCCACCGGCGCTTGTACGGCAGCGCCGCTCCCCCACCCTTGCGCGTCACCTTGGGCACCGGGCAGCCGAAGTTCAGGTCCACGTGGTCGACCGCGAAGTCGTTGATCAAGATCTCGGTGGCCCGACCCATGATCACCGGGTCGACCCCGTACAGCTGCACCGACCGGACCCGCTCCCCCGGATCGAACTGCAGCATGTCGTGGGTCTTGCGGTCCCGCTCGACCACCCCCCGGCTGGTGATCATCTCGCAGACGAACAACCCCGCCTGCGCGCCCGCCGGCACCGCCCCGGCCTCCGCCTGCTCCCGACACAGCTGCCGGTACGCCGCATTCGTGATCCCCGCCATCGGCGCCAAGATCACCGGCGTATCCACCGTCAGCCGCCCCAGCTGCAACCCGACAGGACCCGCCCCCTCCGAACCAGCCGCACCACCATCCAGGCCTTCCAAGACCATCGAACGCGATGCCGCAGGATCGGGACCCCCGGACGAGGTCAGCGGCAGCCCGGTGGCGCGTACGGGCTGGTGATCCCGGGCACCCGACCCGCCGCCGACCGCGGAGCGCTGCGTCTCCGGGTGGGGTGAGGCGGCGTGGCGGGTCTGGCGGGAGCCGACCGAGCTTGCGAGGGAGGCGGATGGTAGCCGCCGATCCCCACCCGGAGACCCAGCGCGATCCCGACCACCGTCAGTTGCGGACCAGAGACGACCAAGATCAGCAGCCCACCAGACGCGTCGCCAGGTACTCCGTCACCTTGTCCAGACCGACCCGCTCCTGCGCCATCGTGTCGCGCTCGCGGATCGTCACGGCGTCGTCCTCCAACGTGTCGAAGTCGACCGTGATGCAGTACGGCGTGCCGATCTCGTCCTGGCGGCGGTAGCGGCGGCCGATCGCCTGGGCGTCGTCGAAGTCGACGTTCCAGTTCCGGCGCAGCTCCTTGGCAAGGTCCCGCGCCTTGGGCGACAGCGCCTCGTTGCGGGACAGCGGCAGCACGGCGACCTTGACCGGGGCCAACCGCGGATCCAGCTTCAGCACGACCCGCTTGTCCACCCCACCCTTGGTGTTCGGCGCCTCGTCCTCGGTGTACGCCTCGATCAGGAAGGTCATCAGCGAGCGGGTCAGCCCGGCGGCCGGCTCGATCACGTACGGGGTGAAGCGTTCGTTGTTCGCCTGGTCGAAGAAGGACAGGTCGGTGCCCGAGTGCTCGCTGTGGGTCTTGAGGTCGAAGTCGGTGCGGTTGGCGATGCCCTCGAGCTCGCCCCACTCGCTGCCGGCGAAGCCGAAGCGGTACTCGATGTCCACCGTGCGCTTGGAGTAGTGCGACAGCTTCTCCACCGGGTGCTCGAAGTGCCGCAGGTTGTCGCGGCTCACCCCGAGGTCGACGTACCAGCTGGTGCGCTCGTCGATCCAGTACTGGTGCCACTCCTCGTCGGTGCCGGGCACGACGAAGAACTCCATCTCCATCTGCTCGAACTCCCGGGTGCGGAAGATGAAGTTGCCCGGGGTGATCTCGTTGCGGAACGACTTGCCGACCTGCCCGATGCCGAACGGCGGCTTCTTCCGCGAGGTCTGCACGACGTTGGCGAAGTTCACGAAGATGCCCTGCGCGGTCTCCGGACGCAGGTAGTGCAGCCCGGACTCGTCCTCGACCGGTCCCAAATAGGTCTTCAGCATCATGTTGAAGTCACGGGGCTCGGTCCACTGGCCGCGGGTGCCGCAGTTGGGGCACGGGACCGAGGTGAGCTCGACGCTGTCGGGGTCGGCGACGCTGTGCTTCTCGGCGTACCCCTCCTGCAGGTGGTCGGCCCGGAACCGCTTGTGGCAGCTCAGGCACTCCACCAGCGGGTCGGTGAACACGCCGACGTGGCCGGAGGCGACCCACACCTGACGCGGCAGGATCACCGAGGAGTCGAGGCCGACGACGTCGTCACGGCCCTGGACGACCGACTTCCACCACTGCCGCTTGATGTTCTCTTTCAGCTCCACACCGTACGGGCCGTAGTCCCAGGCCGACCGGGTGCCGCCGTAGATCTCACCGGAGGGGAACACGAACCCCCGGCGCTTGCACAGGCTGATGACGTTGTCGAGACGGCTGGTCGGTGCCACGGAACTACGCTCCCACGATGAAGTCGTCGACCTCCCCGGCTGGGAGGGCGCGACTGTCCAGACTAGCCGTCTGCCTCACGATCCGCCCGACTGAATCGGTCAGCCAGCTCACTTGCGATACACCTCACGCCGGTGGCCGAGGGTCACGACCACGATCAGCAGCACGCCGTCGTCGACCGTGTAGAGGATCCGGTAGTCGCCCACCCGGACGCGATAACCCGGCCGAGCGGTCAGCCGCCGCGCGTTGGGCGGCCGCGGGTCCTGGGCGAGCAGCGCGATGGCGGCCTGCACCCTCTCCCGGTCGGCGTGAGCGATCCCGCGCAGTGCACGCACCGCGGCCGGGCGGATCCGGATCTCGTACGTCACCGCCCTAGCTCCAGCCCAGGTCCGCCTTCACCTGGGCCCAGGGGAGATCCCGGCCCTCCTCGGCCATCGCCGCATCGAAAGCGGCCACGTCCTCGGCGTCCTCGAGCGCGTCAAGCGCTCGGTGGTAGAACTCAGGGCTGACGACCACCGCGACGAGGGCACCACGCTTCTCCAGCAGGACCGCCTCTGTGCGACTGCGCTCTACCACCTCGGGCAGCTGCCCCCGAGCCTCGGTCACACTGATGGTCGACATGGATCAACTGTACGTTTCAGGTCTCCATCTGTACAGATGGACCACCTGTCACTGCAGCGCCGGGTCCTCGTACGCCGACGGCTCGTCGACCGCCTCCGACAGCAGCGGCACCACGACCACCTTGGACTCGTAGCCCTGCAGGGCGCGCCGGTAGGAGCCCACATTCGCCCACCGGGTGACCAGCACCCACAGGTCGGGCTCGTCGAGGTTGCGTTCCAGGTCGGCAGTGAGGAACCCCGCCCGGGTCTGCAGCACCGCCAGCGCAGCCCGGACCCGGTCGGCGAACCCGTCCGGGTCGACGACCCGGAACCGGGTGATCACCATCACGGGCGTCAGCGTACGGGCGGGTCGGGTGAGGCACACCCGGGGATCCCGCCGGCCGCCCCCGCGCAGACCGCAATGGCGCCTTCACGGCAGCGAAACACGGGTGTAACCGCGAGACCCTACGGTCGTTTCACCCGAGCACCGTGACGGTGCCCCACAGCAACGGACCGGTGCCCCACAGAACGGACCGGTGCCCCACAGCAACGGACCGGGCCCCACAGCAACGGACCGGGCCCCGAAGCACGAAACCGGCACCAACGTCACCCCAGCCGAGAGCGAGGCTGAATGTTCGAGTACGTGGATCCCTTCATCGGCACCGGCGCGACCGAGCTGCCGCCGCCGCACGGCCTGGCCGCCAGCTGGTGGTGGCCCAAGCCGCAGGTCGGCAACACCCACCCGGGCGCGACCTACCCGTTCGGCATGGTCTCGGCCTGCTCCTACTCCGGGGCCTACCCCACCGGCTACGGGCTGTACGAGCTCAACACCGAGGGCGTGCCGCCGCGGATGCACGAGGAGCAGATCGCCTCGGGCTTCAGCCACTTCCACCAGTCCGGCACCGGCGCGATCCGCAAGTACTACAACTACTTCCGCGTCACCCCGATGCTGGAGCCGCTGGACGCCCTCGGCACCAGCTGGGAGCTGACCGACGAGGTCGCCGAGCCGGGGTACTACGCGGCCACCCTGTCGTCGGGCATCCGCTGCGAGGTGACGGTCGGTCCGCGCAGCGCGGTCCACCGCTACACGTTCCCCGAGCACCCCGATGCGCGGATCGTCATCGACCTGTCGCTCGGCGGGCTGCTCATCCCGTACGGCGCCACCGTCCCGCTGCGGGCGCACCTGGAGACCCTGGAGCCCGGCGTCGCCCAGGCCGAGGTGGTCGTCGAGGGGGCACCGCTGGCCGTGCGCCTGGAGTGCGACAGCCCGGACTTCCGGCAGCTGCTCTGGTACGACCGCCGCCTCGTCCCCGGCGGCACCCGGCTCGACTTCGACCGGATCCGGCCGACCACGCTGCGCCCGTTCGGGCTGATGTGGCGCGGGCCGACCCGGGCCGGTCAGGTGATCGAGCTGCGGTTCGGGTTCTCCCTGCGCGGGGTGGAGCAGGCGCAGCAGAATCTCCGCGACGACTGCAGCACCGGGGCGTACCGGTTCGACGCCCGCCGCGCCGACACCGCCGCCGAGTGGCGCAAGCACCTGGACGCCATCACGGTCGACACGCCCTCCAGCGAACGCCGGACGGTGTTCTCCACCGCCGTCTACCACTCGTTGATCAAGCCGTGCTTCGCCGCGAACGAGAGCCCGTTCTGGCCGATGGACGGCCCCTTCGTCTTCGACCTGTGCACGATGTGGGACATCTACCGCACCCAGCTGCCGCTGATCACCGCGCTGTTCCCGGAACGGGCCGTCGAGCTGGCCAACGCGCTGCTCAACGTGTGCGAGGAGGAGGGCAACCTCCCCATCGGCTACCGGATGGCCAAGGGCGCGGACCGGTTCTCCCGCCAGGGCAGTGCCCTGGCCCAGACGTTCCTGGCCGACCTGTGCCAGCTCGGCACCCCGGGTATCGACTGGGACTGGGCGCTGTGCCACATGGACACCGACTTGCGCCGCTCGTACGGCGAGGAGTACCTGCTCCGCGGGCTCACCCACCCGATCACGCACACCCTGGACCTGTCGTTCGGCTACCACTGCACCGCCGTGGTCGCCCGCCATCTCGGCGACGTGCAGCTGGCGGATCAGTTCGCCGCGCTGGCCACCCGCTGGGTCAACGCCTTCGACCCCGAGACCGGGCTGCTGATCGACTCGACCTACTACGAGGGCGGCCGCTGGAACTACTCGTTCCGCATCCAGCACGACATGCAGGCCAGGATCGAGCTGGCCGGTGGGGACGACCGGTTCCTGGCGCTGCTGGACGAGTTCTTCGGCTACGGCGCCGACCCGGTCAAGCAGGTGGGTGAGCGGCCCGGCGTCGAGGAGCTGGCCGCCGGCTACGCCCTCAACCGGTTCGAGGGTCTGAACAACGAGCCGGACATGGAGGTCCCCTGGGCCTACCACTACCTCGGTCGTCCCGACCGCACCGCCGAGGTGGTGCACGCCGCGGTGAACAACCAGTTCGGCCTCGGTCGCGGCGGTCTGCCCGGCAACGACGATTCCGGCGGCCTCAGCTCCTGGTACGTCTGGGCGAGTCTCGGGCTGTTCCCGGTCGCCGGCCAGAGCCTCTACCTGATCAACGCCCCGTCGTTCGCCCACGCCCGCCTCGATCTCGGCGGTCGCGAGCTGGCGATCGACGCGCCGGGCTTCGTCGAGCCCGAACCCGGCGGCCCACCGCAGTACGTCCAGTCGGTCCGGTTCAACGGCCGGCCGCTGGAGCAGTCGTGGCTGTCCGCTCGCGATCTCCATCGTGGCGGTCAGCTCGAGATCACCCTCGGCCCCCGGCCGAGCGCCTGGAGCCGTGATCACCGGCCACCCTCGGTGTCCGAGCCCGGCTCGGTCCTGCTCGAGGGACCCAGTCCCGACCTGTCCAGTGCCCCCCTTCCCGCGGAGGTCGTCGCATGATCAACAGCACCCGCCAGACAGAGTTCGCCAGCCTGCGACGTCTTGTCATCGTCGTCCGCGCCGATCCGGTGATCTGTGGTCACTCGGGTGAGGCCCGCAACCTGGCCGAGGCCGCGCTCACGCGTGGCTTCACCGAGGTCCGGATCGTCACCTGGCCCATCGCGCGGCTGATCGAGTCGGGGCTCCCGCTCAAGCCGCTGGACGGCATCGCGCCCTACAGCGACGGGATCACGGTCGAGCGACCGGAGCCGGTCGGCGACTACAAGGTGCCGGACGGGCGCTACCTCTCCGGGCTGACCGGGCGCCTGGTCGAGCTCTTCACCGACGGCGTACCGACCCTGGCCATGTCGCTCTACCTGAGCCCGCACACCATCGCCATCACCGACGCGGTGCGCGCGGCGGAGGCGACCGGCCTGCCGGTGAACGTGGTGACCATCGCCGAGGCGGTGGGCTCCGACGTGACCAACGTGGTCCGGACCTGCGTGGAGGAGAACCGGTTCGGCGCGGCGGCGCACGTCCTCTCGTCCTACCTCAGCTCCGACATCCCGGTGGCCGTGTCGGACTACACCCGGCGGCTGATCATCGAGTCGGCCGAGGCCATCGACGCCCGGCACGGCACCCACTTCGCGGCCCAGTGCACCGAGCGGGTGGCCATCTCCTACCCCGCCATCGACACCACCGAGTTCCTCGACCCGGACCCGGCCGAGGTGGAGGCGCGGCTCGCCCGGCGCAGCCTGACCGCGGGCGAGTACGTGCTCTTCCTGTCCCGGCTCGCGCACGCCAAGGGGGTCGACGACCTGATCGCGGGTTTCGCCGCCAGTCGGGCCTGCGACGGCCTGACGCTGGTGGTCGCCGGCAACGGGCCCGAGGCCGGGTTCCTGCGCGCGGTGGCGGCGTCGTCGCCGGCGGCGGACCGGATCGTGTTCCTGGACGACGTGGACGACGACGAGCGGTCCCCGTTGATGGCGGGCTGCGCGGCGTTCGCCCTGCCCAGCAAGCCCCGCCCCGAGTTCGTCGAGACCTTCGGCATCGCCCTGGTGGAGAAGATGCTGTCCGGTGGTGGGCCGGTGATCACCACCGACACCGGCGGGATCGGCGAGGCGGTGGGCGACACGGCCCTGATCGTGCCGGTCGACGACCCGGCGGCGATCGCGGCGGCCCTGGACCAGGCCCTGCTGATGCCGGAGCAGGAGCGGCAGGAGCTGGCCCGGCGGGCCCGCAACCACGCGATGCAGTTCGACCGTGCGCTGGTGCTGGACCGGCTGCTGAGCCGGCTGGTGCAGCCCGAGGTGGCGGAGTTCACCGCCGCGTAGTCGGACCGCCCTCGAGGTCGCGGATCTCGGTCAACCGGGTCAGGTCCCGAGGCGGCTCGCCGCCATCGCGATGACGAGGCCGAGCATCACGCCGCGCAGCACGCGACCGCCGGTGGGCACCACCGGCCAGGACAGGTACGCGATCCAGGCGAAGAAGAAGAACACCAGGGCCAGTGCGGGCAGGGCGATCGGCAGCGGCGCGAAGAGACCGAGGACCACGAGCACCAGGGTGCCGAGCGGCACCACGAGGCGAGGCAGCGAGCTGAGCTTCACCAGCGTCGGCCGGCTCGCGTCCTCGATCTGCTTCCGGGTGCCGGTGCTGGTGCTCGTGGGGCGGGGCGCGCTGCTGTTCTGCTGGCCGCCCGTGCTGCGCTGGCTGCCGCCTCTCCCACTCTGACGGGGCTTCCTGCTCTGATCGGCCACCCCACCATCCTGCCAGGGTTCGCCTGGAGGGACCTGGTGCGACGCGGCGGGCAGCCGACCGACCCCGCCGGCGTACGGGATGACCGTCCGTGACTCGCCGGCGGCATCCGGTCGTGTGGTCGGCACACGCGCGCACCGTCCGTGACTCGCCGGCGACATCCGGCCGTGTGGTCAGCCGGACCCGCGCACCGTCCGTGACTCGCCGGCGGCATCCGGCTAGGTGGCCTGGCGGACGACGTCCGAGCGCGAGCCGATTTGAAAATCATTGCCAGTTATCTGAAAATGGTTCCCATGTTGAACCTCCCGCGCACGCTCGGTGCCGTTGCTGTCAGCTGCTCACTCCTCCTTGCGGCAGCCTGCAGCACCGTCGGGGAGCCGAGCTCGGCCCAGCCTGGTCAGCTGAGGGTCGTCACGGCCTTCTATCCCCTGCAGTTCGTCGCCGAGCGTGTCGCGGGACAGCACGGGGCCGTCTCCAGCCTGACCCAGCCGGGCGCCGAGCCGCACGACGTCGAGCTCACCCCGCGACAGGTCGCCTCGGTCAGCGATGCCGACGCCGTCGTCTTCATCAAGGGCTTCCAGCCGGCGGTGGACGAGGCCGTGGCGCAGAGCGGCAACGAGCACGTGCTCGACACCACCAGCGTGGTGCCGCTGCAGACCGAGGCCGAGGAGCACGCCCACGACCACGCCGCCGACTCCCCGGCCGACGAGCACGCGAAGGAAGGTCACGACCCCGGTGGTCTCGATCCACACGTCTGGCTGAACCCGGTCAACATGGTGACCATCACCGACGCCGTGGTCGCGCAGCTCTCGGGCATCGATCCCGACCACGCCGCCGACTACCGGGCGAACGGCGCCACCCTCGAGGCCGAGCTGAAGAAGCTGGACGCCTCGTACGCGGCGGGACTGAAGACCTGTGACCGGCGCGAGTTCATCACCAGCCACGCCGCCTTCGGCTACCTGGCGGAGCAGTATGCCCTCACCCAGATCGGGATCAGCGGGCTCGCCCCGGACGCCGAGCCGTCCCCGGCGCGGATCGCGGCCGTGCAGCAGGAGGCCAAGGCCCACGGGGTCACCACGATCTTCTACGAGACGCTGGTCTCCCCCGCGGTCGCGACGTCCATCGCGGGCGACCTCGGCCTGTCGACCGACGTGCTCGATCCGATCGAGGCGGTCACCGCGGAGTCGCGCGGAGACAACTACATTGCCGTCATGCAGAGCAACCTGGTGGCCCTGGAGAAGGCCAACGGATGCCGGTGACACCGCCGTCGTCGGCCGGCCCGGGCACAGACCCGGTGCTGCAGGTCGATGACCTGTCGGTTCTGCTCGGTGGCCTGCCGGTGCTGCGCGGCATCACCTTGACGGTGCACGGCGGCGAGGCCGTGGCCCTGCTCGGCGGGAACGGTTCGGGCAAGTCGACCCTGGTCCGCTCGGTGCTCGGCCTGCTGCCGATCGAGCGGGGCACGGTGGCGCTGTTCGGCGAGCCCCTGGGGCGCTTCCGCCACTGGTCCCGGGTGGGCTACGTCCCGCAGCGATCGGCCGCCGCGGCCAGCGGCGCGACGGTGGCCGAGATCGTCTCCTCCGGCCGGCTGTCGCTGCGCCGGCCCTTCCTCCCCCGGTCGAGCCGCGACAAGGCCGCCGTCCGCGACGCCCTCGACCTGGTCGGCATGGGCGGTCGGGCCCGGTCCGACGTCCGCGAGCTCTCCGGTGGGCAGCAGCAGCGGGTGCTGATCGCCCGCGCGTTGGCCGGCGAGCCGGAGCTGCTGGTGCTCGACGAGCCGACGGCCGGCGTCGACCTGGAGCACCAGCAGGTGCTGGCCGACGTGATCTCGGCGCGGGTCAGCGCCGGGCTGGCGGTCGTGGTGGTGCTGCACGAGATCGGCGCGCTGACGCCCCTCCTCGACCGCGGCGTGATCCTGCGCGAGGGCCGGATCGTCGCGCAGGGAACCCTGGACGAGATCGGCCCCGTACGGGCGCACGCGGCGCACGACCACACCGGCCACGAGTCCGCCGGTCCGGAACGACCGGGCGGTCTGCTCGGCGGCGCGGTCGAGCGTGGCTGAGAGGCACCGATGATCGAGATCCTGAGCTACCCGTTCATGCAGCGGGCCCTGCTGGCCGCGCTGCTGACGGGCGTCATCGCCCCGGCGATCGGCATCTACATCGTTCAGCGTCGACTCAGCCTGCTCGGCGACGGTCTCGGCCACGTGGCGATCGCCGGAGTCGGCCTGGCGCTGATGACCGGTCAGGCGCCGGTGCCGTGGGCGGTGGCGGTCTGCGTGGCCGGTGCGGTCTCCGTGGAGGTCCTGCGCCAGCGGGGCAAGGCCACCGGCGACGTCGGGTTGGCCATCCTGTTCTACGGGGGGCTGGCGGCCGGGGTCTTGATGTCCGGCATCGCGGGGCAGGGCGCCGCCGCCCTCTCGCAGTACCTCTTCGGCTCGTTGACCACCGTGACCACCGCCGACCTGTGGGTGATCGTGGTGCTCGCCGTGCTCGTGCTGGTGCCCACCCTCGGTCTGGCTCCGCAGCTCTTCGCGGTCAGCACCGACGAGGAGTTCGCCCGCACCCAGGGGCTGCGGACGAACCTGTACAACATCCTCATCGTGGTGCTCGCCGCGGTGACGGTGACGCTGGCGATGCGAACGGTCGGACTGCTGCTGGTCAGCGCGCTGATGGTGGTCCCCGTGGCCGCGGCGCAGAACCTCGTCCGTGGTTTCTACGCCGCCCTGGTCGCGGCGATCGCGGTCGGGGTGGCGGTCACGCTCGGCGGGGCGGTGGGGTCGTTCTACCTCGACACGCCGCCCGGCGCCCTGATCGTGGTGCTCGCCATCGGGGTGTTCGCCCTCAGCTGGCCGTTCTCGGCCCTGGTCGCGCGGCGACGTAGAGTGGCCCCCGTGCTACCGGAGCTGGTCGACGACGACACCTTGAGCCTGCACACCGCGGTGCCCGAATCGCACCCGCACCGGCACGGCCCGGACTGCGAGCACCGCGAGATCCGCCACGGCGACCACACCGACTACGTGCACGAGGGCCATCGGCACGCCTCGCACGGTGACCACTACGACGAGCACTGACGCCGACCGACGAGCACGAGGAACCATGACCAGCCAGCCGACCGCCGCGTCACCGCAGCGCCGCACCCGCCAGCGGACGGCGGTGCAGGAGGTGCTGGCCGAGCTGCACGAGTTCCGTACGGCGCAGCAGATCCACGACGAGCTGCGCCGGCGCGGCGACAGCATCGGGTTGACCACCGTCTACCGGACGCTGCAGTCCCTGTCCGACGCCGGCGAGCTGGACGCGTTGCGGAACGCCGAGGGCGAGACCGCGTACCGTCGCTGCTCCGACGGCCACCACCACCACCTGGTCTGCCGCAGCTGCGGCCGGACGGTCGAGGTCTCGGGTCCGGCCGTAGAGCGCTGGGCCAACGCCGTGGCCGCCGAGCACGGCTTCCGCGAGGTCAGTCACGACCTGGAGATCTTCGGCACCTGCGGCAGCTGCTGACACCGCACCGGGATCAGCCCCGGCTCACCGGCAGGCCGCCTGGCTGATCTTGACCGGCACGGCCCGCACCTTCGGTGTGTGGCTGACGCTCACCGTCCGGCTGTCCTCCGCCGATCCCGTGAACACCGCCGTCACGGTCTTCTCTGCCGCCGGCCCCAGCGTGATGCTGACGGTGCCGACCGGACGGCCGTACATCGTCCCCTGGACCGCGGGTCGCCGATCCGCGACACCGGTGGCCCGCGGGTTGGTGTTGTCGGCGGCTCGCAGGCTGGTCCCCCAGCGGACGGGCTTGCCGTCGATGGTCACCGCCGTCAACGTCGCGCCGACCGGCCCGTAGAGCTGCACCCACTGCCGGTCCCCGCCGGCCGGGATGCGCTTCTGGTGGGCACGGACGTAGTCGGGCAGATCCGCCACCTGCTCCGGCTGCAGCGTGTTGACCACGGTCGCACTCACCGTGTACGTCGGTCGCGCGTCGCAGCGGCGGGCGGCGACGGACACCCGCTCGTCCATGTAGTAGCTCATCTTCGAGGTGGCGTCGTCGTTGTTGTAGACCCCGAGCACCGTGGCTCGCTCGTTGTCCCCCGGCAGCATGGTGCCGACCGGCGACTCCCCCAGCACGGCCTGCTCGTCGCGGTGGTTGCTCCAGACCTTCAGCCGCTGCTCCTCGATCATGGGCCGCAGCTGGTCGAGGTAGGCCTGGGGATCGATGTCGCCCCCGATCAGCGTGTCGAAGACGGTGCGCGCCGCGGAGGCGAAGACGGCGTCCTGGACGTCGGCGTCCGGGTACGTGGCGTAGACCTCCGACAGCAGGAAGGAGACCGCGTTGTCGGCGTCGAGCCGGGTGCCGTCGGCGAGCTCGACCGGCCCGCTCGCCCGCAGCAGGTAGGACAGGGCCACCGGGTCGAAGGAGATCACGCCGTCCACCCGGCCACCGAACTCCTCGCGCCACATGGCCCTGGCCATCCGGGCGGTGGTCGGGAAGTCGGGGGTCATGGTGATGTTGGTCAGGTACGTCGACGCGTAGTCGGTGTAGACGGTGGGCCAGTCCTTGTTGCCGCCGCCGGACGGTGCGTAGGGCGGCGTGGCGTACGGACTCGGGAAGTCACCCGAACCCGCCTGCCGGCCCAGGCCGATCGCGCCCTTGTCGACGGTCAGCAGGGCCAAGGAGGCCGGGTTGCCACCGCTGGCCCGCTCCTCGGCGTTGTTCTGGAACATGAGCAGGTAGCGCCGCGGCTCGTCCGCCCCGAGCATGGCCGGCAGCAGCGGTACGACCCGGCGCGCTTCGGCGCTGAGCGGAGCGACCTCGGCGAGCTGACCGCGCAGCTCGTCGATCGGCTCGCGGAGCTGGGACACCACGTGCCGGGTGTCGATGGCGTCGGCGCTCCTGGTCGCCGCCTGGATCGCGTCGTCCACCTGGACCACCGCCGGCGCGAGCCGCTCCAACGGCGCCAGGTCGATCCTGCCGTCGGTCGGCTTCAGGCTCTCCGCGCTGAGGCCGTTCGCCGCCGTCGCCAGCGGGCCGATCCCGTCCCGCACGACGGCGTCGACGAGCTCGGTGGTCTGCCGGAACGCCGTGAGGTTGGCGCCGAGAAGCGGGACGTGCTCGAGCAGCGACCAGGCGGGGGTGCGGGTCTGCCCGACGGCGTCCTCGGTGCTGGTCCGCACCTGCTCGTAGAGCGCGGGCAGGTCCTGATCGGGGTGGCCCACCGCGCTGCGGAACGTCTGCAGCTGTCCCTGTGCCCGTTCGAGTGAGGCCTTGGCGGCGAAGGCCCGTTGGCCGACGAAGGCACCCAGCGCGAGGACCACCAGCACGATCACGGCGGCCACGGCGATGATCACCCGGACGCGACGACGCGTCGGCCGCGACGACGTGGAGGCGCTCACGCGAGCAGGGTATCCGGCGTCTGGTCGGTTTTGTTCGACCCTCAGCGCACCTCGTTGGGCACGGCGCCGCCGTAGCGGCGGTCGCGGTCGGCGTACAGCTCGATCGCGTGCCACAGGTCGCGCCGGTCGAAGTCGGGCCAGAGCCGGTCCAGGAACACCAGCTCGGCGTACGCGGACTGCCAGAGCAGGAAGTTCGAGGTGCGCTGCTCCCCGGACGACCGGACGAACAGGTCGACGTCGGGGATGTCGGGCTCGTCCAGGTACTGCCGGAACCGCTGCTCGGTGATCTTGCTCGGGTCCAGCCGACCGGCGGCGGCCAGCTCGGCGATCCGGCGCGTCGCGTCCAGGATCTCGGCTCGACCGCCGTAGTTGACGCAGAACTGGAGGGTGAGCACGTCGTTGTCGATCGTGCGCCGCTCGGCCTCCTCCAGCTCGGAGATCACGCTGCGCCACAGCCGCGGGCGACGCCCCGCCCACCGGACCTTGACGCCCATCGCGTCCATCTGGTCGCGGCGGCGCCGGATGACATCCCGGTTGAAGCCCATCAACCAGCGCACCTCGTCGGGCGAGCGACTCCAGTTCTCGGTCGAGAACGCGTACGCCGACAGGTACTTCACCCCGATCTCGATGGCGCCCTCGATGACGTCGAACAACGAGTCCTCACCCCGCTGGTGACCCTCGGTCCGGGGCAGGTTGCGCGCTCTGGCCCAGCGACCGTTGCCGTCCATCACGATCGCGACGTGGCGCGGCAGCTTCTTGGCCTCGATGCTCGGCGGCCGCGCCCCGCTCGGATGCGGTGCGGGTGGCGCCGGCGGGGTCGTCCGGCCGCGTCGGGGGCTGTCCTTGGGCACGTCAGCGACAATAGCGAGGTGCCGACCTACCGCGACGAAGCCGTCGTGCTGCGCACCCACAAGCTGGGCGAAGCCGACCGCATCATCACGATGCTGAGTCGCGGCCACGGCAAGGTCCGGGCCGTGGCCAAGGGGGTGCGGCGGACCTCGTCGAAGTTCGGCGCCCGGCTCGAGCCCTTCTCCCACGTCGACCTGCAGTTCGCCGAGGGGCGAACGCTGGACGTGGTCACCCAGGTCGAGTCGCTGCACGCGTTCGGGGAGCCGTTGACCAGCGACTACCCCGGCTACACCGCGGGCCAGGCCATGCTGGAGACGGCCGACCGGCTGGTGCCGGAGGTCGGCGAGCCCGCCCTGCAGCAGTACCAGCTGCTCGTCGGCGCGCTCAAGGCCCTCGGCAACGGGACCGGCGACGGCCGCCGACCACCGACGATGATCTTGGACTCCTACTTCCTGCGGGCCCTGGCGATCGCCGGGTACGCGCCGTCCTTCAGCCACTGCGCCCGGTGCGGGGTGGTCGGTCCGCACCAGGCGTTCTCCCCGGCGACCGGGGGCGCGGTCTGCGAGCGGTGCCGTCCGCCGGGCTCGGCCCGACCGGCGGCGGCGACGTTCGAGCTGCTGGGAGCGCTCCTGGAGGGTCGCTGGGAGGCCACCCGTGAGGTCCCGTCGGCGGTGGCCAAGGAGGCCAGCGGCCTGACCTCGGCGTACCTGGTCTGGCACCTGGACCGGGGACTGCGCTCCCTGGCGCACGTCGAGCGCTGACTGCGGCCCCCCACGATGAGCTTCCAGCCGCCGGCGCACTGGTCGCCCCCGGGCACCTACCGACCACCGCGCTACGCCTACGTGATCGCCGCCGTGCTGGCGGTGCTCCTGGTCGCCGCCCTCGCCGTCCCGGTCGCCATCGCGGTGCTGCGCTACCGCGGAGACTGGCCGCCGACCGGATCACGAGCCGGCCCACCGTCCACCGCGACCGACGGGGCCAACGGCGCCGGGGACCCGTACTTCCCCGACTACGGCAGCAGCGGCTACGACGCGACGCAGTACACCGTGGCGGTCGACTTCGATCCCGGCGACCAGACCCTGACCGGCCGGACGGTCGTGGCCGCGCGAGCGACCGAGAGCCTGTCCAGCTTCTACCTCGATCTGGCCCTCCCCGTCTCCCGGGTCCGGGTGGACGAGGTCGATGCCGCGTTCGCGCTGGAGGGCTTCCAGGATCTCCGGGTCACCCCGGCCACCCCGATCGCCGACGGCCGGAGCTTCACGGTGACGGTCGAGTACGCCGGACGACCGGGCACGCTGCGGCGCGCGGGGATGGACGAACCGCCCTGGCGGTCCGGCACCGACGAGTGGACCGTCGTCGGCGAACCGGAGTCGTCGGCCTGGTGGTTCCCGGCCAACGACCACCCCTCCGATCCCGCGCTGCTCGACGTGTCGGTGCGGGTCCCGAAGGAGTACCAGGCGATCAGCGTCGGCCGGCTGGCCAGCAAGGACACCGCTCAGGAGGCCGACTTCGACACCTGGCACTGGGTCACCAGCGAGTCGCTGCCCACGTACGCGTCGTTCCTGGGCATCGGTCACTACGAGCTGCGCGAGGGCGAGGCCGACGGTCGCCCCTACGTGTACGCGGCCAGCACCCGGTTCTCCGGCGACGAGCGGGCGAAGCTGTTCGCGGCGATGGAGCGCACCCCGACCCTGGTTCGTGAGCTGGAGGCGTTCGCGGGTCCGTACCCGTACAGCGAGATCGGTGGCTTCGTGCCGGCCACGCCGCTCTGGTTCGCCGGGCTGGAGGCAGCCACCCGGCCGGTCTACGTCGGCGACGCGCTGCTGAACGAGGGCTACAGCGACGAGCTGCTGGTGCACGAGCTCGCGCACATGTGGTTCGGCGACCACGTGACGCTGCTGCAGTGGAACGACATCTTCACCAACGAGGCGTTCGCGTCCTGGGCGTACTGGGAGGTCGTGGAGCGACGGGGCGGGACACCGGCCGACGACCAGCTGGACGGCACCTACGACCGGATCAAGGACGAGCCCGACTTCTGGCGGGTGACCATGATCGACCCCGGACCGGCCAGGCTGTTCGACACCGTCTACACCCGTGGACCGATGGCCCTGCAGGCGCTGAACAACGTGATGGGTGACCGCGCCTTCGACGGGCTGGTCCGCAGCTGGGCCCAGGGCGGCGGCACGCGCAGCCTGGAGGACTTCATGGTCTCCGCCCAGGCCCGGACCAGCGTGGATCTGACCCCGTTCTTCCGCCAGTGGCTGTTCGATCCCGACGCGCCCGAGAAGACCGAGGCGAACGGCTTCGACAGCTGAGACGGCTCCGACATCCGAGGCTCAGCGCGGGTCGGGCCGGGGATCGGTCGGCGACGGTGCCGGCGTGCCCGGGCCCAGCAGCGGCCGCAGGAGATCGAGCTTGGCCTGCTGCGGAGTGGTCCAGTCGTCACCGACCAGCCCAGGTCCGGTCCCACTGCGCGGGCAGGCTGGCGGGATAGGCGGGATCGCTGAACCAGGACTGCGGGTGGATGGAGGACGGGTAGTCGTGCGGGGAGTACACGACGCCGTCGGGCACGTCCAACCGGATCGGGTGCCGGCGCACGTCGGCCAGTCCCCCACCCCACCAGGTGCCCGCGCCGTTGCCTTGGTGCTGCACCCCTTCGATGATCACCAGCAGCCGAGGATTCTCTTCCAGGACGGCGTTCCCGGCCCGGGTGGCGGCCGCCGCCCAGTCACGTCTCGGGTCGCCGCAGCCCCAGCACGCCTCGCCGTGCGGCTCGTTGTGGAGGTCGACGCCGATCACCGTGTCGTCCTCGGCGTAGCGCGCGGCGAGCATCCGCCAGTCGGCGATCCACCGTGACTCGGTGACCTGGGCGGTGTACCAGAGGGGCGACTGCGCTGCGGAGTCCGGCCGGTGCCGGTCCAGGATCACCGTGAGGCCATGGGCCTTCGCCCGGGGCCACCACCCGATCCATCGCCTGCAGCGGGCTCAGTCCCACCGGCTCCGGGTTCTGACCCGCGTCGATGCCGGTGGTGGCGCTCGCGTGCAGGCACTCGTTGGGGAAGGGCAGCCGCAGCGTCGTGAAGCCGAAGGAGGCGATCCGGGCCAGGCCCTCGTCCAACCCGATCAGCCACAGACCGTGCGGTGCGCAGCCGGGGTCTCCATCCCGAACCAGGCCACCGCCTTGATCACGTACGGGCGGCCGTCCTCGGTCTTGATCGTCGCCCCGTCGGTGTGCAGCCAACCGGGTCCGCCGGCGGCGGTGGCCGGGCTCGTCACGGACCTGCCAGCAGGACCAGCACGATGAGCGCGAGACCGACCAATCTGACCACTCGGCGAGGGTAGACGACGGAGTCGCCGCGTCCGCCAGCGCCGACGACTCGTCGAGCGGCTCATCCGACGAACCGGTCCACCCGAAGCGCTGACCGACCAGCTGGAGTCATGAAGTCGCTCGGGCTCGACGGTGTCGCTCGATCTGCAGATCGAGCGACAGCCACGAACCCGAGCGACTTCGCGCGTGGCGGGTCGGGCGGGTCAGGCGCCGGCGCGACAGACCGCCGAGGCCACGGCCTTCAGGGAGGCGGTGACGATGTTGGCGTCCATGCCCACCCCCCACAGCACCTGGGCGTCCTCGCCGTCGCCGACCTCGCACTCCACGTACGCGGCGGCGAGGGCGTCACCACCGGCGGAGAGCGCGTGCTCGGCGTAGTCGTGCACGCGGACCTTGTAGCCGAGCGAGGAGATCGCATCGACGAAGGCCGACACCGGGCCGTTGCCCTCGCCGGTGATCTGGCGGGTGCGGCCCCGGTCCACCACGGTCGCGCTGACCCCGTACGTCCGGCCGGTGCCACCCGCGCTCGACACCTCGAGCAGCGCCAGCGGCGTATCGGGCGCCAGGTAGGCCCGCTCGAAGACGGTCCAGAGCGCATCGGTGCTGACCTCGCCACCGTCGGCGTCGGTGTGGGCCTGGACCACCCGGGAGAACTCGATCTGCAGCCGGCGGGGCAGATCCAGGTTGTGCTCGGTCTTCATGATGTACGCCACGCCGCCCTTGCCGGACTGCGAGTTGACCCGGATGACGGCCTCGTACGTGCGGCCCACGTCGTGCGGGTCGATGGGCAGGTAGGGCGCCTCCCACTCCATCTCGGCCACGGGGATCCCCCGCTCGGCGGCCTGCTTGTCCAGGTCCTCCAGGCCCTTCTTGATGGCGTCCTGGTGGGAGCCGGAGAAGGCGGTGTAGACCAGATCCCCCGCGTACGGGTGGCGCGGGTGGACCGGCAGATTGGTGCAGTACTCCACCGTGCGACGGATCTCGTCGATGTCGGAGAAGTCGATCTGCGGGTCGATGCCTTGGGAGAACAGGTTCATCCCCAGGGTGACCAGGTCCACGTTGCCGGTCCGCTCGCCGTGACCGAACAGGCAGCCCTCGACCCGGTCGGCGCCGGCCATCACGGCCAGCTCGGTGGCCGCCACGGCGGTGCCGCGGTCGTTGTGCGGATGCAGGGAGATGGCCACGTGGTCACGGTTGCGCACCTGCCGGCCGAACCACTCGATCAGGTCGGCGTAGGTGTTCGGGGTGGACATCTCCACCGTGGCGGGCAGGTTCAGGATGATCTCGCGTCCCTCGCCGGGCTGCCACACGTCCATCACCGCGTTGCAGATCTCCACGGCGAAGTCCGGCTCGGTGCCGGTGAAGATCTCCGGCGAGTACTGGTAGCCGAACTCCACGTCGCCCAGGTGCTGCTCCGCGTACTTCATCACCAGCTCGGTGCCGTGGGTGGCGATCGCCATGCACTCGGCCTTGTCGACCCGGAACACGACCCGCCGGAACAGCGGTGCGGTCGCGTTGTACATGTGGATGGTCGCGCTCTTGGCGCCCACCAGGGACTGCGCCGTCCGCTCGATCAGGTCCTCACGGGCCTGGGTCAGCACCGACACCGTGACGCCGTCGGGGATCTTGTCCCCCTCGATCAGCTGGCGGACGAAGTCGAAGTCGGTCTGGCTGGCCGACGGGAAGCCGATCTCGATCTCCTTGTAGCCCATGGCCACCAGCAGGTCGAACATCTTGTGCTTGCGGGCGGGGGTCATCGGGTCGATCAGGGCCTGGTTGCCGTCCCGCAGATCCGTGCTGAGCCACCGAGGAGCCCGCTCGATCCGCTTGCTGGGCCAGGTCCGGTCCGGCAGGTCGACACCGGTGTACGCGCGGTAGCGCTGGAAGGGCATCGGACTCGGTTGCTGGGTGGGCACGGACTGGATCCGCGTGCCGAAGGACGTGCTGGGGGTGGAGCTGGTCATCGGTTCCTCGCTGCTGGTGTGCGGTTGTCGGACCGGACGCACGACAAACTCCGCAGCGAGGGCGCCGGCCCTAGTGGGCCCTGCTGCGGCAGCGAAGGAGGAGCAGTCCGCCCGTCGGGCGGGGACGCTCGTAGCCAGCCATGCCGTCACCATAACGCAGCCTCCGGCACTTGTCGCCCCCCGACCGTCCCCACGGGGTCAGATCGCGAGTCGACCGTTTGCGATCAGCCAGGTGACGGACTCCTGCACCGCCTCCAGGGAGCTGTAGCGCGGACGGAAGTCCAGCAACCGACGGGCCTTGTCCATCGAGCAGCACGGGCTGTGCGCGATGTGGTCCCAGGTCGCGGCGGCCTCGTCCGGGTCCCGACCGGCGGCCCACTCCGCGTACGGCAGGAAGTCCAGCCGGGGCTCGTGGCCGAACCAGCGGTACATCTCCTCGGCGTAGCCGTGCAGCGACAGGGCCTGCTCGGACACGGCGTGGAAGCTCTCGCCGATGCTCCGCTGGCGGTGGGCGATGGTGGCCATCACGACGCCGGCCACGTCGTCGGCGTGCACGTGGTGGACGGTCTCCAGGCCCAGGTTCGGCAGCGTCAGGAGCTCGCCCCGAGCGATGGTCGCGTACGTGTCCGGGTTGAAGTGACCCGCCGGGTTCAGCGGCACCCAGCCCGGCCCGACGATGTGCCCCGGGTGGACGATCGTGACCGGCAGGCCCTCCCGGCGTGCCCGCCGCAGCAGGTACGCCTCCACCTCGGCCTTGGCGATCCCGTACTCCCCGAACGGCTTCTTGACGACATCCTCCGGGGTCGGCACCGCCACCGAGTGCCCGTGGGTCCACACCGTGCCGATGTGCACCAGCAGGTCGATGTCGTGCGCGACCGCCTCCACCAGCTGGCGTGCGCTGGCCAGGGTGAAGCAGATCAGGTCGATCACGATGTCGCCGCCCAGCGCGGCGATCTCCGCACCGAAGCGGTCGTCGGCCTCCAGCGCGCTGCGGTCGAGCTGTCGACGCTCGACGTGCTGCCAGGCCGGGTCGTCCCGGTACGGCGACGCCTCGCCCCGGCTGACCGCCACCACGTCGTACCCAGCCCGCACCAATCTCGGGACCAGGTAGCCCCCGACGTGACCGGTCGCCCCGATCACCACCACTCGCACCATCCGTGCCTCCTCGTGTCACGGGAAAACTAGTGGCACCGTCCAAGTGACCTGCGTCACCCTTGCAGACATGTCTGCTCTTGCCGCCGGAACCCGCATCGACACCGAGGCCATGCGCCTGGTCGAGGTCGACCCGCACGACCTGTCGGCGGTGACCGCCTCGGTCGACCTGCTGAACGCCGCCCAGCGGGTCGACGACCCCGCCGAGCACCCCGGCCTGCCCGCGCTCGCGGCGCGCTGGCTCGAGTTCGGCTGGGACCTCGATCCCGAGACCCGCTACCTCTACGTCGCCCCCGACGGCGAGCCGGTCGCCGTGCTCGAGGTGGACCTACCGCGGCGGGACAACCAGCACCTGGTCTGGGGCAGCGTCGTCGTCCACCCGGACCATCGCCGCCGCGGTCACGGTACGGCCCTGGTGGCCGAGCTGGTCCGACGGGCCACCGAGGCCGGCCGGACGACCATCTGGCTCGGCACCGCCGAGGACGACGAAGGCAGCCGCGCCTTCCTCGAGGCCCAGGGCTTCCACTACGCCAGCCACGACGCCCGTCGCAAGCAGGTCCTCGCCGAGGTCGACACCGCTGCGGTCGACGCCTTGCACGCCAAGGCCGTCGAGGCGGCTGCCGACTACGTGATCGAGCGGCTGGAGCCGCCGTACACCGACGAGCTGCTGGAGCAGCTGGTGGAGGTGACCGCGGCCATCAACGACGCCCCGATGGGGGATCTGACGTTCGAGGACGAGGTGTTCGACGTGGCCCGGCTGCAGGACATCGAGAAGGCCCGCGAGGGCCGCGGCGACCGGATCCACCGGATGGCCGCCCGGCACCGCGAGACCGGGGTCATCGGTGGCCACACCGTCGTGGTGGTCAACCCGCTGCGCCCGCACCACGCGGGACAGGGCGACACCGCCGTGCACCGCGACCACCGTGGTCACCGGCTCGGCTTGCTGCTCAAGATCGAGATGATGCGCTGGCTGGCCCAGGCCGAGCCGCAGGTCACCGAGATCACCACCTGGAACCACGCCGACAACCGCTTCATGATCGACGTCAACGAGGCGATCGGCTACCGGCTGTCGCGGGTGTTCGCGATGTACGAGCGGTCGGTCTGACCGAGGGACCGTACGGGCGGTCGTCGGGCACGCCGGTCCTCGGCGACGCCCCGGGGCCCCCGGGCGCAGCGGCACCCTCCGGCCGGGCCGGCACCGGCTACTGCGGGTGCAGCCGCCGACGGAAGGTGCAGCTGTGGGGAAGGGGTGCGGCTGGGGGAAGGGGTGCGGCTGAGCGGGCTGCCTAGAACCCCAACCGGTTCAGGTGCTTGGTGTCGCGCTGCCATTCCTTGAGCACCTTGACCTTGAGGTTCAGGTAGACCGGGGTGCCGAGGAGCGCCTCGATCTGCTGCCGGGCCGCGGCGCCGATCTCGCGGAGGCGGCTGCCGCGGTGGCCGATGATGATGCCCTTCTGGGAATCCCGTTCGACGATCATCGAGGCGTACACGTCGAGCAGCGGCTTGTCCTCCGGCCGGCCCTCCCGCAGTCCCATCTCCTCCACCTCGACGGTGATGGAGTGGGGCAGCTCGTCGCGGACACCCTCGAGCGCGGCCTCGCGGATGAGCTCGGCGACCAGGGTCTCCTCCGGCTCGTCGGTGATCTCGCCGTCCGGGTAGAGCATCGGCCCCTCGGGCAGTCGGGAGACGATCTCGTCGGCCAGCACGCCCAGCTGGTCCCCGGCGACCGCCGACACCGGCACGATGTGACGACCAGGCGATGCCCAGCGTCTGCTCCAGAGCCTGGATGGCCAGCAGGTGCTGAGCCATCCGCTCGGGCTTCACCAGATCGGACTTGGTGGCGATCGCGATCAGCTCGGGGCGCTTCGGGCAGCGCGGCGATCTCCCCCACCAGGTAGGTGTCACCGGGGCCGATCTTCTCGTTCGCGGGCAGGCAGACGCCGACCACGTCGACCTCGGTCCAGGTAGCTCGGACGAGGTCGTTCAGACGCTCACCGAGCAGCGTCCGCGGCTTGTGCAGCCCGGGGGTGTCGATCAGCACCAGCTGCGCGTCGGTTCGGTGCACGATGCCCCGGATCGCGTGTCGGGTGGTCTGCGGCTTGGACGAGGCGATGGCGATCTTGCTGCCGACCAGGGCGTTGATCAACGTCGACTTGCCCGCGTTGGGGCGGCCGACGAAGCAGGCGAAGCCGGAGCGGAAACCGGCGGGGGTGCTGGTGGAGCTCTGCTCGGTCACGCGGCGACCCGCGCACGGGTCGCACCGGCCGGGTCCGCCAGCCAGACCACGACGGCCGACCCACCCAGATCGGTGATCGCGGTCCGGTCGGTCTCGGCCAGCGTCTCGGGACCGACCACGGCCACCGCCTCCAGACCGGGGGCGCCGGACGACACCGCCATCGCGACCGCCACCTGGACCGCCGACAGCTGCAGGGTCGGCAGGCTCACGCTCGTCGCCGCGTACGTCCGGCCGTCGGTGTCGCGCACCGCGGCCCCCTCGGCGGCCTGGGTGCGGGCGCGGGCGGCGCGGGCCAGGGTGATGATCTTGCGATCCTCGGGGTCGGTGGGCTCGGTCACTCCAGTCATGATGCCCTCGCCTCCCGCCCCGAGGCCAGCTGGGTCGCGGCGTCGACTCCGCGGTCGTCGGTCGTCCGCGTCGATCCTCGACACGATCACCGAGCCGATCTTGTTGCGCCGACCGGTCGCCCGTTCGGCGACCAGCTCGAGGCCGTCGTAGGCGACCACCGAGCCGGCGATGGGCACCTTGTTCAGCAGCTTGGCCATCAGACCGCCGACGGTCTCCACGTCCTCGTCGTCCAGGTCGAGGCCGAACAGGTCACCGAGGTCGTCGATCGACAACCGCGACGAGACCCGGTAGCGGCCGTCGGCGAGCTCGGAGACGTCGGAGTTCTCCTCGTCGTACTCGTCGGTGATCTCGCCGACGATCTCCTCCAGGATGTCCTCGATCGTCACCATCCCCGCCGTGCCGCCGAACTCGTCGACGACCACGACCAGGTGGACCCGCTTCGCCTGCATCTCCTTCAGCAGCTGGTCCACCGGCTTGGAGTCCGGGCACCAGGACGGTTTCCGCATCATCGACTCGACCCGCTCGGTGGTCTGGGAGTCCGGGGCGTCGTAGACCCGCTTGATGACGTCCTTCAGGTAGAGCACGCCGATCACGTCGTCCAGCCCGTCCTTGATCACCGGGATGCGGCTGAACCCGGACCGCAGCGCGAGGGAGACAGCCTGACGCAGGGTCTTGTAGTGCTCGACGTAGACCATGTCGGTCCGCGGCACCATCACCTCGCGGACGATCGTGTCCCCCAGATCGAAGACGGAGTGGATCATCTGGCGTTCCCCGGACTCGATCACCTCACTGCGCTCGGCCAGGTCCACCAGCTCGCGGAGCTCGGCCTCGGTCGCGAACGGTCCCTCCTCGAAGCCCTTGCCGGGCGTCAGCGCGTTGCCGATCAGGATCAGCAGCCGCGGCAGCGGTCCCAGCACGGTGGTCAGCAGGACCAGCGGACCGGCGACCGCACAGGCCACCTTGTCGTGGTGCTGTTGGCCGAGGGTGCGGGGCGCCACCCCCCAGAGCACGTACGAGATCACGATCATGGGACCGGCCGTGATCAGCACCCGCTCCCAGGTGGCGTCGAAGATGCCGAACACCACCAGGGCGACCAGCACGATCACGCGAGATCTCGCACACCGTACGGATGAACAGCGCCGTGTTCAGGTAGCGCGGCGGGTCCTCGGCGATCCGCCGGACGCGCAGGGCACCCGGACGACCCTCCTCGACCAGCCGCTCGGCCCGCGCCCGGGTCAACGACGACAGGGCGGCCTCGGCCGCCGCCATGAGCCCGGCCAGCATCGCCAGCAGGAGCGCGATGCTCAGCTGGATCCAGTCGGCCTGGTTCACCGGACTCGCGTCCCCCGGGCACTGCGCTGGGCACGTTCTCCTGCCCAGGCAGCCAGCAGATCGTCCTTCAACCCGAACATGTCGGCCTGCTCCTGCGCGCGTGCCGTGGTCGTAGCCGAGCAGGTGCAGCAACCCGTGGACCAGCAGGTACTCCGCCTCGGCCTCGGGGGTTCGCCCGTGCTCGGCGGCCTGCCGAGCGGTGACGGCCGGGCAGAGGACGATGTCGCCCAGCAGCCCCTCGGGCGGCTCCTCGTCGTCGACCGGCGGCCGCAGCTCGTCCATCGGGAAGGACAGCACGTCGGTCGGACCCGGTTCGCCCATGTACTTCTGGTGGTAGGCGCTCATGGTGTCCTCGTCGACGCAGACGATGGACAGCTCGGCCTGGGGATGGATCCTGAGCTTCTCCAGCGCGAAGTCGGCCAGCCGGAGCAGACCGGTGGTGTCGACCTCCAGACCGGACTCGTTGTTGATCTCGACGGTCACGGACGGAGCCTCTCGGGAGTGCAGGAGAGTCGGGTGCCGACACGCTTTTCGTCGGCACCCAACTCGACGAACGAGCGA
>CAVXBJ010000074.1:0-40859 GCA_963759915.1 uncultured Actinomycetota bacterium | reverse complement strand
GTTCGGCCGCGTCGATCATCTGCTCGGTCTCGGCCTCCCCAGCGCGCGGCTCCTGGCCCCGGTACGGGCCGGTGGCCAGGGACACGACCACGCCGGCGGCCCGCAGCGGGAGCTCCACCGGGTCGACCCGGGCGTCGAAGACCGGCATCCAGGTCCGGACGGCTGGCTGACCCGGGCGGCCTGGACGGTGCTCATCCGCTGCACGGTGGACAGGTGGGCGACCCGACAGGCGAGGTCGTCGGCGCGGCGACCGGGACCGACGGTGTCGATGTCGAGCAACCCGGTAACCCGCCCCTCGGCCACGAACAGCTGTCCCTCGTGGAAGTCACCGTGGGTCGGCTCGCTGCCGGGCTCGACACCGGCCAGTCCGCCCCGGACCTGGTCGACCAGCCACCGCAGCCGGGCCTCCAGCGGCGGCAGGGCGGCGGCAACCATCGCCGCGTACTGGTCGATGGAGTTCCGTCCACGGGTTCCGCCGCGGCAGGGTCGCGACCTCGCGGGGCATCGCGTCCAGCAGACCGACCAGCTGCTCGGCGGTGCAGGGCAGCTCGGGGTCGAAGATCGCCTGGGCGAGCGGGCGGCCCGGCAGCTGCGGCAGCACCAGCAGGCAGTCGTCGGTCGCCGCTGCGACCTGCGGAGCCGGCAGTCCCGCGCCCAGCAGCAGCTGGTGGCGGCGCAGGGTCGGCTCGAACAGCTTCTGCCGGAGCACCTTATGTAGAACACCGAGCGGCGGCCGCCGATCGGCACCGTGGCGCGCAGCACCGCCCGGCGTCGCGGACGGTAGCCGATCATCTCCAGCTCGACCTGGTCGGGCTCGAGCAGCTCGGGCGTGACCTCGTACGCGTGCAGCAGGGCCGCCACCTGCTCGGGGTAGGCGGCCCGGATCAGCCCCGGCAGGTCGGGGTCGCGGGGGTAGAGCCAGACCGCGACCTCCCGGAGCCCGTCCGCGAAGATGACGGCACGCTCGTCGGTCTCGGTCCGTCCACCGGCCCGGACGCTGGCCCCGAGCAGCTCGTTGCGACGGCCGAACGGCCAGTCGACCACGGCGGTGTAGGTCGCGGTGGTCGAGCGCTGCGGGTGCGCGTCGACGTGGTCGAGCTGCCAGCTCACCAGGGCGCCACCGCCGTGGTCGACGGCGGCCCGCAGCAGCTCCTCGACGTCGGTCGAGGTGAGCAGCACGGACCCGTCGGGATCGGGGTTCGCGGTCAGGGCTCCTCCAGCTGCCGTCGGATCGGATCTCGGTCGCGCACGATCCTCGCACGGCGGGAGCCGGATGCGCGGCAGCCGTTCTGGTGGTGCGCTGACCCTGGATGTATCAGGTCGGACCGAGCAGACTCATCGAAGAGGTATGAGCACGAATCCGAGGTCTTCACGACAGCAGCCCCACCAGCCGGTGCCCGACCGGTCCGACGAACGGAGACCTCCGATGCCCGGAAAGCTGGAGGACGGACTGGCGACCCGCGCCGGCCGCCTCTTCGCGGCCTACCGCGCCGGCGACGAGGCGGTGATGGCCGACCTCGTCCGCACGCTCACCCCGATTCTCTGGCACACCGTGCGCGCCGTCCGGTTGGACACCGCGGCCGCCGAGGACGTGCTGCAGACGGTCTGGTTGACCCTGGTCCGCAAGGCGGACACCATCACCGAGCCGCAGGCGGTCCTGCAGTGGATGATCGTCACCACCCGGCGCGAGGCCTGGCGCGTGGCCAAGGCCGCCGCCCGGGTCCGGCCCGAGGACTTCGACTCCGCCATCGGGCAGGACCAGACGCCGAGCGAGGAGTCGGTGGAGGACGACGTCGTGGCCGCGGATTCCCAGAGCAGGCTGTGGCAGCACATCCAGACGCTGCCCCAACGGTGTCAGACCCTGCTGCGGGTGATCGCGTTCGCCGACCGCCCCGACTACGCGGAGCTGGCCCGTTCCCTCGGGATGCCGCAGGGCAGCATCGGACCCACCCGGGGCCGCTGCCTGGCCAAGCTCCGGCTCGTCCTGGCCGCCGATCCCGCCTGGGAGGCACGATGAACACCTACGACCACCAGGGCCCCGGCCGGGACGGCGAGGACGTCACCGCCGACGACCCGGAGCTCGCCCTGGCCGCCGAACCGCTGACCGAGGCGGACTACGCGCTGCTCGACTCCCTCCAGGTGCTTTACGACCAGACCGATCCGGTGCCGGAGGGTCTGGTGGAGCGGATCCAGTTCGAGATCACGTTGGACGCCCTGCACGCCGAGCTGGCCACGCTCACCCAGCTCGATCTGGCCGCCAGCGGCGCCCGCAGCGCCTCGACCGAGTCCGTCCGGACCATCACGTTCACCGCGGAGACCGTGACCACGATGGTGACGATCAGCCCGCAGCCGGACGGCAGCGTACGGGTGGACGGCTGGGTCGCCCCCGGGGCCGGGCTGCTGGTGGAGGTGCTGCTCGCCGACGAGGCGCGGGGCACGCACGCCGACGACGACGGTCGCTTCGTGATCGAGAACCTGCCGGCCGGTCTGGCGAAGTTCGCCCTGCACACCACCGACGCCGCCGGCTCGCCGCACACCGTGGTCAGCCCGACGATCGAGCTGTAGACCCACCAGCTGTAGAAAAGGTGGGCATGGAACGTCCCCAGCTGCAGCTGACCTCGATCACCGTCGGCACCGACGACCCCCACGGCCTGGCCGCGTTCTACCGCGAGCTGCTGGGCTGGCGGGTGACCGGCGACGACCCGCCCGAGGGCGAGGATGCCGGCTGGGCCCAGCTGAAGCCCCCCGCGGACGGCGCGCCGGGGCCGACGCTCAACTTCGAGGGCGAACGGCGATTCCGGCGGCCGGTGTGGCCGTCGGTCGAGGACAGTCAGAACGCGACCCAGCACCTCGACATCTGGGTGCAGGACCTCGACGCGGCCACCGCTTGGGCGGTTTCGGTCGGTGCGGTGCTCGCCGAGTTCCAGCCGCAGGACGACGTCCGGGTGCTGTTCGACCCGAGTGGGCACCCGTTCTGCCTGTTCGTCTGAGCCCTCAGGCCGGCCGTCGCGACCGGGGCAGCTTCGCCAGCACGAGCTCGTACGACCGGTCGATCAGCTCGGCCACGTCGTCCTCGGTCAGGGCGTCCACCACGTAGGAGTTCCACCCACCCGCTCCGAGGTGCGGCATCCACCGACCGGCACCGGGATGGCGCTCCAGCCACAGGTCGGCGACCTCGCGATCACCGCACTTGACGCCGATCGAGACCACCGGGGGCGCGTGGCCGAGGAAGGCGAAGATCCGCTCCGCGACCTTGACCACGACCTGACCGTCCCACGGCTCGTCGCGCCAGGCGCCCGGCTTGGCCAGACAGTAGGCCAGCCAGTCCGCCGCGTCGGTCCGCACCGTGGTCACGCTCCCGCCGGACGACCCGGATCTCAGCGGGCCGGCAGCAGCCCCACCTTCGCGTACACGTCGGCGACGGTCTTGGCGGCGACGTCGCGGGCCCGCTCGGCCCCGTCGGCCAGGATGGTCTCCAGCTCGGCCCGATCGCCGAGCAGCTCCAGGGTCCGCTCGCGGAACGGTGTCGCGAAGTCGCTGACGGCCTCGGCCACCGCGCCCTTCAGGTCTCCGTAGCCGCGGCCCTCGAACTGGGTGACCAGCGCGTCGACGGGGTTGTCGGTCAGCGCGGCCAGGATGGTCAACAGATTGGACACCCCGGGCTTGGCGGCCTCGTCGAAGGCGATCGTGCGGTCCGAGTCGGTGACCGCGGACTTGATCTTCTTGACGTTGACCCGGGGCTCGTCCAGCAGGTTGATCAGCCCGGCGTGCGAGGCGGCCGACTTGCTCATCTTGGCCGTCGGGTCGGCCAGGTCCTGGATCTTGCCGACCGCCCGGATGATGTGCGGCTCCGGGACGGTGAACGTGTCGCCGTAGCGGGCGTTGAACCGCACCGCCAGGTCCCGGGTCAGCTCCAGGTGCTGCCGCTGGTCCTCGCCGACCGGCACCTTGTCGGCCTGGTAGAGGAGGATGTCGGCGGCCATCAGGATCGGGTACGTGAACAGCCCGACGTTCGCCGCGTCCGCGCCCGCCTTCGCGGCCTTGTCCTTGAACTGGGTCATCCGGTTCGCCTGACCGAAGCCGGTCAGGCAGCTGAGCACCCAGGCGAGCTGGGTGTGCTCGGGCACGTGCGACTGGATGAAGACGACCGACCGCGACGGGTCGATCCCGGCGGCCAGCAGCTGAGCGGCGCCGAGCAGGGTCTGCTCCCGGCGCAGCGACGGATCCTGGTCCAGGGTCAGCGCGTGCAGATCGGCGATCCCGTAGAAGGCCTCGAACTCGTCCTGCATCGGCACCCACTGCCGCAGCGCCCCCAGGTAGTTGCCCAGGTGCAGCGAGTCGGACGTCGACTGGGCCAGGGAGAGCGCGCGGGGACGGTGGGTGTCGAAGGCCATGACCGTCATTGTTCCACGGGGTCGCCGGGCGTCAGCCGGAATTCTGCTCCCCGGCCGGCGCACCGGCGGTGGCCGGATCGGACCCCGCGAGCGTCTCGGCCGGCACCCGCTTGACGTCCAGTCGGGCCGCGCGGCGGCCGTCGAGCTCGGTCACCTTGAGCTCCAGCCGTACGGTCTCGTCCTCGTCGTCCCCCGACTGCACCGCGTCGACCTCGACGCTCGCCTGGAGCGTCGGGAGCTGCCCGCGGGCGGCCATGAAGAACCCGGCCACGGTGTCGTACGGCCCCTCGGCCAGCTCGAAGCCGGTCTGCTCCGCGAAGTCGTCGAGGGTGCTCAGCCCGTCGACCTCGATCGTGTCGGGGCGCGACTGCTGCGGCGCGACCACGACGTCGTACTCGTCGGTGATGTCGCCCACCAGCTCCTCGACCAGATCCTCCATGGTCACGATGCCCGCCGTGCCGCCGTACTCGTCCAGCACGATCGCCAGGTGGCAGCTCTCCCGGCGCATGTCGGACAGCGCCCGGAGCACCCGGACCGTGTCGGGCAGGCTGACCACGGGACGGACCAGGTCCGCTACCGGCGTGGACCGGTTGCTCACCTCGGGGTCGAGCAGGTCGCGGACGTGCACGAAGCCGATGATGTCGTCGGCCGAGTCGCCCATCACCGGGTAGCGGCTGTGCGGTGCCTGCAGCACCTCACGAACGGCCTTGTACGCCGGCATGTCCCCGGGCAGGAAGTCCACCTCGGTCCGGGGCAGCATCACCTCGCGCAGTCCCCGCGACCCGGCGTCGAAGACGTCGTCCACGATCCGGCGCTCCTCGTCGCCGAGGGTCGAGGAACCACTGACCAGGGCCCGGATCTCCTCGTCGGTGACCTCCTCGCGACCGGCGTTCGGGTCGCCACCCAGGATGCGCACGACGACGTCGGTGGACACGCCCAGCAACCAGATCACCGGCCGGGCGAGCTTGGCGATGAAGTCGACCATCGGAGCCAGCGCCAGCGCGAACGCCTCCGACCGCTGCAGGGCCAGACGCTTGGCGGTGAGCTCGCCGAGCACGATGGAGACGTAGCTGATGATCGCGGTGATGATCACCAGGGCGATGGTGTCGGCCACCGTGGCCGGCAGACCGGGGAACCAGCCCTGCAGCGCCGGGCTCAGGGCGGCGGCCAGCGTCGCTCCGCCGAAGGCAGCCGACAGGAAGCCGGCCAGGGTGACGCCGATCTGCACCGCCGACAGGAAGCGGTTGGGGTTCTCGTTCAACCGGGCCACCGTCCGGCCGCGGGAGCCGCGGTGAGCCAGCTGCTTGACCTGGCTGTCGCGGAGCGAGACCAGGGCCATCTCGGCCCCCGCGAACACCCCACCCACGCAGATGAACAGCAGGATGAGGGCGATGTTGAGGACCAGCTCGGAGGTCATCGTCGGGTGGTCACGGTGCCGGAGGCGCTGGGAGTCACCTCCGCAATCGTAGTGAACTCTGCCGACGCCTCCGCTTGGATGGGCACATGTCCGCTGACGGCTTGTTCCCCGACCTGGTCCCGGTCCTGGTCGACCCGGTGGCCGGGGTGCTGCTGCGCGCCCACCGGGAGACCGACATCCCGGGGATCATCGAGCAGTGCCGCGACCCGGAGACGATCCGCTGGACCACGGTGCCCACCCCGGCCGGCGGCTACGGCGAGGGCGAGGCCCGGGCCTTCCTGAGCAGGATCCCGTACGGCTGGGAGGGCGGCGGACCGTACGTCTGGGCGATCGAGCTGCTCGGCGGCGCGGACCGGGAGCCGGTCCCGTTCGCCGGCAGCATCGACCTGCACCCGCGGGAGCCCGACCTGTTCTCGGTCGGCTTCGGTCTGCACCCGGCGGCGCGGGGACACCGGGTGATGACGGCGGCGCTGCGGCTCGTCCGTGACCACGCGTTCGACGTGCTGGGGGTGCGGGCGATCCGCTGGCAGGCCGTGATCGGCAACTGGGGCTCCCGGCGGACGGCCGCGGCCGCCGGCTTCCGGTTCGACGGATCGGTTCGCTGCCTGCTGTCCCACCGCGGCGAGCTGCTGGACGGGTGGCAGGCCACGATGACCGCCGACGACCCCCGGGGTGATCTCCGCTGGCCGACACCACCGACGCTGGTCGGCGGTCGGCTCACCCTCCGACCCTTCAGCGATGGAGATCTGGACCGGATCGTCGAGGCCTGTGCCGATCCGGTCACGGCCTACTGGCTGGTCTCGCTCCCCCAGCCGTACGACATCGGGGACGCCGTGGACTACCTGGAGGGCGTCCGGGAGATGGCGGCCCGCCGGACCGGCTGGGCGTGGTGCGTCGCCGATGCTGACGACCGGTGCCTCGGCGCGGTCAGCCTGGAAGGGTTCGGCGGCTACGCGCGGCGGCTGGAGATCGGCTACTGGGCACACCCCGAGGCCCGCGGCCGGGGCGTGATCACCGAGGCCGTCCGGACGGTCACCGCCCAGGTGGAGGAACGGGACCTGGCCGACTCGGTGATCATCCGCTGCGCCGCCGGTAACGTGGCGTCGCGACGGGTGGCGGAGGCGGCCGGCTACGTCCACAACGGGGTGCAGCCGGCCAGCGAGCCGCTCGGCGACGGCTCGCTGGACGATCTCCTCCTCTACACGCGAAGCGCAGAAGGGCGAGGAGTCATCAACCCTTGAGCGCGCCGGCCGCGATGTTGGCGATGAAGTGCCGCGAGCCGATGATGAACACCCCGATCAGCGGCCAGACGTAGTCGTTCCAGGCGCCGATCAAGGTGAAGATGCCCGGGAACGCGAGTCCGCCGCGCAGCATCGCCACGCCCACCGACCACCAGGTGCCGAAGCAGCCGGTGCCGTCGATCCTGGCCGAGTCGACAGCTCGTCCGGGATCGACGCCGACACGAGCTGGCGGAGCAGGAAGATGCCGAACGCGTTGGCGGCCCCGGGATGATCAGGGCCCGCAGATCGCCGACCCCGAGAGGCCCGTGATCGTTCACGCACTGCGGGACAGCAGACCACTGACGATGGTCCGCGTCAACCCCTCGAACGCCATCACCGGGCCCTTTCCCTTGTGCGCAACAACAAGAGGTGCGAGCGAGGGATTGACCGCGCCGGGCTCGCCGTCTACGCTCGGCTACGAATGGTGAACGTTCACGATCTTGCCGTCCTGCTGGCGGCCGAAGGGAAGCACCTGCCATGTCGACGTCGACCGTGCCACCCGTTCGCTGGGCCGTGTTCGGACCGGGTTCCATCGCCCGCCGATTCGTGTCCCAGCTGCCGTCGTGCCCCGGCGCCAGCCTGGTGGCGATCGGCAGCTCCGACCCCCAGCGGGCCGCCCGGTTCGCCGCCGAGCAGGCCCCCGACCTGACGCTGCGTACGGGCAGCTACGAGGAGGTCCTGGCCGATGCGGACGTCGACGCTGTCTATCTCTCCACCGTGCACACCACCCACCCCTCCTTGGCGATCGCCGCCCTCGAAGCGGGCAAGCACGTGCTCTGCGAGAAGCCGCTGGCCGCCAACCACGCGAGCGTGATGGCGATGGCCGAGGTGGCCCGACGGACGGACCGGGTGCTGCTGGAGGCGTACATGTACCGCTTCCACCCGCAGACCCGTGCGGTGCTGCAGCTGATCGCCGACGGCGCCGTCGGCGAGGTGCAGCACGTGGACGCCTCCTTCGCGTTCCGGTCCGGTGAGCGGACCGGTCGCCTCTTCGACCCCGCGACCGCCGGCGGCGGCATCCTCGACGTCGGCGGCTACCCCGTCTCGTACGCCCGGGCGATCCTCGGCGCGGCGAGCGGTCGACCGGTGCTGGAGCCGACGGGGATCACCGCGCGCGGCTCCCTCGGTCCGACCGGGATCGACGAGTGGGCGGTCGCGGACCTGACCTTCCCCGGTGGCGCCACCGCGAGCGTGCGGACCGGCGTGCGGATGGCCGACCCGACCACGGTCACCGTCCACGGCTCGCGCGGCACCCTGCACCTGAGCGATCCCTGGACGCTCGGCACCGAGCAGCGGATCGTGGTCAGCACCACCGACGACGAGCAGGTGGTCGAGTTCAGCGGCGACCAGCCGTACGCGCTGGAGGCCGAGGGACTGGCTCGCGCGGCGGCCGGCGACGGTCTGGTGAGCGAGATGAGCCTGGCCGACTCGCTCGGCAACGCCGCGGTGCTGGACACCTGGCGCGAGCAGATCGGTCTGCGCTACCCGTTCGAGGCCGACGACAGCCAGATCCCGACCGTCTCCGGGCGGCCGCTCCGGGTCCGCGGCGACAGCGTGATGCCGTACGGGAAGATCGACGGTCTCGACCTCCCGCTGTCGCGACTGGTGATGGGCTGCGACAACCAGCAGACCCTGGCCCACGCCTCGGCGATGTTCGACCACTTCTTCGCCGCCGGGGGCAACACCTTCGACACCGGCTACATCTACGGCGGCGGCTTGCAGGAGCGGCTGCTCGGGCGCTGGATCGCCAACCGCGGAATCCGTGACCAGGTGGCGATCCTGGTCAAGGGCGCCCACACCCCGCACTGCGATCCCACCTCGATCACCAGCCAGCTCACCGAGTCGCTGGACCGGCTGGGCACCGACTACGCCGACCTCTACCTGATGCACCGGGACAATGCGGACTTCGGGGTCGAGGAGTTCGTCGACGTGCTCGACGCCGAGGTCCGCAGCGGCCGGATCAAGGCTTTCGGCGGCTCCAACTGGACCCCGGCCCGGATCGATGCGGCGAACGCGTACGCGGAGCGGACCGGCAAGCACGGGTTCTCGGTGCTGAGCAACCACTTCGGGCTGGCGGAGGCGTACGACGTCCCCTGGGCCGGGTGCGAGCACGTCACCGACGCCGCGTCCAAGCAGTGGCTGACGGAGCGGCAGATCCCGCTCTTCCCGTGGTCGTCCCAGGCGCGGGGCTTCTTCACCGGCCGGGCCCGGCCCGACGACCGCAGCGACGCCGAGCTGGTCCGCTGCTACTACAGCGACGACAACTTCGAACGGCTCCGCCGGGCGGAAGAGCTCGGTGCCACCCTCGGCGTGGCGGCGACCGCGATCGCGTTGGCGTACGTGTTGCACCAGCCGTTCCCGACCTTCCCGCTGATCGGACCGCGCAGCATCGCCGAGACGGCGTCGTCGATGGCCGGCCTGGGGGTCGAGCTGAGTCCGGAGCAGGTCAGCTGGCTCGACCTGCGCGACGGCGCGGCCGGCTGAGCCGCACTCCCTAGGGTGTGGGCATGCAGCGGGCGGCGACCATCCACGACGTCGCCGCGGCAGCGGGGGTGTCGCGGCAGACGGTGACCCGGGCGATGAACGCCATGCCGGGGATCAGCGTCGACACCCGCCAACGCGTGCTGGCCGCCGCTCGGGACCTGCACTATCGCCCCTCCCGCTTCGGACGGGGGCTGGTCAAGGCCGACCACCGGATGCTGGGACTCGTCCTGGACGACCTGACCAACCCGTTCTACCCCCAGCTCGCCTCGGCCGTGACCGGGGCGGCCGGCCGCGCCGGTTGGAACGTCGTGCTGACCGACTCGACGCACACGAACGACCGCGAGTCCCTGCTGGCGGACCTGTCCCGGCAGGTGGACGCCGTCATCGGCTACCTCCGGCTCGACCCCGAGGCGCAGGCCGGTCTCTTCGCCGGGGTCCCGGTCGTGGAGATCGATCCGACCCGCCGTCAGCCGCCCAACGGTGCGGTGGCCTTCGACCTGCGGCCTGCGATGCGAGACCTCGTCCGGCACCTGGGCACCCGGGGCGTGCGCCGGCCGCTGATGGTCGACCAGGCCGCCGCCGGGCAGCAGTCGGGCCGGGCCAAGATCTTTGCGTCCGAGCTCGATCGGCGGGGGCTGGGGTGCGACCACGTCGCCGTCGCCACCGGGTCGACCGAGAGCGACCTGGCCGCGATCGGGGAGGCGCTCGACGCGCATCCCGGGGCCGACGCGGTGCTGGTCTACAACGACCTGCTGGCCCTCGGCGTGCTCGGGGCCCTGCGGGACCGCGGCCGCCGCGTGCCGGAAGACGTCTGCGTCGTCGGCATCGACGGGCTCAGCATCGGTGAGCTGGTCGCGCCACGGCTGACCACGCTGGCCCTCGACATGGCCGAGGTCGGTCGGCTGGCGACCGAGCTGGTGCTGGGGATGCGGGCGGGCGCGCTGCCCCTGTCCGGGCCCGAGGTCCGTCGCAAGGTCCGGCACCGGCTCCTGCTGCGCGACTCCGCCTGACCGACGGGCGCCGCGGTTGGTGAGAGGGTAGAGCGATGACTTTGCGGGTGAGTGTCATCGGCACCGGGTATCTCGGGGCCACCCATGCGGCGGGGATGGCCGAGGTCGGGCACCAGGTGGTGGGGATCGACGTCGACCCCGAGCGGATCGCCGTCCTGGCCGCCGGCCGCTCCCCCATCTTCGAGGTCGGTCTGGAACCGCTGCTGGCCCGGCACACCCAGTCCGGCCGGCTCCGCTTCACCACCGACTACGGGGTGATCGCCGACTGGGCCGACGTGCACTTCCTGGCTCTGGGCACACCCGCCGGTCCCGGTGGCGCGGCCGATCTCGGCCAGCTGGAGTCCGCGATCGACAGCCTGGCGCCGCTGCTCACCCGACCGACGCTGGTCGTCGGCAAGTCCACCGTCCCGGTCGGCACGGCCCGGCGGCTCCAGCAGCGGCTGCGCGCCAAGGCTCCGGCCGGTGACGGCGTGGAGATCGCCTGGAACCCCGAGTTCCTGCGCGAGGGCCTCGCCGTCGAGGACACCCTCCGCCCGGACCGGCTCGTGTTCGGGGTGCAGAGCGCGCAGGCGCTGGAGATCCTCGAGCAGGTGTACGCCATCCCCCTCACCGAGGCGACGCCCGTGGTCCGCTGCGACCTCGCGACCGCCGAGCTGATCAAGACCGCGGCCAACGCGTTCCTGGCCACCAAGATCAGCTTCATCAACTCGATGGCGCAGCTGTGCCAGGCCGCCGGCGGCGACGTGGTGCTGCTGGCCGACGCGCTCGGCTACGACAAGCGGATCGGCCGGGAGTTCCTCAACGCCGGGCTCGGCTTCGGCGGCGGGTGCCTGCCCAAGGACATCCGGGCGCTCGCCGTACGCGCCGAGGAGCTGGAGGTCGGTGTCCTGGCCCAGCTGATCGAGGCGGTCGAGGCGGTCAACGCGGGTCAGCGCACCGAGCTCGCCGAGCTGACCGTGGAGCAGCTCGGCGGCGACGTCTCGGGGGTCCGGATCGCGGTGCTCGGCGCGGCCTTCAAACCCGGCACCGACGACACCCGGAACTCCCCCGCCCTCACCGTGGCCGACCGGCTGCACGCCGCCGGCGCCCAGGTGATGATCTACGACCCGCAGGCCAGGCTCCCGGCCCGGGACAACTTCACCCAGGTCGGCAGCGTCGAGGAGGCCGTCACCGGTGCCGAGATCGTGCTCCACCTCACCGAGTGGCCCGAGTTCCGCTACCTGGATCCCGAGGCCCTCGGCGCCCTGGCCAAGAACAAGATCATCATCGACGGCCGGCTCAAGCTGCACGCCCCGACCTGGCGCGACGCCGGCTGGAAGGTCGTCCAGATCGGCCGTGCCGCCAGTCTCTGATCTCGGAGCGGTCGGACGCGGCGACCACCGCGTCCGACCACTCGTGAGGGTCGCTCAGAGAGCCGCGAGGGTTGCGTTGAAGGTGGCCGACGGACGCATCACCGCGGTGGCCAGCTCGTCGTCGGGGCGGTAGTAACCACCGATGTCGGCCGGCGAGCCCTGCACGGCGAGCAGCTCGTCGGTGATCACCGTCTCCTGCTCCCGCAGCTTCGCGGCCAGGGCGCCGAAGTCGGACGCGAGCTCCGCGTCCTCGGTCTGCTTGGCCAGCTCCTCGGCCCAGAACAGCGCCAGGTAGAAGTGCGAACCCCGGTTGTCGATCGAGCCGACCCGGCGCGCCGGCGACTTGTTCTCGTCCAGGAAGGTCCCGGTCGCCCGGTCCAGGGTGTCGGCCAGCACCTGCGCCCGCGGGTTGTCCGTGGTCTGCGCCAGGTGCTCCAGGGACACGGCCAGGGCCAGGAACTCCCCCAGGCTGTCCCAGCGCAGGTAGTTCTCCTTGACCAGCTGCTGCACGTGCTTGGGTGCGGAACCACCGGCGCCGGTCTCGAACAGACCGCCTCCGTTGATCAACGGCACCACCGAGAGCATCTTGGCCGACGTGCCCAGCTCGAGGATCGGGAACAGGTCGGTCAGGTAGTCGCGGAGCACGTTGCCGGTCACCGAGATGGTGTCCTCCCCGCGCCGGATCCGCTCCAGCGAGAAGGCGATCGCCTTCTCCGGTGAGAGGATCGAGATGTCCAGCCCGCTGGTGTCGTGCTCCGGCAGCGTCTCGTTGATCTTGGCGATCAGGTTGGCGTCGTGCGCCCGCGACTCGTCGAGCCAGAAGACCGCCGGCAGGCCGGTCGCCCGGGCCCGGCTGACGGCGAGCTTGATCCAGTCGCGGATCGGCACGTCCTTGGTCTGGCACATCCGCCAGATGTCGCCCGGGGCGACCTGGTGCTCCAGCACCACCGCGCCGGCGGAATCGGTCACCCGGACCGTGCCCGCGGTGGCGATCTCGAACGTCTTGTCGTGCGAGCCGTACTCCTCGGCCGCCTGCGCCATCAGCCCGACGTTGGAGACCGAGCCCATGGTGGACGGGTCGTACGCCCCGTGCGCCCGGCAGTCGTCGATGACGACCTGGTAGATCCCGGCGTACGACGAGTCGGGCAGCACCGCGAGGGTGTCGGCCTCCTGGCCGTCCGGACCCCACATGTGGCCGGAGGTCCTGATCATGGCCGGCATCGACGCGTCCACGATGATGTCCGACGGCACGTGCAGGTTGGTGATGCCGCGGTCGGAGTCGACCATGGCCAGCGCCGGACCGTCGGCCAGACCGCGGTCGATGGCGGCCTTGATCTCCGCCCCCTCCGGCAGCTTGTCGAGTCCGGCCAGGATGCCGCCGAGACCGTCGTTGGGCGACAGCCCGGCCGCGGCCAGCGTCGGACCGTAGGTGGCGAACACCTCGGGCAGGAAGGCCTTGACCGCGTGCCCGAAGATGATCGGGTCCGACACCTTCATCATGGTGGCCTTGAGGTGGACCGACAGCAGCACGTCCTCGGCCTTGGCCCGGGCGATCTGTGCGGTCAGGAAGGCCTGCAGAGCGGCGACGCGCATCACGGTGGCGTCGACGACCTCGCCGGCCAGCACCGGCACCGACTCGCGCAGCACCGTCTCGGCGCCGGCGTCGTCGACCAGGGTGATCTTCAGCGTCGTGTCGGCCGGGATGACGACCGACTTCTCGTTGGAGCGGAAGTCGTCGGCGTCCATGTGCGCGACGTTGGTCTTGGAGTCACTGCTCCACGCCCCCATCGAGTGGGGGTGCTTGCGGGCGTAGTTCTTCACCGACAGCGGCGCACGGCGGTCGGAGTTGCCCTCGCGGAGCACCGGGTTGACCGCCGAGCCCTTGACCTTGTCATAGCGGGAGCGGGCGGACCGCTCCTCGTCGCTCTGCGGGTCGTCGGGGTAGTCGGGCAGGTCGAAGCCCTGCTGCTGGAGCTCGCGGATCGCCGCCTTGAGCTGCGGGATCGATGCCGACACGTTCGGCAGCTTGATGATGTTCGCCTCGGGCGACTTGGCCAGCTCACCGAGCTCGGCCAGCGCGTCGGGGACCCGCTGGTCCTCGGTCAGCCGCTCGGGGAACAGCGCGAGGATCCGGCCGGCCAGGGAGATGTCCCGGCTCTCCACGTCCACGCCGGCCTTGGCGGCGTACGCGGCGATCACCGGCAGCAGGGAGTACGTCGCCAGCAGCGGCGCCTCGTCGGTTCGGGTGTAGACGATCCGGGCGGACGGCTGGACCATGCGGCAACTCCTTGGCCTGGGGGAACGGACTCGGTGCGTACCGGACCCTGAGGACCGGCGCCACCGTCTTTCTTGACATCAAGATATCGCGGTCGAGAGGGGGTTGGCCCACCGTCTCTGCCGCGCTTCAGTCTGCCCGAGCGCTCGGGGACACCTCCACCGGCCCCGTCGCCGGGTCCCCGTCCCCCTCCGGGACGTGGACGAGGTCGACGCGATCCCAGGGCCGCTGCTCGGCGGCGTACGCCTCCTCCATCGGGATCCAGTCCGTCAGCCACCGGTGGGCCAGCGCGGGACCGTCCCGCTCGGCGATCCGGGCGCGACGGACGGACTCCGGCACCTCGATCCAGAGCGTGACGTCCCACGGCACCGGCAACCGGACGTCGGTGGCGGAGACACCCTCCACGATCACCGGCACCCCGACCGGCACCGGGTGCCACTCGGCACCGGTGTCGGTGTCGAACTCCCAGCGCTGGTAGCAGCCGGGACGACCGGCCAGCAGGGGCTCCACCACCTGCCGCACGAACCGGTCCCGGTCCCAGCCCGGCAGCTCGGGCCGGGCGAAGTCGTCGTTGTGGATGACCACCGCCCCCGGCAGGGCCGCGGCGATGCGGGCCGCCAAGGTCGTCTTGCCGGAGGCACCGAAGCCGTCGATCCCCGACCCAGCGCGTACCCGTCCGGTCGGCGAGCGCGGTCACCACGGCGGTCACCGGGTCGATTCCGGACATCGAAGGCCTCCCCCGGCGCCCGCCCGGCTCGACCTCACCGTGCCGACACGCGCCGTCCTTGCTAGCGTCACCCTACGAGAGCCGGTCACCGGCGACAGTCGATGAGTCTCGAGGAGAACGCGTGAGCACACCCGTCAAGGTCGCCGTCACCGGAGCCGCCGGCCAGATCGGCTACAGCCTGCTGTTCCGGATCGCCAGCGGATCCCTGCTGGGTCCCGACACCCCGGTGGAGCTGCGCCTGCTGGAGATCACCCCCGCGCTCAAGGCGCTGGAGGGCGTGGTGATGGAGCTGGACGACTGCGCGTTCCCGCTGCTGTCGGGGGTGGAGATCGGCGACGACCCGAACGTCGTCTTCGACGGCGTCAACATCGCCCTGCTGGTCGGCGCGCGGCCCCGCAGCAAGGGCATGGAGCGCGGCGACCTGCTGGAGGCCAACGGGGCGATCTTCAAGCCCCAGGGTGCGGCGCTGAACGCCCACGCCGCCGACGACATCAAGGTGCTGGTGACCGGCAACCCGGCCAACACCAACGCGTTGATCGCCAAGAGCAACGCCCCCGACATCCCGGCCGAGCGGTTCAACGCCCTCACCCGGCTGGACCACAACCGGGCACTGGCCCAGCTGGCGGCCAAGACCGGCACGACGGTCAACGACATCCGGCACCTGACCATCTGGGGCAACCACTCCGCCACCCAGTACCCGGACATCTTCCACGCCGAGGTCAAGGGCCAGAACGCGGCCGAGCTGGTCGACGACCAGGCGTGGCTGGAGTCGACCTTCATCCCGACCGTGCAGCAGCGCGGTGCCGCGATCATCGAGGCCCGGGGCGCCAGCTCCGCCGCCAGCGCCGCGAACGCGACCGTCGACCACATGCGGGACTGGGTGCTCGGCACGCCCGAGGACGACTGGGTGTCGATGTCGGTGCCCTCCGACGGCTCGTACGGGATCGCCGAGGGCATCATCACGAGCTTCCCCTGCACCACGTCCGGTGGCAGCTACAGCATCGTCCAGGGACTCGAGATCAACGAGTTCTCCCGGGGCAAGATCGACGCGAGTGTCGCCGAGCTGCAGGAGGAGCGCGAGGCGGTGCGCTCACTCGGCCTGGTCGAGTGAGGTTCCGCGGGTGCGTCCATCACCGACCCACCTGCGGACGACCGGCGGATGGCACCCTCCTTAGGGAACACTAGGGGCCATGACAGAGAGCGGAGCGGGACGGCCAAGCGACCGGGACCCGCAGCCGGGCGGCGGCGGTTCCGGCGACGACTACACCCCCTCGGCGTCCTGGGAGACCAGCCGCGGGAGCAGCTGGGAGAACACCACCCCGTACGAGAGCCCGTGGGCCGCTCCCGGGTCCTCGGGCACCGCGGCCTCGGGAGCGTCTGCGGCCGACCGGCCAGCTGAGGACGGGCCCTGGCCGACCTACCCCGATCCCGGCGCGGCCGGCCAGGAGGAGTCCCAGCAGTACGGACACGCTCAGCCGCCGGACTACGGCCCCCAGGCCGGCTACGGGCAGCCGACGGCCTATCCGCCGCCGGACCAGACCGGGTACCCACCCCAGCCCGCCTACGGTCAGCAGCCCGCCTACGGTCAGCAGCCGACCTACGGGCAGCCGACGTACGGGCAGCAGCCGGCGTACGGGGTGAACCCGTATCAACAACCCGCGTACGGCTACGTGCCACCGAACCACCCGCAGGCGACCACGGCCCTGATCCTGGGCATCGTCGGGCTGGCCCTCTGCCCGTTCGTCGGCATCGGAGGTTTCGTCCTGGGCGGCCGGGTCCGCCGTGAGATCGACGCCGCCCCCGGTCAGTGGGGTGGTCGCGGAGTCGCGACCGCCGGCTGGGTGCTCGGCATCATCTCGATCGTGTACGCCGCGCTGGTCCTGGTCTACGTCGTCGTCATCGGCGTGGTCGCCGTCTCCAGCAGCTGAGCCCGACTCGTCACCGTCCCACCACCGGAGGAACCAACGATCATGAGCGACACCCACCAGAACCCGTCCCCCGATCCGAACCAGCCCGCCGACCCGAACCAGCCGTGGGACCCCCAGCAGTCATCCGGTCCGGCCCAGTCGTCCGGTCCGACCCAGTCCTACGGTCCGGCCCAGTCGTCCGGTCCGACCCAGTCCTACGGTCCGACCCAGTCGTACGGTTCGGCCCAGTCCTATGACTCCGCCCAGTCCTACGGTTCGGCCCCCGAGGTGCAGGGCGGCTACCAGCAGCCCGGCTACCCACCGGCCCCGCAGTCCGGGTACGTCGTCTCGCAGCCCTACGGCGCCCTGCCCGAGCACCCGCAGGGCACGACCATCCTGGTCCTCGGCATCGTCGGCCTGTTCGTGACGATCTGCGCGCCGATCGCCTGGTACATGGGCAGCAAGGCGCAGAAGGAGATCGCGGCCAGCGGTGTCCGCTACGCCAACGAGCAGAACATCAACATCGGCAAGATCATCGGCATGGTGATCTCCATCCTGGCGATCATCGGTCTGGTGATCGGGATCGTCGCCATCATCGCCGTGGTCATCGGCGCGGCGGCGAGCAGCTGACGGCGACCGCGGGCGAGGCACGGTGATGACGACCCTCGACGACGACCTGATCGCGCTCCGGCGTCGGCTGCACCAGGTCCCCGAGATCGGTCTCGACCTTCCTCAGACGCAGGCGATCGTGCTCGACGCCCTCGCCGGGCTGGGGCTGGAGATCACCACCGGCACGTCGGTGTCCTCGGTGGTGGCAGTGCTGCGCGGCACCGCGGACGACCACAGCGGCCGGGTGGTGCTGTTGCGGGGCGACATGGATGCCCTGCCCGTGGTCGAGACCAGTGGCGAGCCGTTCGCCGCGACCGGCGACGCCATGCACGCCTGCGGCCACGACCTCCACACCGCCGGACTGGTGGGAGCGGCCCGCCTGCTCGCCGAGCGACGCGACGAGCTGCGCGGCGACGTGGTCTTCATGTTCCAGCCCGGTGAAGAGGGCTGGGACGGCGCCGGGGCCATGATCGAGGAGGGGGTGCTCGACGCGGCCGGTCGACGGGCGGACGCGGCGTACGGCCTGCACGTGTTCGCCAACATGCTCCCGCTGGGCATGATCGGCAGCCGGCCGGGACCGCTGATGGCCGCCTCGTCCGGGCTGTCCGTGACCGTGCGGGGCGCCGGTGGTCACGGCTCCCGACCGCACGCGGCGGTCGACCCGATCGTGGTGGCGGCCGAGATCGTGACGGCGCTGCAGACCGTGGTGACCCGGCAGTTCGACCTGTTCGATCCGGTGGTGATCACGGTCGGCATGTTCCACGCGGGCACCCGGCGCAACATCATCCCCGAGACCGCGGCCTTCGAGGCGACCGTACGGACGCTGTCGGAAGCCCAGCTGGTCGCCGTGGAGCAGGCCTCGGTGCGTCTGTGCGAGCAGATCGCCGCCGCTCACGGGTGCCGGGCGGAGGTCAGGTTCGAGCGTGAGTACCCGGAGACGGTCAACGACGCCGACGCCACCGCCTTCGCCCTGGGGGTCGCCGCCGATCTGTTCGGCGCCCACCGGGTGCACCGGCTGGCCAACCCGGTGATGGGCTCCGAGGACTTCAGCCGCGTGCTGGCCGAGGTTCCCGGCTGTTACCTGTTCGTCGGCGCCTGCCCGGGCGATCCGAACACCGCACCCGGCAACCACGCGCCCGGCGCCCGGTTCGACGACAGCGTGCTCGGTGACTGCGCCCGGTTGCTGGCCGAGCTCGCGATCAGAGATCTCGGCGCCACCTGACCTGGACGGACGGGGGCCGCCGGTCGCCGGGGCCCGCACCCCCGTCGTCCCCGCCGAGGTGCGGGCCGTCCCTCAGATCGACCGCGTGTAGTCCACGACGGGGTACCCGTAGAAGCCCAGCGACTCGTACAGGCGTCGTGCCGACGCGTGGAACGGGTCACCGCCGGTGCCGACGTGGACGACGGTGACCCCTCGGTGTCGCAGCCGCTCCAGCGCCGCCCGGCAGATGGCCGTGCCCACCCCTCGCCGGCGGGCGTCCGGGTGGACGGCCACCATCTCCAGGCGGCCGGAGCCGTCCGGGTTCACCTGCCAACCCACGTAGCCCAGCGGCGACCCGTCGCCCGCGGTCTCTTCGGCGAGCACGATGAACCGGTCGGCCTCGGGATCGTGGAAGGTGGGCACGTCTCGCCGGTAGTCGTCCGCCCACGATCCGTGGTCGTGGGCGAACACGGCTGGATCGAGCAGCGTGGGCAGGTCGACCTCGAACAGCGGGCGGAACGCCTCGATGGTCAGGTCGATCAGGGCGGGCAGGTCGGTGGGCTGGAAATCGCGGATGTGCATGGCTGGGCTTCTCCCGGTGAGTCACGAAGGAACGCACGGTCGGCGACCGTACGTCGACGTCTGCAGCCGCTGAGGGGCTGCGCACTCAGTGCCGGGTGCGACCGGAGGCGAAGTTCAGACAACTCACCCGGTGACCGTACCGGACCAGCGCCCACCGAGGGACTGAGATCAGAGGTCTCGAACGTCTGTGCGAGAAGACTGTCTGTGGGTGAGCGGCCCCGCAGTGACGACGCGGTCGTCCCGCCAGCGGGTGAGCGTCAACGGATAGGGCGCGACGTTGAGCAGATGGACCAGTTCCGCCCCGGTGGTGAGGTCGGCCATCGCCGCGATCACCAGTCCCGGATCGGTGGCGTGACCCTGCGGACCGGGGCAGCGCTGTCCGCGATCAGGAGGAGGGCGGCTACCGCTCACTCCGGCAGGTGGCAGACCGCTTCCACGTTGTTGCCGTCGGGATCGCGGACGAAGGCGCCGTAGTAGGTGTCGTGATACTCCGGCCACAGACGCGGCTCGTGCAGCACCTCCGCCCCGAGCCCGGTGGCCGCCGCGAAGAAGGCCCGCACGCCCTCCCGGTCGGTGGCGGTGAAGGCGATGTGCGACTCACGGAAACCCTCGCCGGAGTTGAAGGCGCCGATCCAGAAGTCGGGGTGACCCTCCGTGCCGAAGCCGATCGCCACGCCGAAGTCCATCTGCCGGGCGAACCCGAGCGGGGCGAGGGTCGCGTCGTAGAAGGCGGCGCTGGCGGCCAGGTCAGTGCACTGGATACCGAAGTGATCGATCATGCCTGGATCGTCGCACCCACCTCAGACAGTCCCGCGGACCGGCCGGAGTCATCACACCTCGGTCGGCGGCCACGGCAGGAAGACGCTCACCCGTCCGCCACGACCCGACGGCCCCGCCACGAAGCTGCCGCCGAGCTCCTCGGCCCGGGCACGCATCGACTCCAAGCCGACTCCCCCGCGCCAACCGTCGGCTGCCGCGCCGCTGCTGTCGCCGCGGTCGCAGACCTCCAGCACGAGTCCGGCGCCGTCGGCCGACAGGTCAACGGTCGCTCGTTCCGCAGCCGTGTGCCGGACGACGTTGGTCAGGGCTTCGACCACGATCCGGTACGCGGCCACCTCGACGGCAGCCGGGATCTCCGGCGGCAGACCATGCAGCGAGAAGACCACCTCGAGCGGTCGGCCCGCGTCATCGGCCAGCCGATCGGCCATCTGGTGCAGGGCGTCGACCAGGCCCAGATCGTCGAGGACAGCTGGGCGCATCCCGTACGACAGCCGTCGCACTTCCTCGACCGCTGCGACGATGTCGGTGCGCAGCCCGACGAGGACCTCGCCGGCCGCCGTGGGGTCGCTGCGCAGCAGGTTGCGGCCCGCGTCGACGGTGTACACCAGCCCGGACAGCCGCGGACCGAGTCCGTCGTGCAGATCGCGCCGCAGCTGCCGACGTTCCTCCGCTCGCGCCGTTGCGGTCTGCTCGCGAGCCGTCCGGAGCTCGGTCGCCATCAGATCGGATCGGACGATCTCGGAGAGCAGCGGAGTGATCGTGCGCAGCAGACGACGGTCGTCGGAACCGAGACCGAGCTCACCGTCCCGCAGCCCGATGACCAGCTGCGCCGCATGATCATCGACGTCGAGGTCGACGGCGACGCTCGGTCCCTGGGATGCTCCCGCCACGGCGGCCGCGCGACCGTCCACGTCCAACCGGAGAAAGGGCAGCTGGGCCGTGGAGGCGACGACGGACAGGGCGGCTTGTGGGCCCCTTTCCATCCGGTCCAGGATCCCGGCGGCCGTTCGCCACGGGTCGGCTCGACGCCCGAGGACGAGCACGGCCACCCCGGCCCTGAGCGCTCGCACCAGCACCGGCATCATCAGGGCGACCAGCAGTGCCACCACGGTGGTCTGGCCCGACGACGGCGGTCCGACCGTCAGCTCGATCAGCGCCGTCAGAGCGGCGTAACCGGCCAGGTACGCGACACTGGCCACCAGCAGGACCACCACCTGGACGAGAACCCGTCGCGGATCCGCCGCCGTACGCGATCCCGAGACGATCATGGCCGCCGGAACAGCCCACCCGCAGAGCACAGCCACCGCCGTGCTGAGCTGCCCGGGCACGGCGAACCCCGCGATCGCCCAGCTGATCGCCACTGATCCGAGCGCACCCGCGAGCCAGATCATCGCGCGCCGATCCGGTCCCGGTCTCCGATCGATCACCCACCACACCCAGCCGACGACGCACCCCGACCCGATCCAGGCCGCGGCGACCACGCCCGGAGTGCCCAGCAGCAGTGCGATGATCATCATCACGGCGACCGACCCCAGCAGCAGCACCTGCACGACCGCATCCGGCCGCCGCCCGGGTGCTCGCCAGGGTTCTCTGCGGGGGAAGAACAGCATCGACGCCGCCAGCAGCGCTCCGGCCAGCACCAGCCCCTGCGTCTGCCCCGCGGTCGACCGCGCGACGGCACCGATGATCATGAGGAGTCCGGCTGCTCCCATCGTCGCGGCGGACCACCGGTTGGCTCGGCCCAGCAGCACACCGGCGACGACCAGACCGAGGCCGGTGATCACGAGGGACAGCTCCACCACGGTGATCACGGTCGCCCCAACCCGTGCTGCCGGCCGATGATCATCGCCTGGGCCCGGTCGGTGACGCCGAGCTTGGCGAAGATGCTCGTCAGGTTGTTGCTCACGGTCTTAGGGCTGAGGTACAGGCGTTCGGCGATGGCCGCCGTCCGCAGACCGTCGGCGACCAGGGTCAGGATCTCGCGTTCGCGCGGGGTGAGCTCGGGGAGGATCGGGGTGATCTCTCCCGCGGCCAGCATCCGCTGGGCCAAGCCGACTCCCAGCACCGTCTGTCCGGTCGACACGGCTCGGATCGCCGCCATGATGTCTTCCTGGCCCGCCTCCTTGAGCAGGTAGCCACCCGCACCGGCTCGGAGGGCGGTCAGCAGCGTGGCGTCGTCGTCGGACATGGTCAAGATCAACACCGCCACCTCGGGCTGAGCCGCACGGATCCTGCGGGTCGCCTCGATGCCACCCATCACCGGCATGGTCAGGTCCATCAGCACCACGTCCGGACGCAGCAGCAGGCAGTCTCGGACGGCCGCCCCCCCGTCCGCCGACTCGCCCACCACTTCGACGTCGTCGATCGTCCCGAGCAGCAGCCGCAGTCCGCTCCGGACGACCGGATGGTCGTCGACCAACAGGATCCGTACGGTCATCGTGCTCCCGCGACCACCTCACTGCCGACCCGCCGGCGGCTCCGCAACCAGTGTCCCAGGCAGACGGCGCCCGTACCGATCACCAGCACGGCCGCGGTGACGAGCCCGTACGACAGCGGGAAGACCCCCGGGTCGAAGGCATCGGCCCGGTCCGAACCGAGGGAGTCCAGAAGCAGGTAGAGGGTCTGGAAGGTGAAGGCCCACAGATACGCGACCGCGTAGATCGTGAAGGCCGCCAGCCGCGAGCGGACGAGGTATCCGAGCGGCAGGGCGAGCAGCGCGGTGAGCGCGGCGATCATGCGACGTCCGCCTCCTGCGGGACGGCAGCCTCTGCCGGGGTGAGCAGGAGCGCCACGGCCAGCAAGGCCAGCAGCACGCTGACCGCCACCATCAGTCGGATGGACGCCGGGACCGGCGCGAAGAACGCCGGCAGAGCTGTCAGCTGGATCGCGATCAGAGCTCCCGCCGCCAACCGGAACGCGGAGCGGGACCGTCGCACGAACCCGATCAGCAACGCGATCAGCCCGCTCACGCTGAGCAGGCTGCCGGCGATGAGCACGACGTAGGGCGGGCCGATCTCGCCGCCCGGGGTGGGCGCCAGTGCGCTGGTCGCCGAACCGGCCAGCAGCAGACCCGTCAGGGCCGCGCCGATCTTCTGCCTGAGGCTGAGTTGGTACATGGGTCCTCCTCTGTCGAACATCGTGGACCCTCACCTTCACGCCGCACGATTCCCGACCGACAGGGCAGGAGTTCCCGATCAGCTGCCCGGCTGCGTCCCGGCCGACCGCAGCACCCGATCCAGCCGCCAGCAGGCCGAGGACAGCCCGGTGAGCAGCAGGGCGATGGCCCCGCCGGTGAGCGCGACCGGTCCGACCCCCCGGGCCGCCACGTCGAGGAACGGGTACGGGTACCAGCCCGTCAGCGCCCCCACCACCAGGGTGTAGACCAGCCAGCCGATCGGCCAGGCCAGCGACCAGGCGACGGTCCGTCCCTCGATCCGCGGTCGCGGGCCGAACACCAGCCAGCCGACGACGGTCAGCAGCGGCACCGCGACGTGCACGAGGACATCGCCCACCGCCTCCCAGCCGGTCAGCGTCGAGAGGGGTCGCAGCAGGAACCAGTGCACCAGTCCGGTCACCGTGATCATCACCAGCGCCGCCAACCGCAGCACCCGCCAGGTGCGGCCGTCGTGCCGGGGATCGGTGATCAGCGGCAGCACGGTGGCGATCACCAGCAGGTTGGTCTGGATGGTGAAGTAGCTGATGAAGCGCCACAGCCGCACACCGAGCACGGCCGGCGGATCATCGGACACGGTGGAGGTGCCGGCGATCACCACCGCCAGCTGGATGAGGACGCCGACCGCCGCCAGGGCGACCGTCGCCGCCGCCCACCCGCGTGCCGCCGTGATCATCGAGCGTTCCGCCCGACGGTCCCGGACGTGCGGTCCGCGGCGCGTGAGCCGAGCCGGGTCAGCACCCGGAGCACCGTCCGTACGGCCGGGGTGTCGGCCACCCCCTCGCGCACCAGCGCGTAGATCGAGCGGACCGGCGTCGGGCTGGTCACCGGCACCGCGACCACCCCGGGCGGCAGCTGTCGCGCGCCCAGTGTCGGCAGCACCGTGACGCCGATCCCGGCCGCCACGAAGGCCATCGCCGTCGGGTAGTCGTGCGCCTCGACGTGGAACGGCGGGCTGAAGCCGGCCGCGTGACAGGCCTCGATCAGGTTCCGCCGGCACCAGCCCCGGGCGAAGTCGTTGTCGACCCAGCGGTCGCCGGCCAGGTCCACGAGATCGATCGCGTCCCGCCCGGCCAGCGCGTGCGCGGACGGCAGCACCGCCACGTACGGGTCGTCCAGCAGGTGCTGGGCCACCAGGCCCGGTCGGTGGATGGCACCCTGCTCGACGGCGACCTGGAGATCGGGCCGCTCGGCCGGATCCGTGGGCACGTCCTCGCGCAGCGCGAGGTCCAGCCGGACGGACGGGAACTCCGTCATCATCGTCGCCACCACCGTCGGCATCCAGGCGGAGCCGACCGACGCGAAGTAGGCGATGGAGAGGGAGCCGGTCCGGCCGGCGCGGAGATCGCCGACCACGGACTCGACCTCGCCGAGGCGCGACAGCACACCGTCGATCTCGAGGGCCAGGGCCCGACCCGCCGCGGTCGGCTCGATCCCCCGACCCACCCGCGAGATCAGCGCCAGACCCGTCTCGCGCTGCAGGGCGGTCACGTGCTGGCTCACCGCCGACGGGGTGTATCCGAGGTTGTTGGCGGCGGCCTGGATCGAGCCGCTGGCCACGACGGAGCGGAACACCCGCAGACGATGAACGTCGAGCATGGCGCCGACACTACAGTCAGACTGAAGATTCGTGAAGGAGGCGTTTCTTGTGCTTACGTCTCTCGGGGGTCAGGCTGGTGTCATGAGCTCGGATCTCGCCCTCGACAGCACCCTCGGCACCCCTGGGACCCACCGGGAGCGGAGCTGGCTGCCCCTGGTCGCCGCCGGCGTCACGATGGTGCTCTGGGCGTCGGCCTTCGTCGTCATCCGGGCGCTCAGCGGGGCGGTCGATCCCGGCCCGCTGGCCCTGGGCCGGCTGCTGGTCGGCTCGCTCGTGCTGACCGGTGTCGCGCTCCTGCGACCCGGCCGTGGCCCGCTGCGGATCCCCCGCGGCCGGCCGTTGGTGCTGATCATCGCGTACGGGGTGCTCTGGTTCGGTGTGTACACGATCGCGGTCAACGCGGCCGGGCACTACCTCGACGCCGGCACCAGCGCCATGATCGTCAACCTCGCCCCCGTGATCGTCGCCGTCCTCGCCGGCATCTTCCTGGGCGAGGGCTTCCCACGTCAGCTGATGATCGGGCTGCTGATCGCCTTCGCCGGCGTGGTGATCATCGCCTCGGCCTCCCGCACCGGTCAGGTCGACCCGCGGGGGGTCGCCCTCGCCCTCGCGGCCGCGGGTCTGTACGCGATCGGCGTGCTGCTGCAGAAGCAGGCGCTGACCACGGTGGATCCGGTCACCGTCACCTGGCTCGGTGCCCTCGCCGGCACCGTGGCCACGCTGCCGTTCCTCGGTTCCCTGGTGGCCCAGCTGCGGGCCGAGCCGTGGACGGTGACGGCCGGCGTGGTCTATCTGGGGGTGTTCCCGACGGCGATCGCGTTCCTGCTCTGGAGCTACGCGCTGGCCCGCACCAGTGCCGGACGGATGGCCGCGTCGTCGTACGTGGTGCCGGGCATCGCCGTGCTCTTGTCGTGGATCTTCCTCGCGGAGGTCCCCGCAGCGGTCGCGCTCCTCGGCGGCGCCGTCTCGCTGGTCGGCGTCGCGCTCACCAGGCTGCCGCTGCGCCGCACCGGACGGCCCTGACGCCATCGGGTCACCCGGTCAGTGTTGGTCGCTCCAGCGCTCGTACTCGCCGTAGACCGTGGTCCAGGTGGCTTCCGGCACCGCCGCCCGCACCGCGGTGTACAGCTCGCCGGAGCGGGTGGCCAGGGCGCGCTTGCGCACGGACTGACCGGAGCCGTCCCGCAGGTCGGCGGTGATCACGGCCGACCCCGGCGGCGGGTTCTTCTCCTGCGAGGCCTCCACGAGCTGCGTGCAGGCAGCGGCGACCAGAGCCGGTTCGGGGCGGAAGTCGGCGGCCCACCGCAGCGACGAGCCGTAGCCCGGGCTGACCTCGAAGCGACCCCGATCGCCGTCCAGCGTGATCGTCCACTCCACGTGGTACGGCGGCGGCACCGAGCTCCCGTCGTAGGAGATGCTGCCCGAGACCGGAGCCACGCAGTCCCGATCGACCAGCGAGCAGCCGGCCACCGTGGCGGAGGCGAGCAGCGGAGCAGTCAGGAGGAGGCGCAGCCAGCGAGCAGGCATGCGCGCAGGATAGGCCGATCCGGGTTCGGCGAGCGGAATCGGCGCCCACCGCACGGTCGGTCGAGCGACGCCGCCGGTGGGCGATATATTTCCGGCATCGATCGATGATCATCTCGAGGGCGGGGGCCTGACGGAGAAGGAGACCCCGTGGAACGTCGAGCCGCCGGAGCGGCACTGCCCCGCGGTCACTTCCCCACCCGCTGGCCCACGCTCTGGCTGTGGTACCTGCTGGCCGGGCTCGGCGCGGTGGCCGTCTACTACCTCGCACCGGAGGGGCTGCTGACGTCGGCCACCTACTCCGCCGTCGGCGTCTCCGCCGCCGTGGCCATCCTGATCGGCACCCACATCCACCGGCCGAGCCGCCGCCTCCCCTGGGTGCTGATGGCGCTGGGCCAGCTCATCTGGGCCCTGGCCGACACGGTCGGCAGCGTCTGGGCCGAGGTCGATCCCGACGCGTTCCCGACGCCGGCCGATCCGGTCTACCTGATCGGCTACCCGGTGGTGGCCGCCGGCATCTGGCTGCTGATCCGCGGCCGCCGGACCCGGGAGGACCGGGCCGGCGCCCTGGACGCCGCCATCTTGACGGTGTCACTGGGAGTTCTGTCCTGGGTCCTGCTGGCCCGCCCGACGGTCGCCACGTTCGAGAGCTCGCACGTCGCGGCCGCCGTCGCCGTCAGCTACCCGATCGCCGACATCGTGCTGGCGGGGTTGCTGATCAGGCTGATCACCACCCCGGGTGGGCGGACCTGGTCGTTCCGGCTGCTGGTCACCGCCCTGGTGCTGCTGATCGCCGCCGACACCGCCTCCTCCAGCCTGCGGCTCCTCACTTTCGACAGCACCGAGCCCATCGACATCTGCTGGCTGCTGTCCTACCTGGCCTGGGGTGCTGCCGCCCTCCACCCGTCGATGGTGTCGCTGACGGCCACCGCGCCGGACACCGCGACCACCTTCACCCGGCGTCGCCTCGCGGCGCTGACCGTCGCCGTGCTGGTGGCGCCCGCCGTCCTGGCCGTCGAGACCCTGCTCGGGCTCGCGCCGAGCGTCTGGGCCGTCGTGTTCGGGTCGGTCGTTGTCTTCGCGCTCGTGATGGCCCGGATGAACCTGTCCATCGTCCAGATCCAGGCCGCGAACGCGGAGCGGGCGGCGGCCCAGGCGGAGCTGACCCATCAGGCCGCCCACGACTCCCTCACCGGTCTGGCCAACCGGGCCCAGGCGATGCGGCTGATCACCGCCGCGCTCAGCCGAGCCCAACGCAGCGGGGCCGTCATCGGCCTGCTCTTCATCGACCTCGACGGCTTCAAGCAGGTCAACGACACCCTCGGCCACCGGGCCGGCGACGAGGTGCTGCGGCAGGCGGCCGGGCGGATGAAGGACGCCGTCCGCGCCGGCGACGTGGTGTCCCGCCTGGGCGGCGACGAGTTCGTCGTGCTGCTCGAACCGCTGGACGAGCAGGCCTCCGCGATCGGGGTCGCGGAACGGCTGGTCGAGGCCGTCGGACGACCCATGCTGCTGAGCGACCGGCACGAGGCCCGGATCGGAGCGAGCGTCGGCGTCGCGATCAGCCAGGACGCGAGCACCGACGCCGACCTCCTGCTGTCGGAGGCGGATCTGGCCGTCTACCGCGCCAAGAAGGCCGGTCGCGGCCGGGTCGAGGTCTTCGATCAGGACCTCCAGCAGACGCTGCAGCGGCGGGCCACCGTCGAGGCGGCTCTGATCGAGGACATCGGTGCCGACGCCGTCGCCCTGCGGATCGAGCCGGTCGTCGAGCTGATCACCGGAGAGCCCGCGGGTTTCGAGATCTCGTTCGGCGGGATCGCCGACCTGGTCCCCGATCGCCGCACCCTGCTGAGCGAGGTCGGCCGCAGCCCGGTGGTGCTCGACCTGGACACCTGGGGCCTGCACCGGGCCGCGTCCTGGCTGGCGGCCCAGGGTCCGTCGGCCGACGGTCTCTACATCAGCGCTCCCCTCACCGTCCGGCACCTGATGCTCGACCGGTGCCTGCGCGATGTCGGCAGCGCACTGGACGACGCCGGCCTCAGCGCCGATCGACTGATGCTGCTGGTGTCCTCGGAGGAGATCACCGAGGACCTCCGCCTGGTGGCCAACCTGGAGACGCTGCACGCCCGCGGGGTCCGGATCTGCCTGGACGGTTTCGGCGGTGGAACCGGGCCGACGAGTCAGTGGCTGGGGTTGCCGGTCAGCGTGGTCCGGCTGGACTCGACCATGCAGCCGCCGCACCAGTACCCGTCGTCCGGTCGGCCCAGTGGACCGACGATGCTCCGGCTGACCGCCGAGACCGCACGCGCCTTCGGCTACACCGTCATCGTCCCCGCCCTCGACGACGCGGAGAGTCTGGCGATGGCGGTGGGAGCGGGTTGCGAGTTCGGCCAGGGAGCCGCGGTGCTGGAGCTGCTGTCCGACCACCGCGTACCCCACGGAGCGCTCAGCTGAGCGGCGTGCTCAGCTGAGCGGCGTGCTCAGGCCGACCAGGGCGGGCACCTGGTCGGCCGGCAGGGGCCGCGACCAGAGATAGCCCTGGGCGAACTGGCAGCCCAGCTCGAGGGCCCGGGCGGCCTGGACCTGCTCCTCGATCCCCTCGATGGTGATCTTCAGCCCGACCTGGGCAGCAGCGGCGGAGAGTGCGCCGACCACGGCGTCGGCCACGGGCGAGCCGAGCTGCTCGGCGAACGTCCGGTCCAGCTTGATCCCGTCGACGGGGAACCGGATGAGGTCCTGCAGCGCCGACCACCCCGACCCGAAGTCGTCGAACCAGACGCTGTAGCCGCGGTCGCGGAGTCGAGCGATGGCGGCCCCCCCGACCTCGAGATCGTGGGGTCGGGCGGTCTCGGTGAGCTCGAGATCCACGGTGGCCGGCGACACGCCGGCCCGCCGCGCCAGGAGATCCAGCTCGGCCAGCGTCTCGACCCGGTCCAGGTGCCGCCCGGACAGGTTGACGCTGACCCGGAAGTCGGGGTTCGTGTGCTGCCAGCCGGCCAGGTCGTGGAGCGCCTGGCGCAGGATCTCGCGGTCGATGTCGATGATCAGGTCGCTGCGCTCGGCGAGCGGCAGGAACGTGGCCGGTTGCTCGATCACACCGTTGGCGCGACGCCACCGCACCAGGGCCTCGACCCCGATGACCCGCTGGGAGTCGAGAGCGACCACGGGTTGGTACCACGGGACCATCTCACCCGCGTCCAGACCCGCCCGGATCTCGGCGACCGCGGCGTCCGGCTGGTCCAGCACCGGGTCGGGGTCGAGATCGGGGTCGCGGCCGGGGTCCCGGGCGTCGAGCTGGTCGATGACGAGCCGGCCGAACTCGACCAGGGTGCGCACCTCTCGGCGCCCGATGGGACGGGGGGCGGGATCACGGAGACTCAGCACCCCGACCACCGCGCCGTCCGCCCGCAGCGGGATCCCCACGTACGCGCCACGGACGGTGGCGCTCGCCCCGTCCGTACCGGCCACGGGTCCGGCGGTCGCCGTCTCCACGCCGTTCGCGCCCAGCTCGGTCAGGTCCTCGACCACGCGCGGCAGACCGCGGTCCACCACCTGCCGGTCGAGCTCCTCACTGAGCCGACGCAGCGACTCGTGCGTCGGACGCCCGGACCGGCGCTGCACCGATGCGGCCCGGTGGACGAGGGACACCCCGCCGTCGGCGAAACCGAGGGCGAGGGCAGCGACTCCCGCCACCCGGCTGAGCAGCCGTCCGAGCGCGGCGTCCGACTCCATGGGCGATGACGCTACACACCCGGGACGCCGAGCGCCCACTCAGCCGGGGCGGCCGGGCACGGCGATCGACAAGGCGATGATCGCGATGCCACCCAGGGTCAGGACGGTGATGTCGAACGGGCGGCTCCGCACCTGCAGCAGTCCGGCGTCCCGGCCCGGCAGCGCGCCCCGGATGACCGCACCGATGAGCAACGCGGTCCCGATGATCAGACCGCCCAGCCGCCAGGTCTGGGCGCCGACGACGGCCACCACCAGGCCGAGGAGGACGCCGATCAGCACCACCAGCAGGGGCCACAGCCGGGTGCTGCGGCTCGCCGGCCCGGCATCGCGGGAGGCCATCGCTGCCCGTGCCTAGCCGCGGGCCAGGGCGACGGCCTCGGCCCGCTCGACCACGTTCGTGAGCAACATCGCCCGGGTCATCGGCCCGACCCCGCCGGGGACCGGCGCGACCCAGGAGGCCACCTCGCGGACGCTGGCATCCAGGTCACCGGCCAGCCCGGCGTCGGTGCGGGTGATGCCGACGTCGACGCAGACCGCGCCGGGCTTGATCATGTCGCCGGTGATGAGTCCCGGCCGGCCCGCCGCCGCGATCACGATGTCGGCGTTCCGGGTGTGGGCGGCGAGGTCGACGGTGCCGGTGTGGCACAAGGTGACGGTGGCGTTCTCGCTCTTGCGGGTGAGCAGCAGCCCGAGGGGCCGGCCGACGGTCGTGCCGCGGCCGATGACGCAGACCTCGGCCCCGCTCAGGGCGACCCCGTTGCGGCGCAGCAGCTCGACGATGCCGCGCGGGGTGCAGGGCAGCGGCGCCGCCTCACCGAGCACCAGCTTGCCCAGGTTGACCGGGTGCAGGCCGTCGGCGTCCTTGGTGGGGTCGATCAGTCCCAGCGCCCGGTTCTCGTCCAGGCCCCCCGGCAGCGGCAGCTGCACGATGTAGCCGGTGCAGGTCGGGTCGGCGTTCAGCCGCGCGATCTCGGCCTCCAGCTCGGCCTCGCTCACCGACGCGGGCAGCTCGACCTGCAGCGACGCGATCCCCACCTGGGCGCAGTCACGGTGCTTGCCGGCGACGTAGGCCTTGCTGCCCGGGTCGTCGCCGACCAGCACCGTGCCCAGGCCAGGGGTGATGCCCTGGGCGACCAGGGCGGCGACCCGTACGGTCAGGTCGGCTTTGATGGTGGCCGCCAGGGCCTTGCCGTCCAACAGCTGTGCGGTCATGAGCGCCTCTCGGGAGTGCGGGGAACGGCCGGGCTCAGTGGTAGAAGTGCCGGGCGCCGGTCAGGTACATGGTCACGCCCGCGGCCTTGGCCGCCTCGACCACCTCGGCGTCGCGGACCGAGCCGCCGGGCTGGACGATCGCCGCGATCCCGGCGTCGATGAGGATCTGCGGGTCCGTCGGCGAACGGGAAGAACGCGTCGGAGGCGGCCACCGAGCCCTTGGCCCGGACGCCCGCCCGCTCGACCGCGAGCCGGCAGGAGTCGACCCGGTTGACCTGACCCATGCCGACCCCGACCGACGCGCCGTCGTGCGCCAGCAGGATGGCGTTGGACTTGACCGCGCGGCAGGCCCGCCAGGCGAACTCCAGGTCGGCCAGCACCTCGGGGGCGGCGGGTTCGCCGGAGACCAGCTCCCAGCCCGCTGCCGAGTCGTGGTCGGCGTCGACCGTGTCGACGGCCTGCATCAGCATCCCGCCCGAGATGCCCCGGGTCTCGATGCCGCCGCGGGTGGCCGGCTCGACGACCAGGATCCGGATGTTCTTCTTCGCCTGCAGCACCTCGACCGCACCGTCCTCGTACGCCGGTGCCGCGATCACCTCGGTGAACACCTCGGCGACCTGCTGGGCCATCGCCACGCTGACCGGCCGGTTGGTCGCGATCACCCCACCGAAGGCCGACACCGGGTCACAGGCGTGCGCCCGGGCATGGGCCTCGGCGATGCTGTCGCCGACCGCGATGCCGCAGGGGTTGGCGTGCTTGATGATCGCCACGGCCGGCGCGTCGAAGTCGTAGGCCGCCCGGCGTGCGGCGTCGGTGTCCACGTAGTTGTTGTACGACATCTCCTTGCCGTGCAGCTGCTGCGCCGTCGCGAGGCCTCCGGGGAACGCGCCGTCGACGTAGAGCGCCGCCCGCTGGTGCGGGTTCTCGCCGTACCGCAGCACCGCGGCCTTGTCCCAGCTGGCGCCGACCCACCGCGGGAAGCCGCTGCCGTCGCTGGTGTCGGTCACCACGTTGCCCATCCAGGACGCGACCGCGATGTCGTACGTGGCCGTGTGCACGAACGCCGCCGCGGCCAGCCCCTGGCGCTCGGCGAGGGTGAACCCGCCGTGGGCGAGGGCGGCCTGCAGCTGCCCGTACTGGCCGGGCGAGGTGACCACCGCGACCGACGCGTGGTTCTTGGCCGCGCCGCGGACCATCGACGGGCCGCCGATGTCGATCTGCTCGATCGTCTCCTCCTGTCCGGCGCCGGCCATCACGGTGTCCACGAAGGGATAGAGGTTGGAGACCAGCAGGTCGAAGGGCGCGATCCCCAGCTCCGCCAGCTGGTCGCGGTGCGACTCGAGCCGGGTGTCGGCGAGCAGACCGGCGTGCACGAACGGGTGCAGGGTCTTGACCCGACCGTCCAGGCACTCCGGGAACCCGGTCAGCTGCTCGACCTGGGTCACCGGCACGCCGGCCTCGGCGAGGGTGCGGGCGGTCGACCCGGTGGAGACGATCTCGACCCCGGACCCGGCCAGGGCGAGACCCACCTCGACCAGGCCGGTCTTGTCGTAGACCGACACCAGCGCGCGCTTGATCGGACGTCGGTCGTTCTCAGTCGTGCTCATGCTGTCCCGTCTGTGACTTGTCGCTGGTCTGGTTCGTGATGGTCTGGTTCGTCACCGGTCTCAGGTCCACCGCACCCGGCGGCCGTCGACCCGCCAGCCGCGCGTGGCCAACCGGTGGGTGGTGTCCACCAGCAGCCGCCGCTCGACGACCTTGATCCGCTCGTGCAGGCTCTCCACGGTGTCGTCGTCGGCCACCTCGATCGCCGCCTGGTCGAGGATCGCCCCGGTGTCGACGCCGGAGTCTACGAGGAAGACGCTCGCGCCCGTCACCTTCACCCCGTACGCGAGGGCGTCCCGCGGGCCGTGCATGCCCGGGAAGGACGGCAGCAGCGCCGGGTGGGTGTTGATCACCCGGCCACCGAAGCGCTCCAGGAACACCGGACCCAGCAGCTTCATGAACCCGGCGCTGATCACCAGATCCGGATCGTGGGCCGCGACCAGGTCGGTCAGCTCACCGTCCCAGACGCCTCGGTCGCTCCCCTTGGCGTACGGGTGCGCGAACGTGGGCACGCCGTGCGCGACCGCGCGGTCCAGCCCGGCGATGCCGTGGCGGTCGGCGCCCACGGCGACGACCCGTGCTCCGTACGCGGGGTCGGTGCACGCGTCGAGCAGGGCCTGCAGCAGCGTGCCGGAGCCGGAGACCAGCACGACCAGGCGCGCGGGACCGGCGGGGGTGGAGGGCACGGGCGCCACCCTATCGAGCCCGGACCGGCCGGCCTGCCTCAGCCGATCTGCTGAGTCGGTTCGTCCGCACTCTGGTCGGGGGGCTCCGCTGCCGTCGAGCGGGAGGAGCGGCGGCGGGTGACCGGCGCGGTCAGCTCGGTCCGGTCGTCGACCTCGTCCTCGCTGCCGCCGGCGACCTGCGTGGTGGCCGTCGCCGTCTCGTCGGTCCGCGCGGCACGCGGGCGCCGCCAGAGTCCCAGCACCAGGCCGCACACCGCGCCCGACAGCCCCATGGTGGAGGTGGCCATCACCAGCACCGGCACCAGCTGCGGTCCGAGACCGGCGAGCAGGTCGCTCCCCAGGTCGCCGCTGGTCAGCCAGGCGACGCCGGTGAAGGCCACGCCGGCGAGCACCCCGGAGAGACCGCCGACCAGCGTCGTCTCGTCGAACCGGGCCGTGGGACGAGCCAGCACGACCAGGGTCGCGGCCACGGCGCCCGCCGCGACACCGAGCGCGAGCCACCACAGGTGCGAGACCCCGCCGGGGCCGACGTCGGGGACGGCGGTCAGCAGCGGGATCGCCGGCAGCACCCCCAGCTCGGTGGCGGCCGGTGAGACGATCGAGCCGTTGCCGAGCGTGAAGCCCGGACCGATCGCGTAGCTGGCGGCCCAGACGATCGCGTTGGGTGCGTACGCCAGCTGACCCACGAGCAGGGCGAGGTTGCCGATGACGCCGGCGTCCAGCGCCTTCAGCATCGTCGTGAGCCGCTCGAGGTTGAGAGCGAGTCCGGTGGCCAGCACGGCCGCTCCGCCGGCGAACATCAGCAGCAGCGCCGCGGCCACCGCCCGGGGCACCGCCCGGGACCAGGCCGGCCAGGTGTCGGTCGGCCAGCTCTCGCGCGTCCGGCAGCAACCCCAGGCCGCCGCCGCCGAGACGACGACCAGCATCACCGTGCCGGCTCGCAGGGCGGCCATCGGACCGCCCACCAGCAGACCGACCGCCAGCAGCGGTACGAGGTAGCCGAGGGTCGTGACGATGCAGACCATCGGTGTCACGGTCGGGGACTCCGGGCTCCCGTGCCGGGCGGCGTACCCCGCCGTGCGGGAGATCAGCCAGGCCACCAGCAGGGTGACGCCCCAGGGGATCAGGGTGAGCGAGACCGCGCCGATGGTGGCTCCGCCGCCGTTGGCCAGCAGCCACAGCTGGGTGCCGACGGTGAGGGCCTGGCCGAGGGTGCCAGGCTCGGCGGCGAGCCAGCCGGCGACCACGAACCCCGTCACCAGGACCCAACCGCACAGCGCGGTGAGCAGCCCGGCACCGGCGGCCAGGGCGAGCCAGGCGACGGTGGGGAGCTCGTCGGAGGCGCCGGTACCGACCACGACGGTCGGCTCGGTCGCGGCGAGATCGATGTCGCCGCGGTCCCGGCGCGGTGACAACAGGGAAGCCATAACGCTCCCCATGCTCGCCCAGAGTGCTGCTACGCCCCGCCCGGACACGCCCATGCCGGGTAAAGTCGTCGTGTTTGTGCTGCGTCGGTGGGCGTGTCGGGGTGGAGACCGCGTCGTCCCGTTGCCCTCTCGCCGACCGGCAACGTCGAAGAAGCAGGAGAAGCCCGACGATGTCTGACGAGCCCGAGGCGTACCGTCCTCGTCGCGCCTGGAGCGACGAGCAGTCGCCCGCAGCGGAGTCGGCGACCCCGGACGGCGGTCCGACCGACAGCGGTCCGACCGACAGCGGTCCGACCGACAGCCCACTCGGGAGCGACGACGCGGATCCGGCGGCCGAGGGGCAGCCGCCGGCCGGGGCGCAGCCGGCGGCCGGGGCGCAGCCGGCGGCCATCCCGAGGACGTACCGCCTCCGCTCTATCGCGACGAGCCGACGGCGGTCCGCTCCCCGCGGTCCGGCGACGACGCGGCTCCGGACCCGGGCCTCTCCGACGAGACGACCATCCTGAGCCGTGCCCGGGAGCGCAAGCGCAGCCGAGCGGAGCGCGATCCGGATGCCACCACGCTGCTGCCCCGCACCGCGGGCGGCAGCCGGGTGACCCCCCGCGACGACGACGCGGAGGACGACGACCCCGAGTCCGACCCGTCCGCCGACCGCCGCCGGTTGCTGCTGATGATCGGTGCGGTCGCGGTCGTCGCCATCCTCGGGCTGGTCGGCGGGTACGCGATCATCAAGACCACCGGTCAGCCGATCGCCGCGCCCGGATCCTCCACGAGCCCCGGTCCGACCGATCCCGGAGCCACGCCGAGCGGCGAGACGTCGGACCCGGGCACCGCCCTGATCACCGACGACCTGATGCTCTCCGCGGCCCAGGCGGAGACGATCGACAAGAAGCGCACCTGGAAGGTCGCGTTGACCCAGCGCGGCACGACGGAGGACTCACCCCATCACCCCGCCTGCCTGGCCGCCGACGTCACCGAGGGGGCCCCGCCCCCGCAGCAGACGGTGCTGCGGCTGCTCAGCAGCAACGGCTCCGACTCACCGGCAGCCCTGCACCAGGCGACGTCCTACGGCAGCCCGGAGGAGGCCGCGCAGGCGTACGCCTTCGCCGCCCGCTCGCTGGGGAACTGCTCGATGACCGGCGGCTGGATCTACCAGGGCCATCTCGTCGGCGGGGTCGGTGATCAGGCGGTCGGGGTGACGATCCAGGTGCTGGACGGCTCCACCACCGAGTACCGGACCGTCGTCCTGACGCGGACCGGACGGATCGTCGACGTGATCGACGTCGCCAAGCCCGCCAAGGCCGTCACGGCCAAGCGGGTGGCGGAGGTGGCCGGATCCGTGGTGGACACCCAGTGCCAGGCGGCCGGCGGCGCCTGTTCCGACGAGCCGGAAGCCCAGGACGGTCCGCCCCCGCTCGGTGGAGACCAGCCCGGTTTCCTGGCCTCGGGCGACCTGCCGCCGATCGGGCCCGAGCTGACCCGGTGGGCCGGTACGACGCCCGGCGAACCGGATCCCGATCTGCTGCGGGGCAGCGGGTGCGAGACCGTCGACTGGTCCAAGGTCGAGGCGGAGTCACGCAGCCACCGCACCTACCTGCTGTCCGACAGCAGCAGCCGCTTCGGGCTCGACGAGGTGGTCATCACCACCGCGGACGAGAAGGACGCCACCAAGCTGGCCGAGAAGGTCCGCGTCGGCTGGAAGAGCTGCAGCGAGCGCCAGCTGACCGCGACCGTCGCCACGGTCACCGACATCTCCGGTCCTGGCGCGAAGAGCGTGGACGTCAAGGGGTGGACGACGGAGGTGTCCCAGAAGGCCGGCGACAAGACCACGAAGTACCGGGTGGGCATCGTCGCGGCCGGTCCGAAGGTCGCCTTCCTGTTCTTGAACCCGCTGGACGATCTCGACCTCACCGCCGACCAGTTCGACGTGATCACCCTGCGCAGCGGTCAGCGCGCCAGCCAGGTCAACTGATCCGACCAGTGCAGTTCGCGGTAGCCGTACGGGTTCTCGACGAGCTCGACTACCCGGCCCCAGGATCTCCACGATCTTCGCGCGCCGGCATCGCTCGACGAGGAGCCCGGCGGGATCGCGCTACGGAAGCTCCGCCGCCTGCCTGGTGGCCAGCTGCAGCAGCCGGGTGCCGGCGGAGCCGGAGCCGTTCCGTAGCTGCCACTCCGCGCCCGCGAGCCGGCGCAGCAGGAGGTAGAACGGGATCAGGCGGCGCAGCGCGTGGTCCTCGTCGTGCTCGGCGAGGTAGCCGTTCAGCACCTCCGGGATCAGGCGGTCGTCGGTCAGCCCGATCACGGCGAGGTCCATGGCGGGATCCCCCGGACCCACGTCGTGGAGATCGATCAGCCCCGCGACCCGACCGTCGCGGACCAGGAAGTGCTCTGCCCGGCCGTCGAACAGCGTGAGACACCCTGCGCGTTCGGCGAGGAGCGGCTCCAGGTCGTGGAGCCGGCCGAGCAGGTGCCGGACCTGGGTGTCACCGGCGCCGACGGTGGGCCACCAGGCCGCGACCTCGACGGTCCAGGCGGCGATCCAGGCGGCGATGGTCGGTTGGCCCGAGAAGGGCGGACCACCGGGCAGGGCGTGCACGGCCCGGAGCAGCCGCCCGACCTCGCGCAGGGGCTGGTCCGGACACGTCGACTCGATGGGATCGCCGTCGATCCAGCGGAGGACGAGGACCGCCGGCGGGCCGTCCCGCTGGGCGATGATCTCGGGCACGGGGAGCCCCGCCGCACGCAGCGTCCCGTTGGCGCCGACGTCGCCCGCGAGGGCTCCGGGCGCGTCCGCGGTCTTGAGCACGTACAGCTGGCCTTCGTCGTCTCGGACCTGCACCGTCGACCGGCCCGGGCCGGCCTGGAGGAGACGCACCGGCCGCAGCCCGAACTGGGCGGCGAGCTCGTCCACGTCGATGTCCACGGAACGGCCCATGGCCCGATCCAACCAGCCGCTCGCTGCCCCGGTCGGCAGGATCACGCCCCGGAGTCACTCCGGTCACTCGGCGACGCGCGGTCCGGAGCCGGACATCACCGCGGAGTCACAGCCGGTCGCTCAGCGCCGCACCGCCCGAGGTGTGCGGCTGGGGATGGGATGCGGCAGGGTGACGGCGTGCACTTCATCGGGATCGACCTCGCCTGGGGCGACAAGCAGCCCACCGGCCTCGCGGTCGTCGACGCCGAGGCACGACTGCTGCACGTGAGCGCGGTGCGCACCGACGACGAGATCGCGGCCGGGCTGGCGGCGTACGTCGACGGCGACTGCCTGGCCGCCATCGACGCTCCGATCGTGGTCAGCAACGCCACCGGGTCGCGGCCGGCGGAGCAGCAGCTCAGCAAGGACTTCCGTCGGTACGACGCCGGCGCCCACCCCTCCAACACCGGTAAGCCCGAGTTCGCGCACGGGACCCGGGCCGCGCGCGTGGCCAAGAGGCTCGGCCTCGACATCGACCCGCGGTCCGGTCGCCACCGACGGGCCATCGAGGTCTACCCGCATCCGGCGACGATCGTGCTCTTCGGACTGCCCAAGGTGCTGCGCTACAAGGCCAAACCCGGCCGCGACGTCGACCTGCTGCGCTCCGAGCTGCTGACCCTGATGACCCTCGTGGCCGGCGTGGTCTCCACCGACGAGACGTGGGCCGGTCTGCGCGACCAGGTCGAGAGCGCGTCGAGGAAGAGCGAGCTGCGCCGCGTCGAGGACCAGGTCGACGCCGTGCTGTGTGCCTACCTCGCCCACTTCGTCGAGCACCGTCCCGATCTGGTCACCCGGTACGGCGACCCGGAGACCGGCTACATCCTCACGCCGACGCTGGGCGCCGCAGTCGTCCCGCCCCAGGCCGATCGGGTACGGGCGGCGGTGCGGGACTACGCCGCCCAGCACGCTGAGCTCACCCGCGCCGGTCAGCAGGCGGTCGCGCTCGTTCAGGGGCTGCTCGACGAGGCCGGTATCAACTACCTGTCGGTGAGTGGCCGGACGAAGTCGGTGCCGTCGTTCGCGGAGAAGGCCGCCCGGACGAAGGCGGGGACCCCCCTCTACACCGACCCGGCGGCCCAGATCACCGACCTCCTGGGCGTCCGCGTGATCACCTACGTCCGCGACGACGTCGATGCCGTGGCCGATCTGCTGGCCGAGCAGGTGCTCGTCCACGACGACCGGGACTGGGGTCTGCAGACCGCGAACGAGGGTCGCTTCGGCTACGCCAGCCGCCACCTGATGATCGGCCTCGATCCGGCACGGGAGGACCATCCCGCGTTCAGTCACCTGCGCGGACACCGGGCCCAGGTGCAGGTGCGGACGGTGCTGCAGCACGCGTGGGCCGAGTTCGAGCACGACATCCGCTACAAGGGCACGGTGCCGGCCGAGCACGTCGGCGAGTTCGACCGCCGGTTCACCCTCGCCGCCGGGCTCCTCGAGCTGGCCGACCGCGAGTTCTCCGAGATCCGCGAGCGGCTGCGCGGCGCCGCGCCCGACGTCAGCGAGGCCCGGGGCGACGACGACCCGCGCTTCGACACCCGTGAGCTGGCGGCGTTCCTGGCCGGGCAGTACTCGGAGGCGGGCTGGTCCCGGACCGACCACTACAGCTGGATCGCCGGCCTGCTGCTCGAGCTCGGGGTCACCTCGCTCGTCGAGCTGACGGAGATCCTGCGCGAGGCCGACGAGGGCACCATCGCCGCGCGGATGGACTACCGACACCCGCCGGGCGCCGTGCGCCGGCTCGACGACGCCCTGCTCTGGGTCTTCGGCGAGCGGTACGTCGCGCTGCACCAGAACGCCGACCGCGCCGGGCTGCTCCGGCACCGGCTCGAGCGACTGACGGGCACCGAGGCTGCCCCCGCCCCTCGCCCCGAAGGTCGGTGACCCGGCTCGGTCGAGCACCCCCAGCCGCGGTTCCCCGCGGACCGGGTCGCAAGGACCCGCGCGGGAAGGCGGGTTACGAGCGTCGCGCGGCTCGCATGGCCGATGTCACCTGCTCGGCGGCCACGTCGACGGAGGTGGTCGCGGTGTCGAGTCTGAGCGGCGTGCGGCTCCAGGGTTCGTAGTCGCGGTCGACGACCTCGGCCCAGGTCGGTTTCACCAGGCCGTCGACGTCCGACGCCCACTCTCCACCCGGCGGCGGTGCTCCGCCCGATCGGAGCAGCTGACCTCGACCTCCAGCAGACCGGCGCCGCCGGTGGTCGCCGTGCTCGCCCAGGCGTCGCGGGTCAGCGCGACCGGGTTGACGCACTCCACGACCACGTCCAGACCCAGCAGCAGCTGCTCGAGAGCCAGTTGGTGGGCCACCGCGTAGCCGACCGGTCCGACCGGGTGGGACAGCGGCGACCAGGCCACGATCGCCTGCTCGATCCGGTCGACCCGGATGTACGGGATCGCGGTGGTCCGGGCGACCGCCACCGCGATCGTCGACTTGCCGGTCGCGGGCAGGCCACCGATCACCACCAGCACTGCTTGCACGACCGCGAGTCTTCCAGGGTCGCCGCCACGGGTTCGGATGACCAGGGCTGCCGGGTCGCCAGGCGGCCGGCCCCCGCGGTCCGGGTCGGCCAGGGTCGGCCCAGGGTCGGACGATCAGTGCACGCGACCCAGGTGCACCAGGGCGAGCAGCAGGGCACCCAGCGACTCGTTGTGCCGGTGATCTCGCCGGCCGCGATGGGGGCCACCAGCTCGGGGATCGGCACCGTCCGCACGCCGGTGATGCCCTCGGCCTCCTGTTCTGCGCCCCCGACCGGGTGCAGACCGGTGGCCAGCACCACCCGGCCCGGGCGTGCGCGACCCCGTTCAGCGAGTGCACCGGGCCGAGGTCGGTCAACGAGCGCGCGGCCAGACCGGTCTCCTCCCGGAGCTCCCGACCGGCAGCCACCAGCGTCTCCTCACCGTCGGTG
>CAVXBJ010000073.1:0-27705 GCA_963759915.1 uncultured Actinomycetota bacterium | reverse complement strand
CCTCGGTTGCGGTTCGTCGATGGTGACGGCCCCGCTCGAGCATCGAGAGGAGCCTTGCTGAGGTGTCGGAGACGGACCAGCGCGCCGAGGACCCCCCGCGGGACGCCGACGGCACCACCGAGGGCGTCAGCGTCGATCGGCCGGGGTTCCTCCCGCGGGCGCGCGAGCGCGGCCAGACGGCGACACAGCGGGTCGGCGGCGCGCTGGCCGGCATCGCCGAAAACGCGGTCTCCTCGGCCGCGGTCCTGGTCGCGGCCACCCTGCTGGCGATCATCTGGGTGAACTCGCCGATCGGCGGCACGTACGACGCGTTCTGGCACCTCGAGGCCGGGTGCTCCTCGGGCCGTACGAGCTGGTCCTCGACCTCAAGCACTGGGTCAACGACGGGCTGATGGCGCTGTTCTTCTTCGCGGTCGGTCTGGAGGTCAAGCGGGAGCTGACCATCGGGGAGCTGACCGACCGGCGCCGGGCGGCGGTTCCCATCGTGGCGGCGGTCGCCGGTCTGGCCATCCCCGCGGTCATCTTCCTGGCCGTCAACGCCGGCACGGCGGCCGCTCACGCGTGGGGCGTCGTGGTGTCGACCGACACCGCGTTCGTGCTGGCCCTGCTGGCCCTGGTCGGGCCCAAGCCCGGCACCCGGCTCCGGCTGTTCCTCGTCACGCTCGCGGTGGCCGACGACATCGGTGCGCTGACCATCATCGCCCTCTTCTACACCGAGTCGCTGTCGTGGGGCTGGCTGGGACTCGGTCTGCTGGGCCTGGCCCTGGTCGGGGTGCTGCGGTGGTTGCAGGTCCGGCGGGACGGCGTCTACCTGGCCGTCGGCGTGCTCACCTGGATCGCCGTCTACCAGTCGGGGGTGCACGCGACCCTGGCAGGCGTGGCGATCGCCTTGATCCTGCCCGTTACCCCCCGAAGCGGGAGGCGGTTGAGCGGGTCGAGGTGGTCACCCGGGCCTTCCGGCAGAGCCCGAGCGCGGAGTCGAAGCGGCTGGCCCGGCGACAGATCAGCGAGTCGTGGCGATGAACGAACGCCTGCAGGTGCTGCTGCGCCCGGTCATCGCCTTGATCGTGCTACCCCTCTTCGCGCTGGCCAACGCCGGCGTCTCCCTCTCCGGGGAGTCGCTCGCCGCGGCGGCGACCTCCCGGCTCACCTGGGGGGTGATCGCCGGCCTGGTGCTCGGCAAGCTCGTCGGGGTCCTGCTCGGGGCGGCTCTGGCGGCCCGCACTCCCTGGGCCGAGCTGCCACCGGGCCTCACCCACAAGCAGCTCGGCGGTGGTGCGGCGCTGGCCGGCATCGGTTTCACCATCTCACTGTTCATCGTCGACCTCGCGCTCGACGACCCGGCGCTGCAGGACCAGGCCCGGGTGGGGGTGTTCGCAGCCTCGCTGATCGCCGCCGGTCTCGGCGCCATCATCTTCTACCTCGGCCGGGCCGACGCCGCCCTCAGCGGGCCACCCGTGCAGCTGCTGCGTCCGGTCGATCCCGACCGCGACCACCTCCGGGGTCGGGTGGATGCCCCGTTCACGCTGGTCGAGTACGGCGACTTCGAGTGCCCCTTCTGCTCCAAGGCGACGGGCTCGATCGCCGAGCTCCGGACCCGACTGGGCGATGACCTGTGCTACGTCTTCCGCCATCTGCCGCTGGAGCACGTGCACCCGCATGCGCGGGCCGCGGCGCTGGCCAGCGAGGCGGCGGCCGCCCAGGACCGCTTCTGGGAGATGGCCGGTCAGCTGTTCGGGCACCAGGACGCCCTGGAGCCGGACGACCTCCGCACGTACGCGATCGCCATCGGGCTGGACGTGGACCGGTTCGAGGAAGACCTGCGGACCAGGCGCTATGAGAACCGGGTCGACGACGACGCCATCGACGCCGAGGCCTCCGAGGTGCACGGCACACCGACGTTCTACGTCAACGGGCGGCGGCACCAGGGTCGTACGACGCCGTGACGCTCGCGGCGGCGCTGCAGGCGTCCGCCGTCCCGGAGCCCGCCGCGGGTCGGCCGGAGGACGACTCCGCCTGAGGGTCGACGCGACGCGACGGGCTGACAGCCCTCGGGTCGGCACGTCCAGGACGGCGGCGTGGTCGGAGTCCGACGCGGACGGCGATCGGGTCACCGGCGACGGTGTGTCGGCTGTCCGCCCGTCACGCACCCGCGGCACGACGACACACCTGGAGTCGTCGATCGTGTGCGGTGCCTAGAACCGCCGGTTGGCCAGCACCGGGATGGACTTCCGCACGGTCTCCACCTCGCTCGGGTCGACGTCGACCACCAGCAGTCCCGGCTCGGTGCCCAGCGACGCGACCACGTCACCGGCGGGGGAGACCACGAGCGAGTGACCGACCCCGGTGGGGGCGGTGCCCCTCGTCGACGCCCCGACGGTCGCCGGATCGGCCTGGTCGACGGCAGCGACGAAGCAGGTGCTGTCCAGGGCGCGGGCCCGCACCAGCACCTCCCACTGATCGATCTGGTCGGTCCGGCGCCCCAGGACGCCGGCACGCAGATCACCCGGGCGCCCCGGTCGGCCAGGCCGGTGAACAGGCTGGGGAACCGCAGGTCGTAGCAGATCGCGAAGCCCACCCCGACACCGTCGACCGCCACCACCAGCGGGTCCTCGCCGGGCGCCACCGTGTCGGACTGGCGAACCCGAACGCGTCGAAGAGGTGGATCTTGTCGTAGCTCGCGTCGACCCCTCGCCCGATGACCCGGAGGGTGTTGCGTACCCGCCCGTCGTCCGCGGGCGTGAACATGCCGGCGGCGATCACCAGCCCGTGGGTGCCGGCGATGTCGGCGAGCCGGGTCGCCCACGGGCCGTCGGACGGTTCGGCGATCTCGCCCAGCGGCAGCCCGAAGCAGCGCATCGTCGCCTCCGGGCAGACCAGCAGGTCAGCTGCCTGCTCTGGCGGCCCGCCGGGCATAGTCGGCCACCAGCTCGAGATTGGCGTACGGATCCGCGCCCGCTACCAGCTGGGCGAGGGCGATGCGCATCGTGAGCCTCCGATTCTCTTCGCGGCCGGGCGAGACCTCAGGCCGGCGCGTCCGCCAGCAGCACGTCCACGGCCAGAGGCACGTCGGCCGCGGACCACTGGATCTCCCCGGTCAGCCGACCCACCGCCCGCAGGTCGGTCTCGATCTCCTTCAGCCGGTCGAGCACCTCCGCTGCGCCGGTGAACTCGGCCCGGGACACCTCGGTCCGCATCGACACCTTGGCCTGGGACTTCGCCCCGCGCACGGCGGCCAAGGCGGTGGCCAGATCGTCCAGCAGCAGGGCGTCACCGTCGACGGCGACCTCCGCCGGCGTCGGCCAGGCGGCGGTGTGGATCGAGCCGTCCTGCCACCACGACCACACCTCCTCGGTCACGTACGGCATGATCGGCGCGAGCAACCGCAGCACCGTCGCCAGCGCGATGGCCAGCGCCGCCTGTGCCGAGGCGGCTCCGTCGCCCTCGCCGTACGCCCGCTCCTTCACCGTCTCCAGGTAGTCGTCGCAGAACGACCAGAAGAACCGCTCCGTCACGTCCAGCGCCCCGGTGTAGTCGAAGGCATCGAACGCGACGGTGGCCTCGACCACCACCCGCTGCAGACCGGCCAGCAGGGCCCGGTCCAGCGGTTCGGTCACCCCGGGCGAGGTCGGCCGCCGCCGCGTCGCCCGGAAAGCCCAGCACGAACTTGGACGCGTTCAGCACCTTCATGGCCAGGCGGCGCCCGACCTTCATCTCCTTCTCGTCGAAGGGCGAGTCCAGACCCGGCCGGGCCCGCGCCGCGCGCCAGCGCACCGCGTCGGCGCCGTAGGTGTCCAGTACCTCGGTGGGCACCACCACGTTGCCCTTGGACTTCGACATCTTCTTGCGGTCCGGGTCCATCACGAAGCCGGAGATCGCGGCGCGGGTCCACGGCAGCGAGTCGTGCTCGAAGTGGGCGCGCACCACCCGGTCGAACAGCCAGGTGCGGATGATGTCGTGCGACTGCGGAGCCAGGTCCATCGGGAAGGTCAGGGCGAACAGCTCCGGGTCGCGCTCCCAGCCGCAGACCAGCTGGGGCGACAGCGACGAGGTCGCCCAGGTGTCCATCACGTCCGGGTCGGCCATGAACCCTCCGGGCTCACCGCGCTGGCTCTCGCTGTAGCCGGTCGGCACCTGCGAGCTCGGGTCGATCGGCAGCTCGGCCTCGGTCGGCAGGATCGGGGCGTCGTAGGTGGGCTCGCCGTCAGCGTCCAACGGGTACCAGACCGGGAAGGGCACCCCGTAGAAGCGCTGCCGGGAGATGAGCCAGTCACCGTTCAGGCCGCCCACCCAGTTGTCGTAGCGGTACCGCATGTGCTCCGGCACCCAGGCCAGCTCCTGGCCGCGCGCGAGCAGGTCGGCCTTGAGGTCGGCGTCGCGGCCGCCGTTGCGGATGTACCACTGGCGGGTCGACACGATCTCCAGCGGCTTGTCGCCCTTCTCGTAGAAGTTCGCCTTGCGCTGGGTGGGGGTGGGGTCGGCGAGCAGGTCACCCGACTCGCGCAGCCAGGTCACCATCTGCTCGCGGGCGCTGAAGGTCGTCTTCCCGGCCAGCTCGGCCCACCGCTCCCCGTCGGCGATCCAGGCCGGCTGGTCGCGCAGGATCCGGCCGTCCCGGCCGATGATCACCCGGGCCGGCAGCTGCAGCTCCCGCCACCAGGTCACGTCGGTCAGGTCGCCGAAGGTGCAGCACATCACCAGCCCCGAGCCCTTGTCGGGCTCGGCCAGCTCGTGCGTCACCACCGGGAGCTCCACCCCGAACACCGGGCTGGTCACCGTCGTGCCGACCAGGTCCGCGTACCGCTCGTCGTCGGGGTGGGCGATCAGCGCCACGCAGGCCGCGATCAGCTCCGGCCGGGTGGTCTCGATCACCGCCTGACCGCCGTCCGCCCGGGTGAAGGCCACCTGGTGGTAGGCGCCCGGGTAGTCCCGGGCCTCCAGCTCGGCCTGGGCCACGGCGGTCTGGAAAGTCACGTCCCACAGGGTCGGGGCCTCGGACAGGTACGCCTCGCCGCGACCGAGGTTGCGCAGGAAGGCCACCTGGGAGACGCGCACCGACTCGTCGGAGATGGTGGTGTAGAGGCCGGCCCAGTTCACCGACAGACCCACCCGCTGCCAGAGGTCGGCGAACGCCTTCTCGTCGATGTGGGTGAGCTCGTGGCACAGCTGGACGAAGTTGCGGCGGCTGATCGGCAGCTGGCGCTTCGGATCCGCCTTGGCGGGCGGGGTGAAGTCGGGGTCGTACGGCACGGAGGGATCGCAGCGCACGCCGTAGTAGTTCTGCACCCGGCGCTCGGTCGGCAATCCGTTGTCGTCCCAGCCGATCGGGTAGAACACGTGCTTGCCGCGCATCCGCTGATACCGGGCGATGAGGTCGGTGTGGGTGTAGGAGAACACGTGACCCACGTGCAGGGACCCGGACACCGTCGGCGGCGGGGTGTCGATGCTGAACACCTTGCCGCGGTTCTGGGCCGGATCGCCCTCGGGTCGCACGAACGCGTACGTGTCGTCGGCCTTCCAGCTGGCCGACCACTTGTCCTCCAGGCCCTCCAGGGCCGGCTTGTCCGGTACGACGCGCGCACCGGTGGTGGGCGCGTCGAGACTCGGGGCAGCAGGCATGGCAGACATGAGGAAGATTCTAGGGAGCCCCGCCCGAACCCGACGAACCCGTTTCACCCGGCCCCCTCCCCACCAGGCATTTTGTGCCGCCAGCACGAACATTTCGGGCTGCCGGCACAAAAGTTGCGCAGCGGCGGTGGGCGGGCTGTCGCGGGGGCGGCGCGGGTGGTGTGCTGGTGGTTCGGCAGCGCTCGACGACGAGGAGGTCGCAGGTGTTCGAGGAGGCCCAGCTCTACTCGCCGGTGTCCCACCACGACGACGGCACGGTCGAGGTGCACCTGGGCAAGGACCATCCGGGGTTCCACGACGCCGACTACCGCGCCCGTCGCAACGCCATCGCGGCCCGGGCGGTGGCCTGGCAGCCCGGTCAGCCGCTGCCGCGGATCGACTACACCGACGGCGAGACCGCGATCTGGCGGCAGGTCAGCGCCGAGCTGACCGACAAGCACCGCCGGCGGGCCCACCCCGAGTACCTGGCCGCCAAGGAGCGGCTCGCACTGCCCACCGACCGGATCCCGCAGCTGGACGAGGTGTCGGCGACCCTGCACGGGTTGACCGGGTTCTCCTACGTCGCGGCCCCCGGTCTGGTGGAGCTCCGCGAGTTCTACTCCTCCCTCGGCGACCGGGTCTTCCACTCCACCCAGTACGTCCGCCACCCGTCCCAGCCGCTCTACACCCCCGAACCCGACGTGATCCACGAGGTGCTGGGCCACGGCAACCAGCTGGCCAGCCCTCGCTTCGCCGAGCTGACCCGGGCCGCGGGCGCAGCCGTCGCCCGGGCCGAGCGGGACGAGACCGTGCAGGTCATCGCCGACGTCTTCTGGTTCACCATGGAGTTCGGCGTGATGTACGACGGTGCCGAGCTCAAGGCGTACGGCGCGGGCATCTGCTCCAGCTACGGCGAGATCGACGAGTTCGTGGAGATGGAGATCCGCCCGCTGGAGCTGACCGCGATGGCCACCCAGCACTACGACATCACCGCCTACCAGCCCGTCCTGTTCGCCGCGGAGTCGGTGAGTCACCTCGAGGACGTGGTCGGCACCTTCTTCGCCGGCTGCGATGACGACGCCCCGGAGCGGATCGGGGCCGTCGCCGCCGCCTGAGGGCCGCCGGGACAGGTGGGAGGCCAGCCGCCCGGTCGACTGACTAAGGTAAGGCATGCTTAAATCAGGCACGCCTTACCTAACTCACCACCGGGGACTCTGATGTCACTCTCTCGCCGCCGTTTCCTCTTCGGCACCGCCGTGCTGGCCACCACCGTGGCCGGACTGTCCGCCTGCAACGCGTCCGCAGGCTCCGACTCCACCACCGGCGACGCCGCGCCGTCGGCCGCCGCCTCCGGCGTCGAAGAGGGCGCCTACCCCGTCACCATCGAGCACAAGTGGGGCAGCACGACGATCGACTCGGCCCGCCAGCGGGTCGTGGTCGCCGGCTACAAGGAGCAGGACGACTGCCTGGCGCTGGGAGTGGTCCCGGTCGCCACGACCGCCTGGTTCGACCTCGGGGGCAGCGAGATCGTCGGTCCGTGGGCGACGGCGGCTCTCGGCGACGCCCCGCAGCCGACGCTGCTCAAGGACGCCGACGGCATCGACTTCGAGGCGATCGCCGGCCTCGCGCCCGACCTGATCATCAGCATCTACTCCGGACTCGCGAAGGCCGACTACGCCAAGCTCAGCGAGATCGCGCCGACCATCGCCCAACCGAAGGACGGGGCGGACTGGAGCGTCCCCTGGGACGTGCAGGCGACCATGGTCGGGCAGGCGCTGGGCCGACCGCAGCAGATGACCGCCCTGATCGAGGACGCGAAGAAGAAGGTCGCCGAGGCCGCCGCGGCGAATCCGGAGTTCGCCCGGGCGACCGGGGCCGCCGTGTCCGCATACGAGGGCATCTGGGTCTACGGGGCCGAGGACCCCCGCAGCCGGCTGCTCACCGACCTCGGCTTCCAGCGACCGGACGGGCTGGATGCGGCGATCGGGGGGCAGTGGGGCGGCGACCTCAGCGACGAGAAGGTCGACCTGCTCGACGTCGGCGCACTGATCTGGCTGTACGAGGGCAACGGCCGCCAGCAGGTCGAGGCCAACAAGGCGTACGCGTCGCAGGCGGTGCACACCCAGGGACGCGACCTGTTCTCCGGTCCGGGCGACGGCATGTACGAGGCGTTCTCCTTCCTGACCGTGCTGAGCCTCGGCTACCTGGTGGACAAGCTGGTGCCGCGGTTGAAGAACGCGGTCGACGGCGACTCCAGCACCTCGACCGACCAGGCCTGACCCCGGGAGCGGGTGAGTTCCGGGCTCCTGTCGGACCCGGACCTCACACTCTGCGGCCCCCGTCACCGCGCCCTAGACTCGGAGGGCCATGTCGCACACTCCCACCCTGTCCGAGGACGCCTCGCACGCCGAGATCGTCGCCGCCCTGACCAGCCGCTGGCCCGAGCACCGGGTCGCGCCCAGTCTCGGCCGCATCGCGGCCCTGACCGAGCTGCTCGGTGACCCGCAGCGGGCGTACCCGGTGGTCCACGTCACCGGGACCAACGGCAAGGGCAGCACCGCCGCGATGATCGAGAGCCTGCTGCGGGCCAACGGCCTGCGCACCGGCCGGTTCTCCAGCCCGCACGTCACCTCGGTGACCGAGCGGATCGCCATCGACGGCCAGCCCCTGTCCGAGAGCCGCTTCGACGACGTCTTCCGCGAGATCGCCCCGTACGTCGACCTGGTGGACGCCCAGCAGATCGACGGCGTGGCCATGACCTTCTTCGAGATCATCACCGCGATGGCGTACGCGGCCTTCGCCGACGCTCCGGTCGACGTGGCGGTGATCGAGGTCGGGCTCGGCGGCACCTGGGACGCGACCAACGTGGCCGACGGGGACGTCGCCGTGATCACCCCGATCGACATCGACCACGCCCACCTGCTCGGCTCGACCATCGCCGAGATCGCGACCGAGAAGGCCGGCATCATCAAGCCGGGAGCGCTGGCCATCCTCGCCGGGCAGTCGCCAGACGCCGCCCACGTCCTGCTGGAGCGCAGCGCCGAGGTCGGTGCCCTGGTGCAACGCGAGGGGATCGAGTTCGGTGTCCTGGATCGGGTCCCCGCCGTCGGTGGCCAGCTGCTGCGGCTGATGGCCGCAGAAGGTCCGGTCGACGAGATCTTCCTGCCGCTGTACGGCGCGCACCAGGCGGCGAACGCCGCGCAGGCGCTGGCGGCGGCCGAGGCGTTCCTGGGCATGAAGGCCCTGAACCAGGACGTGGTGCGCGAGGGCTTCGCGAGCGTCACCATGCCCGGTCGGATGGAGGTCGTCCGCCGCTCGCCGACCGTGGTGCTGGACGCCGCGCACAACCCGCACGGCGCCCGCGCGGCCGCCGCCACCGTGACCGAGGCGTTCGCCTTCACGCCGTTGGTGGGCGTGCTCGCCGCCATGGGTGACAAGGACGTCCGCGGGATGCTCGAGATCTGGGCCGAGGTGATGCAGCAGGTGGTCGTCACGCAGGTGGCCTCGACGAGTCGGGGCATGCCGGCCGACCAGCTGGGCGAGCTGGCCGCCGGGGTCTTCGGCGCCGAGCGGGTCACCGTCGCCCCCCGACTGGACGACGCCATCGAGACCGCGGTCAACCTGGCCGAGGCCGACGACATGGGCGGTTCCGGCGTGCTGGTGACCGGGTCGGTGGTGCTGGTCGGTGAGGCGCGGACGCTGTTGGTGAAGCAGCAGGCGGCCGAGGACGCCGCCGCGGACCAGACCCTGGCCGATCTCGACGACGACTGGACCGCCGAGGTCTCCGACGGCGACGACCCCGAATCCGACGTCCTCGATGCCGCCGAACCGGCCGAGGTGGGGCTGGTTGGCGCCGACCTGGTCGATGCCGATCTGACCGGGGTCGCCGTGGTGGGGGAGTCGTTCACGGCCGACGTCGACGACGACCCGTTCGCCGACGACCCGTTCGCCGACGATCCGGTCGACGAGGGCCGCTACGACGAGTGGGACGCCGACAACGGTGGACCCGGGCCGGGAGCCCGCGAACGGGACGACCGGTGAGGTACGCGCTGCCCGCCGGTAACCCGATGCGGGTGGTGCTGCTGTCCGTGCTGATCTTCGAGGTGATCGTGTTCGGGCTCGCCGTGCCGGTGATGATCTTGGTGTCCGGTGTGGCCCCGGCGGCGGCCGCGCTCGGTGGCGGCGGGGCGGCCCTGCTGGCCCTGGTCGCGGCGGGCCTGCTGCGCAAGCCGATCGGTTACCTGGTGGGCTGGGTCACCCAGCCGGTCGGCATCCTGCTCGGGCTGCTGACTCCGGCGATGTGGGTGGTCGGCGCGATGTTCGCCGGCCTGTGGGTGCTGTCCTTCGTGCTGGGCCGGCGCCTGGACGCCCAAGGGGCCGCTCGCGCGACCTGACCGGGACCCAGCTGCGTCGAAGTCTCCCCGACCGGGGACCTGCGACCGCGACACGCCGCAGAATCCGGTGGTCGGGGTCAGTTCGACGCCGAGACCGCCACGGCCTCAGTCCGCCGGGGTGGCTCCCGCCAGCAGCGTGGCCGCCGGCTCGGCGTCGACCCCCTCGGTCAGGTCGAAGGCCGACCCGCGCTCCCCGTCGGCTTCCAGGGTGGGGTTCTCGGCCAGCGCGGTGATCGCGTCGGCCGACACCCCGGCCGCCGCCAGCGCGCCGGCGAAGGAGTAGTCGTCGACCGAGCCGCCGAAGAAACGGGCCAGCTCCACCAGACCCTCCAACGGTCCGGCCGACATGTGCACCCCGTTGAAGTTCGACGACACGGTCGCCAGCCCGAACCCGTCGGGATCCGCGTACAGGGTGCCCCGGACCGAGCCGGCGTCGGCCTTGGCCGGGTCGGTGGTGCCGATCAGGTCGTTGCGCAACGACTCCCACGCCGTGCTGCTGCTGCAGTGCAGGAACGCGCAGACGGTGTCGTCGGCGGTGAAGAAGCTGAGCTGCCGCGGGTGGAAACCGTTCAGGATGACCACCGGCTGCCCGTCCACCGTCACCACGCCGGCGTACGTGCCGGGACCGAGCCGGCCCACGGACAGGTTGGCGAACAGGACCCCGAGCGAGTACGGCCCGAAGCCGGCGTAGTCGGCCAGGAACTGGTGCCCGCCCAGCACCAGCGCGCCGGCGTCGAGCTGGTCGGCGTACTGCTCGACCAGAGCCTGCTCGGCGGCCTCGGTGAGGGCGGGTCGGCCCAACCGGGAGATCTTGTTGATGACGCCGTAGTGCTCGGCCATCACGCCGGTGCTCTCCAGCTCGGCTCCGGTGAGGATCCGGGTGCGGTGCACCGTGACGCCGTACGAGCCGAGCTCCGCCGCGAACAGGTCCCACACCTTGTCGGTGTCCTCGGCCGACAGCCGGCCGAGCTCCGGCTTGCTGAAGATGACGAACTCGTTCCCGGCGGGCTGGTCGCCGCCGCCGCCGAAACGCTGGTCGACGGCCTCGCGGACCTGATCTGCACTCATGCCGCAAGCCTGCCCGTCGATCACGGTCGGGGGCAACCCGGGGTCCGGCAGCGCCGATCCGGGACGCCCTTAGCAGGACCGGACCGGGTCCGCGGCGGCCGTCCAGTGGAAGCACCACGTTGACGGGCTCGGATAGGGTCATACCCTCACCACGGAGCCCCCCGCCTGCCCACCCCGACGACGAGAGGCCGACGTGACCTTTCTCATCGCCGTGCACTTCGCGGTGGCGTGTCTTGCGCCGCTGCTGGTGTCGGTGCTGCGCGCGCGGGCGTTCTTCGTGCTCGCGGCGGTGCCGGCGGTGGCGTTCGGCTGGTTGGTCGCGCAGGCCCCGATCATCGTCCCGGGCGGTTCGCTGACCCAGACCGCCCCGTGGATCCCGACCCTCGGTGTCGACCTGGCGTACCGGATCGGGACCCTGCAGTGGGTGCTCGCGCTGCTGGTCACCGGGGTCGGCGCGCTGGTGCTGTTCTACTGCCGCTGGTACTTCAGCGGCGCCGACGTCCCGGCCCGGACCGGTGGGCTGCTGGTGGCCTTCGCCGGGGCGATGCTCGGTCTGGTCACCGCCGACGACCTGATCCTGCTGTACGTGTTCTGGGAGCTGACCACGGTCTTCTCCTACCTGCTGGTCGGTCACAACCCCACCCGCGGCGCGAACCGCCGGGCCGCGCTGACCGCGCTGATGGTGACCACCTTCGGGGGGCTGGCCATGCTGGTCGGCATCGTGATGATCGGCGTCACCGCGGGCACCTTCTCGCTGTCGGCGGTGATGGCCGAACCCGCCCTGCTCGGCACCGGGACCGTAGCGGTGGTGGCGATCCTGCTGCTGCTGGTGGGTGCGCTGACCAAGTCCGCGCAGGTCCCGTTCCACTTCTGGCTGCCCGGCGCGATGGCCGCGCCCACCCCGGTCAGCGCCTACCTGCACGCCGCCGCGATGGTCAAGGCCGGCGTGTACCTGGTCGCGCTGCTCGCCCCGGTGTTCGCCGACCTGCCCGGCTGGCGCCCGGTGGTGCTCACCCTCGGCGCGATGACGATGATCATCGGCGCCTGGCGCGCCCTGCGGCAGTACGACATCAAGCTGCTGCTGGCGTACGGGACCGTGAGCCAGCTCGGCTTCCTGATGGCCATGTGCGGTCTGGGCACCCGCTCGGCGATGCTGGCCGGCGTCGCCATGATCATCTCCCACGCCCTGTTCAAGGCGGCCCTGTTCCTGGTGGTCGGTGTCGTCGACCGGTCCACCGGGACCCGTGACATCCGCAAGCTCTCGGGGGTGGCGAAGCGGTTGCCGCTGGTGGCCGCCGCGGCCGCGGTGGCCGCCGCCTCGATGGCCGCGGTGCCCCCGCTGATCGGCTTCACCGCCAAGGAAGCGGCGTTCGAGTCGCTGGTCTACCTGCTGCCCGACGGCGACCAGACCGGCATCCCGCCGCTGCCGGCCTTCCTGCTGATGGGTGCCCTGGTCGCCGGTTCGGCCCTGACCGTCGCGTACACGCTGCGCTTCCTCTGGGGAGCCTTCGGCACCAAGCCCGGGGTGCTGCCGACCGAGGTCACCCGCGAACCGTTCGGCTTCGGTCTCGCGCCGGTGATCCTGGCCGCGGCCTCCCTGGTCGGTGGTTTCGTCGGGCCGACGTTGACCCGCGTTCTGGACCCACTGGCCGAGACCGCCGAGGTGGGCGAACCCAGTCACGGCATCGCCCTGTGGCACGGTCTGACCGCACCGCTGGCGATGTCGGCGCTCGCCCTCGCCGTCGGCGTGCTGATGTTCGTGCGCCGGCGCTGGATCGGTCGGGTGCAGGCCACCTTCCCGAAGACCCCGGAGGCCGAGGAGGTCTACCAGTCGCTGATGCGGGGGATCGACCGGTCGGCGGTCGAGGTCACCGCCGTCACCCAGCGCGGGTCGCTGCCGATCTACCTCGGCACGATCATGCTCGTCCTGGTCGTGCTGCCCGGCTCGGTGCTCCTGACGCTGCCGACCTGGCCGAACTCGCTGCGGCCCTGGGACGTGCCCGGGCAGGTTCTGGTCGGGGCCACGATGATCGTCGCCGCCGTGCTCGCCGCGAGCTCCCGGGGTCGGCTCAAGGCGGTCATCCTGGTCGGGGTCACCGGCTACGGCACCGCCTTGATGTTCCTGCTGCACGGCGCCCCGGATCTCGCGCTGACCCAGATCCTGGTGGAGACGGTCACCCTGGTGGTCTTCGTCCTGGTGCTGCGCAAGCTCCCCAAGTACTTCACCGACCGGCCTCTGCACTCGTCCCGCTGGTGGCGGCTGGTGATCGCGATCATGGTCGCCTTCACCGTCGTCTCGACGGTCTACCTGGCGGCGGGCGCCCGGGTGGCCACACCGGTGTCGGAGGCGTTCTACGAGGCGGCGTACACGTTCGGCTACGGCAAGAACATCGTCAACGTCACCCTGGTGGACATCCGCTCCTGGGACACCCTGGGCGAGATCTCGGTGCTGGTGGTCGCCGCCACCGGTGTCGCCAGCCTGATCTTCATCCGGCGCCGCTACACCGAGCTCGAGCCGCCCCGGGGGGCCGGCCGGCCGCGCCGCCGCAGCTTCCGCCGGCCGGAGACCCAGGCCCAGGACAACAGCACCCAAGGTCGGATGACGTGGCTGCGGGGCACGGAGCGGCTGTCGCCGATGAAGCGCTCGATCATCTTCGAGGTGATCACCCGGCTGCTGTTCCCGGTGATGATCTTGACCTCGCTGTTCTTCCTGTTCAGCGGCCACAACAACCCCGGCGGCGGGTTCGCCGGCGGGCTGATCGCCGGCCTCGCCCTGACCATCCGCTACCTGGCCGGCGGTCGGCACGAGCTGGACGAGGCGGCTCCGGTCGACGCCGGCCGGGTCCTCGGGGTCGGTCTGCTGACGGCGGGGTTGAGCTCGCTCGCCCCGGTGCTGGTGGGCGGGCGGATCGGTCAGAGCTTCGACATCGGTGTCAACGCTCCGTACCTCAGCTACCTGCCCACGCCGTGGGGCACGGTCACGCTGATGGGCGAGATCCACTTCGTCACCTCGGTGATCTTCGACATCGGGGTGTACCTGGTGGTCATCGGGGTGATGCTCGACCTGGCCCGCAGCCTCGGCTCCGGGATCGACCAGCACGAGGAAGAGGACCGCACGCCGTCCCCGCAGGCCTCCACTCCGCGGGCCCGGGCCGCGGCACTGAGGGCGGGGATCCGATGAGCACGCTGGTCGTCGGTCGCGCCCCCGAGGGGTGGCGCACATGAGCTCGAGCCTGACCCTGATGATCGTCTCCGGCGTGCTGATCACCGCCGGGGTCTACCTGATGATGGAGCGGTCGCTGACCCGCATCCTGGTCGGCGTGCTGCTCGCCGGCAACGGGGTCAACCTGCTCTTCCTGATCGCCTCCGGCGAGCCGAAGGGGGCGCCCTTCATCGGCACCGAGCGGGGCCGTGACATCTCCGACCCGCTGCCGCAGGCGATGGTGCTGACCGCGATCGTGATCACCCTCGGACTGACGGCCTTCCTGCTGACCATGGCCTACCGCAGCTTCCAGCTCAACGGGCACGACGAGGTGGCCGACGACGTCGAGGACCGCCAGATCGTCCAGCTCGCCGAAGCCGACCTGGCGTCGGCTTCCTTCGACGAGGACGACCGGTCGCTGCCGTCCGAAGACGACTCCGAACCCGACCCGGCCGAGGAGGGCTCGGAGGAACAGCGCCAGGAGGACGCCGACTCCGCCGTGCAACGCCGTCAGGGTGCTGACTCCGTCGAGCAACGCCGTCAGGGTGCTGACTCCGTCGAGCAACGCCGTCAGGGTGCTGACTCCGCCGAGCAACGCCGTCAGGGTGCTGACTCCGCCGAGCAACGCCGTCAGGGTGCTGACTCCGTCGAGCAACGCCGTCAGGGTGCTGACTGCGACGAACGACGGGACTCGGCCGAGGAGGCCACCGACGAGATCATCGGACGCGGCGAGGGAGGGACCGGCTCGTGAACAACCTGCTGCCGCTGCCCGTCCTGCTCCCGCTGCTCGGCGCCGGGCTCGCCCTGATCCTGGGACGGCACCCGCGCGCCCAGCGGGCCGTGTCCAGCTCGGTGCTGCTGATGGTCGTCGTGGTCGCCGCGAGCCTGGTCGTGCTGACCGACCGCCACGGACCGATCGTGCTGTGGGTGGGGGCCTGGCCGGAACCGCTGGGGGTCGCCCTGGTCGCCGACCGGCTGTCATCCCTGATGCTGCTGGTGTCCTCGCTCGTCACCTTCACCGTGCTGGTGTTCTCGATGGGCCAGGACGTCGAGGAGCGCAAGCGGGAGACCCCCGTCTCGATCTACCACCCGACGTTCCTGGTGCTGGCCGCCGGCGTCTCCAACGCGTTCCTGGCCGGCGACCTGTTCAACCTGTTCGTCGGGTTCGAGATCCTGCTGTTCGCCTCGTACGTGCTGCTCACCCTCGGCGGCACGGGCGAACGGATCCGGGCCGGCACCACGTACGTGCTGGTCAGCGTGCTCTCCTCGCTGCTCTTCCTGATCGCGATCGCCGCCGTCTACGCCGCCTGCGGCACCGTCAACCTCGCCCAGCTGTCGTTGCGGCTGCCGGAGCTGCCGCCCGACGTGCAGCTCGTGCTGCAGCTGGTCCTGCTCAGCGTGTTCTCGATCAAGGCCGCGGTGTTCCCCCTGTCGGCCTGGCTGCCGGACTCCTACCCGACCGCGCCGGCGCCGGTCACCGCCGTGTTCGCGGGCCTGCTCACCAAGGTCGGTGTGTACGCGATCATCCGCACCCAGACGCTGCTGTTCGCCGACTCGCCGCTGTCCGATCTGCTGATGTGGGCCGCGCTGGCGACCATGATCATCGGCATCCTGGGAGCGATCGCGCAGGCCGAGATCAAGCGGATGCTGTCCTTCACCCTGGTCAGCCACATCGGCTACATGATCTTCGGGGTGGCGCTGGCCAGCGAGGCCGGCTTCGCGGGCGCGATCTTCTACACCGCCCACCACATCACGATCCAGACGACGCTGTTCCTGGTCACCGGGCTGATCGAGCGCCGGGGCGGCAGCACGTCGTTGAACGACCTCGGGGGCCTGGCCGCCCTCTCGCCGGTGCTCGGTGTGCTGTTCTTCGTGCCGGCGATGAACCTGGCGGGCATCCCGCCCCTGTCCGGCTTCGTCGGCAAGATCGGCCTGCTCGAGGCCGGTGTCCAGCACGGCGGGGCGCTCGCGTACGTGCTGGTGGCCGGTGGCGTGCTGACCAGCCTGCTCACCCTGTACGCCATGGCCAAGGTCTGGAACCGCGCGTTCTGGCGCGGGGTCCCGGCCACCACCCCGGTCGGCAACCCGTTGGTGGTGACCCGTCGTTCCGTGGTGCTGCCCCGCGGGATGGTCGTCACCACCGGCTTCCTGGTGCTGGTCGGGGTCGGTATCACCTTCGTCGCGGGCCCGCTCTACGGCTACGCCGACCGGGCCGCGGCCGACATGCTCAGCGGACTGCCGTACGTGCAGGCCGTGCTGCCCCCGGGAGTGCGATGAGTGACACCGACGAGCGCGAACAGGCGGCCGCCGAGGCGGTCGGAGATCCCGGACCGGCGCGGCCCACGCTGACCCGCCGCCGCCCGCAGCTGCGGATGTCGATCGTCACCGCGGTCATCTGGGTGCTGCTGTGGGGCGATCTCTCGCTGGCCAACCTCGTGTCGGGCTTCCTGCTCGGTCTGCTGATCACCTGGGTCTTCCCGCTGCCGCCGATCGACTTCCACGGTCGGTTCCGGCTCTGGCCGCACACGAAGCTGATCGCCATCCTGCTGTTCGACCTGGTGCGGTCCAGCTTCGTGGTCGCGGCCCAGGCCTTCCACTTCGGCCACACCATGCGCAACGCCGTGGTCCGGGTGGATCTGAGGACGCACTCCGACCTGTATCTGACGCTGACCTCGGAGCTGGTCTCGCTGGTGCCGGGCAGCCTGGTGATGGAGGCCCGCCGGCAGGAGAGCGTGGTCTACCTGCACGTTATGGACGTCAGGTCTCCGGCCGACATCGCCCACGCCCGCCGCAAGGTGCTGCAGGCCGAGGAGCGGGTCGTCCGCTCCTTCGGCTCGGACGACGAGGTGGCGGCCCTGCGCTCGGAGAGCGACTCATGATGATCCCGTTGCGGGAGGAGTCCTCATGACTCTGTTTGATGGTCGCGCTCCGCGCTCCGCGGTCCTGAGCTCCGCGAGGTCCCGCTCGTTCGTTCGCGATTCCGGACGAGAAGGCAGTACGGGCGCTGAGTGGTCTTCTCGTCCGCAATCGCTCCTCACTCCCGGGAGGCTCCGCTCATGACCGTGGCGAACGTGATCATCATGATCGGGGTCTTCTTCCTGGCCGGTGCCATGGTGATGACGCTCATCCGGATGTCCCGGGGACCGTCCACCCTGGACCGGGTGGTCGCCGCCGACGTCGTGGTCGCGGTCGTCATCGCCGCGCTGGCCATGGAGGCGTCGATGAACCACCACACGACCACGATCCCGATCATGCTGGTGCTGTCCCTGCTCGGCTTCGCGGGTTCGTTGAGCATGGCCCGGTTCGTGGCGGACCGGGACAAGGCGAAGAAATGGGACGTGCCGTCGTCGTCGCCGACAAAGTCCGAACGTGGGGGGTCGGGCACATGAACCCGGTTCTGGACACGATCGGCGCCGTCTTCCTGCTGCTCGGCGCCATGCTCTGTTTCGCGGCCTCGGTCGGGCTCGTCCGCTTCCCCGACGTGCTCACCCGGATGCACGCGGCCACCAAGCCGCAGACCCTGGGACTGCTGTTCGTCGTCGCCGGTGTCGCGTTCTCGCTGCAGAACTTCCAGGCGCTGGGCATGCTCCTGCTGGTGGCGATCCTGCAGCTGCTGACGGCGCCGGTCGCCGCGCACATGGTGAGCCGGACGGCGTACCGGACGGGTCAGGTGCGCGAGGACCTGCTGACCGAGGACGACCTGGCCGACGACCTCGCCGCCGCGGGCTTCCAGCTGGTCACCGGAGACGAGGACGACGGCGACGCCGAGGACGACCGCCCGTCAGAGTGACTTCCGCACCGATGTCGGTGCGGGATCCGCAGCCACCCGCCGGGTCAGCACCGCCCGGACCACCAGACCGGCGGCCAGAGCCCAGAACGCCGCCCCGACGCCGCCGATCACGGTGCCGGAGGCCGCGACCACGAACGTGATGGTCACTGCCGCGCGGCCCTCGGCACCGGACAGCGCTCCGTACAGGGCGGCGGCCAGGGTGCCGAGCAGGGCCAGACCGGCGACCGTGCCGATCACGTCCGCGGGGGCCAGGCTGACGAAGGCCGTCAGCGGAGCCGACAGCACCCCCAGGACCAGGTAGGTCCAGCCCGCGGCGTGCGCCGCCACCCAGCGCCGGGCCGGGTCGGGGTGCACGTCGGGGTTGGCGGTCATCGAGGCGGTGATGGCGGCCAGGTTGACCGCGTGACCCCCGAACATCGCGCCGGCGAGGGTGCCGACCCCGGTGACCGTCATCGACTCGCGCCAGGGCACCCGGTAGCCGTACGAGGAGATGACCGCGGCCCCCGGCACGTTCTGGCTGGCCATCGTCACCAGGTAGAGCGGGAGGGCGAGGCTGAGCACCGCCGGCCAGGTCAGCGTCGGCACGGTCCAGGCGAGCGACGGTGCGACGAGTGCACTCGCCAGGTCGTCGCCCGCCCCGACGCCGATCACCACCAAGGTGATGGCGAAGGCGATCGGCACCGCCCAGCGCGGCACGAACCGGGTCGCCAGCAGCCAACCGACCAGGATCGGGGCGACCGCCCACGGCTCCGTCGCCAGCCCGTGCACCGGCGCGAGGCAGAGCGACAGGACCACGCCGGCCAACATCGCCTGCGCGAGCGCTGTCGGGATCGCCGCCACCAGGCGACCCAGCGCGGGCCAGAGCCCGGTGATCAGGATCAGGACGCCGACCAGCAGGAAGGCGCCGACCGCGGCGGACCAACCCCCGGCCACCGCGCCGGTGGTGGCCAGCATCGCCGCGCCGGGTGTCGACCAGGCGAGGATCAGGGGGGTCCGGTGCCGCAGGGTGAGCCACAGGATGCCCAGGCCCTGGGCGAGGCTGAGAACCAGCAGCCCGGAGGCGGCCTGCGCCGGGGATGCGCCGACCGCGCGCAGTCCCGCCAGCACGACGGCGAACGAGCTGGTGAAGCCGACCAGGGCGGCGACGACGCCGGCGATCACCGGTCGCGACACGTGTTCCACAGACAGAACACTACGGCTCGATCGTTCTGTTTGCAGAACAGGACCCCTACAGTGAGCGGCGTGGAGGATCTGGCGAAGCTCGTGGGGGAACGGTTGCGCGCGGCCCGGCGGGAGCGAGGGCTCTCGGTCGGTGCCCTGGCCGAGAGGGCGGGGATCGGCAAGGGCTCGCTGTCCGAGGTCGAGAACGGAGTGCGGAATCCGACCCTGTCCACCCTGTACGCCCTGGCCGGCGCGCTCGAGCTGCCGTTGTCGTCCCTGCTGGCGGGGCGGCCGGGCGCTCGGGTCACCTCGCCGGGAGTCGAGGCCCTGTTGCTCGACGTCCGTGCGTCCGGGGGTGCGACCGTGGAGGTCTACCGGCTGGTCCTGGACCCTGGCGCGCACCACCGGTCGGTGCCGCACGGGCCGGGCGTCGTCGAGCACCTGCTCCTCACCCAGGGTCGTGCCCGGGTCGGCCGAACCGGCGAGGAGGTCGAGATCGGGGTGGGGGAGAGCGCGGAGTGGCTGAGCGATGTCGCCCACGGCTACGCCGCGATCTCCGACGAACCGGTGGAGTCGGTCCTGGTGATTCGTTCACCCTCCCGAGCGGTCGGTGGCGGTGGCCGGAGCGACCACGAGATCTGACGACTCCGAGGTCTTACTCTGGTGCGGTGACCATCACCGCACCGCCGTCCTCGGGCTCGACGTCGACGTCCCGGGCTCGACGTCCCCGGGCTCGACCTCCCCCGGCTCGGCGACGTTGTTCGAGCGGCTGGAACCCCTGCTGGCCAGTGTCAGCAAGCCGATCCAGTACGTCGGTGGGGAGCTCAACAGCGTCAGCAAGGACTGGGACGCGGCCGAGGTCCGCTGGTGCCTGATGTACCCGGACGCGTACGAGGTGGGCCTGCCCAACCAGGGCGTGGCGATCCTGTACGAGGTGCTGAACGAGCGGGACTGGATCCTGGCCGAGCGCACGTACGCGGTCTGGGCCGATCTGGAGAAGCTGATGCGGGAGCAGGGCATCCCGCAGTTCACCCTGGACAACCACCGCCCGGTCGCCGACTTCGACGTGCTCGGGGTCAGCTTCGCCACCGAGCTCGGTTACACGAACCTGCTGAACGCCGTGGACCTGGCCGGGATGGCGCTGCACGCGGTCGACCGCGGCGAGGACGAACCGATCGTGCTGGCGGGCGGTCACGCCGCCTTCAACCCCGAGCCGGTCGCCGACTTCATCGACGCCGCCGTGCTCGGTGACGGCGAGGAGATCGCCCTGGCCATCTCCGCGGTGATCCGGGAGTGGAAGGCCGAGGGCCGCCCCGGCGGACGGGACGGACTGCTCCTCCGGCTGGCCGAGACCGGTGGCGTCTACGTGCCCAAGTTCTACGACGTCGCGTACGCCTCCGACGGCGCTCTCGCCTCGGTGACGCCGAACCGACCGGGCGTGCCGGCGCGGGTGGTCAAGCACACGGTGATGGACCTGGACGCGTGGCCGTACCCGAAGAAGCCGCTGGTGCCGCTGGCCGAGACCGTGCACGAGCGCTACTCGGTGGAGATCTTCCGCGGCTGCACCCGCGGCTGCCGGTTCTGCCAGGCGGGCATGATCACCAGACCCGTCCGCGAACGCAACATCGAGACCATCGGGGCGATGGTGCAGGGCGGCATCGAGGCCACCGGACTCGAGGAGGTGGGCCTGCTCAGTCTGTCCAGCGCCGACCACTCCGAGATCGCCCCGATCACCAAGCAGCTCGCGGATCGCTACGAGGGAACGAATGTCTCGCTGTCCCTGCCCAGCACGCGGGTGGACGCATTCAACATCGACCTGGCCAACGAGCTGTCCCGCAACGGTCGTCGCTCCGGTCTGACGTTCGCCCCCGAGGGTGGTTCGGAGCGGCTGCGCAAGGTGATCAACAAGATGGTCAGCGAGGAGGACCTCATCCGTACGGTCGCCACGGCGTTCGCGAACGGCTGGCGACAGGTCAAGCTCTACTTCATGTGCGGTCTGCCGACCGAGACCGACGAGGACGTGCTCGGCATCGCCGATCTTGCTCGGAAGGTGATCCAGACCGGCCGGGAGGCCAGCGGTAAGCGCGACATCCGTTGCACGGTGAGCATCGGGGGGTTCGTGCCGAAACCGCACACCCCGTTCCAGTGGGCCGCGCAGTGCGACGCCGACACCATCGACCGGCGGCTGAAGCTGCTGCGCGACACGGTGCGGGCGGACCGCCAGTTCGGCAAGGCGATCGGTTTTCGCTACCACGACGGCAAACCCGGCATCGTCGAGGGGATGCTGTCCCGCGGTGACCGCCGGGTCGGGCGGGTGATCGAGGCGGTCTGGCGTGACGGCGGCCGGTTCGACGGCTGGAGCGAGCACTTCAGCTACGAGCGCTGGATGCGGTGCGCGGGCGAGGCTCTGGTCGACACCGGGGTGGACGTCGACTGGTACACGGTGCGTGAGCGCGGCTTCGACGAGGTGCTGCCCTGGGACCACCTGGATTCCGGTCTGGACAAGGACTGGCTCTGGCAGGACTGGGAGGACGCCCTGGACGAGACCGAGGTCGAGGACTGCCGGTGGACCCCGTGCTTCGACTGCGGGGTCTGCCCGGACCTCGGCACGGAGATCCAGGTCGGACCGACCGGCCGGCAGCTGCTGCCGATCTCACCGGTCTGACCCGGTCGGGCAATCGGCTTGGCCGACGGGGCGAGAGTGAGCGAGGCTGGGACCGTGGACGAGATCACCAGCGAAGCCGAGCTCACCGACCTGGTCGGGGAACCGACCCAGCGGGCCCGGGACAAGACCCGCCCGGCGCTGCACGACCTGGACCGGGAGTGGCTCGCCGCGTCGCCGTTCTGCCTGATCGGCACCAGCGACGCCGACGGGCGCTGCGACGTCTCCCCGAAGGGTGATCCGGCGGGGCAGCTGGCGTACGTTCTCGACGACCGGACCGTCGCCATCGCCGAGCGGCCGGGGAACCGCCGGGTGGACGGTTACCGCAACGTGCTGGCCAATCCGCACGTCGGCCTGATCTTCCTCATCCCCGGTCGGACCGACACGCTGCGCATCAACGGTCGGGCCCGCCTGGTCCGGGAAGCCGACTTCTTCGACTCCATGATCGTCAAGGGGCATCGCCCGATCCTGGCGCTGGTGGTCGAGGTGGAGGAGGTGTTCCACCACTGTGCGAAGGCGTTCCTGCGGTCGGCGCTCTGGCAGCCCGACACCTGGACCGACCCCCTCCCGTCCCGTCCGGTCATCGCCAAGACCCTCGAAGCCAACGAGGCGAGCCTGGCGGAGCTGACCGCCTACTACGGGCCGTCCTACGCCGAGAAGCTGTACGGCTGAGGCTGTCTCGTCGACGTTGTGGGCATTTCCCGTCCGTGGATGGATTTTGTGTGGCCGAGGGCCTGGGCGGGTGGGCAGTTTCCGTCCGTGGATGGATTTTGTGTGGCCGAGGGCCTGGCTGGTGGGCAGTTTCCGTCCGTGGATGGATTTTGCGTGGCCGAGGGCCTGGCTGGTGGGCAGTTTCCGTCCGTGGATGGATCGTGCCCGGCCAGGCCCCGGGCGGTCGTCCTGATCAGCAGGTCGGGTGCCCGTTCTCGAAGAGCCGCGGCACCGGGTGGTTGGCTGCGAAGGTGCCGTTCGGGTCGACCGCCGAGCGGATCCCGGCCAGCTGGCGCCAGGTCTGCTCGTCGTAGCCCCGGCGGGGGTCGACCGCGTTCTCGGTGAAGTTGAGGTAGGGCCGCCCGCCGGCCCAGGGGGCCAGCGCTCCGGTGAGGGCGGCGACGTCGGCCCCGACCTGCTGGGCCATCTCCGGGCCGAACACCATGCCGGTGCCGAAGGCCAGGAACTGGCCGTCGAAGTGGGAGACGGCCCCGCCGCCGACCGCGGGCCGGGCGAGCGCCCCGCCGAGCTGACGCAGCTCGGCCACCATCAGCGACGTCGTGGACCGGTCGGCCGCCGCCGCCAGGAAGGCCTCGATCCCGGCGTCGGGCAGCCCGGCGAGCATGGCGGAGCCGCCGACCGCGGCCGCACTCCCCTCGGGGTCCATGTGCAGCCGGCTGAGCGTCGCGGCCGGCACCCGCAGGAAGGTGTCCATCTCCGGGCGGAGCGCCCGGAGCTCGGCGAGGATGCGATCGGCGGCGTCGTCGGAGGCGAGCACGGCGCCGTCGATCACCACCACGGATCGACCGCTGAGGAACGGCGGCAGCTCCGGCAGGGGCGGCAGGTGCAGGATCCGGAACGCGGTGGTCACCTCGTCGGGTGCCGCCGCGGCCCAGGGTGCCCAGCAGCGCAGCACCTCCTCGGCGCGACCGATGTCGAAGATCATCATGCCGGCGTACGCCGTGGCGATGTCGAACAGCGAGAACTCCAGCGCGGTGACCACACCGAAGCTGCCGCCGCCCCCGCGCAGGGCCCAGAGCAGCTCGGGATCGTGCTCGGCGTCGGTGCGCACGATGGTGCCGTCGCCGATCACGATCTCGGCGGCGGTCACGTGGTTGGCGGCCAGGCCGAGCGCGCGGCCGTACCAGCCGAGTCCGCCGCCGAGGCTGTAGCCGGCGATGCCGACGTCGGGGGAGGAGCCGTGCAGCGCCGCGAGTCCGTGGGCGGCCGCCGCCGTCACGCACCTGTCCCAGAGCGTGCCGCCGCCCACCCGGGCGATCCGCCGGGCCGGGTCGATGCTGACCTCGGCCAGCGCGGACATCTTGGCGAGCACGACGTCGTCCAGCCCGCGCTCGGCCAGGGGCCCGGCGTTGTGTCCGGTGGACTGGGGCGCCACCCGGAGGCCGTGCTCGGTGGCGAGGCGGACCAGCCGGGACACGTCGTGGGCGGATCGGGGGACGGCGACGGCGGCGGGACGCTGGTCGACGGCCCGGTTCCAGGCCAGCCGGGCCTCGTCGTACCCGGGGTCACCGGGCAGGTGGATGTCGAAGCCGGCGTCGCTGCTGAGGCGGTGCGGGTGGCCGGGCTCGGGCGAGGCAGCGCCGGGATGAGGCGAGGCAGCGCTGGAAGGAGGCGAGGCAGCGCTGGAACGAGGCGAGGCAGGGGCGAGCGATCGGCTCGCGCTGAGGTCGATGGTCACGGTCGTGATCCCTTCGGAAGATGGCTGACAGGTCCGGAGTCGCACCCGCCTCGGGGTTGCCCGACGCCGGTCGGCGTGTTGGGGCGTCAGGTGCTGATACCGAGGGGAAGAGAGCGGGTCGGCCCGGCTGTCGATACCTGCCGGAGGTGTCTTCTGGGTGACAGGGACGGCGAAGGAAATCCTGGTCGAGAACCTCGCCCGGCCGTGCGGTCAGGCGGCGTCGAACTGCTGCCGGTACGCGTCGGCGAGCCGGAAGGCGACCTCGTCCACCTCGGTCATCGCCGGCGCCGAGCCGGTGTCCAGCAGCAGCGTGAGCTCGGCGAGGCAGAGGTGGTAGCCGCCGGCGGTGCTGGCGATGCCGGCCAGATCCGGGTCCTCGGGCCAGGTGGTGAAGACGAGCTGGGTGCCGTCCTCCAGCGGGGTCAGCTCGAAGATCAGCAGGTCGCCGCCCCAGGTCCAGCCGAAGCGTCGCGGCGGGTCCCAGACCTCGATCCGGCCGGTCAGCGTCGGCTCGTCGAGGGCGTACTTCTCCACGTGGCCCGGCCAGAAGGGGAGGGTGATCGCCGCGCCCGCCGCCCGCTCACCGACGATGTCGCACGGCATCCAGTGCCGCAGCTGATCGGACTCCGTGATCGCCCGCCAGACGCGGGCGACGGGGTGGCGGTACTGGCGCACGTAGCGCAGGCCCGGCCGCTCGCCCTCGTGGATGAGCTCCCCTCGAGCGGCGGCGTCGGCCACCCGGGCGATGGCCGCGGTCTGCAGGTCGTCAGTCATGGTTCTCCTCCATCTGATCCAGGTGATCGCCGAGGGCGTCCAGTCGTCGCTCCCAGGCCCTTCGGTAGGGCTCCAGCCAGTGGTCGAGCTCGCGCAGCGGCTCCGGGGCCAGCCGGTACCACCGGCGTTGGGCGTCCGGACGGACCACGACGAGCTGGGCCTCGCGCAGGGTCTTGAGGTGCTTCGACACCGTCGGCTGGGCGAGCCCCAACAGACCGACCAGGTCGGTCACCGAGCGGTCACCGTCGCGCAGTGCGTCCAGGATCCGACGCCGGTGCGGCTCGGCGACGACCTCGAACAGGCTGGCGGGCATGCTCCGAGTATGCGACCAAGGCAATATTGCCGTCAAGCAATGTAGACCAGCGTCATCCCGGCCACCCGAGTCACCGCGCCGGCGGGCGTGGGGGATCGCGCCGTTGTACCCTCCCCGCGTGTCGCCCAGGACCCAGCCGGAACAGCACCCGCCGCCCGTGCAGTGGCTACGTCTCCGGTACGCCCGGCGGGGACGGGCCCGTTTCACCAGCCACCGCGACTTCAGCCGGGCCTTCGAGCGCGCCCTCCGCCGGGCCGCGGTGCCGATGGCGTACTCCTCGGGCTTCTCCCCGCACCCGCGCATCTCGTACGCCAACGCCGCGCCCACCGGCGCCGCGAGCGAGGCCGAGTTCCTCGAGATCGGACTGACCGTCGCGTGCGACCCCGAGCGGGTGCGCTCCGACGTGGACGCGGCCCTGCCCGCGGGTCTGGACATCGTGGCCGCGGAGGTGTCGCCCGGTGACACGCTCGCCGATCGGCTCACCGGCTCGCGGTGGCAGATCGACGTGGTCGGGGTCGAGCCGGCGACCGCCGAGCGAGCCGTCGCGACGTTCCTGGCTCGCGACACCGTCGAGGTCTCCCGGATGACCAAGTCCGGCCTGCGGACGTTCGATGCCCGCAGCGCCGTCCGGGACCTGCGACCGGAGCCCGGTCGGCTGATCGCCACGATCGCCCACCAGGTGCCGCTGGTCCGCCCGGACGACCTGCTCGCCGCGCTGGCCGAGGTGGAACCCGGCTGGCGGCCGACGCATCCACCGCTGCTCACCCGGCTCGTCCAGGGCACGTTGGAGGAGGTCACCGGCGACATCGTCGCGCCCTTGTGACACCCGCTGAGAGAGGTCAGTGACCCGCGCGGAGGGAAGAGGTGCGCCGGTGTGGGACAATGGAGCCCGGCTGGGGTGCGCCCGCACCTCAACTCGATGACTTCCCGCTCCACGAGGTGACAGCTCGCGGAGGCTGCGGGTGCCATCTCCACCGCGACGAGCGGCCGCACAGACGGCTCGCCTGACCGCGGGAGATTCGGCGCCTGGCCATCGACGCCACAGGCTTTCCGCGACGAGGTCCCCACCGCCGTCGCGACCGACATGAGGTGCATCTGCGCACCTGAAGGAGTCCGGATGCTCGACAACGAGCCCGACACGAACGACAACCCCGCGGCATCGTCCGCCACCGACCAGACCACGGGCACCGCCCCACCGCGCTCGTCGCCGTCGCCGCGCCGCGACGCGTCAGGCCGGTCCGCCCTCGGTCACGGTCGAGCCCGATCACGCCGAGGCCGCGACGGGTACGGCACCGGCGATGACCGCCGAGCCGACGCCGGTCACCGACCCGTCGGCGGCGCAGGACGCGCCTGCCGAGGCTGCTGCGACCGACGCCGCTCCGGCCGACTCCGCTCCAGCTGACTCCGCGCCCGCCGAGTCCGCGGCCACCGACGAGCAGGCGCCGCCCGCGAAGAAGACCGCCCGCAAGCGGGCCACCAAAGCGGCCGGTGACGGCACCGCAAGGACTCCGCGCAAGCGCACTACGAAGAAGGCGGCGGCCGAGCCCGTCCCCGACGCCGCTCCCGAGGCCTTGCCGGTCACCGAGGCCCGGACCGGCCAGTCCGAAGACGACCAGACCGACCAGACCGAGGCACCCGTCGCGGCCACCGCCCTCGACGAGATCCGGACGGCCCTGACCGCCGAGCTGGCGCCGACCGCCTTGACGGCAGACGGTCCCGCGGACGAAGCCGGACCCGCGGCCGATGAGGACGACGAGGCCGGATCCGTCGCGGTGGACCCGACCCCCGTCGGTGCGCCGAGCGCTCTCTTCTCCCACGCCGTCGAGGACCAGGCTCCCGTCGAGGAGGCCACTCCGCCGGAAGCCCTCAGCGAACCGGCCGCCATCACGGACGATGCGGTCTCCGACGAAGCCGACACCGACGAGTCAGCGACCACCACCGAGACCGCGGACACCGCCGAAGCGGGTGACGACGACAGCGACGACGAGGACGAGGAGTCCGACGGCGACGACGAGTCCAGTGCCGACGACAGCGACGAGTCCGGGTCCCCCCGGCGCCGGCGCCGTCGTCGCGGCGGCCGCCGCCGTCGCCGGGGCGGTGACGGTGAGCCCGGCTCCCGCGGCGAGGTCACCGACGGCGACGACGAGTCGACCGACGACGCCACGAGCGTCGACCAGGCTCCGTCTGCGCCCGACCACCAGGCGTCCGACGAGAACGGCTCCGCCGACTCGACCCCTGAAACCGACGGCGAGGCGAGGTCCAAGGGTGGCCGCTCCGGCCGGTCCGACCGGTCGGGTTCCGATCGGTCCAGCGGGGTCGACGCA
>CAVXBJ010000072.1:0-11933 GCA_963759915.1 uncultured Actinomycetota bacterium | reverse complement strand
GATCGACATCACCGGGGCGGTGCTCCTCACCATCGGCTCCTCGCTGCTCATCCTCGGGCTGCTGGAGGGCGGCGTGCTCTGGCCGTGGGCCTCGCTCGCGAGCGTGCTCGTCCTCGGCAGCGCCCTCCTGCTGCTGGTCGGCTTCGCCCTGGTCGAGCGGCGCGCGAGCGAGCCGATCATCCCGGGCTGGGTCTTCCGGTCCCGGCTGCTCAACACCACCAACCTGGTCAGCCTGACGGTCGGCGCGATGCTGGTCGGCCTGACCTCGTACGTGCCCCTCTACGTCCAGGGCGTGCTCGGTCACAACGCGCTCGTCGGCGGATTCGCCCTCGCTGCCCTGACCATCGGCTGGCCCATCGCGGCCGCCACCGCGGGGCGGGTGTACCTGCGGATCGGCTTCCGCTCCACCGCCCTGATCGGCTCCGGCGTGGCCCTGGTCGGCGCCGGGCTGCTGGCCACCCTCACCGCGGAGTCCTCCGTCTGGCTGGTGGCCCTCACCTGCTTCGTGGTCGGTCTGGGCATGGGCTGGATCGCCAGCCCGACCCTGATCGCGGCTCAGTCGTCCGCGGAGTGGCAGGTACGCGGGGTGGTCACCGGTACGAACATGTTCGCCCGCTCGATGGGTTCGGCGGTGGGCGTGGCCGTCTTCGGCGCCATCGCCAACGCCGCCCTGATCGGTGCGGCCGGGCCCGGCGGGCACGGAAGCATCAGCCTCGACGGGGTCGACCCGCTCGTGCTGTTCGACGCGCTGCACCGGGTCTTCCTCGGCTCGGCGGTGATCGCGGTCGCGATGTTGATCGGGGTCGCCCTGATGCCGCGGAAGCCGGGCGAGCACCAGCTGGTCCCGCAGCGCTGAGCAACCTCCGCGTGGTCAGTACCAGGGGTGGCCCGCACGACCACCGAGGCTGACCACTCGGCAAGATGGGCGGGGTGAGCGACCCCGCAGCCACCCGCCCGGGCGAGCCGCTGCCCGACCCGTGTGTGGTGGTGCTGGCCGGGGCCGCCGGCGCCGGCAAGTCGACCTGGGCCGCCGCGCACTACGCCCGATCCGAGATCGTCTCCACCGACGCCCTGCGCGCGGTGGTCGGCACCGGACCGGCCGATCTCGACGCCTCTGTCGACGCGTTCGCGGTGGCCGACCTGATCATCGACGCCCGCCTGCGCCGAGGCCTGACCACGGTGGTGGACACCCTCGGGCTGGACCCGGACCGACGCCGGAACCTCCGCGAACGGGCCCGCGACGCCGGGTTACCCGCGGTGGTCGTCATCCTGGACACCCCCGCCCGGCTGTGCCGCGCACGGAACGCCGGGCGCGACCGCCCCGTTCCGGCCGACGTGCTCACCGGTCAGCTCCGCCGGATCCGTACGCTTCCCGGGCTGGCCGAAGCCGAGGGCTGGGACCGGGTCATCGTGGTCACCGGGCCCCTCGAAGCCGCCGACGAGGCGACGGAAGTGCTCCCCGGCGCCGACGACCACGGCGGACGGGTGCCGGTCATCCTGCAGCTGTCCCGCTTCGGATGGGGTGAGGATCCGGCCGGCTGGCTGCGGGACGTCGCCGTCACCGCCGACCAGATCGGGTTCGCCGGTATCGCGCTGATGGACCACCTGATCCAGATCCCCCAGGTCGACCGGGCCTGGGAGCCGATCCCGGAGCCCTGGGTGACCCTCGGTCTGCTCGCCGGGCTCGACACCTCCCTGCGGCTCGGCACCCTGGTCTCGCCGGTGACGCTCCGGCCGGCCGGCGTGATCGCCAAGACCGCGGCCACCTTGGACGTGCTCAGCGGCGGCCGCGCGTTCTGCGGTCTCGGGGCCGGCTGGTGGGCACGGGAGCACGACGCGTACGGGATCGACTTCCCGCCCGCCGGGGAACGGCTCGACCGGCTGGAGGCCACCATCGAGACGCTGCGGGCGCTCTGGGGAACCGGCACGAAGGCGTACGACGGGCGCCGCGTCCACCTCCCGGAGACGACCTGCTACCCGCGGCCCGTCGGGCCGCTGCCGATCATCGTCGGCGGCGGGGGTGAACGGCGCACGCTGAAGATCGCGGCCGCCCAGGGCGACGGCTGCAACCTGCGGGTCGACGAGCACCTACCGCACAAGATCGACGTGTTCACCCGGTACCGCGAGGACGCCGGACGACCGTCCATGATCACCGTGCTCGACCTGCCACTGGTCGGCCGGGACCGGGAGGACGTCGCGCGGCGGGTCGAGCGGGTCCGGGGCCGGCTCACCGCCCGGGCGTACACGGCCCGGTATCCCGTCGGCACCGTCGACGCGCACCGGCGTCGCTGGGCGGACCTGACCGACCGCGGGGTCGAGCAGATCTTCGTCGCCCTGCCGGACCTGGACCGGCCCGGCGATCTGGACGTGTGCGCTCCCCTGTTCGCCTGAGTCTGCGCCTCCCATCGACGACCGGACGCCTCAGTCGGCGGACAGCTCCTCGTCCTCCCGGGGCGCGAGCTCGGACACGAGCGGCACCACGTCGGCGATCGAGTCGACGATCCGGGTGGGCCGGTACGGGAAGCCGGCGACCTGCTCGGCCCGGGTCGAGCCGGTGAGGACCAGCACCGTGCGCAGACCCGCCTCGATCCCGGCGATCACGTCGGTGTCCATCCGGTCGCCCACCATCACCGTGCTCTCGGAGTGCGCGTCGATCTGGTTCAGCGCCGATCGCATCATCAGCGGGTTGGGCTTGCCGACGAAGTACGGCTGGACGCCCGTGGCCCGGGAGATCAGGGCGGCGACCGATCCGGTGGCGGGCAGCGACCCCTCCGGCGACGGCCCGGTGACGTCGGGGTTGGTCGCGATGAAGCGCGCGCCCTTCTCGATCAGCCGGATGGCCTTGGTGATCGCCTCGAACGAGTAGGTCCGGGTCTCGCCGAGCACGACGTAGTCGGGGTCCGACTCGGTCAGGATGAAGCCGTCGTCGTGCAGCGCCGAGGTCAGTCCGGCTTCGCCGATCACGTACGCCGATCCGCCCTGGGCCTGATCGGCCAGGAACTGGGCGGTGGCCAGCGCCGAGGTCCAGATCGAGTCCTCCGGGACGTCGATGCCACTGGCCAGCAGCCGGGCCCGCAGGTCCCGAGCGGTGAAGATCGAGTTGTTGGTCAGCACGAGGAACCGTCGCCCGTGCTGCTCCAGAGCGGCGATGAACTCCGGAGCGCCGGCGATGGCACGCTCCTCGCGGACGAGGACGCCGTCCATGTCGGTGAGCCAGCAGGAGACGGGCGGGCGGTCATGCATCGGGGAGCCTCTCGGGTTCGAGAACGGTCATGCCACCAACGTGGCAGACGAGATCGGAGCCCTCGTCCCGGGGGTGGGCTGGATCGCCCCGGTAGCCTGGTCACACGATGCGACAGAGCGCCCTGAGAGTGATCGTCACCGCCGTCGTGGCCGGTGGCGCCTTCGGGCTGCTCACCGGCTGTGCCGCGGCACCGGGCGACGAACCGGCCGTCACCCCCACGCCAACGCCGTCGACGGCGCCCTCCACCGGTCCGTCCGCGCGCCAGATCCCGCCGTCCGTCACGTCCGACCGCGCGCCCCTCGGTTTCGAGGTGCGCTACGTCGACGCCGACGGGACGTTCCGGACCGTGGCTCCGGAGGACTTCCCCCGCTGACGCCGGGCGCCGACCGGGGGCCAGGGACGTCAGGGCAGCTGATGCAGCGCGAGCGGGAGCACCGTCGACGCGCCGGCCTCGGCCAGCAGGGACCCGGCCACGGTGACGGTCCAGCGGGTACGGATCCTGTCGTCGACCAGCAGCACCGGCCCCTGCAGCTCGACGCCCGGGACCAGCGACGTCCGCGCCAGCAGGTCCTTCGCCCGCACACTCGACGCCGCGTCCTCGGTCGGCGGCGGACCGGACACCGCGAGGGCCTCGACCAGGGGCAACCGGCCGATCCGGGCGACGTGCGCCGCCACCGACCCGACCAGCCGGGGATAGCGCCGCGACGGCATCGCCACCACCGCGGTCGGCCGCTGCCAGGTCTTCGACCAGCGCTTCAGCACCTCGACCACGGCCTCCAGCACCTCGGGAGGCGCCTCGCCGTCGCGCTGCCACAGCTCGGCCAGCACACCGGACCAGGCCGGATCGTCCGCGTACGCCATCGCCCGGCCCTCGCCCAGGAAGCCGATCTTGCCCTTCTTGCCGGGCAGCCCGCTGACCCACATCTTGCGGGGTTCCACCCGCACGTCCTGGCCGCGGAAGTAGCGGCGGGCGGCCTCGGCCGTCTCCGTCGACGGCCGCAGTCCCGGGGCGGGCAGCCGGCCGTCGCAGACCGAGCACTGCCCGCACGGCGTCGGGTCCGGATCGTCCAGCGCCTGCTGCAGGAACTGCATCAGGCACCCCTCGCCGTGGGCGTAGCGACGCATCAGGTCCGCCTCGGTGGCCCGCACCTGCCGCAGTGCCGCCCACTTGGCCTCGTCGAAGTACCACCCCTTGCCGGTGGAGACCCAGCCCGATCCCTGGCGGGTCACCGCGTCGTCGACGGCCAGGATCTTCAGCACAGTCTCCAACCGGCCCCGGCGGATGCCGGTGGCGGTCTCCAGGGCGGGCAGCGACTGCGGCTCGGTGGCCAGCACGCCCAGGATCTGCTCGACCTGGCTCTCCACCGGGATACCGGCAGTGGCGAAGTAGTCCCAGATCTTCTCGTCGGCCTCACTCGGCACCAGCACCGCTGTCGCGTCGTCCAGGGCACGGCCGGCTCGACCGACCTGCTGGTAGTAGGCCACCGGCGAGGCCGGCGACCCCAGGTGCAGGCAGAAGGCGAGGTCCGGCTTGTCGTAGCCCATGCCCAGCGCCGAGGTCGCCACCAACGCCTTGACCTCGTTGCGGCGCAGCCGGTCCTCGAGCTCCTGCCGGTTCTGGGTCTGTCCCGAGTAGGCGGCGACGTCATGACCGAGACTGGTCAGGAAGCCGGCCACCCGTTCGGACTCGGCCACGGTCAGCACGTAGATGATCCCGGACCCGGGCAGCTCGACGAGCGCGTCGGCGACCCAGGCGTACCGCTCGAGCGGGGTGAGTCCCGGCACGACCGCCAGCCGCAGCGAGGCCCGCGCCAGCGAACCGCGGAGGGTGACGGTGTCGTCGCCGAGCTGCGCGGCCACGTCGCTGGTGACCCGCTCGTTGGCGGTCGCGGTGGTGGCCAGCACGGGGGTGTCCGGGGCCAGCGACAGCAGGGTGCGCGTCAGGCGCTGGTAGTCGGGGCGGAAGTCGAAGCCCCAGTCCGAGACGCAGTGCGCCTCGTCGATGACCAGCAGCCCGCAGGAGGCCAGCAGATCCGGCAGCCGCCGGGCGAAACCCGGGTTGGCCAGGCGCTCCGGCGAGATCAGCAGGACGTCGATCAGCCCCTCCCGGAGGTCGGCCAGCACCGGGTCCCACTCGTCGATGTTGGTGGAGTTGATGGTGGCCGCCCGCAGCCCCGCCCGCTCGGCCGCGGCGATCTGGTCCCGCATCAGGGCCAGCAACGGCGACACCACCAGGGTCGGCCCGCCGCCGTGGGAGCGCAGCGCCGTCGTCGCCGCCCAGTAGACCGCCGACTTGCCCCAGCCGGTGGCCTGCACGACGAGCACCCGCCGCCGGTGGTCGACCAGCTCGGTCACCGCCCGCAGCTGGTCCTCGCGGGGGGCCGCGTCCGGACCGGCCATCGCGGCGATGGTCCGGCGGAGGGCGTCCCCACTGGAGAGGGCGAGGGTGCTGTCGACTGCCATGCCGCCATAGTGCACTGCCCCGCCGACACGACCCACCATCTGACCTCGGATCGCGGCGGTCCGCGATCGCCGGCCCAGGCGCGAAGAGAGTCCTTGGAGCCACACCGTGCGACCTTCGACCAGGTTCCGTCACGCCATCGATCGGGTCACGCTCAGGCATGAACGCCGCGACAGCCGGTCTCGGCACGGAGAGAGGAGCACACATGACTGCCCAGCATGAGAAGCACGATGCACCGATCATCAAGAGAACCGCCTTCACCTGGCCACGCGACATGGCCGAGCCGATGAGTTTCTGGGGAGACCTCGACTGGCCGCGCCGGGTGTTCGGCTCGCCCGCCGACACCCTCCGGATCGAAGAAGCCATCGAGGGTGACGCGATGATCGTGCGTGCCGAGATCCCCGGCGTCGACCCCGACAAGGACGTCGACATCTCCGTCGACGACGGGGTGCTCACGATCACGGCGAAGCGGGAGTCCACGACCAAGGAGACCAAGGACGGTGGGTTCCGCAGCGAGTTCCGGTACGGCAGCTTCGTCCGCCAGATCCGGATGCCGAAGAACGCCGATCTGGACGCGCTCACGGCGTCGTACGACGCCGGGGTGATCGAGGTCAAGGTCCCGCTGAGGGCCGAGAAGGTCCCCACCGCACGGAAGGTCGAGATCACGCGGTCGTGACGCACTGACACCGCCACCGGGCGAGCGGTCCTCGGGCCGCAGTCCTCGAGCGAGGTGGACCGCGCCTCGTTCGATGGCGGGCGGCCCGGGCCGGCGCCGGCGATGCCGCCGGTGGTGGCTGGCACGCCGAGCAGCAGGGAGGCAGATGGATGTTCGCGAATCGGATCGATGCCGGACGGCAGCTGGCCGATCGGCTGACGCAGCTGCGCGGCGAGGACGTGGTGGTGCTGGGTCTGCCTCGTGGTGGCGTACCGGTCGCGGCCGAGGTCGCGAAGGCACTCCAGGCACCTCTGGACGTCATCGTGGTCCGCAAGCTGGGCCTCCCGTTCCAGCCCGAGCTGGCGATGGGGGCGCTCGGTGAGGACGGCGTGCGCGTCCTTGATGAGTCGATGGTGAAGAAGGCCAAGGTCTCGGCCGAGGAGCTGCGTACGGTCGAGGGACGCGAGCGGGCACGGCTGGACGACCGGGTGCGGCGTCTCCGCCGTGGCCGGGATCGGGTCGACCTCTCCGGCCGGACCGTCGTGATCGTCGACGACGGGATCGCCACGGGGTCGACGGCCAGGGCGGCCTGCGCGGTGGCCCGTCGGCTCGGAGCCGGGCGGATCGTCCTGGCGGCACCGGTGGCACCACGACGGGTCGCCGCCTCGGTCCCCGAGGCGGATGAGGTGGTGGCGTTGTCCACCCCGGCCGACTTCGTCGCCGTCGGACTGCACTATCGCGACTTCAGCCCGTCCACGGACGAGGAAGTGGTGGTGGCGCTGGACCAGGCAGCTCGCAGGATCGCCGAGCGTGCGGCCGCCGGAACCGATCCGGACGTCGACGTGCGGGTCCCGGCCGGCGACGTGCTGCTGAGCGGGCACCTGCACATTCCGGGCCCGGGAGCCCCGGTCGTGGTGTTCGCCCACGGCAGCGGCAGCAGTCGGCACAGTCCTCGGAACGCCTACGTCGCGTCCGTCCTCACGGCGGCCGGCATCGGCACGCTGCTGATCGACCTGCTCCAGGAAGCCGAGGAGACCGACCGTTCTCGCGTCTTCGACATCCCGCTGCTGGCAGGCAGGCTCACCGCCTGCGTGCAGTGGGTACGGGATCGGCCGGACTCGGCCGGCTGCCGCGTCGGACTCTTCGGCGCCAGCACCGGTGCCGGCGCGGCTCTCTACGCGACCGCCGAGCTCGGTTCGACGATCGCGGCGGTGGTGTCCCGCGGCGGCCGCCCCGATCTCGCCGGCCATCGGTTGCATCAGGTCACCGCCCCGACGCTGCTCATCGTCGGCGGCGCCGACACCGACGTGCTCGCCGTGAACCGACGGGCCCGCGCGGCGCTCGCCGGCGTCAGCGAGCTGGCGGTGGTGCCGGGCGCGGGTCATCTCTTCGAGGAGCCGGGCACCCTCGCCGAAGCCGCCCGACTGGCCCGCGACTGGTTCGTCCACTACCTGCTCGCTGAGATGCACGACCGACCGAGAGTGGGCACCCGATGAGTCTGGACGTGAAGATCAGTGGTCGGGAGCTGGTCGAGGAGATAAGAGGGTTGGCCAGACCACTGGTCGACGAGGCCGATCTCGATGAGCTCGCGGCGTCGCTGTCCGCGTCGAGATTCGTGTGTCTCGGCGAGGCGTCGCACGGCACAGCGGAGTACTACCGCTGGCGCGCGGCCCTCAGCAAGCAGCTGATCCAGGCGCACGGGTTCACCTGGATCGGGGTCGAAGGCGACTGGCCGGACTGCTGGCGCATCAACAGGTGGGTCCGAGGTCGATCCGACCAGGTCCTGGACGCCGTGCACCTGCTTGGTCGATTCGAGCGCTGGCCCACGTGGATGTGGGCGAACCGGGAGGTGGCGGAGTTCCTCGACTGGCTGCACGGGTGGAACATGGCTCGCCCGGAGCCGGAGCGCGTCGGGTTCTACGGACTGGACGTCTACTCCCTCTGGGACTCGCTCCGCACCGTGATCGCCTGGCTCGAGCGGAACGCGCCGGAGGCGCTGCCCGACGCGCAGGAGGCATGGCGGTGCTTCCAACCGTACGGTGAGGACCCGCAGCGTTATGGCTGGAGCACCCGCCTGGTGCCGACCAGCTGCGAGAGCGACGTGGTGGCGCTGCTCGTCGAGGTTCGTCGCCGGGCGCAGAGCCGAACCGATGAGGAGTCGTTCGACGCGCTCCAGAACGCCATCACCGCCGCCGGCGCCGAACGCTACTACCGGATCATGATGCGCGGCGACCGAGCGTCGTGGAACGTCCGCGATCAGCACATGGCCGACACGGTCGATCGGCTGGCGACACACCTCGGCGACCGGTCGAAGGGGCTGATCTGGGAGCACAACACCCACGTCGGTGATGCCCGAGGGACCGACATGGCCGGTCGCGGCATGGTCAATGTCGGCCAGCTGCTGCGGGAGAGGCACGGCGCCGACGGAGTTGCCCTGATCGGATTCGCCGGCCACCGCGGCTCCGTGCTGGCCGGTCGCGGCTGGGGTGAGCCGGAGGAGGTGCTGCCGGTGCCGCCTGCCCGCCGGGACAGCCACGAGGACCTGCTGCACCGCGCGCTGGGTCGACCCTCGGTGCTCGTCTTCGGCGCGGACCGGTCCGCCCACTGGCTGCGGGTCTGGCTGGGACACCGGGCGATCGGAGTGGTGTACGAGCCGGCACGCGAGCTGGGCAACTACGTTCCGACCCGGATGGGTGACCGGTACGACGCGCTGCTCTGGTTCGAGCAGACCGAGGCCCTGCACCCACTGCACCACGAGTCCCGCCCGATCGAGCCGGAGCTCGAGACCCAACCGACTGGCTTCTAGGTTCCACTCGCCTCCTGAGCTCGCGGCCCCGGCGTGACCCGAGCCTCACCCACCGCCGTCGACACACACCGGCGTGACGACGATGGTGAACCGCGACTGACCGACCACGGCCCACAACGGTTGCCTGCTCACCGTCCGCGGCGCCGGTGACGTCGCGATCTCGGCCCGACCGGTCACCTGCACGTGGCCGACAGTCATCGACAGGTACTCATCCAGGATCTCCAGGTCGACCAGCCGCTCGTCCAGATCGCCGCAGCTCGACTCGGCGAGTGGCAGCTCGATCGTCAGGGTCGCGCCGGTGGTCCGGTACTCCACGATCAGGTGGCGGTAGCCCGGGCCGCCGGGATAGCTCAGCCGGGCACGGTGGCACCGGCGCACTACCGACCACCACTCGGGATGCTCCCGTACGGCGCGGTCTTCTCCGCCTGTCTGCCGGAACAGTCCACGTGCACCGAGTTCAGACCGGTCCATCGCGCTCGCCCCTTTGCTGCTCCTGCCCCTGAGATCGATTCTTCGGGCAGCAGGAGAGGATGGCGGGATGGACCAGGTTGCCCAGATCCTCCCGCTCAGTCAGCTCCTGCCTGCCGAACGCACGGCAGCGACCTTCGTCGGGCGGGTGATGCCACCCGAGGGCGGTGGCCCCTGCGTAGTCGCCCTGCGGGGTGAGGAGCTCGCGGACCTGACGCCGATCACCCCCACCATGGCCGACCTGCTGGAGCGACCCGACGCCCGCGAGATCGCCGCCACCGCCTTCACCGGACGGACCTGGGCGCTCGACGACCCGGCCGTACGCCTGCTCGCCCCGATCGACCTGCAGGTGATCAAGGCCGCCGGGGTGACGTTCGCGGTCAGCATGGTGGAGCGGGTGATCGAGGAGCGCGCGGCCGGCGACCCGCACCGCGCACAGGAGGTCCGTGCCCGGGTGCAGTCCGCCATCGGCGGTTCGATCGCCGACATCCAGCCGGGCAGCGCCAAGGCCACCGCGGTCAAGGAGGCGCTGCAGGCCGAGGGTCTGTGGTCGCAGTACCTCGAGGTCGGCATCGGGCCCGACCCGGAGATCTTCACCAAGGCTCCGGTGCTGTCCGCGGTCGGGGCCGGTGCCCCCATCGGCGTCCTGGAGCGCTCGGCCTGGAACAACCCCGAGCCGGAGGTGGTGCTGGTCGCCGCTCCGGACGGGCGAGCGATCGGCGCCACCCTCGGCAACGACGTCAACCTCCGCGACTTCGAGGGCCGCAGCGCACTGTTGCTGGGCGAGGCCAAGGACAACAACGCGTCCTGTGCGATCGGTCCGTTCATCCGGCTGTTCGACGACGGTTTCACCCTGGACGACGTCGCCGCCGCCGACGTGTCTTTGCGGATCGAGGGAGCGGACGACGGGTTCGAGCTGACCGCGACCAGCTCGATGTCCCAGATGAGCCGGACGCTGCCCGAGCTGCTCGCCCACACCCGCGGGGCCCATCACCAGTACCCCGACGGCTTCGCCCTGTTCACCGGCACGATGTTCGCCCCCACCAAGGACCGCGACGCCCCGGGGATGGGCTTCACCCACCACGAAGGGGATGTCGTCACCATCTCCACACCGCTGCTGGGAACCCTGGTCAACACGGTCACCAGCAGCGAGTCCGCACCGCCGTGGGAGGTCGGGATCCGTGCCCTGTGGCGGAATCTGGCCGCCCGTGGTCTGCTGACGACCGACGGGTCGTCCGGCTAGGCCCGAGTCCGACGACCGCGGGTGGCGGTGACGATGATCATGATCAACCCGGTCAGACCGAGCAGGATTCCGACCAGCCCGGAACCCGTGATGAGCGCCAGGTGCCCGAGTCCGGCCGAACGCCCGACCGCGAACCAGCCGTCGGGTCCGCGGCAGGAGACCGTGACCCGCTGGTCCCGGTCGAGGCGGAACGAGCCCTGGGGATACCAGGTGGGCCGGCCGGGCAGGCGCTGCTGGAGCATGTCCGGCCGCAGCACGATCGGACGGCCGTCGGCAGCGGTGAGATCGCAGACGGCCGCTCGCCAGGTGCTCAGCGTGCTGTAGACCGCCCAGTCCCGGCCGGCGGGGACGTCGACGACCAGGGTCTCACCGAGGTCGGCGGGATCGTCGAGCGCCCGGCCCGGCCCGAAGGTCAGCAGGGCCGCGATCAGCAGGAACAGCGCCGCGAGGCCCAGCAGCAGCCCGCCGGGGCGCACGGCCGGACGGGGTCAGCCGCCGGCGACGGCCGGGATGATCGAGATCTTGGCCCCGTCGGCGATGGTGGCCTCGAGACCACCGATGAAGCGGACGTCGTCGTCGCCGACGTAGATGTTGACGAAGCGGCGCAGTGCACCGGCGTCGTCGAGCACGCGCGCGCGGATGCCGGGGTGGCCGGACTCCAGCGAGTCCAGCACCTCGGCGAGCGTGCCGCCGTCGGCCGTGACCTCGTTCGCCCCGCCCGTGTAGCTGCGCAGGATGGTGGGGATGCGGACGGTGGCGCTCATCAGCCTCGTGCCTTCCAGAACTCGGTGAAAGCCTCGTAGCGAGGCGGGATCGTCGTCTTCGGACCGACCTTATCGGCGACCGCGTCGAGCGTCTTCAGCCCATCACCGGAGTTGATCACCACGGTCTCCTTGGCCGGATCCAGCAGACCCTCGGCGATCAGCTTGGCCGTGACGCCGACGGTCACCCCACCGGCGGTCTCGGCGAAGATGCCCTCGGTGCGGGCCAGCCGCTGGATGTTCTCCACGACCGTGGCGTCGTCGACGTCGACGATGGCTCCGCCGGTCCGACGCA
>CAVXBJ010000071.1:0-8658 GCA_963759915.1 uncultured Actinomycetota bacterium | reverse complement strand
GAGGTGAGGGTGTGGCGGCCATGGCGACCGCCCTGATCTACCTGTCGCGGCCGAGCTAGCGCACCTGCGCGGCGGGCGCGGTGAACGTGTTGCACTTGCCGATGTCGCTGGTGCCGAGGCCGGTCGTGCCCCAGAACTCGCGGGTACGCGCCAGGCCGTGGTTGCCCTCGACGTTCGGCTCCCCGGTGATGGTGTCGTCACCCACGGCCACGAAGGTGTCCTGGATGCCGCGGAGGTCGCTCTGCTGCACCCCGAGCGAGCGGGAGACCGACCGCATGTAGATGCCGGCGAAGCAGTCGGCCTGGGTCTCCAGCCGCCGGATCAGCTGATTCGACTCCCGCTCCGATCCGGCGTTCTGGGCCAGCGCGTGCGCGCTGACCAGGAGTCCGGTCCGGCCCTGGATGGCGTGCCCGAACTCGTGCGCCATCACCACGTCGGCCGCCCACTTGTTGGTCCGGACGATCGGCACGGCCTGGGGCAGCAGGTTGGAGAAGTAGATCTGCTGGTCGGCGCTGCAGTAGAAGGCGTTCACGCCGGACTCGCCGCACTTGGTGGTGATCTTCTCGCCGTAGATGGTGACCGAGGGGCGCGGCAGCACCCACTGGGCGGCCGTCACCGGCGGGTCCGAGACCCGCATCAGGCACTCGACCTGGCCGTTGAAGTGGGTTTCCAGATCGGCATCGCTCGCGTTCGCGACGTTGATCGGCGGGTTGTCGCAGCGGACCGGGATCGGGGCGGTCTGGGCGTAGAGTTGGTTGTTGACCAGCCAGTCCTCGGCCTCGGTTGTAGGTCGTCGGCAGGGGGATCTCCGGTGGGGAGCTGTCCGGCGGCGAGCACCTGGTAGTTGTCGTTCTGGTACGCCGAGTCCGACGACCCGGTGAGGGCGTTCACCAGTACCAGCCCGACGATCGCCAGCAGGCTGAGGGCCACCAGGCCCAGCAGCAACGACATCAGCGGGCTGCGCCTGCGGGGCGGCTGGGTCGGGGGACCGTAGTGCGGCACGCCGGGCTGCGGTCCGCCGAAGCCACCGGGCGGATTCGGTGAGCGCTGACCGCCCTGACCGGGCGGGCCTCCGTAGCCCCCGTACGACGGCTGGCCGAAGCCCTGGGCGCCCCAGCCCGGGGGCGGTTGGGTGGCGTACGGGCTCTGGCCACCGCGCGGGCCCCCGCCCCACTGCTGCTGCGTCACGAGCCGAAGCCTAACGGCCGGCGGTGTCCGGCGGGCGTGGTGGGTCGGCGGGGCCCCGGCAGTGGTGTGTGCCGCAGCCCGTGGAGTCGACCCCGGACGGAACCGCCCTGTGGGAGGCTCAGCCCGTGCCGGAGACCTCCACCGCCGACCGCCGACGTGTACCGGGTCGCGCCGTCGCGCTCCCGACGCTCGCGAGGGCGATCCTGCTGTCCCTCACCGCTCTGCTCGTGCTCGGCGGGCTGACCGCCGGACCCAGCCTTGACCGCACGTGCCGAGGGGACGGCGTCGACCTTCGTCGTCACCGCCAGCCTCGGGCTGGACGGCACGCTGAAGGTGCGAACAGGACATCACCTTCGCCGGGCAGGCGCCGGCCGAGGTCAAGCAGACCCTGGAGTTCAAGAAGGACCTGCTCGGCGACCGGCGGTACGTCTACGAGCTCAGCGGGTTCCAGGCCACCGCGGGCGGTCAACCGGTCGAGCCGACGCTGCAGACCGAGCAGGATCGCTTCACCGTCGTCACCTTCCCGACGAACGGGCAGACCACGGTCAGCCTCGAGTACTCGGTAGTCGGCGCCGTGATCGCCACCCCGGACGGCACCGCACTGGAGTGGCCGCTGCTGCAGGGCTTCGACTCGGCCGTGTCCGAGTTCTCGGCCACGGTCGCGATCCCGGCACCGTTCTCCTTCATCGAGTGCAACGCCGGATCGCCGAACTCCGAGGTTCCCGTGCCAGTACGCCGCGGCGGGCACCGACGACGCGCAGCAGCCCACCTTCCGCGACGGTCCGCGCGGTCCGGGCGAGTTCGTCCAGGTCCACATCGGGTTCCCCGCCAACGCCCTGGCCAGCAACGAGCACATCGAAGAGGTCTGGACGCTGGCCCGGGCCTTCTCGGCCAAGCCGCTGCCGCTGGCGCTGGCGCTGGGCCTGCTGATCCTCGGAGCCGCCACCCTGTTCGCGCTGCACCGGCGGGCGGGAGTGGACGCCGGATGAGGATCGGAGGTCGCTGCGCGCGGCCGAGTTCGTGCCGGTGGGTGCCGGGCAGAGCGAGTTCCGGGTGCTCGGCGACGTGCGACCGGGCCACGTGGGCACGGTGGCGCACGTGGGTCGATCCCATCAACATCTCCGCGACCCTGATCGACCTGGCCGTGCACGGTCACCTGCGCATCACCGAGCTGCCGCGCGACAGCGAGTTCGCGGCGACCGACTGGACGCTGGCCCGCACGGACAGCTCCGCCGACGACCTGCGGCCGTTCGAGGCCGTGCTGCTGGACGGCGTGGTCGGTCGTGACGAGGTCAAGGTGTCCGAGCTGCCCATCCAGTTGTACGAGACGGTCAGAGATGTGCAGGACAAGCTCTACGACGAGGTCGTGGCCAACGGCTGGTTCGATCGGCGGCCCGACGCCATCCGCAACCGGTGGACCCAGACCTCGATCGGCGCCCTGATCGGCGCCGTCGTCATCACCGTGCCTGCTGGCTGCCTTCACCACCTTCGGGCTGGTCGGTCTCGCGCCTGATCGCGCTCGCCCTCGGCCTGATGTTCGTGGCTCAGGAGATGCCGGCCCGCACCAAGTCGGGTGCTGCGCTGCTCGCCGGCCTCGGTGCCCTGCGCTCGGACCTGATGTCGCACCCGACCGACCAGATGCCACCCGGCCGGGAGCTGAGTGAGATCTCCGAGCTGCTGCCCTATGCGGTCGTGCTCGGCGGTCACCAGCGCTGGCTCGATGCGATCGTGGCCGCCGACGACGACGCCGACGAGGACCGCTACGACCTCGGCTGGTACCACGGCCCGGAAGGCTGGCACCTCCGCGATCTGCCCGCCTCGTTGAAGAACTTCATCACCACCGTCTCCGGCGAGCTCTTCTCCCGCTAACTGGTTGTCGCGACGGACAGTGTGAAGGGTTTGGGTGCGTAGTCGCACCGAGGACCTCACACACCTGGGCATTCCCCGCAGCGAACGGCGAGTGACGACAACTCCGCCCGTGAGAGTGCTCTCATCGCGGGCTCCTGTTCACCTCATCTGCGATTGGTTCTCTAGTTCTTGTCAGCAGCAAGGGGCGCTGACCCGAACCGAGAGAAGTGATGAGAGATGTTCACCAAGACCAAGTGGATCCTGGCCGGCGGCGCTGCGGCGGTGGCGCTGACCCCGGTGGCGGCGTTCGCCAGCGGCTTCGACGCCCTGTCGACCCAGCAGAGCTCGAGCTCGGTGACCACCGTCCAGTCCGGCTCGCTCGCCATCGACGCGACGACGGGTGTCCTCCCGGCGGTCGACCCGACCGCGGTCACCCCGAACACGCCGAACACCGCGGTGACGCCGAACACCCCCAACTCGCCGAACACCCCGAACACGGCGGTGACCCCGAACACGGCGGTCACGCCGAACACCCCGAACACCCCGAACACGGCGGTGACCCCGAACACGCCGAACACCCCGAACAGCCCGGTGAGCCCGAAGTCCCCGGTGAGCCCGAAGAGCCCGGCCAGCGCCTGACCTCAGGTCCTCCGAACCACAGAGTGCGGCTCTCTCACCGATGTCGGTGAGGGAACCGCACCCTGTGTGTGGATCAGCTGGTGCCGAGTGCGCTCAGTCGGTCCCGAACTCCATGGCGGCGCGGTCCAGCGCCTCCTGCTCGTCGTCCGGCCCCGCCCCGCGGGCGATCGCGGTGCCCGAGCCCGGCTCCAGACCGCCGACCAGCTCGGCCGTCGCGCCGCCGACGATGCCCTGGGCGGCGTACTGCTCCAGTCGGGCGCGGGAGTCCGCGATGTCCAGGTTGCGCATGGTGAGCTGCCCGATCCGCTCCAGCGGACCGAACGGTGCGTCCGCGACCCGCTCCATCGACAGTCGGTCAGGGTGGTAGCTGAGTGACGGTCCGGACGTGTTCAACAGCGAGTAGTCCTCGCCGCGCCGCAGCTTGAGGGTGACCTCACCGGTGACGGCGGAGCCGACCCAGCGCTGCAGCGACTCACGAAGCATCAGCGACTGGGGATCCAGCCAGCGGCCCTCGTACATCAGCCGACCCAGCCGACGGCCCTCGGCGTGGTAGTTGGCGATGGTGTCCTCGTTGTGGATCGCCGACAGCAGCCGCTCGTACGCGATGTGCAGCAACGCCATCCCGGGTGCCTCGTACAGGCCGCGGGACTTCGCCTCGATGATCCGGTTCTCGATCTGGTCGCTCACCCCGAGCCCGTGCCGGCCGCCGACGGCGTTGGCCTCCAGCACCAGGTCGACGGGGGAGGCGAAGGCCTGGCCGTTGATGGCCACCGGGCGTCCCTGATCGAAGGTCACCGTGACGACCTCGGCGGCGATCTCCACGTCGTCACGCCAGGAGGCGACGCCCATGATCGGCTCGACGATCTCCACCCCGGTGTCCAGGTGCTCGAGCCGCTTCGCCTCGTGGGTGGCGCCCCAGATGTTGGCGTCGGTGCTGTACGCCTTCTCCTTGGACGCCCGGTACGGGAGGTCGCGCTCCGCGAGCCAGGCCGACATCTCGGCCCGACCCCCGAGCTCCTCGACGAAGTTCGCGTCCAGCCACGGCTTGTAGATCCGCAGCTGCGGGTTGGCCAGCAGGCCGTACCGGTAGAACCGCTCGATGTCGTTGCCCTTGTAGGTCGATCCGTCGCCCCAGATGTCGACGCCGTCCTCCCGCATGGCCCGGACCAGCAGGGTGCCCGTGACCGCGCGGCCCAACGGGGTGGTGTTGAAGTAGGTGCGGCCGGCCGTACGGATGTGGAACGCGCCGCACTGCAGCGCGACCAGGCCCTCCTCGACCAGGGCCTCCTTGCAGTCGACCAGGCGGGAGATCTCCGAGCCGTACTGGTGGGCGCGTTCCGGGATGGTGGCGATGTCGTCCTCGTCGTACTGACCCAGATCCGCGGTGTAGGTGCAGGGGATCGCACCCTTCTCGCGCATCCAGGCGACGGCGACGGACGTGTCGAGCCCACCGGAGAAGGCGATGCCGACGCGCTCGCCGACGGGGAGGAAGTTCAAGACCTTGGACACGAGATCGGAGCCTAGAACATATTCATGCCATATGTCGAATATTCATGCATGTGGCGAAGGGGGGCGCCCTCCCTCACAGGTTCTGCAGCGTGTACCCGTGATCGGCGCAGCCGTCGACCAGCAGCTTGCGCGCGTCGGCCGGGATGTCGTCGGGGTTGGCGGACCTCAGTGCCTCGAGTGCGGCGTCGACCCACCTGGCTGGTTCGGGATCGAGCTGCCCGGAGTCCCGGATCGTCTCCAGCCCCTTGATGGCAACCTGGTTGGCGACCGAGCCGCCGGCCATGGCGGTGTCCAGAGCCGGACAACCGATCTTGTACGCATCCTGGGCGCCCTGGCTGTCGGAAGTACACCCCGTCAGACCGGCGACGGTCAGGACCGTGGCGAGCAGCAGGCCGAAGCGGAGGAGCGGGCGGGTCCGGGTGGCTGGCATGCCACCAGGGTAGGAGACCAGACGAAGAGGAAGGGAGGAGAGCGATGGCGACGCGTTGGCTCTTCGGCGACCAGCTCGGACCCCACTTCCTCGACGACACCGACACCGAGGTGCTGCTGATCGAGTCGATCGCGGTGCTGCGTCGGCGGGCGTTCCACCGGCAGAAGGCGCACCTGGTGCTGTCGGCGATGCGGCATCGCGTAGCCGAGCTGGGGGAGCGCTGCACGTACGTGCGGTCGGAGACCTACCGTGCCGGGCTCGACGACGTCACCGGTCCGCTGGAGGTGGTCCAGCCGACCTCCTGGGCGGCGCTGCGCCTGGTCGACCGGTTGGCCGACGAGCGCGACGTCGACCGGCTACCGGCACGCGGTTTCAGCGCCAGCCGGTCCGAGTTCACCGCCTGGGCCGACGGGCGGGGTCGGAAGCGGTTGCTGATGGAGGACTTCTACCGCGACAACCGTCGTCGGCTCGGTGTGCTGATGGACGGCGCCGAGCCGGTCGGCGGCCGGTGGAACTTCGACGCCGCGAACCGCGAGCCGCCCCCCAAGGGCCGGCGCACGCTGGGACTGCCGGAGCCGGTCTGGCCGGTCGAGGACGACATCGACGCCGCGGTGCGCGACGACCTGGACCGCCTCGATGCTGACGGCGTCGAGTTCCTCGGCCAGGACGGTCCGCGGTTGTTCGCCGCCACCCGCGAGGAGGCACTGGCCGCGCTGGCCGACTTCGTCGAGCACCGGCTGCCGGACTTCGGCCGGTACGAGGACGCGATCATGTCGCAGGATCGTTGGATGGCGCACTCGCTGCTGTCCGTGCCGCTGAACCTGGGGTTGCTGGAACCGGTCGAGGTGGTGCGGGCGGCCGAGACGGCGTACCACGACGGGGCGGCGCCGCTGGCCGCCGTCGAGGGGTTCGTGCGCCAGGTGATCGGCTGGCGGGACTACATCTGGCACCTCTACTGGTATCTCGGCGAGGACTACCGGACGCACAACCGGCTCAACCAGCGCCGGTCCATCGACGACTGGTTCGCCGGGCTCGATCCCGCCGGCACCGACGCCGCGTGCGTACGGTCGGCCCTCACGTCGGTGCGCGAGACCGGCTGGACCCACCACATCCCGCGCCTGATGGTGCTCGGCAACTACGCCCTGCAGCACCGGTGGAAGCCGCAGCAGGTGACCGACTGGTTCCACCGGGCCTTCGTCGACGGCTACGACTGGGTGATGGTGCCGAACGTGGTCGGGATGAGCCAGCACGCCGACGGCGGGATCCTGGCCACGAAGCCGTACGCGTCGGGCGGGGCGTACATCGACAAGATGAGCGACCACTGCGGTGGCTGCCGGTTCGACCCGAAGAAGCGGGCGGGGGAGGACGCCTGCCCCTTCACCGGCGGCTACTGGCGGTTCCTGCACCGGCACCGCGAGGAGTTCGCGGCCAACCCGCGGATGGGTCAGATGGTCCGCGGGCTGGACCGCCTCAAGGACCTGGACCAGGTGCTGGCCGAAGAGCCCTGAGACTCGGGAGGTGGAAGCTCAGGCGTCGATGCTGGACATGTCCGGGTAGCGCTCGCCCGCGACCGCGTCGGTCGGCACGGCGCGAGCCGAGGGCGTCGAGATCGTCCGCGGTCAGCGTCACCGCGGCAGCGCCGACGTTCTCCTCGAGGTAGCGCACCCGCTTGGTGCCCGGGATCGGCACCACGTCGTCGCCCTGGGCCAGCACCCACGCCAGCGCGAGCTGCCCGGCGTCGCGCCCTTGGCGCTCGGCGAGCTCGCGGACCTCCGCGACCAGCGCGAGGTTGGCGGCCAGGGCGTCGCCCTGGAAGCGCGGGTTGTGCCGGCGGAAGTCGTCGGCCTCGAGGTCTGTCGGGCGAGGTGATCGCGCCGGTGAGGAAGCCGCGGCCGAGCGGGGAGTAGGGCACCAGGCCGATGCCGAGCTCGCGCAGCGGCGGCAGGATCTCGGTCTCGACGTCGCGGGTGAACAGGGAGTACTCCGTCTGCAGCGCGGTGATCGGGTGCACGGCGTGGGCCCGGCGGATCGTCTCCGCCGACGCCTCGCTAGAGCCCGAGGAGGCGCACCTTGCCGGCCTGGACCAGCTCGGCCATCGCGCCGACGGTCTCCTCGATGGGGACCGTCTTGTCGACGCGGTGCTGGTAGTAGAGGTCGATGTGGTCGACGCCGAGCCGCTGCAGGCTCGCGTCGCAGGCCTGGTGGACGTACTCGGGCCTGCCGTTGATGCCGGCCTGCTGCCGTCCTCGCCTCGCTGGTTGCCGAACTTCGTGGCGAGCACGACCGAGTCGCGACGATCCGCGATCGCACCGCCGACCAGCCGCTCGTTGGTGAACGGCCCGTACATGTCCGCGGTGTCGAGGAACGTCACCCCGAGGTCGAGGGCACGGTGGATGGTCGTGACCGCCTCCGACTCGTCGGTGGTGCCGTAGAACTCCGACATGCCCATGCAGCCGAGGCCGAGGGCGGAGACGGTGAGAGCGGGCGCCGACGCCGAGCGTGCGGTGCCGAGGGGCTGAGGGTTGGTGGATTCACTCATGGCATCGAGTCAACCCCTTCGAGTGCGCTCGAAGTCAACCGCCGGCGGATCCGGTGAGCCGGTCCTCGTAGATGCCGATCTTGTGGTCGATGGCGCCGAGGTGGTCCTGGCACCTCGGCGAGCTGGGCGAGCACCCGCTGCCGGTGCCCGGCAGCATGTCGAGCCGGTCGCGGCTCGTTGCCGTCGCCGTCGCGGCACAGGTCGGCGTACGCCCGACCTCGCGGATCGGCATGCCGGTCGCGCGGAGCCGGGTGATCATGGTGATCCAGCCCAGGTCGCGCTCGGTGTAGCGGCGATGCCCGGTGGTGGACCGGTCGACCTCGCCGAGCATCAGGCCGTCGCGCTCGTAGTAGCGCAGGGTGTGCGCCGTGAGGCCGGTGCGCTCGGCGGCCTGCGAGATCGAGTAGGCCGTGCGTCGCGAGGGTCCATCACCGCCAGTGTCCTCCTTCGAGCGCACTCGAAGTCAACGTCCCGGGCGGCTGGCCGGATTCGCTGCCTAGAACAC